>NZ_JBRBAI010000001.1:0-619664 GCF_052806135.1 Billgrantia sp. Q4P2
GCTGGTGATGGTCGACGACGAGCGCCTGCCGCTGGCCCCCGGTGAGGTGCCGGAGGAGAAGTGGGTGCGCTTCCGCACCCTGGGCTGCTACCCGCTGACCGGCGCGGTGGAATCGAAGGCCGACACGCTGCCCGAGATCATCCAGGAGATGCTGTTGACCCGCACCAGCGAGCGCAGCGGCCGGGCCATCGACCACGACCAGGCGGGCAGCATGGAACGCAAGAAACGAGAAGGATATTTCTAAGCTACGAGCTACGAGCTACGAGCTACGAGCTACGAGCTACGAGCTGCGGGCTACGAGCTACGAGCTACGAGCTACGAGCTGCGGGCTATGAGCTACGAGCTACGAGCTACGAGCTATGAGCTACGAGCTGCGGGCTACGAGCTAAGGGCTACGGGCTACGAGCGGCAGGGTGGAGAGTCGATGAGGCATGAACAGCTCGAGGTCTGGCAGCGTAGTAAACGACTCAGCGTAGATGTGTATCGTGAGCTGCGAGATTTACGGGACTTCGGTTTCAAAGATCAGATTACGCGCTCTGCTCTATCGATACCGAGCAATATTGCCGAAGGCTTCGAGCGTTTCACGGAGAAGGAGAAGTTCCGTTTTGTCTCCATTGCAAAAGGATCGTGCGGCGAGTTCGCAACACAAGCGCTGATCGGAATCGAAGTGGGCTATATCTCCGAGCCCGTTGGTCTCCATTGGCGTCAGGAAGCCATGGTTCTGTCTCGTATGCTCGGTTCCTTGCTCAAAACTCTTACTAAACCCCCTCAGATTTAGCCACAAGACAAGAAGGGAGCACGGCCTGCCCGTAGCTCGCGGCCCGGAGCCCGGAGCGCGCAGCGCGCAGCACACGTGCCGCCCACCCAGATGGAGAAAAGACTGTGTCCCACGCCTCCCCGATGATCGCCGACGACATCGAGCAGTACCTGCGCGAACACGAGAACAAGGACCTGCTGCGCTTCATCACCTGCGGCAGCGTCGACGACGGCAAGTCGACCCTGATCGGCCGGTTGCTTCACGACTCCAAGATGATCTATGAAGATCACCTGGCCGCCATCACCCGCGATTCGAAAAAGGTCGGGACTACCGGCGAGGAAGTCGACCTGGCGCTGCTGGTCGACGGCCTGCAGTCGGAGCGCGAGCAGGGCATCACCATCGACGTGGCCTACCGCTTCTTCTCCACCGACAAGCGCAAGTTCATCATCGCCGATACCCCGGGGCACGAGCAGTACACCCGCAACATGGCCACCGGGGCCTCCACCGCCAACCTGGCGATCATCCTGATCGATGCCCGCTACGGGGTGCAGACCCAGACCCGGCGCCACAGCTTCATCGCCGACCTGCTGGGTATCCAGCACTTGATCGTGGCGATCAACAAGATGGACCTGGTCGACTACTCCCAGGCCCGTTATGACGAGATCGTCAATGAGTACCAGGCAGTTGCCGAGAAGCTCCACGCGCGCGACATCCGCTTCGTACCCATGTCGGCGCTCAAGGGCGACAATGTGGTCAACAGGAGCGAACACATGGGCTGGTACCAGCAGCCGGCCTTGCTGGAGCTACTGGAAAGTGTAGAGATCAGCCACGACCAGAACCTGCGCGACCTACGCTTCCCGGTACAGTACGTCAACCGCCCCAATCTCGACTTCCGCGGCTATTCCGGCACGCTGGCTAGCGGCATCGTGCATCGTGGCCAGGCCGTCAGGGCGCTGCCCTCCGGCAAGGTTTCCAAGGTGGAGCGAATCGTCACTTTCGATGGCGACTTGGAAACCGCTTGGCCGGGCCAGGCGATTACCCTAACCCTCGAAGACGAGATCGACATCTCCCGCGGCGACTGGCTCGTGGCGGAAGAGGACAAGATGCCGCTTGCCAATGGCTTCGAGGCGGACATCGTGTGGATGCATGAGGCTCCGCTGGAGCCCGGCAAGCTCTACGATCTCAAGCTTGCCACCCGCGCCTTGGCAGGCAAGGTCACGGCGATCGACTACCAGATCGACGTGAACACCCTCGAGCATCGCCACGCCGAAAACCTCGACCTGAATGCCATTGCACGCTGCCATGTCGAACTCACCGCCCCGGTGCCGGTAGACGACTACCGCAGCAGCCCGGGCACCGGCAGCTTCATTATCATCGACCGCCTCAGCAACATCACGGTGGGGGCGGGGATGATCCATCAGCCGCTGGACAGCGAGCTGCCCTACGAATTCCGCGAACACGACAGCAAGGCCAACGTGGTGTGGAACCGCACCAGCGTGACCCAGGCCATGCGGGAACAGCTCAACGGCCACCGAGGCAAGTGCATCTGGTTCACAGGGCTCTCCGGTGCAGGAAAATCCTCGCTGGCCAATACCCTGGAAGCTGAACTGCACCGCCGTGGCTACCACACCATGCTGCTGGACGGTGACAACATACGCCACGGCCTGTGCAAGGACCTCGGCATGAGCGAGGAAGACCGCGCCGAGAACATTCGCCGCGTGGGCGAAGTGGCCAGGTTGTTCGCCGAAGCGGGCATCATCGTCATCACCGCCTTCATCTCGCCGTTCCGCAGCGACCGTGATGCCGCTCGCGCGTTGTTCAGCGAAGGCGATTTCATCGAGGTGCACGTCGACACCCCGCTGGATGTTTGCGAGCAGCGCGACCCCAAGGGGCTCTACCAGAAAGCCCGTGAAGGTAAAATCAAGGACTTCACTGGTATCAGCAGCCCCTATGAAGCACCGCTGGAGCCCGAGGTAACCTTGAAGGGGGCCGAATACACCCAGCAAGAGCTGGTGGCCAAGCTGATGACATCCTGCTTGTAACGCGCATGCTGTTGTTATCTACCTGACATTGAGCCCGAATGTATACATTACTTAAAGAGCTCTACTCGCTGCTAACCCCCAGCCAGCGCAAGCGCTTTCTGCGCCTGCAGGTACTGGTGGTGATCATGGCCTTTGCTGAAATCGCCAGTGTTGCCGCCATCGCGCCTTTCATGTCGGTGGTGGGCGATATGTCGCGCCTGGAAGGCGATGGCATGCTGGCACAGCTCTACGCAGCCAGCGGGGCGGATTCCCCGCGCACCTTCCTGTTCTGGCTGGGCTCCGCTGTACTGCTCGTGATGATAGTCGGCACTGGCTTCTCGATGCTGACCACATGGCGTATGGCGATGTTCGCCAATAGCGTGGGGGCACAGATCAGTCAGCGGCTCTATACCCACTACTTGCACCAGCCATGGCTATTTCATGCTAGCGGTAGCAGCAGCCAACTGACCAAGCAGGTAGCGCAGGAAACCGGCCGGGTAACCAATGGAATTCTCAACCCGGTGCTGCAGCTCAATGCCAAGCTGACCATGGCGGGCTTCATGGTGGTGGGGCTGGTTTTCTACGACCCTCTAGTGGCTCTAGTGGGCTTGGCGGTGTTTCTGTTTGCCTACGTGTTGCTGTTCAAGGTAGTGCGCACCCGGTTAGCGGATAACGGTCGCCGCATATCCAATATGAATACGCTACGCTACAAGCTGATGAATGAAGGCTTCGGTGGCATCAAGGACGTATTGCTGCTGGGCCGCCAAGCCTTGTTCACACAACGCTTCATTCAATCCAGCGATAAATTGGCCAGGGCGCAGGGAGTGAACCAGGCGTTGAGCGAAGTGCCTCGTTACGCCATGCAATTGATTGCCTTTGGCAGTATCATGCTGCTGGTGCTTTACCTGCTGGGTGTGCACCAGGGCAGCCTGGGGCATATGCTGCCGGTACTCTCCGTATACGCCCTGGCGGGCTTCAAGATGCTGCCGGCCTTCCAGCAAGCCTACCAGAGCTTAGCGAAAATCAAGGGTAATACGGCAGCCTTCGAATCGATTCGCGAAGCCATGCAGCAGAGCTACCAGCAAGCCATCGATCAGGATGCAGTGGCTGCCAAAGCCACCGAGGAACTGGCGGAGCCTGAGAAAATGTTAGTCAACAAGGAAATACAACTGCACAATATTTCGTTGACTTACCCAGGCAAGGAAGAGCCCGCCCTGAATGACCTGACGCTGATCATACCTGCGAGACAGGTGATTGGCCTGGTAGGTGCTTCCGGATCGGGCAAATCTACCGCCATTGATGTGCTACTTGGCCTGATACAGCCACAAGAAGGGGAGCTGCTGCTGGATGGGCAACCGATCAGCGATGCCAACCGCCGGCAATGGCAGAACAGCATCGGTTTCGTGCCTCAGAGTATCTTCCTGGCGGATGCCAGCATTCGGGAGAACATTGCCTTTGGCATTCCACCTGACAAGATCGATGAAGCACGGGTACAGCAGGCCGCCCGCATGGCACACCTCGACGAGCTGCTTGAAGAGCTTCCACAAGGGTTGGATACGCGTGTCGGTGAGCGCGGTGTCCAGCTGTCAGGTGGTCAACGTCAGAGAATCGGCATTGCGCGAGCTTTATACGACGATGTGGACGTTCTCGTGCTCGATGAAGCTACCAGTGCGTTGGATGGCATCACTGAGAAACTGATCATGGATGCTATTTATGATTTCTCCGGTAAGAAGACCATCATCATGATTGCCCATCGCTTGGCTACGGTAAAACAGTGTGACGTCATTTTTTTACTTACAGGTGGCCAAGTGATTGATCATGGAACCTACAGTGAGCTCGCTTCACGCAACATCGTCTTTCAACGCATGTCAGAACATGCCTGACTAATTCTAAAGTGGGATTTTTTATGTTTAATGATTCATCAGTCTTGGTGACGGGCGGCACGGGTTCATTCGGCCATACTTTTATACCGATGCTGTTGGAACGCTACAATCCCAGGCGAGTTATTATCTTTTCGCGCGACGAAATGAAGCAGTGGGAGATGGCCAAGAAATTCGAGGGAGACCCTCGGGTGCGATTTTTCATCGGTGATGTGCGTGACCGCGATCGGATCTACCGCGCCTTGGACGGTGTGGATTATGTCGTACATGCAGCGGCTACCAAGATTGTTCCAACAGCTGAGTATAATCCCTTCGAGTGTGTCAAAACCAACGTTATAGGTGCCATGCACCTGATCGATGCCTGTATCGACAAAGGCGTTAAGAAAGTAGTGGCGCTCTCTACCGATAAGGCGAGCAGCCCAATCAACCTGTACGGCGCTACCAAGCTGACTTCTGACAAGTTGTTCGTGGCCGGCAATTCCTATGCGGGTGGCCACGAAACACGTTTTTCTGTAGTACGCTACGGCAACGTGATGGGCTCGCGGGGGTCGGTAATACCTTTCTTCATGTCGATCCGCGACAAGGGCGTGTTACCGATCACCGACGAGCGCATGACGCGCTTCATGATCAGCCTGGAGCAGGGCGTAGAACTGGTGTGGCACGCCTTTGAAGACATGGAAGGCGGTGAGATCTACGTAAAGAAGATTCCCTCCATGAAGGTCACCGACCTGGCGCGGGTCGTTGCTCCCGAGGCAAAGCAGGAAATGGTAGGCATTCGCCCCGGCGAAAAGCTTCATGAGCAGATGATCGGCGCCGAGGATGCCTACTACACTTACGAGTACCCCGAACATTTCAAGATCCTGCCGGCCATCAACAGCTGGGATAAGGATGCCAACCGCATCAAGGATGGCAAGAAAGTGCCGGAAGGCTTCGTCTACGCCAGCGACAACAACAGCGAGTGGATGAGCGACAGCGAGCTTCGGGCATGGATCGACGCCAATTGGGAAAAGATCGGAGCCATCTGATGATTCCCTATGGACGTCAGGATATTCAGCAGGCCGACATCGATGCCGTGCTTGAAGTACTGCAGTCGGACTTTCTTACCCAGGGCCCGGTGGTGCCGCGCTTCGAGAGCGCCGTGGCCGATAAAGTAGGCGCTCGCCATGCGCTGGCGGTCAACAGCGCCACCTCGGCGCTGCATATTGCCTGCCTGGCACTGGGGCTAGGGAAGGGGGACTGGCTCTGGACCTCTCCCATTACCTTCGTCGCCTCCGCCAACTGCGGACTCTATTGTGGTGCCAAGGTGGACTTCGTGGATATCGACCCACGCACCTATAATCTCTGCCCCCAGGCGCTGGCAGCCAAACTGGAGCAAGCTGAGCGAGCAGGGCGCCTGCCCAAGGTCGTGGTGGCGGTGCACCTGTGCGGCCAGCCTTGCGATATGCAGGCAATCCACGCGCTAAGCCAGCGCTACGGTTTCCATATCATCGAGGATGCTTCCCACGCCATCGGTGGCAAATATCAAGGCGACTACATCGGCAACGGCCGCTACAGCGACATCACCGTGTTCAGCTTCCATCCCGTGAAGATCATCACCACCGCCGAAGGCGGCATGGCGCTGACCAACGACGATGCACTGGCCAGACGTATGGACCTGCTACGCAGCCATGGCGTGACGCGTGATCCGGCGCTGATGACCCACGAGGCCGACGGGCCCTGGTACTACCAGCAGATCGAGCTGGGCTACAATTACCGAATGACCGAGCTGCAGGCCGCGCTTGGGCTTTCCCAGCTCGAACGCCTGGATGACTACGTGGCCCGCCGCCATGCATTGGCTAAGCGCTACGATCAGGCGCTGGTCGAGTTCCCGGTGGTCACTCCCTGGCAGCATCCGGATAGTTCTTCAGCTTGGCACCTCTATGTCGTACGTTTAAAGCTAGAAGATATAAATCTTACTCGCCGCCAAGTTTTTGATTATTTGCGAAGTAAGGGTGTGGGCGTGAACGTTCATTACATACCTATCCATACTCAGCCCTACTATGCTAGGCTGGAGTTTTATTCCGAAAACTATCCGAATTCATTAAATTACTACTCGTCTGCTATTAGTGTTCCACTCCATCCGTCGTTATCTTGTCAGCAACAAGATATCGTGGTCGAAAGTTTAAAATATATTGTGAGGTAGAGGAATGGTAACAATAGGAAGTAAACAAGTTGGGGATGGTCAGCCTGTCTTTATTACTTTTGAGGCGGGGCCGACTCATAACGGGTTGGAAAGCGCACTAAGATTAGTGAGGCTCGCAGCTGATTCCGGTGGCGATGCAATTAAGTTCCAGATTTTTGACCCTGACGAATTGGTCGCAGACAAAGCACTTCTCTATACTTATGATGTACTTGTAGATAAAGCTTCTGGAAGAACAGAAACAGTCACTGAGCCGTTGCACGATATATTTGTTCGCAGAAGTATGTCTATTGGCGAATGGAAAAAAGTAAAATCATATGCGGATAGCTTAGGATTGACTTTTTTTGCCACAATAGGAGACGAGCTCGGGCTGGAGTTAGTTAAAGAAATAAAATGCCCGTCCGTAAAAATCGCTTCTGCAGATGTAAATTTTTTCCCTTTTTTGAGGAAGATAGCAGAGTTGGATGTGTCAGTTCAACTTGATACTGGCAACGCAACCTTTGGTGAAATAGAAGCAGCTATAGATTTGCTACGAAAAGAAGGGTGTGAGCAGATTATTATTCATAATTGCCCTTCTGGTTATCCGGCTCATCTGGATAGTATTAATCTTAATATGCTTCCTGCGTTGAAAAAATTATTTAATTGCCCCGTTGCCTATTCAGATCATACTCCGGGTGAGTTAATGGATGTGGCAGCAATAGCTTTAGGAGCAAATTTGGTAGAAAAAACAATAACGGAAGACCGGACTACTCGGAGTGTGGAACACATAATGTCTCTTGAGCCAGATGAAATGGCAAGCTTTGTGCGTACTATCAGAGACGTTGAAAGGGCTATGGGATCTACCCGAAGGGTAATGAGCGATGAAGAAAAAATAAAAAGGCTGAACATTAGGAGAAGCCTCATCCTTGATGAGGATGTAGAAGCTGGTTCTAAATTAAAAGATGTGAAATATAAGTTTAAACGTCCCGGCTTCGGAATCGCTCCTGATGAGTACGAGGCTTTCTTGGAAAGCGAGTTTAAAAAAGGACTAAGCAAGGGGCATGTTGTTATGTTGGAAGATTTTTATGGATAGAGTCGCCATTATTCCCGCAAGAGGTGGCTCCAAAAGACTTCCACGAAAAAATATATTGCCTTTAGGTAATAAGCCATTGCTTATGTGGGTAATCGAAAATTGCAAAAAAACAAATATTTTTGAAAGAATTATTGTTTCAACAGAGGATGAGGAAATTGCGGATGTTGCCCATAGTGCAGGGGCAGAGGTGTTTGAAAGGACAATAGCACTCTCGCATGATACGGCTACCGTAGTACAAGTATGCGAAGAGGTGTTAAGTGATATACCGTGTGACATATTCTGTTGTATATATGCGACTTCAGTGTTTCTTAGCCCAAGCACACTAATTAAGTCTGCAAATATTTTCGATGAATCGACTGACGCCAATGTTCTTATGGGAGTGTCCCAGTATAATTACGCACCCGTCCAGGCATTGAAAGTGGATGATAGTGGTTTTGCATCGTTACTCTTTCCTGAGTACGCAAATGTACAATCCCAAAAATATCCTGTTTCGCGGGTAAGTAATGGAACTTTTTATTGGGGGCGTCGTACTGAATTTCTAAAGGAGATGACTTTTTATAGTGATAAGTTAAAAGTCTTTGATGTGCCAGACAATGAAGTATGTGATATCGATACGGAGCAAGATTATAAAGAGGCTATGCTAAGGTTTGAGAAAAAAAATCGTTTTCCGAGCTGATGCTTCACTGATGATCGGCTCCGGTCATGTGATGCGCTGCCTGACCTTAGCCGATGTCTTGAAAAGCCGAGGCTCGGAGTGTCACTTTCTCTGTCGTGAGCATTCCGGCCATCTCATTGGGCTGATTCGCAGCAAGGGCTACACAGTCCATGAGCTTCCCTGCGAACTGGAGAGCCCGATTGGCAGCACCGGGTCGGCTCATGCCGCCTGGCTCGGGACGTCACAAGAGCAAGATATGCTAGCTTGTCGTCCCATACTGCAAATGATCAAGCCAGACTGGCTGATCGTTGACCACTATGCTTTAGACATTTGCTGGGAAGAATCGCTGCGGCCATTCTGCGATCGTTTAATGGCTATTGATGATCTAGCTGACCGAACTCACTGTGCTGATCTGCTCCTTGATCAGAACTTGGGGCGTCAGGCCGTGGACTATGTTGGTCTGGTGCCTGATCACTGCTGCGTGCTGTTAGGACCTGCCTATGCCCTGCTGCGGCCCGAGTTTTCCGAATGGCGCCAAGCCAGTCTGGAGCGGCGGCAAAAACCGCAGCTTAGGCACTTGTTGATTACTATGGGTGGCGTTGACATTGACAACGTAACCACTAGGGTTCTTGAGGTGCTGAGATACTGCAATCTTCCCAATGACATGTATGTCACAATAATAATGGGAGCCACGGCTCCTTGGCTCGATGTTGTTCAGCAACGTGCCCGAATGCTGTCATGTACCACCGTGGTACTTGCTAACGTAAGTGGCATGGCCCAACACATGGCTGATGCAGATCTCGCTATCGGTGCCGCTGGGAGCACATCGTGGGAACGTTGCTGTTTGGGTCTCCCAACCTTGATGTTAGCCCTAGCAGAAAATCAATTGCCCATCGCTGAATGCCTACATAAGGCTGGAGCTGCGATTCATTTAGGTGAGACTGATGCACAAGACTGGATATTCCGACTTGAGCATTACTTAATGGCATTCGTTGCCGCCCCAGATAGTCTTGACGCCATGGTGAACTGTGCAGCCAGTCTAACTCATGGGCAAGGAGCACATGTTATTACTGATTATTTATTAAGTGGTAATTGACCTATGCAGATCACGGTTCTCTGCCCAAACTGTGAGCATCCCGTTAACGCGTGGCTGGCACGTTGGCTGGCGCAGCATCAAGCTGCACATAATATTGAGCTATGCCGGGACCGGCAAGAATTGCCGGGCGGTGATATTCTGTTTCTTATTTCTTGTAGTCAGATTATAGATGCTGCCACACGGTCGCGTTACCAACACACCCTTGTCTTGCACGCCAGTGATTTGCCACAAGGCCGCGGTTGGAGTCCCCATGTCTGGGCTTTGCTCGAGGGCGCTAGAACTATCACGGTGAGCCTACTCGAGGCAGAGGATGAGGTAGATACCGGAGCTATCTGGGCAAAACGTTCTTTTCAGGTGCCTCCTCATGCCCTGCATGACGAAATCCATCAGTTGCTTTTCGATACCGAGCTGGCGTTAATGGATGAGGCATTATTTCTTATTCAAGCTAATACTCAACCAGTTCCACAGTCCGAAAATATCACGCCGACCTATTATCGTAAACGCAGTCCTACTGACAGTGAAGTCGATCCTACACGGCCTCTTTGCGACTTGTTCAATGTCATTCGTGTGATGGATCCTGAGCGCTATCCAGCTTATTTTCGTCTGCATGGGCATACCTATATCATCAAACTCAGGAAGGTGTCATATGAAGATCAATATTGATGGCCAGATGATCAGTCATGATCAGCCTCCCTATATAATTGCCGAATTGTCTGCTAACCACAATGGTAGTATTGATATTGCCAAACTCTTGATTGAAGAGGCAAAAAAATCAGGTGCCAATGCTGTCAAGCTGCAGACATACCGTCCAGATACTATTACTTTAAATAGTACATTGCCTGATTTTCAGATTACAGAAGGTCTTTGGAAGGGGCGCACGCTGTATGAGCTATATGAGTGGGCTCATACCCCCTGGGAGTGGCACAAGCCCTTATTCGAGCATGCCCGTAATCTTGGTATAACCATATTCAGCTCTCCCTTCGATGCTACTGCGGTTGACTTTCTCGAAGAGCTGAACACACCTGCGTATAAAATTGCTTCATTTGAAGCGATCGACATTCCACTGATTAAATACGTAGCTAGAACTGGTAAGCCGATGATTATTTCAACCGGCATGGCTGATGCTGATGAAATTCAGGAAGCAATAGATGCAGCTCGAGGTGAAGGCTGTAAAGAACTTGCTATTCTACATTGCGTAAGCGGATATCCCGCACCTGCTCAAGAATATAACCTCCGAACCCTTACTGATATGATGCAGAGATTTGGCGTTGTGACAGGCCTCTCTGATCATACGCTGGACAATACAACGGCAATTACTAGTGTGGCGTTAGGAGCAGCTATTATTGAAAAACACTTTACTCTAGATCGGCAAGGTGGTGGTCCGGATGATAGCTTTTCTCTTGAGCCGAAAGATTTGGTAGAACTTTGTAGGGACTCTAAAGTAGCATGGAGTGCATTAGGTAATGTTAATTACGGTCGAAAGGAAAGTGAATTAGCAAATATTAAATTCCGGCGCTCATTGTATTATGTAAAAGCTATGAAGGCTGGCGATATAGTTGATGAAAGTTCCGTTAAAAGTGTCCGGCCTGGTTATGGGCTGAAACCATCTCAACTTGAAAGAATTGTTGGGAGTAAAATTGAAGTGGATGTTGAGCCTTTCACTCCTGTCTTAATGGATCACTTTCGTTTTAAAGACTAAAACCGGACTAGCTTTTGTTTGCGATGAAGACTCAGCCATTGACCTTAATTCACACTCACATTATTTTTAAAAAGCCTAATTTATGAAGTCTAAAAAATCCGCTTTGTTTTTATTTGCACCTAAATTTAGAGAATATGGTGCTGATATAGCAACAGATCTTTCCATTAAGGGTGTGATAAATAAAGTTCACGGCATATGTACGGGCGGAAAGGAGACCCTTACAAAGGTTTATGCTCGTCTTGGAAGTTGCGGAGGGGACATATATGATATTGAGGCTGAGGAAATTAATTGGGTTCAGCATAAAGCCGATAGTTCAACTATAATAAAAATGCAAGAAGAGTTGGGTTATAGTATCGTTGGTCGGACTATTACCAGTGATCGAAGAATTGGAGCTGGCTTTGTTTTTGGGGGGGTTGCTCGGCCTAGTTGGCTAAAAGCTGCTTCCTTACAGAATCCGCTTGATGTTCCAATTAACTATGTTGCTAATTTATATAAATTTTTAGATAAAACGTTACAAGACAAAAAGCCTTATTTTGTTTTTTTATATGCTGTTGCTGGTGCTCCTGCTTTTCTGCTTTCTCAGATGTGCTTGGCAAGAGGTATACTGGTTTTAAGGCCAAATGCGACTAGAATTGGTTCGTTGACAGTCATCGATACTGATCCGTTAGGTAGATTAGCATGTATAAAAAACACTTTTGACAATGTTTCTGTAGACAGCTTAATATATAACAAACATGAGTCCTGGGCTCAACAGTACTTGGAAGATTACCGGTGCACGCCCACTTTGCCAGAGTATAAGATTTATAACGATAAAGTAAGAAGTAAGAATAAAATTACTAAAGTTTTATATGGAGCTTGCAGGCAAACAACCAAGTCTTTTGTAAAGGATGGTGTTCGTGGTTTGTTAAGCGAGCCAGTGCAGCGTCATTGGCATGCAACATCTCTGGCTTGGAAACGTGCTTTTTATAAAAAGGACATATTTAAAAACTTCGCCCCGGACAACTACCGTTGGGTCTACTTTCCACTTCATGTAGATCCAGAAGCGTCAACGATGGTGCTTTCTCCTTGGCACACTAATCAAGTTGCAGTGATTGAGGCGCTGGCTAAATCTTTACCAGCAGACGCTATACTTGTTGTTAAAGAGCACCTGCCTATGCTTGGCGTGCGTCCAAAGGGGTTTTATGAAATTATAAGTAAAATCCCTAGAGTCGTGTTGATTTCTCCTTTGCAGAAAGGTTTGTGGTGGGTTAAGAAATCCTCTTTAACTGTGGTCATAACAGGTACGGCGGCATTGGAGGCTATCATGTTGAGAAAACCCGCTCTAGTGATAGGTGATTCACCTTTTTTGTCGATAGGCGACGGCATTATGCATGCGCCGTGCTTAAGTCAGCTTCACGAAAAAGTTGATCTTGCTTTGAGTATGAAGCCTGCATCCGATGAATCTATTATTAGGTATCTTTGTGCTGTGAAAGAAAATTCATTTGATTGGAAACCTTCAATAATGTGGGGGGATTATTTAAAGCACACTGAAGCTCAGCAGAAGGAAGCAGTTTCTCAATTTAGTGATCATATTGAGCGATATTTATAAATGCATAAAGTTGATGGAGCAATTTCCGTAATTTTTGTTTGTTGTCATTTTACGGTGGCAGCGCAATATGAATGCATTTAAAAAAAATAATCCACTTAAAGTGCTTTTTCCTTATCCAGGTGACAGTGTCGGTGGAAGCCACATTTCCTCTCTCATACTAGCCCAAGCGTTAGAAAACTACTCTGACATAAAAGTGCAGATAGTGTTGCATCATCAAGGGAAATTGGAAACTTATCTTAAAGATATGCCTCAGTCATATCAGTTTTCACCTAAGGTTAACTTGGTTAGCCCGAAAAATTTTTATAAGGAAGTCACTGGTATAGTAAAGGCAGCATGGCCGTTAAGAAATTATTTAAAGAAAAATATGATTGATATTGTGCATACTAATGATATCAGAATGCATTTGACATGGTTGTTGGCTTGCCGGTTGGCTGGTTGCAAAATGGTCTGGCATCAAAGAACACCTAGTAAAAACTACAAACTTGCTTTTTATTCGCTTCTGGCTGCCCAGGTTTTAACTATATCAAAGCATTGCTTATGTAGCCTGCCGAAGCGCATGGCCCAAACAGCAAAAATTATCCATAATCCAGTAGTATGCTACAAAGAAAAACTAAGTAGATCAGAAGCTAAAAAGAAATTGCTTGAAGAAGTAAATGCCAATCCACATACTGTGATTGTTGGGTGGGCGGCTAACTGGGAAAATAGAAAAAAGCCTGATGATCTTGTTCGGGTTGCTTATTATGTGAAAAATAATACTAACCTTTCAGTTCGTTTTCTTATGTTTGGTGAGGCTAGAGATCCGCTTGGAAGTACGGTTAATGACTTGATCGAAAAGCTTGACCTTTTGGATATTGTGATACCAATGGGCATGAAAACGCCAATAGAGCCATACCTTATGGGTTGTGATCTATTCTTGGCGACTGCTGTAAATGAAGGGTTGGGAAGAACTCTTATTGAGGCAATGATCTGCAAAACACCAGTCATAGCTACAGAGGATGGAGGGCATAAAGAGATTATTCAAGATGGGGTAAATGGTAGGCTGGTTCCTCCTGAAAATCCGGAGGCGATGGGTGATTTAGTATTGGATTTTATTAAAAAACCTTCTGTGTATAACAATATGGCTGAGAGTACAGCCGAGGCTGCTATTAATCGATTCTCTGTTAAAGTTCATGCTGAGGAAATTTTAAAGGTTTATCGAGGCTTATGAAAAACATAATTATATTTATTGACTCTCTTACAGGAGGGGGGGCTGAGAGAACTGTAATCGCACTTTCACGATATCTCACAAAGTATGACTACAAAGTTTGTATAGTTACGATGCATGGTGAGGGAAGAGATTTTTATCCTCTCCCCGGAAAAGTAAAGCGATTTGGTCTAAATTTAGTAAAAAAAAATAAAGGTATTTGCAAGCTTTTTTATAATATTCGACGTGCAGTTTCTCTGCGAAAAATAATTAAAGAAGAGAATGCTGATGCAGTAATTGGGTTTATGACGACTTGCTCCGTTTTGTCGATTGTTTCATCTGTTAGGCTTAAATGCTCTTGCGTAACTGCTGAGCGCAACTACCCTGGAAGAAAGCCGGCCATAAAGCCATGGGGGTTCCTGCGTAGCGTCTTTTATCGTTTTGCTGACGCCCATATTGTGCAGTCAAAAGAAACGGCATCATGGTTAAAACAGCATGCTGGGGCACGCAATACCTACATCATTCCTAATGCCGTTTCCTGGCCCCTGAAGAGATTCCCCCCCTCAGTAGCGCCAAGCACCTTGGTTGGGGTAGATTCAAAGCTGATTCTTGCTGTGGGAACGAAGCCCTACCAGAAGGGGTTTGATATACTGCTCGAAGCTTTTACCGCAATGAACAATACGGCTACAGGCTGGGTGCTTGCGATTGTGGGATTGGATGTGGAGGGTTCTGAGGATGATGAAATAAATGCACTTGGTAGTTTGGTAGATCGTTTGGGTATTGCTGATAGCGTTATCTTTCCTGGGCGAATTGGTAATGTCGCTGACTGGTATGAGCGAGCCAACATGTTTGTGCTGAGTTCTCGTTATGAGGGGTTTCCCAATGTTCTTTTAGAGGCTATGGCGGCAGGCTGTCCGTCGATTGCTTTCGATTGCGACACTGGCCCTAGGGATATTATACGGCATGGGGAAAATGGTCTGTTGGTCGAGCCTGAAAATACCGAGAAACTTGCTGAGGCGATGCTTGCTCTCATGCATGATGATGCATTGAGACAGCGTATTTCTGCATCTTCTATTGGCGTCAGGGAAGAATTTGCTGAAGAAAAAATATTCAGCGAATGGGAAAAAGTGATAAATGAAGTATAGCCAATGAAATCTCTATGTTTATGTATCGGCAGCTTGAGTGCCGGCGGTGCCGAGCGGCAGGTCGTCTACATTGCTTCGCTACTAGCCGATAGAGGCTATCGTGTTTCGCTGCTTGTGTTGAAGGGGGGCGATGCGTACCTCGAGCACTTGAATGACAAGGTCACCTTAAAACGGCTTGGCTTGGCGGGTTTTGTTTCCTCTGCCAAGGAATTGAAAAGTGAAATCAAGGCGCTTTCACCTGATGTTGTCGTAGGTTTTCTTTTTCATGCATCGCTGCTGCTTCGGTCGGTGTCGCCCATGCTCGATTGCCCGGTCGTGTCAGTGCATCGGAACGTCAGCTGTGGGTCTTTTCAGCGTGATGTACTGATGAAATTGACAAGCGTGTTCGATACCTTGACGGTCTCCAATACCCGCTTGGCCCGCCAGCGGCTGCATAGCCGCCTGGCTCGCAGTGACTTGGTAGTGGTGCCTAATATCTATTTCGAGCTGGGCAGGCCTGCCGAGCGAGCGGTGAGTCAGGGGAGCGAGGGCCTCGTCTGGGGCTACGTCGGTCGATTGGAAGCGCAGAAAAATCTGCCATTACTGCTTCAAGCCTTTGGCCAACATTTGAAATCATTTCCGGGTGCCAGGTTGCACATCGTTGGCGATGGCCCGAAAAAGTCTGCGCTTCATGCGTTGTGTGAGCAGCTTGGCATCAGTAACCGCGTCGATTTCCTCGGACATACGCAAGAGGTTCAGGCTGAGCTGGCACGGATGGATGCCTTCATCATGACGTCGCTGCGTGAAGGGATGCCAAACGCCTTGATAGAGGCGATGGCGGCCAGGCTCCCTGTGGTTGCCACGGCTGTCGGTGAGGTGTCCGCGATGATTGACTCGGGGCAAACGGGCATTCTGTGTGAGGACTTCTCGATAGAGAGCATCAGTACAGCCATGAACCGGGTGGCGCTAATGCGTGATGAGGAGCGCCTAGCCATGGGTGAGGCCGCACAAACCTATATAGTGAGAACATGCAGTCCTGCAGCTGTGATCGATCAGTGGGAAAGTGTCTTGAAGCGAGCGGCTGGCTGTCAATGAAGGTTTTGCACGTTACCAACGCCTACCCAAGTGAAAAAGCCCCGGTCAAGGGGATCTTCGTCAAGGAACAGGTCGACTCACTGGCCGCCCAGGGTCTTGAGGTGGATGTATGGCCGATCAGCAAGGAGCGCGACGGCCTGTTGGCCTATCTCAAGGCCTGGTGGCACCTGTTGCGGCATGCCAGGCAGTACGATGTCGTTCATTGCCACCACGTGCTGGTCGGGCTGCTGGGTGTGTTCTCGGTGCCACGCCATAAGCTGGCGGTCTCGTTCATGAATGATGGCCGGCATAACCTGAAGGGCCGCCTGGCACCGTTTGGTTGGCCGGTGTTCTGGTTCCTTACCTGCTATTGCAAGTGGAAGGTCTACAAGTCGCGCCTGCCCAGCCGCTTTGCCGGCAGTGGGTCGGTGCTGTTGCCCAATGGGGTGAACGAGGAACTTTTCACCCTACAGAATCGGCAGGCCGCCAAGCAGCAGCTAGGGCTCGACCCTGCCAAGCGCTATGTGCTGTTCGTCAGTGCCAATACCATTCGTGCCGAAAAGCGCTTCGACCTGTTCAGCGAGGCGGTGGCCTACGTGCAGCGCCACGATGCCATGGTAGAGCCGTTGATCATGACCCAGGCCGCTCGGGAAGAGGTGCCGCTCTACTTCAATGCGGCAAGTGCCCATCTGTTGGCGTCGGATTTCGAAGGTTCGCCCAATTCGGTACGCGAGGCACTGGCCTGCGGTACGCCGGTGGTGGCACGCAACGTGGGTGGGGTGGGGCATATCCTCGAAGGCATCGAGGGTTGTCGGGTAGTGGAGGAAGCCACCGGCGCTGCGTTGGGCAAGGCGTTGCAGGAAGTGCTGGGCGACGAAGAGCCGGGCGAGCAGGAGCGTACCCGGTTACGCCAGCACTTGATCGACAAGGGCTTCACCCAGCGCCGTGTGGCGCAGCAGCTTGCAGCGCTTTACCAACGGGCAGTTAACGGTACGGCTACGAAACGATAGTTTTCGCTACGCTTCTTTTCCTTGAGTAGTGGCTGAGCCGGTTCGTATCAACCATCCTAGTTGGGTTCGAACGTGACATAACGTCATCAGTAGGACTCTGCAAGGGTATGGCTGATATGGAACTTCGGCTAGGCGCACATGGCGCTGCCTCCCTGGGGGAGCGCTTTTTTTCGGCCATTCCCCATCGCTCGCTGGGCAGGTTTTTTCTTCCTCTGGTGCTGGTCGTCTATGTGCTGGGAGCGAGGAACGCCTACCTGCTCATCCCTGCCGTGCCGATGCTTTGCCTGGCCTTCATGTGTGCCGTGCGCGAAGGGTATGCGCGGCAGTTTCTGGTCGTTTTTCTGTTGGCCAACCTGGCAGTCAGTTGGCTTGCGCCCGGCATCGTGCAGCGGGACCACTTGCTGGCGCTGTTAGGCATTGATTTTGCGATTCTTTTCGGCATGTTGGCGTTCCTGGTGCCGGCATGTCACCAGCAGCCTGCCATTGCTGCCCAGCCGTTGAGAAACACCCTGGTTCTGTTCCTCGGCCTGTTGGGCGTTTACTTCGTTTATGGCTGGCTTGCCGGTAACGGCCTCTCGGCATCGGCTGCTTACCTGCGGCTCTATCTCTTTCCCTTCCTATTTTTTCTGCTGGGCTTACTGGTCAGGCCACATGGCGTGACCCCCATCCTGTTGGCTTTCTTCGGCGTGTTTGCTGGCCTACTGGCCTTTGAATACGTTGCGCCGATGAAATTCTATCAGCTGACGAACATGGCGGATTACTATTCGCTGAAGATGAGCAATGTCTTCACCCCGGATACCCTGGCCGAGCGCAACGCGCGTAAGTTCTTAAATTTAGAGCTGCTGCCCGACATACGCGCCTATCGGCCCTTGGGTGTCCTTGGGCATCCCATTTCGTCCTCCTACCTGTTTCTGTTCTTTGCGCTGTGGTTTCACTGCCGCCGGCAGCGCACGCTGGCTGCGTTGGCTTTGATCGGCTGCCTGGCCTTTGGCGTTAAGGGTAGCGTGCTCGCGCTGGGGCTGATCATTGGCTTCGAAGTACTGTACCGGGCTCGCCTGCGGCGTCGGCTGCTGCTCGCGGCCATGTTTGCGGTGGTGCTGGGCTATCTGCTGCTGGCTTACCTGGTGGGGTTCGAAATCGGTAACCCTCACATGGTCAAGCTGGCGGGAGCGCTTTACCATGTGCCCGAGAATTTCCTGGGCGGCGGCCTGGGGTTTGGCGGTAGCATGTCCCGCTCCATGGTGGAAGGGCCGCAATTCGACGATTCGGTACTGGCGGTGGGCTTGAGCCAGTTGGGCCTGCTTGGCATCATTGCCGTCTATACGTTCTACTTGGCGTTGATCCGCAGGGTGGCGCTGCCGCTCTTGCACCATGGCACGGTTCGCCTGGCGTTCTTCTATTGCATTGCGCTGCTGGCCAACTCCGTCTTCCAGGAAGAGGGGTTCTCGCCTTATGCGCTGGGGCTGGCGCTGTTCATGTTGGCTTATGCGGTATCGTTACGTTTGCCCAGTTCGACGGCAACGGGCAGGGCTTGTGATGCCCCAGGGCCGGGTAGGATAGGGTAGGAAAGGGGCGGCGTGGGCTGCCGGTGTTAGGAGACTTCGAAATCAATGTTCTCTTTGCGGCCTCGTTCGGTGGCCACTGGGTTCAGCTGAAGCGGCTGGCTGAACTGGTGGAAGCCGACGAGGCCGAATTCGTTTCTACGGCTGCCGAACAGAATGGGTCGGCGAACTACTACCTGCGCGACTTCAGCGTGCGCGAGCTGCATTGGGGCCTTTGGCAGTTTCCTCGAGCCCTGCGCATCGTGCGGCGTAGCCGTGCCGATGTGATCATAAGCACCGGTGCAGCACCGGGGCTGCTGGTGCTGTTCGCCGGGCGGCTGCTGGGCCGCAAGACGATCTGGGTGGATAGCATAGCCAACAGCCGGCGGCTTTCGCTTTCCGGGCGTGCCGCGTGCCTGTTCGCTACCCACGTGCTTACCCAGTGGCCCGAGCTTGCCTCGGGGCGTGTACGCCACTTGGGGAGCCTGTTATGAAGCTGTTGTTCACCGCGGGTACTCAGTTCGATTTTCCCCGCTTGCAGCAGGCCGTGGAGCAGGTGGCACGGCAGCGGCCGCAGTGGCAGCTAACCTTCCAGGCCGGCCCGGGGGCCCGCCTGGAGGGGCTTGCCGAATGGCCGAACGTGCTTGCCCGGCCGCTGTTTCCTAGTGTCGAGTTCCAGGCGCTGTTCGACGCGGCGGACTTGGTGGTGACCCACGCCGGCATGGGCAACATCATCGCCTGCCTGGAGGCGGGCAAGCCGCTGATGATGCTGCCGCGCCGGGCTGGCCTGGGCGAACACCGCAATGACCACCAAATTGATACCGCCGAAGCCTTCCTTCGCATGTACAATGTGCCCGCTTACGAAAGCGTACCGCAGCTGGTGTCGGCCATCGTCGAACCCGCTGACTGGCCGCAGGGTGGAACAAGCGCCGCAGAGCGTATACACCGTACGCGCAGCGCATTTGCACGGCAGTTCGATGCGCTGCTTAGGGAACTGTAAAGAGATACGTGACATGTTCGAGGGAAAGATGGCGGTCAGGCTGAGCTTGGCCGCTACGGTTGTGGTATTGGCCCTGTTGGTGGCGACCCCGCTGAGGGTGCATGTATTCGTGGCACTGCTGATGCTCTACGCTATCGGCTTTTTGGTGGCCAACCGTGGCCGGCTGGTAATCCAGCGCGTGGATATCGTGGTGATGGTGCTGCTTTCTCTGTACGCCGCGAGCCATCTGCCAGTGTTCATCATGAGTGGCATGTCGTGGCGCTATTTGAGCCCCGGGTTGCACATGGTGGCGGTCATTCCCATCTACTTGATGCTACGCATGGCCATGGCGTCTTCCTGGCTGGGGCACTTCCGTAGCGGGCTCGAGCTGGGGGCTCTGCTGGGGGCGGTGTCAGGTGCGCTGCTGGCTGCCTATCAGGTGTACCTGCAAGGGGCGCACCAGGCGGATGGCTTCATGTTCCACATCAATTTCGGCTACCTGGTGGCCTCGCTGTTCTTCCTGCTGGTCGCCTTGATACCGGGTTCGCAGCGCCGGGGTTGGCTGCTGTTGGGTGCCGTCTGTGCGCTGCTGGCAACTATCCTCAGCACGTCTCGCGGGGCGCTCTTCGCCATTCCGCTGGTGGGGCTGTTTCTCTTGGTGCTGCATTGGCGCCAGCTGAGGTCCAGGGGGCTCGCTCTGTGGCTGGTAGGCTTCGTCGTGTTGTGGGGGGCCAGCTACGTGGTGATGCCGCAAGTGGAGAACCGTATCGACGTGACGGTTGAAGAAGTGGCCAAGCTCACCCAAGGCGAGTATCGGAACAATTCTGCGGGTGGGCGGGTACAGCTTTGGGTAGGAGCCCTGGAGGCCTTCAAGCAGAGCCCCTGGGTGGGCTTGACCTATGATGAGCGCGAAGCGGTGAATGCCAGTATCGTCGAGACGAGTATCCTCACGCCATGGACGGCTTCCATTAGCCGCGGCCATGCTCACAGCCAGTATTTCGAAACCCTGGCCACCGGCGGTATCGTCGGTATGGTGGCGCTATTCTTCTATCTGATCTTCCCCGGGTATTATTTCCTGCACGGTTACCTGGCCGACCGCCGTAATGGTTTTCACTTCGCTGGGTTGGTGTTCAGTCTGGCGTTTGCGATTTTCTGTCTATCGGAGGTGGCCTTGCAGCATGAAATGATCGGCACTTATTACGCCTTCATGCTGGTGGTGCTGTTCGTACTGGCACGGCAACAGCAGCAAGCGTTGGCCTTGGCGGCGGTGGGGGAACCCGCAGGATCGAGGGAGCCTGGGTGGGCAGCGGCCATGGCCAAGGAAACGGCAAAATGAAGCATTCCGCGGTGAGCTTGGCGGAGCGTTACCCCGCGCAACTGATCGTGCCGGTGGTGGATTTCCTCGCGGTGGTCGGGGCCGGTATCCTCGCGCACTGGGTACGCTTCGACTTCATGCCCAGCCACGACCGCTATTGGCTGGCCATGGCGATAATGGGGCTGCTGGTCATCGTGATGAACATGGCCCAGGGCGGCTATTCGCGCTGGCGGATCACGCGTATTACCACCATGCTGATGCGCCTGCTGCTGGTGTGGCTCATCGTGGCGGCGCTGGTCACGTCGCTGATCTATTTCGCCCATGCCGCGCCGCGCTATTCGCGGCTGTGGGTGGGCATGACGCTGCTCTTTTCGTTCTTTGTATGCGCTGGGCTGCGTGTCATTGCGCAACTCATGCTACGCCACCTGCGCCGACGCGGCGGGGCGCGCCGTTCGGTGTTTCTGGTGGGCCCCGGTCAACAGCTGGTACGTGTGGCCCAGGGCATGCGCGCCTCGCCCGCCGAAGGCTATTCCATCGCCGGTATCGAGCGTATGAACTGCATGCCCACCGATCTGCGCCTGGAGCGGTTGGTCAAGCGGGTGGAGAACTCGGGTGCGCGGGAGGTGTGGATCTGCGTGCCTCTGGAGATGGGCGGGGCAGTGCGGGCGATCTTCTTCGCGCTGCGTAATCATACGGCCGAGGTACGCTTCATTCCGGACTTCCCCGGCATGCAGTTGCTCAACCACCGTATGGGTGAGGTGGCGGGGCACCTAACGGTGGATCTCAGCGTGACCCCCATCGATGGCGTGCCGCGTATCGTCAAGCGCCTGGAGGACATCATCCTGGGCATCGTGTTCTCGCTGATTGCCCTGCCTGCCGTCATTCTCATCGCCATTTTGGTCAAGCTGACTTCGCCGGGGCCGGTGCTGTTCAAGCAGTATCGCACTGGGGTGAACGGAAAAAGATTCAAGGTTTACAAGTTTCGGTCGATGAAAGTACACAAGGAGGCCAACGGCCAGGTAACCCAGGCCACCAAGGGGGATTCGCGCCTGACCCCGATTGGTGCCTTCCTGCGCCGCACCTCATTGGATGAACTGCCGCAGTTCTACAACGTGCTTCAGGGGCGCATGTCGATCGTGGGCCCGCGCCCGCATGCGCTGGCACACAACGAGCACTACAAGGAACTGGTGGAATCGTACATGCGGCGCCACAAGGTGAAACCGGGCATTACCGGCTGGGCCCAGGTGAATGGCCTGCGCGGCGAGACCGATACGCTCGAGAAGATGCAGCGTCGGGTCGATTGCGATTTGTGGTACATCGACAATTGGTCACTCTGGCTGGACTTGCGGATCATCTTCCTGACGATCTACAAGGGGTTCATCAACAAGAACGCCTACTGAAAGCACGATAGGCACCATTGGTGCAGGCATCAGCCCATGCCGTTTCCCAAGCGAGGATCGCCGGCGATGGCTATGGTATGATGCCGGCCCTGTATCCCTAGTCAATTGATAGCGCTCGCCTGGAATTTCTGTGACTTCAATGCCTTCCCGCTGGTCGTCCGCGCCGGTAGCCTCTCCGATTCGTCATTACACCAGTGCTGCTGTTTTTCTCCTGGGGGCCTTGGCGCTGATCGTTCCCAGCGGCTATTCCATGGGTGCGTTGATGCTGTTACTGGGCAGCGTGGTGCTGTTGGTCAAGCGCCCCGTATTGGGCCTTGAGCGGAGCGACTGGCTGGTGATAGCGGCACTGTTGGCTTATGCCACGGTGGGTGTGCTGGAGGCCTGGTGGGATGGGCAGGGTAGCCGTGGGGTCGACAAGCCAATTCGTTTCCTGTTGGCGATACCGGCCATGTTGCTTGTCATCGCTTACCCTCCGCGCCTTGCCTGGCTCTGGGGGGGCTTCGCCACGGGGGCCATTGCTGCGGGAACTTGGGCCGGGTGGCAAAAGCTGGTGGAGGGGGCAGGCCGTGCCGGTGGGCACACCTATGTGATCCAGTTCGGTAACCTCAGCATGCTACTAGGCGTGTTGTGTCTTGCGGGGCTTGGTTGGGCAGTTATGCAGCCGCATCGACGGACCTGGGTGGCCTTTCTGCTGGCCGGGTCGCTGGCGGGCATACTGGGCTCGCTATTTTCGGGTAGTCGAGGCGGCTGGATCGGTTTCCCCGTCATTCTACTGGTACTCTACCGCGGCTATGGCAGAGAGCTGAGTGGTAGCGTCAAGATTGCCGTACTTGCCGGAGTCGTTGTTGGGGCCGCGACGGTCTATGCCATTCCGGATACCGGTGTTCAGTCTCGCGTGCACAAGGCTTTCGAGGATGTGTCCGAGTATGTCTCCGGTGAGAGCCGGACGAGTTCCCTGGGGGCGCGGTTCGAGATGTGGAAGGGCGCTTCCCATCTCATTCTCGAGAAGCCGATTGTAGGGTGGGGCGATAACGGCTATCAGCACGGTATGCAGGCCTTGGCCGATGAGGGCGTGATTGATCCGGGCGTGTTGATCTACGGGCATGCCCATAATGAATTCATCGAAGCTCTTGCCAAACGCGGTATCGTGGGGCTCGCTGCTCTCCTGGCGCTGTATCTTATTCCCATGCGTCTATTTGCGCACGGCATGGCCTACAGCAGTCTCGAACACCGTGCCCTGGCGTTGGCCGGCGTCATGCTTTGTGTGGCGTATATCGATTTTGGCTTGTCACAGGTTTTCATGGCCCATAATAGCGGTGTCATGATGTTTGCCTTCTTGTTGGCCATCCTGTGGGGCGCTTACCGAAGTTATGCCAGGTTTGCCGCACCGCAATCCGCTGAGCCATCAAGTTGATTCATCCTGCAGCCTGCGTGTGATTTTTCTGCACCATCGCGACTATGAACTTTTGCTGACCAGACAATATGACAGGGAAGTCATGCAACATGCGTGAACTGATCAACCGTATCCGGGCCTTTCGCGATGACAGCCGGCGGGCCTTGAGTCGGCGGCTCTACGACAGGCCCATGCCTGCTGTAGAGCAGGTGCGTGATATTCGCCGTATCGTCTTTGTACGCTGGGACGCCAAGTGGGGTGACTCTGTCATCTTTTCCTTCATGTGCCGAGAGCTGCGCAAGCTGGGGCCCATATCCATAGAGGTGATCACCACCCGGGATATGGCATCGCTGTTTCGCGATCACCTTGGGGTGGATGTCGTGCATGAATCGCGCAAGCGTCCCAGCAGGCGTGAGATACGTGCTCTGGCCAGCAAGATAGGCCGCGTCGATCTCGCTGTGCACTTCTCTACCCTGTTGAGTTCGCGCAGTATCTACCTGTTGCATTGCTTGGATGCGCGTTATCGCTCGGGACTCGACGATACGGTGGGCCTGATCGACCTGAAGCTTGGCCAGGCCACCGCGGGCCTGCATATGGAAGACAAGTACTGCGAGCTTCTCAAGCGTTGCGGTGTATCCCAGCCGGACAAGCGCTACATCGTGCCGCGTGAGGAAAAGAGTGAGGCGGCGGTAGCGGCTTTCCTGGCCGTACGCCCCCGGCCGTTTGTCACCATCAACCCATTCAGCAAGGGGCGCGCCAAGACGCTGGCCCCCCTGACGACGCTACGGTTGATCGAGATGCTGTGCGAGCGGCTGCCTGACCACGATATTTGCCTGCTTACGGCGCCGGGCTGGGATCGGGAAATCGAGGCCATCACCGCGGGGTGGCCCAAGTCACGTTGCTTCTTCTTTCCGGACACCCGCAGCATTTATGACAACATCGCCTTGTTGGCACGTGCCGATGGGCTGGTGAGCGGCAGTACTGCCACGGTGCATTTGGCGGATGGCCTTGCCGTGCCATCCATGGTTCTATTCGTGCCCACCCCAGTGGATGTGATCCATTGGGGCAGTGTTCATCCCGGCTCGGTGAATCTCATGGCCGAGCCCGGCGTGCCAATCGATGTGAATCGGCTCGATTGGACGCTTGTCGAGAGGGAGCTTCACGCCTTCACTACGGCTCTTGGCGATCCTGCTCAGCCGCGTTGATGAAACGCGCTATCGCGCATCGCTCCATGAGTTCCTGAAGCGCCGCTACGGTTGGCCCGCTGTCGCCGAATCCTATTTGCCTGATGGCCTGAATACGTTGAAAAATCAGTTTATTTTCACCGTTGAGGAGGAAGCTGGCATGGTAGCTTATTGGCTTCCCGGAACCGGGTGGGTTGGGGGGTGTCGTAGCTGGGGTATCCATGAAAAGGGGAAGTGGGTGAACAACATCGGTGTGCTGGTCTTCGCCAGGGCGGTAAAACTGCTGGCCAACATCACTAAGCTGGCTTCCTACGGGTTCCACTTCGTTTTCCCTGACAAGCGCTTCACCATCCCCGAGCGCGCCGCGCCCTGGTGGAGATCGAAGCGTGCGGCCGAGGCCAAGGTGCCGCGCATCATCTGGCAGACCAACTTCACCGACAAGGCCACGCTGCCGGTCTACCTCAACTACCTGTTCAACCGCCTGATGGCGCCGGGCTTCGAATATCGCTTCATGATCACCGAGGCGCGGGCGGCCTTCATCAAGGAGAACTACCCGGCGGAGATCTTCGATGCCTATTCACGCCTGCAGGTGGGGGCGGCCCAGGCCGATTTCTGGCGGGTGCTGGTATTGCAGAAGCACGGCGGGGTGTACATGGATATCGACGGGCACGCGGTGTGGCCGCTGGCGCGTATCGTCAAGCCTGAAATGGATGAGCTCTACATCACCACCCGGCGGGGCGAAATCAGCAACTACTTCATCGCCAGCAAGCCGGATAACCCTCACATCGGGCGTATCGCGAAGGCCATTCTGGCCAACATCGAGAACGAGTCCGACAAGAACATCTTCGAGCTGACCGGGCCTGGTGTGTTCAACCAAATGCTGCCCCGCAACGAAGTGCCCACGGCTTGCTACCGCACTACCTGCAACCAGGGCAACTTCACCAACGAGTACTTCCAGTACATCGACAAGCCCCAGGGCAAGTGGACTCGTCAGCAACACAAGATCGACGTGGTGCGTAAGCGCGAAGCGGCGGAGTAGGGTGGCTTGACCTGGCCGAAGGCTATTGCAAGCCGAGCTTGCGTTAGCGGCTGGCCATCACCCTTGCGAGTGATCAGTCGCCTGGCTGCCAGTGCTGAGGCAGAAGTTCGTGAATCTGGCTGGCTTTCCGGGTTGGCAACCGAGCCAGCACGTCTTTCAGGTAGGCATGCGGTTCATGGCCGTTCAGCTTGGCAGGTTATGCCGTGCACGGCTAACCTCGCGTGATGTTCAGCCCGTGACGATACGAGGTATCGCCAAGGGCTGGTCATGCACGGCTTTCTATTACCAGTGGTAGCCTACTGTAAGGCGTGCTCCATGCTCGGTTTCACGGCTCGAGAATGAGCCTTCGTAGCTGCCGCTGAACGCTAAGCTGCTGTTGCCGTTCAGCTCTCTCTCCCAGCGCAGGCCGCTATTGATATCGGCAGAGTGCACCGTGCGATTGTCGGGCGAGATGACGAAGCTGTCGCCGGTAGTATCGGCGCTGAGCGTGGCGTGGGTGCTGCCGCCGGAGTGTGTGCGCATGCTCCAGGCCAGGCCGCCGGTCCACAGGATGGACGTCTTCTCGGTTTGGCGCAGTAGCTGCCCGGCATCCAGACCCAGGCTGGTGCGCCACACTTGCTGGCGCTGAGAGCCGTAGGACATGGTGAACGCCGAATCGCCGCTTTCCTCGTAGGCGCTCTGGTGAAGCCAGCTGTGCATCAGGCGGGCGTGCGGTACCAGCTCCAGGCCATCGCCTCGTTCGATCACGTAGCTGGCGCCCAGCCCCAGGGTCACTTCTTCGCCCCGGTTGCTTCCTTTCACCACCTCGGTGGCCAGTCCGGCCACTTCGCGACGATGCTCGTTGTCGCTGAAGCCGGCAAGCAGGGTAGCGTCGAGGATGACATTGCCCTGCCGGCGCGCGGTGTACACGCCAGTGGTAACGCTGTCGATCTCGGTTCGAGCATTGGCGGCATCGTCGCTCTGTACCCGACCCTGGCCGACGCCGATGAACAGCCCACCCAGCCAGTGTTCGTCGAAACGTCGATCCATGCCGAACAGGGCGCCGTGGGTACGGTAGTCGTAGTCGTCGCCGCTACCACGGCTGACGAAGCCTTCGGCCCAACTGCTGCTGTGGCCTACCCGGGAGCTTCCTTGGTGCGAAAACTGGGAGGCCAGGCCGAGCAAGCCCTCCACCGAGTCGTGGTCGCCATACTGCAGGATGCTACTTCGCGGGTCGTTGTCGGGTGCCATGCCCGGTATGACAGCGCTATGCTGCTGACGCTCGACAGCCATTCCGGCGAAGGTGGCTGGAGCCAACTGGCCGGCGCTCATCTGGCCGCCCAGCCCGGTGCTGGCAAAGCGCTTGCCTACGGTATTGAGCATGGTGCGCCCCGCGTTCGTGGTGGCATCGCGAACGCCGCCGCGTGAAACGTTCGAGCTCATGCTTTCGACGAACTGGGCGCGTTGCGTGTCGTCCATGGCGGAGAGCGCCGTTAGCGCCTGGAGCAGGGGGCTGTTGGGGTCGCGCAGGCCGAGCTCGCTGACGACCCGATCGAGGTAAGCACCTGCCGACTGGTTGACTTGCCCTTTCACCGGCGTCTCGAAGTTGCCGCCCGCTTGCACCACCACGATGAAGTCGGGGCCATAGACGAAGAACGATTGCGGAAAGCCGAGTTCGATACCCTGATTGTAGGTGGTGATGACCACCGTATAGCGCGTGCCGCCGTCGAGGTTGAGCTTCAAGGCTGGGCAACGCGTTTCAGAACCGCCACATGTTGCAAAAGTGATGTTGGCTGCGTCCAGATCCGCCGTGATACTGTTCCCGTCGATCTGGCCAGCCTTGTCGTCATTACCCGTCAGCCAGCCGTTACTGGGCTGTGCAGGATTGAAAGAGCCCTGATAGATGAGCAGCACGGTATCTACTGGCGCGGCTGTTTGGCCAAGCAGGTATTCACCGCCCGTATTGACGATGAGTTCCTGACCCACGTAGTTGAAGGAGTTTACACCCGAGGTCAGAGGCACGTCACGCAGGTTGGTGGTGCTCATGTTGGCCCAGTTGATCGACATGGTGCCAACGTTGGGGTGGCCATCTGTCAGCGTGAACTCGGTCAGGCTGCCAGCTTGGGCGGCGCTGGCTGCCGCCAGGCTGACCAGGCCGCAGGCGGCAGCCAGCAATGTTTTACGAAACAATGGGTTGATAAGAAAAGGTGTCTTCATCAAGATGGCGCCTGTACTGAGTGAGAATGGAACAAGCGGATGCTCGCAAGAACACTATCGGCCTGGTTGGAGATAAATTGAGCTCACGCAGCATCGTTTGTGCCGGAACCTGAGGGCAGCGCCGAGCAATGGCGGCTGTGTCGAGCGTTTCTGCTAGGGGGATGCCTGGAATATCCAGACTATTTTTCGCTTGGTGAGGCTGGCGGCGTGCTAGTGCATGGGCTTTCATGAGCCGGGCCGTGCCTGGCATTCGGTTAGCTGAGGGAAATCGGGTTAAGAACTTGGTGTACTGGCTTTCGCCAGAGTCGTGAAATTGTTGGCCAACGTGACCAAGCTGGCCGCCTATCCCTTCCATTACCTCTTTCCCAACGAGAGACTAACCATTCCCGAGCGTGCTGCCCCGCGATGAAGTGCCCACGGCTTGCTACCGCACCACCTGCAACCAGGGCAACTTCACCAACGAGTGCTTCCAGTACATCGACAAGCCCCAGCAAGTGGACCCGCGAGCAGCACAAGATCGACGTGGTGCGCAAGCGCGAAGCGGCGGAGTAGGAGGGTTTAACTAACGAGTGTGTGATTTGGCTCGTAAGTTAGTTAAAGCCGGCAGGGTGTATGGCGCGCTCGAGCAGCTCAGGCTGGCGCGGCAGCAAGCCCACCCGCAAACCCAGCGGGCGGTAAACGCGATTCATGGCGTCCAGCGTCATGTTGGCGCGGTTTCGTTCCAGGTCGGATAGGGTGCGGCGGCTGATGCCGACCAGCTTGGCATAGGTCTCCTGTGAGAGCCCCAGCACGTCGCGCCGCAGGAAGCGCAAGGCTTCGCCCTCGCTGATCTCCTCGGCCAGCAGATGGCCCGCCACCTCCAGCAGCTTTTGTTCGCGTTCGTCCGGTGTAAGTTCGCGCCGTTTCATGGCGTGCTCCAGGTCATAGCAGGCTCCAGCGTTGCAGGCGGCTTTCCAGGGTGATGCTCAATTATTGCCGATTCTCAGGATAACGAGCATTATACTGCTCAGTTTTTCTCTACAACATAAAAAATGAGCATCTTAATGCTCATTTTTTATGTTGCTTGTGTGTCACTTGGCTGCCAAGCCTAGTTCATGGTCGCGATGCCGGGCACATCGTTCAAGGTGCCAATGGCTCTCCCAGTATCTCGAGCCCGCAGCCCAGCTCGGCTTCGATGGCCTGGCCGATGGCCAACAGGCGCGCATCCTGCCACGGGCCGGCCAGGACCTGCAGCCCCACGGGCAAGCCGGCGGCGTCGCGGCCGACCGGTAGCGTCAGGCCGCACAGGCCCATGAAGTTAGCCATCACGGTATTGCGCAGCGCCTTCATGTTGGCCTTGGCGTAGGCCCCTTCCGGCTCCAGGCTCTCCAGCGTGGGCGGGGTGATCGCCACGGTGGGGGTCAGCACGGCGTCCACCTGACCCATGCACTCGGCGGCGGCCCGGTAGAGTTTGTCGAGTAACGTGCGGCGGCGCACGTACTCCCAGGCCGGGATGTCGTCGGCGGCGCGTATGCGGGCCGCCACGTTGGGGTCTAACCCCTCGATCATGTGGGGCAGCTCGGTATTGAGGAAGGCGGCCAGTTCCGAGGCGGCTACGCCTCCTTTCTGGAACAGTTCGTAGGCCTCGTCGGTATGGGGCAACTCCAGCGTTACCAGACGCGCACCGGCAGTTTCCAACTGATGGATGGCGCGTTGCACGGTTGTGGCGATACCGGGGCTACAGTCGTCCCAGAAGAAGCGCTGCGGCACGCCGAAGGTGAGATCGGCAAGCGCGGGGGCGGCTGGCACGTGGGCCGGCTTCGGGCTGAGGACACCGTCCAGTGCGTCGAAGGCGAAGGCCAGCGCAGCCTCGCCTTGCCAGGTCAGGTAGGCGTTGTCGTGCTGCCCGCGGTGGCGATACGCCTCGCAGGCGGCTTCGGCCAGTGCGACGGCGCTCAGCTTGCCGCTGCGCAGGTCGGCGTACTGCTCGCGTAGTGGTGCCAGCAGGGGGGAAGGGGGCATGGCGCGTCTCCTTGTGGTGTATCAGTCGCGAATCTCGAAGATCGATTCGACTTCCACGGCGGCGTTGCCGGGCAGCGTGGCGACGCCGATTGCCGTGCGGGCGTGGCGGCTCTCCTCGCCGAACAGGTCGATGAACAGCTCCGAGGCGCCGTTGATCACCAGCGGCACGTCGTGGAAGCCGGGGGCCACGTTGACGAAACCGTTCATGCGTACGCAGCGAACCACACGAGACATGTCGCCACCCACGGCGTCGCTGAGCGATGCCAGCAGATTGAGGGCGCACGCCTGGGCGGCCAGCTTGCCGGTTTCGAGGTCGAATTCCGCACCGACCTTGCCGGGGTAGAGCACCTCGCCGCCGCGCTCGCAGATCTGACCGGCCAGGAACAGCTGGTTGCCCAGCCGCGACCAGGGGCGGAAGGTGCCGCGGGGCTCGGGTATCGGCGGCAAGGTCAGGCCGCGGGCGGCGACGGCGTCGGCGATGGTTGTCATTTTCGTTCTCCTTTTAACAGAACATTTTCAACCGCACTGGCCAGGGCGCGCACGGCGATTTCGGCGTCGTTGCGTTCGATATGTTCGTCGGGGTGGTGGCTGATGCCTTCTCGGCACGGGGTGAACAGCATCGCGGTGGGGCATACCCGTGCCAGGTGAATGGCGTCGTGGAAGGCGCCGGAAACCAGCCGTGGCGCGCTGGGGCAGTAGTGCTTGGCACCGTTATCCACGATTTCCACCAGCGCGGGGTCGAAGTCGACCGGGGCCACCCGAGACGCCACTTTCAGGCTGGCGCCGCAGCCCGACCACTGATGCTCGGCCAGTTCATGAAAGGCGGCATCGAGTTCGTCGAGTACGGCCTGGCTGGGGTGGCGCAGGTCGATGGTGAAGCTGGCACGCTGGGGAATGGTGTTGGTGGAGCCGGGCGCCACAGTGAACTTGCCGATGGTGAAGCGCACTTGGTCGTCGTGCTGGGCGACGGCTGCCTTGAGCGCGCCGATCAGCGCATGGGCACCCATGAAGGCGTCGCGGCGCGCCGTTTCCGGCGTGGTGCCGGCATGGTTGGCCTGGCCGTGAACCTCTACGTCGTACCAGTTCACGCCCTGGATGCCGCTGACGGCGCACACCGGTACCCCGAGGCTCTCCAGCGCCAGGCCCTGTTCGATATGCAGTTCCAGGAAGGCGTGGGGCACGTAGGGCTCGGGGCGAAAGGTGGTGCCCTCGGTTTCCTCGAGCAGGGCGAGGCAGCGCTTCAGGGCATCGCCGAAGCGAATGCCGTCGTCGTCGCGGGTCTCGAGAATGGCTTCGGCGCCGCGCTGGCCGGCGAACCAGGAGGAGCCGGAAGCACCGGGGGCGAAGCGCGCGCCTTCTTCGTTGGTCCAGGCCACCACTTCGACGGGGCGCTCATGCTCGATGCCCCGCTCCTGCAGCGTGCGCAGCACCGCCAGCCCGGCGACCACGCCCAGCGTGCCGTCGTAGCTGCCGGCGCTGGGCTGGCTGTCCAGATGGCTGCCGATGAGCAGCGGTGCCAGGTTGGGGGCGCTGCCCTCCCGGCGCAGGTAGACGTTGCCCATGGCGTCATGAAAAGCGCGGCAGCCAAGCGCCTTGCCCTGTTCGATCAGCCATAGGCGGGCGCGGTTGTCGTTGTCGTCCAGCGCCAGGCGGCGCAGGCCCCGGGGCTCGAGTGCACCGATCTGGGCCTGGACCAGCAGGTCGGCCCAGAAGCGGTCGCCATCGAGGCGTTCGGCCAGTGTCATGGTCAGGACTCCTCTTCGCTTGGTGTATCAATAGATCAGCGAGGGCACCCAGGTGCTGAGCCAGGGCACGTAGGTGAGAATGATCAGGGCGATGAACATCATCACGATCAGTGGGATGCACGCCTTGAACACCTCGATCAGCGACATCTTCGAGATCGCCATGGCAACGAACAGGTTGAGCCCCACGGGCGGGGTGATCATGCCCACCGAAAAGTTGACCAGGGTGATGATGCCGAAGTGAACCGGGTCGACGCCGACCTGAGCGGCGATGGGTTGCAGTAGTGGCGAGAGCACGATGATGGCCGAGGCGCTGTCGAGGAAGAACCCGGCGATGAGCATGACCAGGTTGAACAGTGCCATGACCTGGACGGGCTGGTCGGTCAGCGAGAGTACCTGGCTTGCCAGTTGGGTCGGCGTACCGGTAATGGCGAGCAGCCAGGAGAAGGCCGAGGCACCGGCGGTAATCAACAACAGCGTGGCCGAGGTCAGCCCGGAGTTGCGCAGGGTGCTGAGGAGTTCACGCCAGCCGATGGTGCGGTAGATCACCATGCCGACGAACAGGCCGTACACGCAGGCCACGGCGGCGGACTCGGTCGGCGTGAAGATGCCGCTGTAGATGCCGCCCAGCAGGATGACCGGCAGGCCCAGGCCCCAGGCGGCCGACTTGAACGCCGTGGCGATTTCACGCAGCGAAGGGAAGGGCGAGCGTGAGTAGCCCTTGAGCGACGCGTAGACGATGCAGTAGGCGGTCAGCAGCGAGGCGATCAGGATGGCCGGCAGCAGGCCCGCGGCGAACAGCCGGCCCACCGAGGTCCCGGTCACCGAGCCGTAGATGATCAGGGCAATGCTGGGCGGCACGATGGGCCCCAGGGTGCCGGCCGTGGCGATCAGGCCTATGGCGAAGCGCTTGTCGTAGCCGGCCGCTACCAGGGCGGGGAACATGATCGAGCCGATGGCCACCACGGTGGCGGGGCTGGAGCCCGAGATGGCGCCGAACAGCAGGCACGAGAGCACGGTGGCTGCCGCGAGGCCGCCTGGCACCCAGCCGACCAGCGCCTTGGCCAGCTCGATCAGGCGGTTGGAGAGCCCGCCGATACGCATCAGCTCGGCGGCCAGGATGAAAAAGGGAATGGCCATCAGCGAGAAATTGTTCATCCCCGTGAACATGCGCATGGGCACGATGACGGGATTCGTGGTGCCGAAGAAGTCGATGGCCAGGAACACGGCAAAGGCCAGTGCGGCGAAGATGGGCAGCCCCAGCAGCAGCACCGCGAAGAAGAGGGGAAGCAGAGCCGTAATCATAGGAACTCCAGGCGTCAGACGAGCTTGTCTTTTTCGGCGGCGAGCTCTTCGGCGAGGCTGACCGGTGGCTTGTTCCAGGCTTCGTGAATCACCCACAGGTAGCGCAGGATCAGCAATATGCCGGCGATGCCGATGGGCAGGTAGAACCAGGCCATGGGCAGGCGCAGGGCGGCAGTGAGCTGGCCACGCCCCAGGGTGTTGAAGTAGAGCTGGAAGCCGTAATAGGTCAGGTAGCCGGCGAAGGCGATGCCGAGCAGGGCCGCGATGATGTGCAGCCAGCGGTTGACGGCCGGTGGGGCGAAGGCGTTGAGCACGTCGACGGAGATGTGCACGCCATGCCGGACCCCCATGCTGGCGCCGACGAAGCTCATGCAGATGATGGAGTAGATGACGACTTCCTCGACCCAGAACAGCGAGCTGTTGAAGCCGTAGCGGTAGACGACCTGGACGGCAGTGAGGACGGTGGCGATCGACATGAACACGACCATCGCCACGCTCTCCAGGAAATCGAGAACCTTGTTGAGCGCATCGAACATGGCTGGACCATCCGTAGGAGGACGCTGGGGTGAGCTATGCGTGCGGGCGCCGGGCGCAGCGGTTGCGATGACGCCTGGCCCGGGGAGCCCGCACTCACGGCATCAGTAGCTGATGCCAACCTCGTCGTAGACCTTGTGGAGCAGTTCGGTGGTCACCACGCTTTCGTACTCCTGGTGCACCGGCATACTGGCCTCGATGAACGCCTCGCGTGCCTCGGGGGTGATCTCGTTGATGGCGATCTCGTCGCGGATGGCTTCGAGAATCGTCTCCTCGTCCTGCAGGGTCAGTTCGCGCGAAGCGGTGCGGCCGTTATTGAAGGCTTCAGTCATGACCTCCTGCAGGTCTTCGGGCAGGGAGTCCCACGCGTCCTGATTGATCACCGCAGCATAGGCGTGATAGGCGTGGTTGGTCAGCGAGAGGTAGTCCTGTACTTCGTGGAAGCGCATGGTGTAGATGTTGGCCAGCGGGTTCTCCTGCCCCGACACCACGCCCTGCTGCAGGCCGTTGTATACCTCGGTGAAGGCCATGGCGGTGGCGTTGGCGCCGAAGTTTTCGTAGGTGGAGATGATGATCGGCGCCTGCATGGTGCGCATGCGGATTCGCTCCAGGTCCTCGGGGCCTTCGATCGGGCGCTCGTTGTTGGTCATGTGACGGAAGCCGGCACCCCAGAAATTCACCGCGTGCATGTTGTGCTCGCTGAGCGTATCGAGGATCTCGCGACCCACGTCGCCGTCCAGCACCTGGACCATGGCGTCGTAATCGGCGATCAGGAAGGGCAGGTCGAGGATCTGCATGCGCGGTTCGAAGTTGCCCAGGGTGGCGGTAGGCGGAATGCCGATGTCTACCAGGCCCATCTGGATCTGTTCGATGATTTCCACGTCGCCGCCGACCTGGGCAGCAGGCAGTACGTTGATCTGGATCCTGCCGTCGGACTTCTCTTCCACCTCTTCCTTGAAGCGCAAGGCGGCCTGGCCGTTCGGGGTATCTTCGATCAGCACGTGGGCGAAGCTGAAGGTGTACTCGGCGGCCTGGGCCTGCCCCAAACCTAAGGATGCCGCAGCGATAGCCGCTATGAGTGAAACCCTTCTCATCTTGTTTTTCATTTCGTCACCTCATGGATGGTGGGGACTGCCTTGTCTTGTATTGCTTGAATGGTTCCTGTTGCTTTAGCTGCGTAGAGATCGGCACCGATTCCTGGTGCCTGCCGTACGCCGTACGGGTCTTGCTGGACTGGGCGAGCAGTCCTGCCTGGGCCGAGCGCGTCACGCGTGCGTTCGGCCCTGGCTTAGTTCAGTAGGGTCTTCATCCTCGCTGCCAGCCCTTGCTGGCTGGGCGATGCGAGGAGTACCGAGAGCGCCAGGCGTGCCTTGCGTGCGCTGAGGTCGAATACCGGCAGGGCACCGATCGATTCCAGGCTGGCGAGGCTGCCGATGAACTCGTATGCCTGGTGCACGGGCCCGCTGGGGCAACTACTGACCACGGCTACCGGGACGCCGCGCTCGATAATTCTTGCCACGCTGGGAACCCAGTCAGGCGGTACATGACCGCGCCCCAGGCCATCGATGACCAGCCCCACGGCACCTGCCTCTACCGCGGCATCGATCATGCTCGGTGAAGCGCCGAGATAGGCGGGCAGGATATCGACCCGTGGCAATGTCGCGCCGATGGCTACAGCACTGGCCAATGGCCGGATGGGGCGAGTCGACAAGCGAATTCTCGCGCCGTCGACGTAGCCGAGCGGCCCGGTTTCGGGCGCGGCGAAGCCGTTCACCTGGAACGTGCTGACCTTGCGCACTTGCCTGGCTGCGTAGATCGATTGGTTGAACACCACCAGGGCGCCTAGCCCCGAAGCCTGCGGGGCCGCTGCCACCTGCAGGGCGTCGGCCAGGTTGCGAAAGGCATCCGTACCGGGTTCGTGTGGGGCGCGCTGGGAGCCGGTGAGTACGATGGGCAACTGGCCGGGTAGGGTGATGTCGAGAAAATAGGCCGTTTCCTCGAGGGTGTCGGTGCCGTGGGTGATGACCACGCCGCATACGTCGGGGGATTCGGCAAGCGCCTGGCAATGTTCACGAAGCAGCAGCAGGTCGTCGCAGGTCATGGCGTTGCTGGGCTTCTGCAACACGGAGCGGACTTCGACCCTGGGCTCGAAGTCGTGCGGCAGGCTGACCTGGGCCATGAGGACATCGCCCTGGAGGGCACCGGAACGGTTGCGCCCGGAGTCATCAGGCTGGCTGGCGATGGTGCCACCGGTGGTCAGTACGACGATTCTATTTCTTGTCATTGTGCTCGCTCGTCTTGCCTCTGCTCATCTTGTGCCGGTCGGTCGAGGGATGGCAGAGCGACATGTGTCATGAGACATCAGATGTCTGTCGTCTGTGTGCTATGCTAGGCAAAGATTTGCCCAATGTGCAAGAGCGCGAGACAATTCATACTCCCGTTCGATGCGGGAAGCATGAGAGCAAGAGCCATAACTTTCTGTTTCGGTTGGTATTGATAGACTGAATCGCAACGACAAGACAGAGACGCCAATGAGTTTGAAACGTCAGCTCACGACCCAAGCCATACCGACCGAACCGTTTGGAGGCTCCATCGAGCGAAGCTCGGTCGCCATGCAGCTCCTCGAGCGAATCAAGAGCGCGCTGATTCGTGGCGAACTCAAGCCGGGAGATTTTCTGCCTTCCGAGAGCGAACTCACGCATAGCCTGGGCATCGGTAAATCCAGCGTTCGCGAAGCGATCAAGATGCTCCAGGCCATTGGCATAGTGGAGGTGCGGCGAGGGCAGGGCACCGTGATTCGGCGTGAGCCCGGCGACCCGATCGTCGACCCCATGGCCTTCGGGATGATCCTCGCCCGCGGCATGACCCGCGACGTGCTGGAGTTCCGCCGCATGTTCGAACCCGCCTACACCCTGCAGGCGATGAGCAATGCCACCCCGGAAGATCACGCACGAATCCGGCAGGCCATCGACGACATGGAGGCGGCCATCGCCAACGGTGAGCAGACCGCGCGACACGACGTGGCGTTTCACCGCGCCATCCTGCACGCCACCCACAACCCGATGACGATTCGCGTCGGCGAGACGTTGCTGCAGCTGATCGAAGCCGCACTCGAAACCTCGATGCAGACCCTACCCGACGTGGCGTTGAAGGATCACAAGGCGATCTACCAGGCGTTCGTCAAAGGAGATCGCGAGGGCGTGCAGGCCGCCATTCAGGTCAGCAGCAAGAGCTGGGAAACCAACCTGACCTATGTGGGGGAGGATGGGGGGTGAAATTGCGTTGAGGTAGCGGGCAAGCAAAGCGTCAGGCAGATGCCTGGCGCTTTGCTTTTGTACTGGCCTTCCGCAATTGGCTAGGAGGCGCGGAGGCCGGGCGGCTCGAGCCTGGGCAGGTGCGGCTCGAGCAGGCGCGCTGCCTGGATCACCTTTTGGTCCTCAAATTTTGGACCGACCAGGTGAAGACCGACGGGTAGCCCATGGGCATCGAGGCCGCAGGGTATCGAGGCAGCCGGCTGTTGGGTGAGGTTGAAGGGGTAGCTGAAGGGGGTCCAGTCCACCCAGGAGCCGTAGCCGCCTTCGGCGGGTACGTCGCGGCCGGCTTCGAAGGGGGAGATCGGCAGGGTGGGCGTGACCAGCAGGTCGTAGCGCTGGTGGAACTCGGCCATGTGGGCGGTGAGCCGCTCGCGCTCGCGGCAGGCCGCCAGGTAGTCGCCCAGGGAAACGTCCTGGCCGCGACGGGCAATGGCCAGAAGCCCGGGGTCGAGCTGCCGTTGCTGCCGCTCGTCCAGCCGTTCCAGTAGCTGCGAGGCGCCGGCGAACCAGAGGGTATCGAAGGTGCGGCGGGGGTCGTCGAAGCCGGGATCGAGCCGCTCGACCGTAGCGCCGAGTTCGCGGAGCAGCCCGACGGTTTGTTCGACTCGCTCGGCAATATCGGGTGCGACCTTCGCGTAGCCTAGGTCGGCGCTGTAGGCGATGCGCCACCCTTTCAGGTTCGGCGGCGGCGGGCTCAGCCAGTCGCAACGTGCGGGGTTGCCGAGATGGCCGTCTCGCGCGTCTGGTTGGGCCAGCACGCTGAGCATCAGGGCGCTGTCTTCGGCGCTGCGCGTCATGGGGCCCAGGTGCGAGAGGGTGCTCATGATGCTTGCCGGCCACTGCGGTACCCAGCCGAAGGTGGGCTTGATGCCGAAGGTGCCGGTGAAGCTGCAGGGTATGCGGATCGAGCCGCCGGCATCGCTGCCTTGGTGGAGCATGCCGAGGTTGAGTGCCGCCGCGGCTGCCGCGCCGCCGGAGGAACCTCCTGGGGTCAGGCGGGTATCCCAGGGGTTGCGCGTGATGCCGTGGAGGGGGTTGTCGGTCACTCCCTTCCAGCCGAATTCCGGTGAAGTGGTCTTGCCGATGAGCACGGCACCGGCTTCACGCAGGTGTCGGCTGACAGGAGCGTCGGACTCCCATGGCCCGTCTGAGTCGCTGGTACTCGAGCCCAGGCGGGTCGGCATGCCGCGGGTCTGGGTCAGGTCTTTGATGGTGGTGGGAATGCCGTCCAGCGGGCCGCATGGCGTGCCGGCCAGCCAGCGGCTTTCCGAAGCGCGGGCGGCATCCAGGGCCTGTTCCGCTGCCACGTGGGCGAAGGCGTTCAGGTTGGGCTGGTGGCGTTCGATACGGGCCAGGCAGTCTGCTGTCAGCTCTACCGGAGAGAGCGCCTTGCACCTGAACAGGGCCAGCGCCTTACTGGCCGTGAGCGTGGCAAGATCGCTGGGAAGGTGAGCGTGTGTCATGGTCGGCTCACTCCTTGCCGGCGTCGACGACCCCGGCGACATCCAGCATGGCATGCAGCAGAACATTGCAGCCGCTGTGCAGATCGTGGGGGGTGGCGTTCTCGATCTCGTTGTGGCTGATGCCGTTCTCGCAGGGCACGAAGATCATCGCGGCCGGGGCAACGCGATTGACGAAGATCGCATCGTGACCGGCGCCGCTGACGATATCCATGTGCGGGCAGTCGAGTCGTTGGGCGGCCTGGCGCACTGCGCCGACGCAGCTTTTGTCAAAGTGCTCGGGAGCGAAGTCGGCGGCGGGGGTGAGTTCGGCGGCAAGGCCATGGCGCTGGCCAATCTCCGTGATCGTTGCTTCGAGTTCAGCGGCCATGGCATCGAGAGTTTCGGGCTCGAGGTGGCGCAGGTCCACGGTCATCTTCACTTGGCCGGGAATGACGTTGCGCGAGCCGGGATGCAGGTTCATTACGCCCACCGTGCCGCGCCCGTGGGGCTGATGGGCGTTGGCGATGCGGTTGACGGCCAGGGTCACTTCCGCGGCGCCCATCAGGGCGTCCTTGCGCAGGGCCATGGGCGTGGGGCCGGCGTGGGCCTCGACCCCGGTGAGTGTGAGGTCGAACCATTTCTGGCCCAGGGCACCGATCACCACCCCAATGGTGTTGGCGGTGTCCTCCAGGATCGGCCCCTGCTCGATATGAGCCTCGAAGTAAGCCTTGATCTCGCTCGGCGAAACCATATCGCTGCCGCGGTAGCCGATGGCATCCAGCGCGTCGGCGGCGGTGGTGCCTTCGGCGTCGGTCTGGGCGAGCATCTTGTCCAGCGCGAGCTGATCGGCAAACACGCCCGAACCCATCATGCAGGGGGGAAAGCGGCAGCCTTCCTCATTGGTCCAGGCAACGACTTCGATGGGCGAGCGGGTCTGGATGTCGTGCTGGTTGAGGGTGCGAATCACCTCCAGCCCGGCCAGCACGCCGAAGCAGCCATCGTACTTGCCGCCGGTGGGCTGGGTGTCGAGGTGGCTGCCGGTGACCACTGCGGGGCCATTGATGTCCTGCCCCGGCCGGCGGGCGAAGATATTGCCGATGTTATCGATACGAATGCTGCAGCCCTCGGCGCGGCACCACTCGATGAAGAGGTCGCGCGCCTGCCGGTCGAGCTCGGTCAGGGCCTGACGGTTGACCCCGCCCTTGGGGGTGGCGCCGAGCCTGGCCAGGTCCATCAGGGCCTGCCACAGGCGGTCGCTGTCGGTTCGCAGCTGGTCGAGCTGCGGTGCGGTCTGGGCTTGCGTGTGAGCTTGGGTCTGAGAAAGTGACATAGCGTTTCCTGTGTCGTGGTCGGCGGGCTCTCGCGTCGGGTTCACGTATCGGGCTATCGCACCGGAGTGAACTGCCGTAGCGGCGACTCCTGGGTCAGTTCACCGAAGCCATTCGGATCGACGAGCATCTGGGCGGCCATTTCGGCCTCCAGTGCCGACATGTGGTGTTCGGCATCTTCCATGTGTTCCTGCATCAGGGCGCGCACGCGTTCACTGTCCTGTGCCCGGTAGGCGGCCACCAGTTCGCGGTGGTAGCAGTGGTTGGCCTCGTCGAACTGCCTGCGCTCGGGAACGTAGGCTTTCTTGACTACCACCAGGTCGCGCAGCATGTCGTTGAGGAAGCGGCACATGAAGGCGAGCAGGGGGTTCGGGCAGGCCCGGGCCAGCAGGTTGTGGAATTCCAGCTCGAGGAAGCGCTGGCGGCGCTGGTCCTCGTCGTCAGGCCGGCTGTGTTCGCAGGCCGCCATGTTCGCCTCGAGGTTGGCCAGGTCCAGCTCGCTGAGCCGCCCGACCACCGACACCGCCAGTTCGACCTCCAGCAGCTTGCGCAGCTGGTACACCTGGTGGCCGTCCAGTGACTTGAAGTGCAGGAAGTTGCGCAGCATGCGGCTGGCCGGCTCCATGGTCGGCATGTTGATCACGGCGCCGCCGTTGGGGCCGGTCTTCAGGGTGATCAGCCCTTCCACTTCGAGGATCTTGAGGGCTTCGCGCACGGTGCCCTTGGCGCAGCCGTAGAGTTCCATCAAGGTCTTCTCGTTGGGCAGGCGTTCGCCTTCGGACAGGCCCTCGGTAGCGATCCAGCGCTTGATGTCGTCGCTGATCAGTTCCGCCAGTTTCTGGCGACGGCGGGGCGGTGCGGCCATGCGTTATCTCCCATGCGTGGCCGGGACCTGGCGTGGCAGGCCCCGGATTTTCTTCGTTTCAGCGTACCGGTGATGTCTCGGCTGCCGGACTGGCGTTGCCGTCCAGGCGTTCGGGGTGGTACTCGGCATCGTAGTCGTGGCGTGCCTGGGCGAAGCGTTCCACTACCTCCCGGTCCTGGCGTTGCAGGGCCAGGCTCAGGCCGATGAAGACACCGGCATTGAGCAGCAGCCCCCAAATGCCGGCATGCAGGCCCAGCGGGGCGCTGGTCAGCGGCGTATAGGTCAGCACCAGCACGCAGGTGACCCCGGCCAGCAGCCCCCACAGGGCACCCATGGGGTGCGCACGCCGCCAGGTGATGGCGCCGAGGGTGGGCACGATCAACTGCGCAGTACCGGCCAGGGCGGCAATGCCGATGGTAACCAGCACGCCGGGCACGGTCAGGGCCATGACATAGGCGACAAGCGAGAAGCCTACCAGCGAGAGGCGACCCACGCCGACGATGCGCGCCTGGGTGGCCTCGCGGTTCACGTAGCGCTGGTAGATGTCCATGGTCACCACGGTGGAGACCGCATGGATCTGCGAGTTGGCGGTGGACATGGCAGCGGAGGCGCCAGCGGCCATGATCAGCGAGGCCAGCAGGTAGGGCGCGTAGTTCATCAGCATGATCGGCAGGATCTGGTCGGGGTTCTCGACGCCGGGCTCCAGCAGCACGCCGCTGTAGCCGGAGAGCACCGAACCGAAGTAGGCGAAGGCGGCCAGGCCGAGCAGGAACGGCATCAGGTTGAACAGCCGGCCGCTCTTCACCGAGTACATGCGCAGCCAGATCTGCGGCCCCATGAAGGCGCCGATCGCCACGATCACGAACAGCGAGAACCACATGCTGTAGCCCATGTTGCCGTTGGGCCCCGGCATGGTCAGGTGCTCCGGCGAGGTTTGCTGCAGCTGGGCGAAGAGGGCGCCGGGCCCGCCCACGTGGGATGAGATGTAGTAGCCGGCGTACATCATGCCGAAGAACAGCAGCGCGCCGTAGATGACGTCGGTCCAGGCGATGGCCCGGATCCCGCCGATCCAGACGTAGACGATGATGATGAAGTAGAACAGCAAGGCCGCCAGCCAGAAGGGGATCACGCCGCCGGAGGCGACCTCGATCAGGTAGGCGCCGCCTGTCAGCTGGATCTGCAGGTAGGGCACGGTGAAGACCAGGGTGATGATGGCGACCACGATGCGCAGGGCTTCGCTGTTGTAGAAGTCGCCCATCAGGTCCGATGGCGTCAGGTAGTTGAAGCGCTTACCCAGGAACCAGACGCGCTTGCCGACCCAGTAGTACATGAAGCCGAACAGCAGGTTCCAGGCCAGGGCGGTCAGGTAGACCGGCCCGCCGGTGTAGAAGGTGGCATTGGAGCCGAGGAAGGCGAAGGCGCTCCACCAGGTGGCGGCAACGGTGAAGAACACAGCGACGCTGCCCATGGCCCTGCCCTGGACGAAGAAGTCTTCACTGGTTTCCTGTGACTGACGTGAAGAGACCACCCCGACGATCAGCGGGATGATCATGAAAGCGGCAATGATGAAGATGCTGCCGGTCATGGTCGGCCTCCTCAGCGGGTGCTGTCGTTGGTGGTTCGGCTACCCCAGTCGGTCAGGTAGGCCACCAGGAACAGAACTGTAATGACGGCCCACCAGGCCAGGTTCCAGAGGAAAAGAAAGGGTATGCCCATCAGCATGGGCTCGATCTGGTTGGCCATCATGATCGCTGGGCTTTCCAGCATGACGAAGCCGAGGAGAACGCCGCCGTAGAGGGCGAGCTTGAGTGGTGGCAGGTTTTTCAACATCGTCTATCCCCTTGTTTTGTTTGGTGGGGGAGTATCCATCCTCCGGTTCCGGGGGATGGCGTGAATGCGTCTGCATGTCCAATTATTGTATTTATACGAATAAATACAATAGTTAGTTCACCGCACTGCAGTTTGTCAAATTCTTGGGGTTTTTTTATTGGGCGGCTTGCGTGGGAAGGGGCGTGGAAGGCGAGCCTGGGGAGGCTCGGATGCTGCTATTACCAGCGTTGCGCCTTGTGGCACTGGGCCTGGATATGCTGGCGCTGCTGCTGAAGCCGGCGCCAGCCGCGCTCGCTCAGTCCGGCAGCGGTCAGGATGTGCCGCAGCTCCTGGGAATCGAGCAGCTCCTGCAGGCGGGCGGCGAGCGCGAGTGTCTCGCGCCGCACGAAGGGGTAGCTGAAGCGGCACTCCTTGGCGAAGGCCTGCCAGTCGCGGGGCAGTAGCTGTTGCGAGTTGACCTGCTCGCCGACCGAGAAGGCCAAGTCGCGGTGATAGCCCAGTACCAGCGTGCCGACGAGGTCGTAGGCGGGCGCGACCTGCCATTGGCCGCGCTCGTCCTGAAGCAGGGAGATGTTCTTGGCATGGCCGTCGGTATTGCCGACCAGCACGTTGAAGATCTGCCAGCGCAGCAGGTGCTGGACCGAGGCGGCGCTGGGCCGGCAAGCCTGACGGGCCGTGGCGATGCACTGTCCGAAGCGTGGCCCGTTAGGTGCCTGGTACTTGTCGATTCGTGAAAGCCCCATGGCTTGGCAGAAGTCTTCCTGATGAACGCGGCGTAGCTCAGGCGTGCCGATGCCGGCCCTGTCGTAGCGCTCCACGAGAAGATAGGGGTGCCCCTCGGCCTGGCCTATCGTGGTGGTGGGGCAGGCCAGCCCGGCCAGGCGTGCCAGCGTATTCAGGAACAGCTCGTTGAGCACGATCAGGTCGCGGCCGTCCACGGCGAACTTGAGGATGTGGGAAGAGGGTGTGGCGCCCCTGGGCAGCTTGAGTTCGCCGTTTTCGACCAGTACCGGGATCTTGTCCTGGGCGCCCGCCAGCGACAGGCGCGGGCGCGGGTCACTTCCTTCGCTGCCCATGAGCGAATAGCGGTCGCGAAAGGCCGCCCATTGGGCGAGCTTGTCGAGCGCCAGCGGTGTCGTTTCCCATTGGCATGTCGGCACTTGGTCGGGGGGCAGGATCGTCAGGGCGCCGGCACAGTCACCGCCGATGGCTTCCAGCAGCGCGAAATCGTCGTCGGGTATGGCCAGGCGCTTGAGCAGTGCGGCGCGGGCCTGCTCTTCGGGCAGCAGGTTGCCGAACCAGCGGTGAGCCGTTTGCTCTTCAGGAAGCCAGGTGCGCTTTTCCAGCGGCAGGCTGTGAGAGATGGCGTGGCCGTATGCCTGCCATTCATTGTCGTACTCGAAGCCGATCAGCCGTTCGCCACTGCCCCTCCACAGCACGCCTACCCGCTTGTCGTCACGCCATACGCTCAGCGTATCGAGGCGGTTCATGTGCCTTGGGCCTCGGGTAGCTGCGCCGTCAGCTCGATGCCCAGCGCATCGAGCACCCAAAGCACCCGCACCAGGCTGCAGGTCTCGCGTCCATTTTCCAGCTCACTGAGAAAACGGATGCTCAGCCCGCAGAGGCCCGCCAGGGTTTCCAGGGTAAGGCCCTGTTGCTTGCGCGCTTGGCGGATCAGGCGGCCGAGGGTTGCTGCGTTGCGGATGGGGTGGGCGGCATTGGGCATGATGGGCTCTGTATGATTTTCCCGATTGGGAAAATTTAGCAGGAGCACTCGGCAATGACAACAAAATTTTCCCTATCGGGAAAGTGGCGTCTTCAGGCTTGTTGGCTGCGCAATTCTTTCCCTATTGGGAAAGTTGGCGTATCAGGTGCGCCTGAAGCTGTTTCGTTGGCTCGTAGAAGCTGTCTGAGGGTGAATTAGGCAATAAACGCACCAAAACAGCTATGGAAGCATTTTCCAAGCGCTTGATCGGTGCAGGGGTGAGAATCATGACATACAGTGGCGTATCTTTGGGTCAAGTGGGCAAATTGTCGTAACCCTAATGAAATGTCGACAAAGCTGCGGCATGATGTTTCTCGATGTCACACAGGAGAAACCTCATGCCAACACAACAGAGTGCTGAAGGCCTGACCAACGAAGTGCTGAGCCACTGGGAATCCCATGCGTTAGCCCAGCAGGCAGCTTGCGACGCCATCGCTGCCTACATTCCCTGATTCTCATCCCGCTCTGCCATTGGACCAGGGAGGGTCCAGACCGAATCTCCCGTTAGCCGTTGCACCGCTTTCCTCTCGTTCCGTTCCTTGTTCTTCTATTTATTACCAGCTTCTCGCTTCCGCGTATCGCTACGCTGCTCCATCTCTTCTTTCTGCTCTTTCTGCGCTGGCACGATACGCCCGCTTGGCATGTGTTTATCGAGGGCCTGCGAACACCTGCGTCCAGAAGGGTGAATAGCGCGACTCTTCGGCCTCGACGGAGGCGGCGCCCATCTCGGTGAATTTATCGCTCATGATGTTGGCGCAGTGCCCCGGGCTGTCCAGCCAACCGGCCATGACGGCTTCGACATCGGCCTGGCCGGCAGCGATGTTCTCGCCCACGGCCATCCACTCGTAACCCGCTTCGCTCACCCGTGCGGCAACCCCTTCGTCATCCTCTCCGGTATGGCCGAAGAACTCCTCTTCAGCCATCGCCTGGGAATGGGCCTGGGCCGCCACGGCCAGGCGACAGTTCCATTCCAGCGGTTCGGTCGCTTCATATTCGTCATCGCCGCACTGACGCGCTTCACTGCGGGCTTCGTTGACGCGTTCGAGCATGGCCTGCTGCTGCTCGCTCGGCTCGCAAGCTTCTTGCGCCTCTTGAGCGAAGGTCGGCGTGCCATGTATCGCCAGCGCCAGGCAGGTCGCAACGGGAAACCGTAAGCTTGTGCGCATCCTTATCCTCCTCTCTTCTCTCTTATTCGTCTCGATTCATGCGCTCCAGGCTGATCACCAGCTCGTTGCCATCGGCGGCGGCAGGGCGCCTGTCACCAGGCCGCCGTGGCCGCCCTGGGGCACCATGGGCACGCCATGTTCCCGGCACAGGCGAACGGTCTCGACGACTTCCTCGGCAGAGGCGAGGCGGGCCACCGCCAGCGGCGTGCCGAGCCGGTCGCCGGCCCAGTCCGCCACGTAGCGGGTCATGTCGTCGGGTTTGCGTCGCACGCTACGCTCGCCCAGGCGCGCGGCGAGTGCTTCGAGAAAAGCCTCTCGCTTCATGTCAGCTCTCCTCCTTCCAGGCGGCACCATTCGGGAATCGGTGCCGGGCCAGTGACTCGGGGCGCATGGTGATGCTGTAGCCCGGCGCCTCGGGCGCCCGGTAGCGCCCGCGTTCGATGACCACCGGATCGACGAAGTGCTCATGTAGATGATCGACGTATTCCAGCACGCGCCCCTCCAGGCTGCCCGCAACGGCGATGTAGTCGAACAGCGAGACGTGCTGGACGTATTCGCACAGCCCGACGCCGCCGGCATGGGGGCAGACAGGCACGCCGAACTTGGCGGCCATCAGAGCCACCAGGATCACCTCGTTGAGCCCGCCCAGGCGCGCGGCATCGAGCTGGCAGTAGTCGAGCGCCTCGGCCTGGAAGAACTGCTTGAACATCACCTTGTTGTGGCAGTGCTCGCCGCTGGCTACGCCGATGGGCGCGACGCGGTGGCGGATCTCGGCGTGGCCGAGGATGTCGTCGGGACTGGTGGGCTCCTCGATCCACAGCGGATCGAACTCGGCCAGGCAGCGCATCTTGGCGATCGTCTCGTCGACCTCCCAGACCTGGTTGGCATCCATCATCAGCACGTTATCCCAGCCGATCTCCTCGCGCAGCAGGGCGGCACGGCGAACGTCCTCCTCCTGGTCGCCACCGATCTTTTGCTTGAAGTGGGTCCAGCCCTCGGCGAGCGCCTCCCGCGCCAGGCGGCGAACCTTGTCGTCGGTGTAGCCGAGCCAGCCGGCCGAGGTGGTGTAGGCGGGGAAGCCGTCGCGCTTCATCTCGGCTTCACGCTCGGCCTTGCCGGCCTCCCGTCGGCGTAACAGGGCGATGGCTTCCTCGGGGGTGATGGCGTCCGTGACGAAGCGGAAGTCGAGGCAGCGCGCCAGCTGCTCGGGCGACATGTCCACCAGCAGCTTCCACACGGGCTTGCCCTCGCGCTTGGCCCACAGGTCCCACACCGCGTTGACCAAGGCCGCGGTGGCCAGGTGGATCGCGCCCTTGTCGGGGCCGATCCAGCGCAGTTGGCTGTCGCCAGTGATCTCGCGCCAGAAGGCGCCCATGTCGGCCGTGATCGAGGCCAGCGTTCGGCCCTCGACCAGGTGGGCCAGGGCATTCACGGCAGCGACGACGATCTCGTTGCCGCGGCCGATGGTGAAGGTGAGACCGTGGCCTTCGGCGCCGCCGTCGTCGACGCGCAGGATGACGTAGGTGGCGGAGTAGTCGGGCGCGGCGTTCATGGCATCCGAACCGTCGAGGTTGCGCGAGGTGGGAAAGCGGATGTCCTGCACGTCGACTCGGGTAATGGTGGTCATGCTGCCTCCTTGCGAGGGTTGCCTGGCGTTGCGAGGGGCCTGGCGTTTGGCCAGGACTCGTCTACCATGCTATCTGTGTCGTGTTGTATGACAGGTATGCCAAACAAATATCACTCTAGCGCAAGGTGCCGAGCGGGGTCGACAGCCAGCCGCATCGGCAGCCGCACAGCGCGATAAGAGTGGAAACATCTAATCTGGGGGAGATTTCAGCGATGCTCGATGAGTGGAAAGGCAAGCGGGTACTGATCACCGGGGCCAGCCGCGGTATCGGCGCCGCCGTGGCGCGGCAGTTGGGTGCCTTGGGCGCCCGGGTCGCGGTGCACTACCACGCCAGCGCCGACAAGGCCGAGGCGGTGGCCGAGGACATCCGGGCGGCAGGCGGCGAGGCCGTGGTCGTTCAGGGCGACGTGAGCCGTTCCGAGGAGGCCAGGCGTGTCGTCGACGAGGCCGCCGAGCAGCTGGGTGGCCTGGACCTGCTGATCAACAATGCCGGCGACATGCTGGGGCGGGTCGCGCTGGCCGAAATCGACGACGAGCACTACGACCGTGTAATGGATCTCAACGTGCGCTCGGTGGTGATGGTCTCCCGGGCCGCACTGCCGCACTTCAAGCGCGCCGGTGGCGGCAACATCATTCATACCACGTCGATTGCGGCGCGCAACGGGGGCGGCCCGGGCGCGGGCCTGTATGCCTCGGCGAAAGGCTTCGTCAGCACCATGACACGCAACATGGCCAAGGAGCTAATGGACGACAACATCCGCGTCAATGCCGTGGCGCCGGGTGTCATCGCTACCGATTTCCACGTTCGCCACTCCACCGAGGAGCAGTTGGCCGCGGTGTCCGCTTCCATCCCCATGGGGCGCACGGGGGTCGCCGAAGAATGCGTGGGAGCCTATGTGTTCCTTGGCACCGACAGCATGAGCGGCTACGTGACCGGTCAGATCATCGAGGTAAACGGAGGCCAGTTGATGCCATGAGGGAGACGACGGCCGGCCCTGAGTACTCACTTGCTATCACCATGGGCGATCCCGCTGGCATCGGCCCGGAGATCATCTGCCGCGCGGTGGCCGGCATGACGCCCGAGGAACGAGGCGGCACCCTGCTGGTGGGCGACCCTGCGATCTATCGGCGTGCCGCGGCTCTGATCGATGCGCCGCTCGACTTCGTGGCGCTGGAAGAGGCCAGGCCCGGTGATGGGCGAGATGATCGTAGTGTGACCGTGGCCGAGGTGAAGGTGCCCGCGGGGGCTTCGATCCCCGATGGCCGGATCGGCGCCGATGCCGGCGACCTGGCCTTTCGCTGCGTCAAGCGAGCGGTGGAGCTGGTACAGGCCGGGCGCGCACGGGTCATCGTCACGGCACCCCTGAACAAGGCGGCGCTGCACGCGGCCGGCCACTTCTACGATGGCCATACCGGCATGCTGGCAGCCCTGACCCAGGCGCCTTCTTCGTTCATGCTGCTGGCCTCCGAAACGCTCTCCACGCTGCACGTTTCCACTCACGTGTCGCTGCGTGGGGCGATCGAGCGGGTGACCGAGGAGCGCATCGCGGCCACCGTGGCGGTGGGCAACGCGCATCTGAAAGCCATGGGTGTGGCAGCGCCGCGCATCGCCGTGGCCGGGCTCAACCCACACTGCGGCGAGGGCGGCATTTTCGGCGACGAGGACGAGCGGATCATTGCGCCCGCGGTGCGTACGCTGCGCGAGCGGGGTTTCGACGTACAGGGGCCGATCTCGGCCGATACCGTCTTCTATCGCGCATCCCGCGGCGAGTTCGACCTGGTGGTGGCCCAGTATCACGACCAGGGGCATATCCCGGTGAAGCTGATCGCCTTCGATACCACGGTCAACGTGAGCCTGGGGCTGCCCCTCATGCGCACGTCGGTGGATCACGGCACGGCATTCGACATTGCCTGGCAGGGCCGGGCGGATGCCACCAACATGGGCGCGGCCATTGCCTACGCCCGACGCTTGGCCGTGAGCGCGGGGGCATGAACCGCTGTCGCATCGTCATCGTCGCCGATGACCTGACCGGGGCGCTGGATGCCGCGGCGCCTTTCGCGGCCCGCGGTGCCCACACCCGGGTGTTCGTTGCGCTGGAGCACCTGGACGAGTACTTGAAAGAGTGCCTCGAAGCGTGGCGGGAGGATTGCCCGCCGGTGATCGCGGTGAATACCGAGTCGCGTCACCTGTCGGAGCGGGAGGCGGCGGCTCGGGTCGCCGAGGCTTCCCGACTGCTGGCACGCCTTGCCCCGAGTGTGTGGTTCAAGAAGATCGACTCGACCCTGCGTGGCCAGGTATTGGCCGAGAGCCTGGCCATGACGCGCGCCACCGGTCGCCGCCTGCTGCTGGCGCCGGCCGTGCCCGCCCAGGGGCGAGGGGTGCGGGATGCCGAGGTCTGGGTGGAGGGCGTGCCGCTCGCGCGCACCGCTTACGGGGCAGATGCCCGTTCGCGCCCGCTGATCGGCCCGCTGGACATCGCCTTCACGGCAGCAGGAGCGGCCATGCAGCGTTGGCGGGCAGCGCCTGGCCGGGACCTGCCCGCCGAACATTGCGTGGCCGATACCTCCACTTCCCAGGAGCTTGCCTACCTTTACGATGCCGTTTCCCGTCAGCCGGAGGCCTGGCTGCTGGTGGGGGCCGCCGGCCTGGCCGCGGCGGTTGCCCAGCGCTGCTTCGGCCTGATGCGTGGGCCCCTAATGTCGCTTGGCGACGTTAGCCATTGCCTTTATGCGTTGGGTTCGCGCAGCCCGCGTGCGCTCGTCCAATACCAGCGGCTGCGGCAGGGTGCGCCCGAACTGAAGCCGGAGGCGGCGCTCGATGCCCCGCTTGCGACAGGGGCGTCGTCGCTACGCCTGCTGGTGCCTGGGGCAACCGATGGTGCATACGATCCCGCCGAAGTGGCCAGGGCGATGGGGGAGCGTGTCGCAACGACAGTGGCCGCATGGCCGCCGTCGGTCGTGAAGCTGCTGTTTCTGACCGGGGGCGATATTGCCATGGCGGCGTTGGGCTGCCTGGGGGCGCGTTTCATCGATGTCGCCACGGAATGGGAGCCAGGCGTCGTGCTGGGGGTTCTCGATGGTGACCCGCGCTGCCATGTCATGACCAAGGCGGGAGGCTTCGGCGACCCCGGCCTGCTGCTGCGCCTGCATCGCGAGGTCGGGGTAGGGGCTGCCGGCACCTGACCCAAGCCAATTTTGCCAACGAGGCGTTTGTCGGTTGCGCGGTAGCAGGGGACAAGCTAGGTTTGGAATGGGTGGTATGATACGTATACAGCAAGACAGTATGCGACAAGACGGCATCAGGCCGACTGACATGGCCAAACGCCACGTGCTGAAGCGACTACCCAAATGCCTGCTACCTGAATCGATAAGCACAATAAGAGGTTGTGAGGAGAACAATATGAGCCACAAGCGCCAACGCCAGCCCAAGTTCCTGCACATGACGGCCGTTGCCCTGGCGGCAGCGAGCATCAGCATGGCGGCATCCGCCCAGGAAAGCCTGCGATTCGCCCACGTCTACGAGACTTCCGAACCCTTTCACAAGTGGGCGCTGTGGGCTGCCGAGCAGATCGAGGAGCGCACCGAGGGGCGCTATACCATGCAGGTGCATCCTGCGTCGTCGCTGGGCAAGGAGGAGGACATCAACGAGGGGCTCGAGCTGGGTACCATCGATGTCATCTATACCGGCACGCAGTTTGCGGGTCGCTCCTACGGGCCGATCGGCATCGCCGGGGCAGCCTACATGTTCCGCGACTTCGATCACTGGCAGGCGTATGCGGATAGCGATTTGTTCCAGGAGATTGCCGAGGGCTACCAGAATGCCACCGGCAACGTGCCCGTTGCCCTCAATTACTATGGCGAGCGACACGTGACCTCCAACAAGGAGATCAGCGTGCCCGAAGACATGCGCAACCTGCGTATCCGCGTGCCCAATGCGCCGCTCTACATGATGTTCCCGCGTGCCGTGGGCGCCAACCCGACACCGATCGCCTTCGACGAGGTCTACCTGGCCCTGCAGCAGGGCGTGGTGGATGCCCAGGAGAACCCGCTACCCACCATTCGGGCCAAGGCCTTCCACGAGGTACAGGACTACATCAACCTGACCGGGCACATCACCGATTCGCTGATCACCATCGTCGGTGGCCCGCGCTGGAACCAGCTTTCCGAGGAGGACCGCGAGATCTTCCGCGAGGTGTTCGAGGAGGCGGCACGCAACAACACCGAGGAGATCGTCCAGGCTGAGCAGGACCTGGTGGCATGGTTCGAGGAGCAGGGCACCACGGTCAACGAGGTGGATCGCGCCCCCTTCCGCGAGGCCGTGATGCCTCAGCACCTGGGCGATGCGGCGACATGGGACGAAGAGACGTACGACCGCTTGCAGGCCATCGGTCAGTAACGGAAAGCGTTTCCTGAAACCTTTCCGAGCACCTTCATCTCGCTTCAGCCCCATGCCTATGGGCATGGGGCTGGCCAGGAGGCCTGATCAATGTCCCAGACCCCATCTTCCAAGACGCCGTTGTCGGAGCCCCCAGGGCCCGAAATCGATTTCAATCTGGCTTTCGATGACGACGACTTCCGCTTCAGCGACTACGCCGTGGAGGACTACGTCACCCTGGTAGTGTTCTGGGCGCTGATCTTCGTCGTGTTCCTGCAGTTCTTCACCCGCTACGTGCTGGGCGATTCCACTACCTGGACCGAGGAGATCGCCCGCTATCTGCTGATCTTGGTCGGCTTCATCGGCAGTGTCATGGCGGCGCGCAAGGGCACCCACATCATGGTGGAGTTCTTCTACCACTACATGCCTACCTGGTTGTCGCGGCTGCTCAACCTCTGCGTCGATGTGGCGAGTATCGCCTTCTACGGCATGCTTGCCTGGATCACGTTCAAGCTCTCGGGGCGCACGGGGGGAATGATGATCTCCGTGGATGTGCCCAAGAGCGTGCTTTATTACGCCGTGTGTGCGGCCTTCGTGTTGATGGCGCTGCGCGGGCTGCAGCGGCTGGTAAACCGCATCATGGCAGAGCGCCGACAGGGCCAGCCCGCTCCGTCCGACCCCCACTGACAAGATCTAATCGCGAGGCTACGCATGGCTCGACTCTCCGTGATGCGCTGGCAGAAGCCCATCGTCACGCCCACGCTCTCGGCCCTGGCCGTGCTGGGCTGTATCGTTCTGGCGGTGATGGGGCACTACCTCTCCTTCCTGTTCTTTTCGCTGTTCACCATGCTGGTGCTGGGAATGCCGATTGCCATCAGCCTGGCGGGCTCCTGCCTGATGTTCGTGCTGATCAGCGGCCAGGTGCCCGACATCGTGGTGGCCCATCGCATGATCAACGGCATCGATAGCTTTCCGCTGCTGGCGATTCCCTTCTTCATCTTCGCCGGCAGCCTGATGAACAACGCCGGCATCACCGAGCGTATCTTCAACTTCGCCAAGGCGTTGATGGGCTGGATGCGCGGTGGCCTCGGTCACGTCAACGTGGGGGCGAGCATCGTCTTTTCGGGCATGTCCGGCGCGGCGGTGGCGGACGCCGGCGGGCTCGGCATGATCGAGGTGAAGGCGATGAAGGATGCCGGCTACGACGAGGAGTTCGCCGTCGGCATCACCGCGGCGTCGTCTACCATCGGGCCGATCATCCCGCCCAGCCTGCCGATGGTGATCTATGGAGTCATGGCTTCGGCCTCGGTGGGCCAGCTGTTTGCCGCCGGCCTGCTGCCTGGGCTGCTCATGGGCGCCATGCTGATGCTGATGATCTTCCTGATCTCGCGGCGCCGCGGCTACCAGCGCGATGCCATCTTCTCCATGCGCGTGCTGGGGCATACCTTCGGCCGGGCACTACTTTCTCTGATGACGCCGGTGATCATCGTCGGCGGCATCATCACCGGGGCCTTCACTCCCACCGAGGCGGCCGTGGCCGCCGTGTTCTACGCGCTGTTCCTGGGCGTGGTGATCTATCGCACCCTGACCTGGCGCAAGCTGCTCAAGGTGAGCATGGAAACCATCGAGACCACGGCAGTGATCCTGTTCATCGTGGCGGCCGCCTCGATCTTTGCCTGGATCCTCACCAGTAACCAGGTTACCCAGCATGTCATCGCCCTGATGGGACCCTACTCCGATAGCAAGGTGGTGGTGCTGATGATGGCCAACCTGGTGTTGATCCTGGTGGGTTGCTTCATGGAAACCATTGCCGCCATCACCATCCTGGTGCCGGTGCTGTTGCCGCTGGTCATGGCCGTGGGTGTCGACCCCGTGCACTTCGGGGTGATCATGGTGCTCAACCTGATGATCGGCTTACTGACGCCGCCGGTGGGAATGGTGCTCTACGTGCTGTCACGGGTTTCCAACGTCAGCTTCGAGCGCTGCATGCGGGGAACGATTCCGTTCCTGATCCCGCTGGTGATTTGCCTGCTGCTGGTTACCTTCGTGCCGGCCATCTCCATGTGGCTGCCCACCCTGGTTTACCGGTGAGGCTTCTACGACTGCACAAGGGAAGTGAGCGATGAGCGATTCGTTGGCGGAATTCCGGGTTGCACGAGGCGAGTTGGAGCGCTTCATGCTGGCGGTGCTGGCGCGTGCTGGCGCCGATGCTGCCTCGGCCGAGGCCGTGACCCGGGCGCTGGTGACCGCATCGCGCATGGGCACCGACAGCCATGGCCTGCGCCTGCTGCCGCATTACGTGCGCGCGCTGCAGGGCGGGCGTATCGCGGGCTCGCCTGAGATGCGCTTCGAACGCCGCCTGCCTGCGACTGGGTATCTCGATGCCGGCAACGGTTTCGGTCATCTGGCCGGCTATGCCGCCATGGCGCATGCCGCCGACATGGCCGAGGAGGTCGGCATGGGGGCGGTGGCGGTGGGCAACTCCTCGCATTTCGGTGCGGCGGGCTGCTATGCCCTGGCTGCAGCCGAGCGTGGCCTGATCGGGCTGGCGGTGTGCAATTCCGACCCCTTCGTGCTGCTGCATGGTGGCAGTCGACCCTTCCACGGCACCAATCCCATCGCCTTTGCCGCGCCGGTAGCCGATGGCTCGCCCTATCTGCTCGACATGGCCACCAGTTCGATCCCCTGGAACCGCGTACAGCAATACGGCGCCATCGGCCGCGAGCTGCCCGACCAGGTGGCGGCGGACGCTGAGGGCAGGGTGACGCGAACCCCTGCGGAGGTGGCGGCGCTGCTGCCATTGGGTGGGGCGGACTTCGGCTTCAAGGGAGCTGGCCTGGGTGGCATGGTCGAAGTGCTCAGCTCCACCCTGGCAGGCATGGCGAATGGCTTTCGGCTACTGCCCATGGGAGGGCCGGACATGGCTACGCCGCGGGGAGTCGGGCACTTCTTCCTGGCGCTCGAGCCGGATGCCTTCGCTCCGGGCGACCCTTATCCGGGGCGAATGCGCGATTACCTCGCCGACCTGCGTGCCCAGCCGGGGCGCGGGGAGGCTTGCGTGCTGGCGCCGGGTGACCGGGAGTGGGCCTGCCAGGCGCGCTGTGATGCCGAGGGTATCCCCCTGGATGGCGCCAACCAGGCGGCCTATCGCGAACTCGCCGAGCGCCTCGACGTCGCTGCGCTGCAACGTCTGCCGTGAGTGGATCGATGTCAAAATACGGTAAACTGGCGGCGATTGACGACATTAACAGGAGCATCAGCCTATGAGCAGATATCGGGTCGAGCGCAAGACGCTTTCCGAGCAGGTGGCCGAGCAGCTCGAGGCGGAAATTCTCGAGGGTCGGCTGAGTGAAAACGACCAGCTGCCCTCCGAGCGCGAGCTGATGGAGCAGTTCGGGGTCGGCCGCCCGGCGGTACGCGAGGCGCTATTCCACCTGCAGCAGCTCGGCCTGATCGCCATCAACAGCGGTACCCGCGCCCGGGTGATTCGCCCCACGGCCGAGTCGGTGATGGCGCGCCTTTCCGGCGTCACGCGTCAACTGCTGTCCAAGCCCGACGGCCAGCAGTACTTCCAGGAGGCGCGGGCGCTGTTCGAGATTTCCCTGGCGCGCTATGCGGCGCGTCATGCCAGCGACGAGGACCTGGCCCGGTTGCGCGATGCGCTGCAGGACAATCGCGATGCGCTGGGCGACGAGGCGCGTTTCAAGCGCTCCGACAACGATTTTCACGGCGTGCTGGCGAGCATCGGCCGTAATCCCATCTTCGATGCCATCCACGTGGCGCTCTCGGAATGGCTCGATGACCGTCGCGCCCAGGTGCTGCAACAGAAGGATGAGGACAAGGCGGCAATGGCGGCCCATACGGAGATCGTCGAAGCCATCGAATCCCGCGACCCCGACGCCGCCGAAGCGGCCATGCGGCGCCACCTCGACCGCCATTACGGTACGTACATGAAGTTGAAAAAACGCCTGGCGGAGTGACGCTCTGCTGCATCTAGGTGAATCGCATACCTAGAGAACGTAGGCGAGCGCAGCCACGTTATACCACTATAAAGAGACGCCGCGCTTCCAAGGGATGAAATCATACTGCGCCAGGCGCACCGCGTGCGGGCGATAGCGCCCCGAGGCGGTGTCGATGCACAGCCTGAGCAGTCGTTCTGCCAGTGCGTCGATACTTGCCTCGCCGCGGATGATGGGGCCGGCATCGAAGTCGATCACGTCGCCCATGCGGGTTGCCAGTTCGCTGTTGCTGGCGATCTTCAGCACGGGCGTGATCGGGTTGCCGGTGGGGGTGCCAAGGCCTGTGGTGAAGAGGATCAGATTGGCGCCCGAGCCGGCCAGCGCCGTGGTGGATTCCACGTCGTTGCCCGGGGTGCAGAGCAGGTTCAGGCCGGCCTGGGTCTGCGGTTCGGTGTAGTCGAGCACGTCGACGACGGGGCTGTCGCCTCCCTTCTTGGCCGCTCCAGCGGACTTCATGGCATCGGTGATCAGGCCGTCGCGGATGTTGCCCGGGGAGGGATTCATGGAAAAATCGGCCCCCACCCGGGCGGCATGCTGCTGGTAGGCCTCCATGAGCGAGCGGAAGCGCTCGGCCACCCTGTCGTCGCGGCAGCGGGCCACCAGTTCGTGTTCGACGCCGCACAGCTCGGGAAATTCGCTGAGAATGCCACTGCCACCCAGCGCTACCAGGCGGTCGACTACCGCACCCACCAGCGGGTTGGCCGAAAGTCCCGAGAAACCATCGGAACCGCCGCACTCCACTCCCAGGGAGAGCGACGAGAGCGGGGCGGGGGAGCGTTCGATGCGATTGGCCTCGGCCAGGCCATCGAAGATGGTCGTCAGGGCTTCGCGAATCAGCGCCTCTTCGCTGAGGCTTGCCTGCTGCTCCAGATAGTGAACGGGGCGCGGCCCCTGGGGGTCGCGCTCGGCCACGGCGGTTTTCAGCATGTCGATCTGGGCCTTCTGGCAGCCCAGGCTGAGCACCGTGGCGCCGGCCACGTTGGGATGGCAGATATAGCCCGCCAGCAGCTGGCACAGGGCGAGGGCATCGTCGTCAGTGCCGCCACAGCCCAGGGTGTGGGTGAGAAAGCGCACGCCGTCGACGTTGGGGAAGAGCCGCTCGCGATCGGGTGTGTCCTGTTTGGTGGCGCTCTCGCCGAGCAGCAGGGTACGAGCCATGCGCTTGTAGTCGCGGTAGGGGTCCTCGCCCAATGCATCGGCGACGCACTGGCGCAGCACTTCGATGTTGCGGTTCTCGCAGAACACCAGTGGTACCACTAGCCAGACGTTGGCCGTCCCGACCTTGCCATTGGGGCGGTGGTAGCCATCGAAGGTGACACCGGCAAAGGCTGAGACGTCCGGGGCATGCCATTCGCCGCGCTTGGCCTGTGGCATGGTGGTGGCGGTGCTGTGCTCGGTATTGTCGACGGTGATGGCCGTACCCGCCGGGATCGGGCGGGTGGCACGCCCCACGGTGACGCCGTACATGATCACGGCGTCGTCGGGGGCGAGGTCCTGGAGGCTGAACTTGTGCTTGTGACGGATAGGTTCTGCCAGCTGCAGTTGCCGGCCGTGGTCCTCTACCCTGGTGCCGGCCGGCAGGTCCTTCAGGGCCACTCGTACGTTGTCCGCGGCGTGAACGCGCAGGCTATCGAGTTGGCCGCTGTCGCTGGCAATTGTCTCGCTCATGGATGGTGGCTCCAAGTACAGGGCGCTAGGCGTTGCCCGCAGGTTCGGCGATCACACGCTGTGTTTGTACCCCCAGGCCTTCGATACCCAGGCGCATCTGCTGGCCGGGCTTGAGGTAGACCGGCGGCTTCTGCCCCATGCCCACTCCCGGCGGGGTGCCGGTGGAGATGACGTCGCCGGGCTCGAGCGTCATGAAGCGGCTCAGGTAGCTGATCAGGAAGGGGATGCGGTAGACCATGGTGCGCGTATTGCCGTTCTGGTAGCGGTGGCCGTCCACCTCCAGCCACAGGTCGAGCGCGTGGGGGTCGGCGATCTCATCCGGCGTCACCAGCCAGGGGCCCAGCGGGCCGAAGGTGTCGCAGCCCTTGCCCTTGTCCCAGGTACCGCTGCGCTCGAGCTGGAACTCCCGCTCGGAGACGTCGTTGACCACGCAGTAGCCGGCCACGTGGTCCATGGCATCGGCTTCGGCGACGTAGCGCGCCTGCTTGCCGATCACCACGCCGAGTTCGACTTCCCAATCGGTCTTGTGTGAATCGCGGGGGATGATGACCTCGTCGTTGGGGCCGCAGATGGCGCTGGTCCACTTGTTGAAGACCACGGGTTCGGGCGGCACCACGGCGCCGGTTTCGGCAGCATGGTCGGAGTAGTTGAGGCCGATACAGATGAACTTGCCGACACGGCCGACACAGGGCCCGAGCCGGGTATCGGCAGCTACCTCCGGCAGGCGCGTGGTATCGAGCCCGGTCAGCTCCGCCAGGGTGCTTCGCCCCAGGCGGCGGCCGTCGAGGTCGTCGATATGGGCCGAGAGGTCACGGATCACGCCGTCGGCGTCGAGCAGGCCGGGTTTCTCGTGGCCCTTGGGGCCGAAGCGCAGCAGTTTCATGTCGTCTCCTCTCTCAATTCACGTCTCGAACTCATGTTCAGATCAGCCAGCCGCCGTCGATGACCTGGGCGGTGCCGTTGGTATAGCCGGATTCGTCCGCGGCGAGATAGGTGGCCAGGGCGGCGATCTCTTCCGCCGTGCCGAGCCGGCCCAGCGGCTGGCGGGCGAGGAACTCGGCGTGCACCTCGGCTTCGGGGCGCCCCTGTTGGCGCGCCTGGTCGCGAATGCGCTGACGCAGCGAGGGGGAGTCCACGGTGCCGGGGCAGATGGCGTTGCAGCGAATGCCCTGGGTGATGAAGTCGGCGGCAATCGATTTGGTCAGGCCGATCACCGCGGCCTTGGTGGTGCCGTAGGCGCAGCGGTTGGGCACGCCCTTGAGGCTGGAGGCCACCGAGGCCATGTTGATGATGCTGCCCCCGCCATGCTCGATCATGGCGGGCAGCAGGGCGCGGGTCAGGCGCATCATGGCGGTCACGTTCAGGGCCAGCGACAGCTCCCAGTCGTCATCGCTACCGGCAAGCAGCGAACCGCTGGCGACGAAACCGGCGCAGTTGAACAGCACGTTAACGGGGGGCAGTTCTCGGGCGAGGGCATCGACGGCACTGACGTCCAGTACGTCCAGGCGGCGGGTCTCGATACCGTCGGTGGCGGCCAGGTCGGCGAGCTTGTTCGCGTCGATGTCGGTGGCGATGACACGGGCTCCCTCGGCAGCGAAGCGCAGGGCGGTGGCACGGCCGATTCCTTGCCCTGCGGCCGTGATCAGCGCCGTCTTGTCGCGCAGTCGCATGGCGGTTCCTCGTTGTGGTTATAGGAACATCGTGGTCAGGGGCATGCTGATCGTGAACCGGGCTGTATCAGTCATTCGAAGTGGTATGACAGGATACTAGCCTGACGTTTATCCCGATTATGGCCCAGTCCGAAGGAAATGCAACTCAGCGCAGGTGAGGCGCCTCGATCAGCGTGCGAGCCAGCCGCCATCCACCGCGAGGGCGTGAAGCGAGACATGCGTTTCCTCCCTCTGCGAAGCTTTGCTGTGAAATGAATCATGCAGAGAGGAAGGTAGCGTCGATTGTTACTGGCAGAAAAATCCTCGACAGGAGGCCCATCGACGTGGATGCCGGTGGTGAAGCACGCGGGCTTGTGTATTACGGACTCTGCAAAGGCAACCAACTGAAAGGAAAGTACAAAAGGGACTTTCCATTTGAGCTCGAACGCGCTAGTATACGCCTCGTTCTCGGGGCGCCGGCTTGGCCGGTTCACCCTGGAAGTGTCGGATATCGCTGGTTTTCGTGGCGCATGTCCGATGCGAAGAACAGTCGGAGCGTGGCGCAGCTTGGTAGCGCGCTGCAATGGGGTTGCAGAGGTCGCAGGTTCGAATCCTGTCGCTCCGACCACTGATTCTAGAAAACCGCCACTTACGGGTCATGCCGGGTGGCGGTTTTTCGTTCAGATCTCTTCCCAGATACGACGCCTGAATTCCTGGGGCAGGGTCGCCACTTGCTTGAACCGCTGCATGTGCTGATCGGCGACTTCGCGGGCGATCTCCTCGTAGCACGCCTTCATCTTCTCTGGATCGGTTCCGTGGGTTTCGTAGCAGTGGCTGAGTTGTTCCCCGGCAGCGGAAAGGGCGGCGAAGAAGCGTGCCTCCTGTTGCATCATGTCGGTCATGCTCTCCATCCAGGCGAGCTGCATGCGTGTCATCGGAGTGATTCCCTGAACCCACTGCTGAGCCCACCACTCCATGATGGGCTGTGAGGCACCCAGGGCCGGGGTGAGGTGAGTGGTCGGTGTGCTGGCGCTGGCCATGTCGAACTCCTGTCAAATAGGCGCGGGTGGCGTGGGAATGTAGTCCGTTGAGTGTAGCTCAGGCATGGCGTGCTCTCAGGATTTTTGCTGCGTTGCGACATGAAATTTTCTCCTGCCACGAGAGGGAGGTCTTCACCCGCCCAGGCCTTGATGTGGCATGCTTCGGTAGTTGCTGAGCCTATCGGGAGCATTGCGATGTGGAATGTGATCAAGTCGGTGCTGGCGGCATTTCTTGGCGTTCAGCGAGACCAGCAGCGGCGCGAGGATTTCGAGAAGGGCAGCCCGTTGGCCTTCATCGTGACAGGCATCGTCATGGGGTTGGCGCTGGTGGGAATTCTGATCTTGGTAGCGATTCTGGTGGCAGGCTGATGCGGCGGCTACCACGCAACGTTGACTGCCGCGTTAGCCAGAAGGAGGAGGCCGGACCAGTGACTTTCTCATTTCGGCTCAATATACTCGCTCAAGAAGCGGCTAATGTTCTCTGGGATGAGAACCCCCCGGACCCTGACACTCGGGGCAGCCGTTATCGAGACAACTACAAACATCGGGAGGCGTCGATGCGCACTCTGCTCGTCTGGTTGGCAGGGGGCTTGGCCCTTGTCGGCTCGAGCCAGGTGGCTCTGGCTAACGGCTGGAACATGCCTGTCGGGGTCACGGACCTCAGTAGAGAAATCTACAACCTGCACATGATCATCTTCTGGATCTGTGTGATCATCGGCGTGCTTGTGTTCGGGGTGATGTTCTATTCCCTGTTTCGCTATCGTCACTCCAAGGGCGCCAAGGCGGCCAATTTCCATGAGAACACCACGGTCGAGATCATCTGGACGGCGGTTCCGCTGCTGATCCTGGTCGGTATGGCGATACCTGCCACGGCGACACTACAGAAGATCTACGACCCCTCCGATGCCGAGCTGGACGTCATGATTACCGGCCAGCAATGGCGCTGGCGCTACGAGTACCTGGGTGAAGACGTCGCCTTCAACTCCAGCCTTGCCACTCCGCGGGCGCAGATTCGCGGCCAGGAGGAGCGCGGCGAGCACTACCTGCTCGAAGTCGATGAGCCACTGGTACTTCCGATCAACCGCAAGGTGCGGTTTCTCTTCACCTCCGATGACGTCCTCCACGCATGGTGGGTGCCGGATCTCGCCGTCAAACAGGACACGGTGCCCGGTTTCGTGACCGAGAACTGGGTGCAGATCAACGAGCCGGGCATCTACCGCGGGCAGTGTGCCGAGCTGTGCGGTGTCGACCATGGCTTCATGCCTGTCGTCGTTCGCGCCGTGGAAGAAGAAGAGTTCGATGCCTGGCTGGCCGAGCGCCAGGAGATGGCCGCCGAAGAAGCGATGGGTATCGACCGCGAGTGGGAGATGGATGAATTGATGGAGCGGGGCGAGGGCGTCTACGGCAGCATCTGCGCCTCCTGCCACCAGCCCGAGGGGCAAGGTTCGCCGCCGGCATTCCCGGCACTGGCTGGCAATGATCAGTTGATCGGCGACCTCGATTGGCACAAGGATACGGTCATCAACGGGGTGTCCGGCACGGCCATGCCTTCGTTCCGTACCACGCTCAATCCGGTCGAGCTTGCAGCAGTCATCACTTATACCCGCAACGCCTGGGGCAATGACACCGGGGATGTGGTGCAGCCCGCTGAGATTGCCGAGCGGCTGGAGTGACGTTCACCATCACGGTGCGCTTGCACCGTGATGCCCCCTGACATGCTGCGCTATTACAAGACAACGATACTGGAGTATTCCGATGGCCCCTAAGGTACCTCCTCAGCCGACTCTCGAGCAGAGCGCCACCGCCGCGGAAGCGGGGCATGGACATGCCCACGACTCGCCCCCCAAGGGCATCATGCGGTGGCTGCTGACCACCAATCACAAGGAGATCGGTACCATGTACCTGATCTTCTCTTTGGTCATGTTCTTTATCGGCGGGATCTTTGCGCTGGTGGTTCGCCTCGAGCTCTTCCAGCCCGGTCTGCAGTTCGTCAACCCCGAATTCTTCAACCAGATGACCACCATGCACGGCCTGATCATGGTCTTCGGTGCGGTCATGCCGGCCTTCACGGGGCTGGCCAACTGGATGATTCCGCTGCAAATCGGCGCGCCCGACATGGCGTTGCCGCGCCTCAACAACTTCAGCTTCTGGCTGCTGCCGGTGGCATTCGGGCTACTGCTCTCCACCCTGTTGATGCCAGGCGGGGGTCCCAACTTCGGTTGGACCTTCTATGCGCCGCTGTCGACCACTTTTGCGCCGCCGTCAACGACATTCTTCATCCTGTCGCTGCACATCGCGGGCATCAGTTCGATTCTGGGTGCCATCAACATCATCGCTACCATCCTCAACATGCGTGCGCCGGGCATGCGCATGATGGACATGCCGCTGTTCGTGTGGACCTGGCTGATCACTTCTTTCCTGCTGATCGCCGTGATGCCGGTGCTTGCCGGGGTGATCACCATGATGCTGATGGACATCAATTTCGGCACCAGCTTCTTCAATGCTGCTGGTGGCGGTGATCCGGTGCTGTTCCAGCACCTGTTCTGGTTCTTCGGGCATCCTGAGGTCTACATCATGATCCTGCCGGCGTTCGGTATCGTGTCGGCCATCATCCCGGCCTTCGCCCGCAAGCGCCTGTTCGGCTACGCCTCCATGGTCTATGCCACCGCGGCCATCGCCGTCCTGTCGTTCATGGTGTGGGGACACCACATGTTCGTGGTGGGCATGCCGCTGGTCGGCCAGCTGTTCTTCATGTATGCCACCATGCTGATCGCGGTGCCCACGGGCGTGAAGGTCTTCAACTGGGTCACGACCCTGTTCCGGGGTTCGATCAGCTTCGAGCCGCCCATGCTGTTCGCCCTGGCCTTCGTCGTGCTGTTTACCATTGGCGGTTTCTCGGGTCTGATGCTCGCCATCGCGCCGGCCGACTTCCAGTATCATGATACCTACTTCGTGGTGGCACATTTCCACTACGTGCTGGTGCCCGGGGCCATCTTCTCCATCATGGCGGGGGTCTATTTCTGGCTGCCGAAGTGGACCGGCCACTACCCCAACGTGCGCCTGTCGCAGTGGCACTTCTGGCTCTCCGTGATCAGTGTCAACCTGACCTTCTTCCCCATGCACTTCTCGGGGCTGGCGGGCATGCCGCGGCGGATTCCCGACTATGCACTGCAGTTTGCCGACTTCAACCTGGTGTCGTCCCTTGGCGCCTTCATGTTCGGCATCTCGCAGTTGCTGTTCATCGCCGTGATCGTGATGTGTGTGCGCGGCGGTCAGAAGGCGCCGGCCCAGGCCTGGGGCGAATACGCCGATGACCTGGAGTGGAGCGTGCCGAGCCCGGCACCGCTGCATACGTTCGAGACACCACCGACCTTCCAGCGCCCGGCTCACTGAGCCGGGCGGTCGGCCGCCGGCCGGCCGACAGGCGAGAAGAGGAGTGAAGCATGAGTCAGAACGATACGCAGGCGCGACAGGTGGGGGTACGGCGTACGGTGTGGCGCAGCGTGGCCGCGCTGATCGGCATGTTTGCCTTCGCGTTCGCCCTGGTGCCGCTGTATGACGCCTTCTGCCGGGTGACGGGTATCAACGGCAAGGTCGATACCACCGCCCAGGCACTCATCCATGACGAGGTCGATCAGTCGCGCATGGTGACCGTACAGTTCATCACGCGCAATGGCTCGGGCCTGCCATGGCGCATGGACGTGGAGACGCGTCAGGTGAGACTGCACCCGGGGCAGACGTCGGAAGTCAATTTCTCGTTCAGCAACCAGAGCGGCGCGGAAAGCTGGGGGCGCGCCGTGCCCAGCGTTTCGCCGTCCACCGCCACCCGACACGTGCGCAAGGCAAGCTGTTTCTGCTTCGAGGAGCAACTGTTACAAGCGGGGGAGCGGGTCGAGCTGCCGCTGGTCTTCCAGTTGGCCCGTGACCTCCCACCCGAGGTCAATACCATCACTCTGGTCTATACCCTCTATCCCGTAGAGGGCAGAAAGGTACCGCTGCAGGCCGGGGTCAAGAGCGACGAAGGAGGTGAGGCATGAGTGGTGGCAGTTATTACGTTCCCGCAACCAGCAAGTGGCCGGTGCTGGGTTCCCTGGCTCTCGGGGTGATGATGATCGGTACCGGCATGGTGCTGGTTCACGGGCGCGGCACCATCGTCTCGCTGGCCGGCCTGGTTGGCGTCATTGCCGTCATGGCGTTGTGGTTCCGTGACGTGATAACGGAGTCCCGCAGCGGCCTCTACGATGCGCAGATGGATCGCTCCTTCCGTTGGGGCATGGGCTGGTTCATCTTCTCCGAGGTGATGTTCTTTGCCGCTTTCTTCGGCGCGCTGTTCTATGTGCGCACCTTTGCCATTCCCTGGCTGGGCGGTGAGGGTACCAAAGGGGCAACGGCGCTGCTGTGGCCGGAGTTCACCGCACACTGGCCTCTCCTCAGCCCGCCCGATTCCTCCGTGGCCGGCCCTGCCCAGGTCTTCAGCCCGTGGCACCTGCCGCTGGTCAATACCCTGATCCTGGTATCGTCCAGCATTACGCTGACCGTGGCGCACGAGGCGTTGAAGGAGGGCAAGCGCAAGATATGCCGCAACTGGCTGGCGGGCACCATCCTGCTGGGCTTGTGCTTCGTCACCATCCAGGCGGTGGAGTACTATGAGGCCTACGCTCACTACGGTATCACGCTGCAGGCTGGTATCTATGGCGCCACCTTCTTCATCCTGACCGGCTTCCATGGCGTTCACGTCATCGTCGGTACGCTGATCCTCATCGTCATGCTGATGCGGGTGATGCGTCATCACTTCTCGCCTGAGGAGCACTTCGGTTTCGAAGCCGCGTGCTGGTATTGGCACTTCGTCGATGTGGTGTGGGTGGGGTTGTTCCTGTTCGTCTATGTTTTCTGATGCTCTTCGTGGCATCGCGGTGATGAATTCGGCTACCTGGGCGGCTACGGCTGGCCCAGGCTGCCGAAATGAAATCCGTAGAACAGCAGGGCCAAGAGTAACGTGGCCAGGGCGACACGAATCTTCAGCGATACCAGCAGGCGCCGTGAGCTGGAGTCATCGCGAAGAAGAAAGCCGACGCCGGCGGCGAGACTGGTCAGCATGGCCAGGAACACGACGGCAATCACGGTCTTGAGAATCATGAATCACTCCATCAGGGATCAGGGGGTCGGGACTTGGCGACTGAGCGCCTGGTTCTTGTTCTGGTCGCTACTGGTGGTACTCGGTCTGCTCCTTGGACTATGGCAGTGGGAGCGGGCCGACGACAAGCGCGACTACCTGGCGCAATTGGATGCAGCGCCAACGCTCGAGGCGCCGGAAGAGGCCCCGCCAGAAGGGACCCATCTTACCCTGCGTGGCCATTATCTGGTCGATCAGACGCGATTTCTCGACAACCGCACCCATCAGGGGCGCCTGGGTGTTGCCGTGCTGACCCCGTTGCGTACCGAAGACGGGCGGCTATGGCTGATTCAGCGGGGCTTCCTGCCGACCGGGCCGAGTCGTGAATCACCGGTGGTGGACACCCCGACCGGTGAGGTCGTGGTCGCAGGGCAGTGGCAGGTGGCAGGCGAGGGTACGCCGCTGTTTGGCCCCAATCGCGAGGGTGACAGGCTGCAGCGCATCGAGCTTTCCGCCTGGGAGTTCGACGCTGGGTTTGCCCACCAGGGGTGGATGCATCTCGAGCGCGGGCCCGGATCGCTCGAGACATGGTGGGAGCCCAGCGTGATGCCGCCCAGCCGCCATGTCGGCTATGCCGTGCAGTGGTGGGGGCTGGCCTTGACCGCCCTGGTAGTGATGCTCGTTGGCGGTCGTAGATTGGTGAAAGACCGACGTTCCCGCCGGCAAGAAACCGCTGGCAACGCAACAACCGAGGAGACAGACGCGTGCAGGAAGCCCTGAGAATCCGCCATCAGCGCCTGAAGCTGCTGGCTCTGTTTGCCGTGTTTGCCGTACCGGTAATCGCAGCCTGGGTCATGGTGCAGTGGCGCATTGGCATACCTGAACAGCGTACGGCCCATGGCCAGCTGGCCCCGGAAGTGCCTCAGTTGGCCGAGTGGCCCTTGACCGAGCCGTATGACACGCTGGATGGCGGTGACTGGGTGCTTGCATTCGACTGTTCCAGTGCCTGTGCGCAGGAGTCCGATCGCTGGTGGCGCCTGCACCGGGCCCTGGGTCGTGAGGCGCCGCGTGTCACCCGGCTCAGGATCGGTGGTGAGGGCGAGGTTCTGCCGGGTGAAGTCGACAGCCAGTGGCTGGAGGTGCCCGATTGGCATACCGCTGGCCGGATATGGATATTGGATCCTCAGGGGAAGGTCGTATTGACCTATGGTCGGGAAGTCGAGGAACGTGACGTGATGGACGACCTCAGTCATCTGCTGCGCATGAATCCCGACCGCCGGGCGGCACCTGAACTGGATGATGCCCAACGCTGAGTGGGCGACAACGACGATTCGATATGTGACGAGGCCATGGAATCCAACATGCAGGGCGTTTCGACGCCGAACTCTCCCGCTCAGGTGCGCAAGTCGCGGCTACGCCTGTTGCTGGCGCTGAGCCTGGCAGGCGTCGTTTTTACCACCGTGGTGATTCTCATCGGCGTCTGGACCCGCCTGGTCGATGCCGGGCTGGGCTGCCCGGACTGGCCGGGTTGCTATGGTCGGCTGGTGGTACCCGATGCCGAGCGGGCCATGGCACATTCACCCGATGCGCCACTGGAGGCCTTCAAGGCCTGGGTCGAGATGATTCACCGTTACGTTGCCTCGGCGCTGGGGCTGCTGGTCATCGGCCTTCTCGTGCTGGGAGCCGGCTTGCGTCGCCGCCCGGGCTATCCCTGGGCGGTCAACGTGGCGCTGCTGGTGGTCATCCTGCTGCAAGGAGCCTTCGGCGCCTTCACCGTGACGCTGCAGCTGTGGCCCCAGGTGGTCACTCTGCACCTGCTGGGCGGACTTTCGGTCCTGCTGCTGTTCCTGTGGCTGCACCTGAGCCTGCGCCGTTTCGCCAAGGGGCGTGCCCTCGGTGCGCCACGGCGTCGCCTGACACCGCTGTGGGGGCTGGCCATGGTCCTGCTGTTGCTGCAGCTGGCGCTGGGTGGCTGGGTATCCAGCAACTATGCCGGCATTGCCTGCCAGGGCTTCCCGACCTGCAATGGCCAGTGGTGGCCGGAGATGGACTGGAGCGAGGGGTTCCACCTGACCCAGACGGTCGGTCCCAATTATCTGCATGGGCAGCTCCATGCCGATGCCCGCACCGCCATTCACCAGGGGCATCGTATCGGCGCCCTGTTGCTGGGGCTGGCGCTGGTAGCACTTGCAGTACGTCATTGGGGGGAAGTGCGCATGCGGCCCTGGCTGGCTGGACTCGTCTTCGCCTATGGTGTTCAAGTGGGGTTGGGTGTTGCCAACGTCTTGATGTGGCTACCCTTGTGGTTGGCATTGCTGCATACGGCCGGGGCCGTGTCGCTGGTCTTGTTGCTGGCGTTGGCGGTCTGGCGCTGGCGGGAGACGGCCCTCGATGCCGCGGGTTCAATACGACGAGACAAGGAGTGGGTGCATGTCTAACGCGCTGCTGAAACGGGTGGGTGTGAAGCGCGTATTGCTGGCCCAGTTGAACACCTCCGACTGGACCTGGCAGGACCTGCTTACGCTGTGCAAGCCCAGGGTGGTCGTGGTGATGCTGGTGTGTGCCCTGGTGGGAATGGCCTTGGCGACGCCGACCTTGCCACCGCTCGCCACGGTCGTGTTCGGTCTTGCCGGAATCGGCATGGCTGCGGGTGGGGCGGCGGCCTTCAATCATGTGGTCGATCGCAAGCTCGATGCGATGATGCTGCGTACCTCGCAGCGCCCTCTGGCGAGCCAACGGATGCCGACCGTGCTGGCGCTGGGTTGGGCGACGTTGTTGTCCATCGCCGGCATTGCCCTCCTGCTATGGCAGGTCAACGCACTGACGGCTTGGCTGACGCTGGGGTCGTTGATCGGCTACGCCCTCGTCTATACGGCCTTCCTCAAGCGCGCTACGCCGCAGAACATCGTTATCGGCGGCGTGGCGGGTGCGGCGCCCCCCATGCTTGGCTGGACCGCAGTCACCGGGCAGTTGGGGCCGGAGCCGCTGCTGCTGGTGCTGATCGTATTCGCCTGGACGCCGCCGCACTTTTGGGCGTTGGCGATCCACAAGTGCGATGAGTATGCCCGCGCCGGTGTGCCGATGCTGCCGGTCACCCACGGCGAGGCGTTCACTCGGCTGCAGGTGTGGCTCTATGGTTGGCTGACCGTCGCCGTGACACTACTGCCTTTCGTCATCGGCATGAGTGGCGCCGTGTACCTGCTGGGTGTGATGGCGCTGAACGTGCGCTTCATGCACTGGAACTGGAAGGTCTGGCGTGGCAAGGACCCCAAGGCGCCCCTGGCCGCCTTCTGGTTCTCGATCCGCTATATCCTGGGCGTGTTCGGTATCCTGCTGCTGGACCACTACGCGGGGCTCTGGGCGATATAGCCACGCTGCGCGATATCGGTTCTCGCTTAGCAAGCGCCCGGCATATCCATGCCGGGCGCTTGCCGTTGCGGCCCGGAGCAGGGCAGCGACGTAGCGTTTCAGCTCGCCGGGGCCGGCATGCCGTGCAAATTGACCACCGACATGCCGATGGTCCTGCTGTCTCCAGGCGGAGGCGAAAAGAGCATTCCCGTGCTGTCGGAGGAGCAGGCGCCTGTAGCGATCCAAGCCTGTTGGAATAAATGCGACGGTGCCTGTCCTCGCCTTCGGCTTGCGTTACAATCCTGCTTGAAACTCTTCGGTCTGGAGCTTGGATGACGACAACAACGGCATTGATCCTGCTTGCCGTAGGCCTGGCCATCATCGCTGGCCTGGCGGCCTATGCCTTTACCCTCTGGCAGGAGGTGAGGCGCCGTCGGGCATTTCGACAAGACGAACTGCATCGGGCTCATGAGAACTGCCTGACCAACCTCGAGATCGTCGCCTCTTCGCTGTTGCAGGAGCAGGTCGACGTTACGGAGGGCGCCTGGCGCTGCAAGCTGCTGCTCGATATTCTCGACCCCAGCCTGATCGAGAGGCCCGGTTTTCAGGCCTTCGGGGAGGTGTACAGCCGGACGCAGCATCTGCATACTCACTCCGCTCGCAAGCAATTGGCGCCGCGCGATCGGATGCGTGAAGACCGTGAGCGTCTCGAAATCGAGGCGGAGTGGCGGCAGCCGATATTGGCAGCAGCGGAGGAGGTGATCAGATTTCGCCGCAGCTGGCCGGATGGCTTGCATTAATCTATACAAACACTTTACACCAATGTATGTTGGCAGCGCGTGCGTACTCCGCCAAGCTAAACAATGGCCATTCCCCGGGTTTTTCTGGCAGAAAACGGCACAATGGTCCGAGAATGGAGTGAGACGACGCTTTGAGCAAGGGCAATAAAGGCCTACACTTGAAGCCGTTGGGTCAATGAGTGTCCTGACCTTCGGGGAGTTCGCTTTTTGCATAGCCCCGAGTTGAAAATCAAGAAGGAGTCTTGCAATGAAAAAATCAACGACTGGCTTGCTGTTGGGTTCTGCACTGGTGATCGGCCTTTCCGGCTGTGCCACTGACTTCCAGAGGGGTGGTGAAAGGGCGGGCGGCACGGCGACGGCCTCCACTGGCACCGCTTGGTACCAGCAGCCCGTGGTGTGCGGTATCGCGGGTGGTCTGATCGGCGGTAGCATTGGCTATGCAACCAGTGGTAGCTCCGACGAGGAGACGGGCGCTGCAACCGGTGCCGTGGCTGGCTCCGCGATCGGTGCGCTGCTGTGTGCCGACCGCACTCCGCCGCCCCAGCCGGTAGCTCAGCCCGAGCCGGCTCCGGCGCCCGAGCCGGCTCCGGTCACCGAGTTCGAGCCCGTGACGCTGGATAGCGAAGTCACCTTCGCCTTCGATTCCGCCGAGATCCGTCCCGGTGCGCACCAGACCCTGGACCAGGTGGCCAGGACGCTGCGTGAGAACCAGAATCTGCGGGTTCGCATCGAAGGTCACACCGACTCCGTGGGCTCCGCGCAGTACAACCAGGGGCTGTCTCAGCGTCGCGCCGATTCCGTCCGCGACTTCCTGGTTTCTCGCGGCATCGCCGAGAACCGCATGACTACCCGCGGCTTCGGTGAAGAACGTCCGGTTGCGACCAACGAGACCGACGAAGGGCGTGCCCAGAACCGTCGCGTCGAGATCCTAAACTGGGATTGATCGGAGCAGCATCGGGTCTTCGGCCCGGCGCTATCCCATCTCAACAGGGGCACCTTCGGGTGCCCCTGTTGCTTTTGCAGGGTGCCTGCCGCTCCTGCGCCATGGCGCAGGAGTGCTTGATTCTGGTAGTCTTGTCGGCTCCGCGACGTGCGGCGGGGCCGGCTGGTTCGGCGCCCGTATCGCCCAAGGTAGTGGGTGGGCCGTACGCCTCGTGGGTTGAGAACCCGCTTTTCGTATCTGCTATCAACCGCGACACGTGATCCCTGGTATGGATCACCACTGCGCAAAGGACCTTTCGATGCCCATCGTTACCCTGCCGGACGGCAGCCAGAGAACCTTCGACGAACCCATCAGCGTGATGCAGCTTGCCGAATCCATCGGCCCTGGCCTGGCCAAGGCCTGCGTGGCCGGCAAGATCGACGGCGAGCTGGTGGATGCCGCCGACCTGATCGACCGCGACGCCGAGGTGGCGATCGTCACCGCCCGCGACCCCGAGGGGGTCGAGATCATTCGCCACTCCTGTGCGCACCTGATCGGGCATGCGGTCAAGCAGCTCTATCCCGATGCCAAGATGGCCATCGGGCCGGTGATCGACGACGGTTTCTACTACGACATCGACTTCGGCCGTTCGGTGACGCCGGACGACCTGGCCGCCATCGAGGCGCGCATGCAGGAGTTGATCGATAGCGAGTACGAGGTGGTACGCGAGTACGTCGACCGCGACAAGGCGATGGCCACTTTCGAGGAGCGCGATGAGCCCTACAAGCAGGAGATCATCCGCGACATTCCTCAAGGTGAGACGATTCGCCTCTACTATCACAAGGAATATACCGACATGTGCCGGGGCCCTCACGTGCCCAATACCCGGCACCTGAAGGCTTTCAAGCTGACCAAGCTGGCCGGCGCCTACTGGCGCGGCGATGCCAGCAAGCCGATGCTGACCCGTATCTATGGCACTGCCTGGGGCGACAAGAAGCAGCTCAAGGCCTACCTGCAGCGCCTCGAGGAAGCCGAGAAGCGCGACCACCGCAAGCTGGCCAAGCGCATGGATCTCTTCCATCTGCAGGAAGAGGCTCCCGGCATGGTATTCTGGCACCCCAACGGCTGGACCCTCTACCAGGCGCTGGAGCAGTACATGCGCCGGATCCAGATAGAGCACGGCTACCAGGAGATCCGCACGCCCCAGGTCGTCGACCTGTCGCTGTGGAAGAAGTCCGGTCATTGGGGCCATTACAGTGACCTGATGTTCACCACCGAGTCGGAAAAGCGCGAGTACGCGGTCAAGCCGATGAACTGCCCCTGCCACGTGCAGGTGTTCAACCAGGGGCTCAAGAGCTATCGCGACCTGCCGCTGCGCCTGGCCGAATTCGGCAGTTGCCACCGCAACGAGCCTTCCGGTTCGTTGCACGGCCTGATGCGGGTGCGCGGTTTCACTCAGGACGATGCGCACATCTTCTGCACCGAGAAGCAGATCCAGAGCGAGGCAGAGGCCTTCATTGCGCTGACCCTGAAGGTCTACAAGGAGCTCGGCTTCGACGACGTCGAGCTCAAGCTGTCGACCCGCCCCGAGGGTTTCATGGGCGAAGCGGCACTGTGGGACCGTGCCGAAGCCGGCCTCGAGGCGGCGCTGAACGCCACCGGTCTCGACTGGGAACTGCAGCCGGGCGAGGGGGCCTTCTACGGGCCCAAGATCGAGTTCGCGCTGCGCGACTGCCTCAATCGCGTGTGGCAGTGCGGTACCTTGCAGCTCGATTTCAACCTGCCGGGCCGCCTGGGTGCCCAGTTCGTCGACGAGGATGGCGAACGCAAGACCCCGGTCATGCTGCATCGGGCGATTCTGGGTTCCTTCGAGCGTTTCATCGGCATCCTGATTGAGCACTACGCCGGCGCGATGCCGCTGTGGCTGGCACCCGAGCAGGCGGTGGTGTTGACCATCACCGATGCGCAGCGCGATTATGCCCTGGACCTCGAGCGGCGCTTGCAGAAAATTGGCCTGCGCGTCAAGGCGGACTTGAGGAATGAGAAGATCGGCTTTAAAATCCGCGAACATACGTTGCAGAAGGTTCCCTATCTTCTGGTGGTAGGAGATAAGGAAGTTGAAGCCGACTCGGTTGCCGTGCGCACGCGCACCGGCGAAGACCTGGGTACCATCACCGTTGATGCCTTCATTGAGCGGATTCGAGCTGAAGGGTGGTAGCATGGGGTGGTAACGACAGGTTGGTAAAGACAGGTTGGTAACGACATCGTCAATTACCGGAACGGAGACGGAACGATCAAGCGAAGCAGCCAGCGCGCACGTCCACAGGACAAGCGCCCCCCGATGAACGAGCGGATAACCGAGGATCAGGTACGCCTGATCGACAGCGACGGCGAGCAGCTGGGCGTAGTGCCCACCAGCGAAGCGCTCGAGCGTGCCGAAGCAGCCGGTCTAGACCTCGTCCAGATTTCCAATGCCGATCCGATCGTCTGCAAGATCATGGATTACGGCAAATTCGTCTTCGAGCAGAAGAAGCAGAAGTCAGCTCAGAAGAAGAAGACGAAGCAGATTCAGGTCAAGGAAGTCAAGTTCCGGCCTGGCACCGACGAGGGCGACTATCAGGTCAAGCTGAAGAACCTGATCCGCTTTCTCGAAGGTGGCGACAAGGGCAAGGTCACGCTGCGGTTTCGCGGCCGTGAAATGGCGCACCAGGACCTCGGCCGCAAGCTGATGGAGCGGATCGCCGCGGATCTCGAGGAGATCGGGACCGTGGAGGCCTTCCCCAAGATGGAAGGGCGCCAGATGATCATGATCATTGCCCCCAAGAAGAAGTGATCCGAAGGCCAGTCAAACGGGTGGTCGGCGCAAGCCGTCCACCGGCCCCGGGTTTTCTGAAAAATCTCGAGCGGAGTTTTTCTCATGCCGAAAATCAAGAGCAACAGCGGCGCTGCCAAGCGCTTCAAGAAGACGGCCAACGGCTTCAAGCACAAGCAGTCGTTCCGTAGCCATATCCTGACCAAGAAGTCGACCAAGCGGAAGCGTCAGCTGCGCGGTATGAAGCAGATCCACGACGCCGACAAGGCCCTGATTCAGCGTATGCTGCCGAATCTGTAAGCCTTTGGTTGCCCAATTTAACGTCAGGAGAAAGCCATGACTCGTGTCAAGCGTGGTGTCGTCGCTCGTCGTCGTCACAAGAAAGTTCTCAAGCTGGCCAAGGGTTACTACGGTGCCCGTTCGCGCGTCTTCCGCGTGGCCAAGCAGGCTGTCATCAAGGCCGGTCAGTACGCTTACCGTGACCGTCGTCAGCGCAAGCGTCAGTTCCGTGCCCTGTGGATCCAGCGTATCAACGCCGGTGCCCGCCAGCATGGCCTGTCCTACAGCCGCTTCGTCGGTGGCCTGAAGAAGGCCGGTATCGAGATCGACCGCAAGGTGCTGGCCGACCTGGCCGTTCACGAGAAGGCTGCTTTTGCCGCTATCGTCGAGAAGGCCAAGGCTGCCCAGTAAGTGACATCGGCCGATGGCGACGGGCCGGCCTAGGCCGGTCTGTCACGATGCCAGACCGTCGCAGGGGAAGAGCAGCCGCTCTTCCCCTATTTTTTGTGGCCACCCACCATGGCGGCCATGCTGCGGGCCGTCGCTGGCACGACGTCAAAAATCGCCCCGGGCGTTTTTTGCCACGCGCCACTGACGCGTTAACAGTAGAACCAACGATTTCGGAGCTCAGCGGATGGACCATCTACCGTCATTGGTCACCGAGGCCCGTCAGGCCATACAGGCCGCCGAGAGCATCGCGGCGCTCGATGAGCTGCGGGTGCGCTATCTCGGCAAGAAAGGCGAGATTACCGCTCAGCTCAAGGGGCTGGGCAAGCTGCCGGCGGACGAGCGTCCGGCGGCGGGGGAGCGCATCAACCAGGCCAAGCAGGCCCTGGCCGAGGAACTGGATGCTCGTCGTCAATCGCTTTCCAAGGCTGCCCTCGAGGCGCAACTGGCCGCGGAGCGCATCGACGTGACCCTGCCGGGGCGCGGCCAGGCCAACGGAGGCCTGCATCCGGTCACCCTGACCCTGGAGCGTATCGAGGGATTGTTCAGCCGCATCGGCTATGACGTCGCCGTGGGGCCGGAGGTCGAGGACGACTACCACAATTTCGAGGCCCTCAACATCCCGGCGCACCATCCGGCACGGGGCATGGCCGATACCTTCTACTTCGACGCCACGCGCCTGCTGCGTACCCATACCTCGCCGGTGCAGGTGCGCACGATGAAGGAGCAGGCGCCACCGATCCGCATCGTCTGCCCGGGGCGGGTCTATCGCAGCGACTCCGACCTGACCCACACGCCGATGTTCCACCAGGTCGAAGGGTTGCTGGTGGACGAGGACGTGAGCTTTGCCGACCTCAAGGGCACCATCGAGGACTTCCTGCACGCCTTCTTCGAGCGTGACGATCTCTCGGTGCGTTTCCGCCCCTCCTATTTCCCCTTCACCGAGCCTTCTGCCGAGGTCGATATCCAGTGCGTGATGTGTTCGGGCGAGGGCTGTCGGGTCTGCTCCCACAGCGGCTGGCTGGAGGTCATGGGCTGCGGCATGGTGCATCCGGAGGTGTTTCGTCACTCCGGCATCGATTCGGAGCGCTACAAGGGCTTCGCCTTCGGCATGGGCGCCGAGCGCCTGGCCATGCTGCGCTACGGCGTCAACGACCTGCGCATGTTCTTCGACAACGACCTGCGCTTCCTGCGCCAGTTCGCCTGAGCTGGGCCGCGTACGAGCCCGGGTGGCGTGACATGAACTTCGGCCGAACACAGGATTGACCATGAAATTTTCCGAACAGTGGCTGCGTGAGTGGGTATCCCCGCAGCTGGGCGTACAGGGGTTGGCCGACCAGATCACCATGGCCGGCCTGGAGGTGGATGCCGTCGAGCCCGTGGCATCTGCCTTCAGCGGCGTCGTAGTCGCCGAGGTCGTCGATAAGCAGCAGCACCCAGATGCCGACAAGCTCAACGTCTGCCAGGTGCTCGACGGCAGCGGTGAGGCGGTGCAGGTGGTGTGCGGCGCTGCCAACGTGGCGGTAGGGCAGAAGGTGCCTTTCGCCCGGGTGGGCGCCGTGCTGCCCGGCGACTTCAAGATCAAACAGGCCAAGCTGCGCGGTGTGGAATCCCGCGGCATGATCTGCTCTGCCTCCGAATTGGGGCTGGCCGAGGAGACCTCGGGAGGCATCCTGGTACTGCCTGCCGATGCTCCGGCGGGCGAGGATTTTCGTGCCTGGATGGGGCTCGACGATCACACCGTCGAGGTGGACCTGACGCCCAATCGTGGTGATTGCCTGAGCCTCAAGGGGCTGGCGCGGGAAGTCGGTGTGCTCAACCGGCTGCCGGTTACGCCGCCCGCCATCGAGCCGGTTGCTGCCAGCCACGACGAGACTTTCCCGGTGCGGGTCGAGGACGCCGAGCGCTGCCCGCGCTATATCGGCCGGCTGATCAAGGGCGTCGACGTCACCGCGGCCACGCCCCTGTGGATGATCGAGCGTCTGCGGCGCAGCGGGATCCGTTCGATCGACCCGGTGGTCGATGTGACCAACTACGTGATGCTCGAGCTGGGCCAGCCGCTGCACGCCTTCGACCGTGAGAACCTGCACGGTGCGGTGGTGGTACGGCTGGCACGGCAGGGTGAGCAGTTGACTCTTCTCGATGGCCAGGAGATCACCCTGGAGGCTTCCACCCTAGTGATCGCCGACGAGCGTGGTCCGCTGGCGATTGCCGGCGTGATGGGCGGCGAGCACTCCGGAGTGAGCCCCGCGACCCGCGACATCTTCCTCGAGTCGGCCTTCTTCTCACCGCTGGCTGTAGCGGGCCAGGCACGTTCCTACGGCCTGCATACCGATGCCTCCCATCGCTTCGAGCGGGGTGTCGACCCGCAGCTCACTCGCGATGCGGTGGAGCGTGCCACGGCACTGCTGCTGCAGATTACCGGTGGCGAGCCGGGGCCGTTGGTGGAGGCGGCAAGTGCAGCGCACCTGCCGGGTGAGCGGGAGGTTACCCTGCGTGCCGTTCGGTTGGAGCAGGCGTTGTGCAAGGCGCTGCCCGGCGAGGAGGTGCAGGAGATCCTCGAGCGACTGGGCATGCAGGTGCGTGCCGTCGAGGCTGGGTGGCAGGCACGGGTGCCGAGCTGGCGTTTCGACATTTCCATCGAGGAAGATCTGATCGAGGAGGTGGCGCGTATCCACGGCTACAACCGGCTGCCGGTACGCCGCCCGGCCGCCCGCCTGGCACTGCGCCCCGACCATGAGGCGCGCACGCCCCTGGCGCGTCTGCGTCGCCAGATGGTGGCGCGCGGCTACCAGGAAGCGATCACCTACAGCTTCGTCGCCCCCGAGCTGCAGCAGGCGTTGCTGCCGGATGCGGTAGCGCCACGCCTGGCCAACCCCATCTCAAGCGACCTGGCGGTGATGCGGGCGAGCCTGTTTCCGGGGCTGGTGCGTGCGCTCGAGTACAACCTCAATCGTCAGCAGAGCCGTGTGCGGCTGTTCGAAACGGGGCTGATCTTCCGCGGTGATCTGGACGAACTCGAGCAGACGCCCATGGTGGGTGCGCTGGCCTGCGGCGAACGCTTCCCCGAAGGCTGGGCCGGTAGTCGTGACAAGATCGATTTCTTCGACCTCAAGGGCGACCTCGAGAGCCTGATTGCGCTGGGTGGCGAAGAGGGGGCCTGGCGTTTCGAACCTGGCGAGCACCCTGCTCTTCATCCAGGGCAGAGCGCACGGGTCGTGCATCGCGGCGAGCCGGTGGGCTGGATCGGTGCGCTGCACCCGGGCGTGAAGGCCGAGCTGGGGCTCAAGGTCGAGGTGTTCTTGTTCGAAGTGCGCCAGGACGCGCTGACCCACGGCGTCTTGCCCAAGTTCGAGCCGCTGTCACGCTATCCCGAAGTGCGTCGGGACCTGGCCTTCCTGCTGGGTGAGGATCGTCCCGTGCAGGCGCTGCTGGATTGTGTCCGCCGCCAGGCGGGGGAGTGGTTGCAGGAGCTGAGCCTGTTTGATGTCTACCAGGGCAAGGGCGTGTCAGAGGGGAGCAAGAGTGTTGCCTTGGGCTTGACCTGGCAGCATCCTTCGCGCACGCTGAATGACGAAGAAATCAATCAGTTGGTCGATGCCATCGTCGCCGAATCGCATCAGCATCTGGGAGCCGAGCTGCGCGGATGAATGCGCGAGGGATCGCCGGAAGCCATGCAGGCGGCGGGCTGGACCGCCACTCTGAGGAGGTGACATGGGAGCGTTGACCAAGGCGGAACTGGCCGAACATCTTCACGCCGAGCTGGGTCTGACCAAGCGCGAAGCCAAGGCCATGGTAGAGGCGTTCTTCGAGGAGATCAGGGCATGCCTGCGCGAGAACGAGCAGGTCAAGCTGTCGGGATTCGGCAATTTCGACCTGCGCGACAAGCGTGAGCGCCCCGGGCGTAACCCGAAGACCGGCGAGGAGATCCCCATTTCGGCACGCCGTGTCGTGACGTTCCGCCCTGGGCAGAAGCTCAAGAGCCAGGTGGAGCGCTACGAGGGCTCGCCGCCAAGCTGATACCGTCCGTGCCAGGATGCCACCCCGAGGGGTGGCATCCTACACGCTCCCGCCTCTTTCCATCAGCCAGGTGATGACCACCTTGAAGATGTAGCCCATGATGCCGGCGCCGAGCACCAGGAAAAGCATGAGGGTGCCAAAGCGCCCGGCCTGGGACTTCTTGGCCAGGTCCCAGATGATGAAGCCCATGAACAGGATCAGCCCACCGATGAGCAGGGGCGTGATCCAGGCTTCCAGCGTGTAGGTGTCCAGCATGTCGCCTCCTCGACAAAGAGGCCGACGATTATACTCGGGTATTTATGGTGTCGCATGCGACAACGCGTCGCTCGGCCGCAGCGCCTGGCGTCGAACTGCGTCAGTCGGCTGCGTCATGGTATTATCCCGTTGAATGGTTAAGGTTTATTCTCGACATGCCAATGCTGAAGATCTTCGTAGGAACCATGTACGGCGGTGCGCTCGATGTCGCCGAACAGATCGCTCCACTGTTCGAGGCGGCCGGCTATGAAACCGCCATCCTCGAACAGCCGACGCTCGATGACTTGACGGAGGAACGGCCTGACTTGGCGCTGTTCTGCGTCTCTACCACCGGTAGCGGCGATTTTCCCGGCAATATCGTGCCCTTCGCGCGGGCGCTCGACGAGCAGAGCCCGGCACTGGTTGGGTTGCGCTACGGCGTAATCGCCCTGGGCGACAGTTCCTATGGCGACACCTTCTGTGGGGCCGGCCGGCGTCTCGACGAGATGCTCGAGGGGCTTGGCGCCACTCGCCTGGGGGAGCGGCTGGAAGTCGATGCCATGGAGACCTTCATGGCCGACGATGCCGCGCTGCCATGGGCCGAGGAGTGGATCGAAACCCAACAGCTCAAGGTGGCTTGAGATGAATGCTGCACCGACCGCGGAACGGCTGAGCCTGCTGGCGGGCCTGCTGGTGCTGATGCTTGCCACCGTGCCGAGATATCTCGCCGGTGGGTATGAGAATCGCTTGAGTCTGATCACTATTGCCCTGGCGGTGGTTGCCGCGGTGGCGATCATGAACTGGCGCATGCTCGACAAGGGCGAGCGTGCGCGACTGCCTCGGCTCGGCAAGCGGCTGGTGGCGTCGCTGGTGGCCGGCCTGGCGCTGATGGGCCTGTGGCACGTGCTGTTTACCGCGTGGATCAGCTGGCAACTGCTGATCGCGCATGGCGCTACCCTGGGGCTGCTGCTGCATGCCCTGTGGCTAGGGTGGCGCCCCGTCCGCCAGCAGGGTTGACGAAGCGCCGGGTGCAGTTGCCCCCGGCGCTTTCGTTAGTATCGACTACCCGTGTTCTTTCGTTCACACCAATCGGTAGCAGGGCTCGTACTCGCGCCCCGGCAGCTTCATGCGCCCTTGGGCGACGAAGGAGCTGAGCAGGTCGTCCAGGCGGCGCATCAGCTCTGACTCGGCATGTAGCTGGAACGGCCCATGAGCCTCGATGGCGCGCAGGCCGTGCTCCTTGACGTTGCCGGCCACGATGCCCGAGAACGCCCGGCGCAGGTTGGCCGCCAGCTCATGAACCGGCTGGTTGCGGTGCAATGCCAGGCCGGCCATTGCTGCGTGGGTGGGTTCGAAGGTTTCCTGAAAATTGCGGGCGATGGTCAGCCGCCAGTTGTAGTGGAAGGCGTCCTGCTGGGCGCGGCGGAACTCGGTGACGCTGTCGATGCCTTGACGCATGGTGCGAGCGACCTCGACGGGGTCGTCGACGATGATGCGGTACTTGTCGCGTACCGCCTCGCCCAAGGTGTAGACCAGGAACTCGTCGATGCGCTGGAAGTAGTCGGACGAATTGGCCGGGCCGGTGAAAATGACCGGCAGTTTCATGCTGTCGTTGTCAGGATGGAGCAGGATGCCCAGCAGGTAGAGGATCTCCTCGGCCGTGCCAACGCCGCCGGGGAAGACCACGATACCGTGGCCGAGGCGTACGAAGGCTTCCAGGCGCTTCTCGATGTCGGGCATCACCACCAGTTCGTTGACTAGTGGATTGGGCGCTTCGGCGGCGATGATGCCGGGTTCGGAAATGCCCAGGTAGCGACCATCGCCGATACGCTGCTTGGCATGCGCCAGGTTGGCGCCCTTCATCGGCCCTTTCATGGCGCCGGGGCCGCAGCCGGTGCAGATGTCCAGTTCACGCAGGCCAAGCTGATAGCCGACGTCCTTGGTGTACTCGTACTCTTCACGGGTGATCGAGTGACCGCCCCAGCACACCACGATGCCGGGATCGCGCCCGGGCTTCAGCGTGCCGGCCTTGCGCAGGATATGGAACACCGCGTTGGTGGTGCCTTCGCCCGTGGTCAGGTCGAACCGCTGGTGCTGCTGGATCTCGTTGTAGACATAGATGATATCGCGCAGCACCGAGGAGAGATGCTCGCGAATACCGCGAATCATCTTGCCGTCGACGAAGGCTTCGGCCGGTGCATTGGTGACCTTGAGCCGAATGCCACGGTCCTGCTGGATCACTTCGATATCAAAATCGTGGTAGGTCTCCATCAGCACCAGGCTGTCGTCGGTCATGCTGCCGGAGCTGAGCACGGCGAGCGAGCAGCGACGCAGCAGGTCGTGCAGGCCGGCCTTGGAGGTATCGCGCAGGCGATTGACCTCGTGCTGCGAGAGCACTTCCAGGCTTCGCAGGGGAGAGATGGTGGCGGAGATAGTATCGGGCATGAAACGATCCTTGTGCTGTCGGCTTGCGTCCCTGTCGCGTAGACGGCGGACAGGGGGTCATGCAATGTTCATCGAGTCGTGAGCCGATGCTATCACGCTGGCCGCAAAGGCGCAGCGCTGCGCCGCCGGGCTCGCAGTGGTAGGATGACAAACATTCGGTCTCGACCCCGGACCGCACTTGCAAGCGATGCGCCATGTTCAACGCCCAGTATTTCCGCACCTTCATCACCCTGGTCGAAACCGGCAGCTTCACGCGTACTGCGCGTCACCTCGACATGACACAGCCTGGCGTCAGCCAGCACGTGCGCAAGCTCGAGCAGTATCTCGGCAAGCCGCTGCTGGAGCGCCAGGGGCGGCGCTTCACGCTTACCGAGGCCGGGCGGCGGGCCTACGACTATGGCCTACGGCTCTTTGCCGAGCATGAACAGTTCCGCCATTCGCTGGATGACGATGCGCTCGATACCGGTGAGTGTCGCATCGCTTCGCCGGGCAGCGTCGGCCTGATGTTCTACCCCTACATTCTTGGCCAGCAGCAGATGTCGCCGGGCCTGACGGTCAACTACAGCTTTGCCTTCAGTCATGAAATCGTCTCGGACGTATTGGCCGGTCGCCACGACCTGGGAATCGTCACCGAGCCGATTCGCCACCCGGAGCTGGACTGCAAACTCTGGCATCAGGAGCCACTGTGCCTGGTGGTGCCGGCCGACTTTACCGGAACCTCGCTGGCCGAGCTGATGGGCATCGGCTTCCTCAATTATTCCGACGGTATCAACCATGCCGGGGCGCTGCTGCGCAGCAACTTCCCCGACGAGTTCCGCTCCATGGGCCAGTTCCGCCGCCAGGGCTTCACCAACGAGGTGGGCATGGTGCTGGACGCGGTGGCCCGCGGCCTTGGCTTCACCGTGGTGTCGCGACTGGTGCTGGAAACCTCACCGTGGCAGCGTCAGGTCAAGGAACTCGACTTGCCGGTCACGGAGTACGAGACGCTGCATCTGGTCAGCCGTTCTGGTGCCAAGATAGCGCGCCGCTATGCGCGGCTATTGGATGGCTTCCGCGAGCAGCGCATGCGCGAACGCTTCGGATACGGGGAAGTCGCGTCACCGCTGTAGCTCCAAAGCCTGCTTTGTAAGCTATTTCCTACATCTTTATCGGTGAAGTGCCACAGATGGCTCGCCGTTTCGATTGGTATGCTCTCTGCGCGAGGAATTGCGATTCCCCTAATTAACCAATAAAAGCGGCATCTTCAGATGCAGGGAGGCACCATGGCCGATGCTAGCGGATGGCAATTCACCCTGGCCCTGCCCGGGGCCGACGACCTGGCGGTGATCGAGTTCACCCACCGCGAGGAACTCTCCGCGCCCTTCGAGCTGACGGTACACTTCGCCAGCCGCGACGGCAGCCTCTCCGCCACCGACATCCTCGACCGCGAGGCCACCCTGACGATCTGGCAGGAGGGCGAGGCGCTGCGCCGCGTCCATGGCATCGTCAGCGAGTTCGGCCGCGGCGACCGCGGCCACCGCCGCACCTTCTATCACGTGAAGATCCAGCCCGCGCTGTGGCGCCTGGGGCTGCGCCACAACTCGCGCATCTTCCAGGAGGTCTCGCCGCTCACCGTACTCAACACCCTGTGCGACGAACACGGCCTTACCGATATCGCCTTCGCCGCCACCCGCGAACCCGAGACGCGGGAGTACTGCGTTCAGTACCGGGAGCATGATCTCGCCTTCGTCCAGCGCCTGGCCGCCGAAGAGGGCCTGTTCTACTTCCACGAGTTCTTCGAAACAGGCTTCGAGACGGGCGGTGAGACACCCCGCGCCGCCCATCGCCTGGTCTTCGCCGATGCGCCCCAGGTGCTCACCCACCTGGGCCAGCGCAGCTACCACAGCCGCGCCGGGGGTACGCCACCGACCCGCCACGTGCGCAAGCTCCAGCAGTTCGCCCGAGTCGCCCCGGCATCCACCACGCTCAAGGACTACTCGTTCAAGCGCCCGGCCTACGGCCAGCTGCACGACCACCTCGCCGACGGGCTGGAGGCACACGCCCAGCGCGTCGACTACGAACACTACGCCTACCCCGGCCGCTACAAGCGCGACGCCTCCGGCCAGGCCTTCACCCGCATTCGCCTCGAAGCGCTGCGCCAGAGTGCCAGCACCGCCGACGCCGAAAGCGACCTGCCCGAGCTGGCCCCGGGCGTACGCTTCACCCTGACCGACCACGACCTCGATGAGCTCAACCAGGACTGGCAGGTGCTCAGCGTGGTCCACTACGGCAAGCAGCCCCAGGCCCTGGAAGAGGACGGTATCGTCCAAAGCCAGACCGAGGGCGGGAACAGTGGCGGCATGACCACGTACCACAACGACCTCGTGCTGATGCCCGCCGACCTGGCCTGGCGCCCCAAGGCCAACCCCAGGCCCCGGGTCGACGGCCCCCAGGTCGCCTTCGTCGTCGGGCCCGAAGGCGAGGAGATCTACTGCGACGAGCACGGCCGGGTCAAGGTGCAGTTCCCCTGGGACCGTTATGCCGAACCGAACACCGCCGGGGCTGAAGGCGAAGCCGCTGAAAGAGCGCCCAGTGCCTGGCTCCGGGTCAGCCAGGACTGGGCCGGCGGCGGCTACGGCAGCCTCGCCATCCCGCGGATCGGCCATGAAGTGCTCGTCAGCTACCTTGAAGGCGACCCCGATCAGCCGCTGATCACCGGGCGCATCTACAACGCCGTCAACACCCCGCCCTACGAACTCCCGGCCCACAAGACCCGCACCGTCATCCGCACCCAGAGCCACCAGGGCGAAGGCTTCAACGAACTGCGCCTGGAAGACCAGGCCGGCCAGGAGCAGATCTGGCTCCACGCCCAGAAAGACCTGGAACTGCTGACCAACCACGACCGCACCGAAGAGATCGGCAACGACAGCCACCTCGCCGTGCATCGACACCGCATCAGCGAGATCCACGCCGACGACCACCTCACCGTGCACGGCCAGCGCCACCTCCAGGTCGACGGCGACGACCACCTCATCGTCGGCGCCACGCGCCACGAGAAGACCGCCCGCGCCCAGCTCGTCGAAGCCGGGCAGGAAGTGCACCACAAAGCTGGTAGCAAGACCGTGATCGACGCCGGCGCCGAGATCACCCTCAAGGCTGGCGGCAGCTTCCTCAAGCTCGACCCCAGCGGCATCACCATCGTCGGCGCCCAGGTCAAGATCAACTCCGGTGGCAGCCCCGGCTCCGGGAGCGGGCAGGGGGTAATGGCCGCGCTGCTGCCGGGCGGGGCGACAGTGGAAACCCATGAGGCGGTCGCGCCCATTCGACAGGATCAACTGCTATCCGCCGCCCTGCAGGGGGCGGCAGTGATCGAGATATGTCAGCGGCTGGCCACGGGCGATGCGTCGAGCTGTGCGCTTGGGGAGGCCTGTCCATGTCGCTGATGTCCGCTTCACGGGAGCTGGTGTTCTACCTTACCGACCTCGCATTGTTTCCCCAGGCACATCGGCAGATGTTCGAGGCGGACGATACGCCGACTTACCAGTTGCTGTACCTGCAGACTGCGTATGGTCAGCACGCCATGCACGGCCCTCTACTGATATTGCCCTCTGCGCCTCGCGCCGAAGACACGCTGGCAGGCTGGGTGGAACAGGGCGTGGCCATTGCGATTCACTCACACAGCCCTTTTGCCACGCTGGTCGACCACTGGCGTGGCCTGACCCAGGTGCGTCGCCAGGAAGGGCCGCCAGCGCTGTTCCGTTATGCCGATCCAAGACTGTATGCGGGCCTTGAGGCAGCATTGAGCCCACACGAGATCGCTCGGCTGCTCGGCCCTGCCCATCTCATCCGTGGTCTTGCTGCCGGTAAGGTTTGGTGCCTGGAAATGCCCGACAGCCAGCTCCCGTTTTCGAGCGAGGAGTTCGTGCTGACCATGGCGCATCAGCGTGCTCTCCAGGTTTGGCGGGAAGGTGTCTTCAGCCAACAGCTGGCTGACGAGCATGGGTTGTCCGAGGCGTGCGTCACGACCTGGCTGGAGCAAATGAAAGCGCTGGCACTGCCAACCGAACATGCCCAGTGGGAAGGATGCCGTGTGCTTGCCGAGGCGGGTCGCCGGTCGCCGCTGACGGCCCGGCAGATGGACCGCTTGGGGCATCATGCCTATCCATGGCAACAGCGACTCGCGCAGCTGCGTGTCCTGGCGACGACATCCCATGAACCGGATGAGGCGATCTCATGAGTGACACCTTGGCGCCACCTGCGCTTCAGCCCAGCCGGGTTTCTGTATCGGGCAGCAGTATGCCCGCCCACTGTTGTGTGAGTGTAACGGTCATCATCGAGCACCGTGACACCCTGGGGCGACTTCTTCCGGCCGGCACGGAAGTGGAGCTTTGCGATATTGCCCGCCGTACGTATACGGCTCGCATCGACGAGTATGGTGTCAGCCGTCATGAGGGCGTAACGCCCGGCAGGGTGGCCTGGCAACTGGTCGGCCTGCATGGCCGACACCTCGTGGCGGTCGACGACGAGCCATGCGACCCGAGGCAGGCAGCGGCGGCTCCGCCAGAGTGTGATGTCGCCGCGGACGAAACCACGCTAGGGGCGACCTATCTGCCACCGCCCATCGTCATCAATCTGCGTGAGGATGCGGATGCGTCAGCGCCGGACCTGCTAAGCGACGAGGAATTGGAGCAGCTACGCCTGGCCGGCAACAACGCCACTCTGTTCCTGCACGGCTACAATGTACCCTTTGGCGGCTACCACCACTTCGCCAACTGGGAGCAGCGCGATGACGTGACCGAGCGGCCCATGCTGGTTCCTTCGGGAAGCGCGCGCATCGCGACCATTCGGCAGGAGTTGGAGGGGGTGTCGATCCACCTTCCTCCTAGAGCGTGGGGAAATCATTATCCACCGTCTAACGATGCGAGCTCCGATCAACTGGAAGCTTTGCTCAACGGTTCGGCAGCACACAGCTGGTGCCTGCACATGGAGTACCGGCTCAATGCCGCCGCCGGTATGCAGGACGACGACTGGCGCCCTTATACCCGCATCGTTGGCGTGGCCTGGTCCGGCGACACCGGAACAGTGGACTTCTTCCAGGCGGAGCTCAACGCCATGGCAGCGGGGCGTCGTCTGGTCGCACTGCTGATCCAGCTCCACGAAGCGGGGATCGCCATCAATGTCATCTGCCATTCGCTGGGAGCGCGGGTCATTCTGACCGCCCTCAACATTCTCGGTGAGCAGGGCCAGTACCAGGTACTGGACAACCTGTACCTGTGGCAGCCCGCCGTGGCGGACAACGCGCTGGTGAACGACCCCTCGCAGGACAGTCACCCGCTGGGCATGGGCATCTTCCCTGACGCACACAAGGCAGTGCGCAAGGTGGTGGTACTGCTCTCGCAGGAAGACGGCATCCTCGGACCGCCACCGGCAGACACTCGCTCCTTCTGGCAGCAGGTGACTGAAATAGTGAGCCCTGGTCTATGGGGCTTGCGCAGGGCGCAAGAGACCTTTGGCGCCGACGACTTGCTGGATGAGCTGATCGGGACGGCAGGCGGTGCCTACGGCAAGAAATGGTGGGTGTTCCCCAGCGGCCTGTCGACGCCCATCACCCAGTACTACCTCGACAAGGCGCCGGCCCATACCGTGAGGCCACCGACTCCCAGCCAGCCACCGGTGGGGCCGGACCCCTACGGTAGTGAGCGCGCCGCCCAAGGCTGGCAAGCGTTCAGGGAGCAGGCGATTCAGGAGGCCCGAGACGCCCTGGCCAGCGGCGAAGCGCTACCCACCTACCGCTTGCTGGCGCCGCTGGCGCATCACGCCGTGATCTCGGAAGCGCGCGCGGCCCAGTATGTCGATACCCTCCAGGCGCTGGTAGCAAGAAGCTGGCGGGCAGGGAAGACGCCGCGTGCGGCGCTGGGGCATGTTGGGTTTGGGGCGGTAAGGAATGAGAGTCGTTTTGTTGAAAGGAGGTTAGGGGAAAAAACGTACGATTTCGTTGATCAGACTCTCTGGCTTTTCGATCACTCAGGGATGCGTATTCCCAGCGAGGAGGTGTTTGAAAAGAGCTATCGCGATGGGGTTGTTATTCCAATGCTGTTGACAAGTGGATTTGGTCATTATGAAGTGGCTTAATAAAAAGCTATTGGCTGCGATAGCTTTTGCGGTTGTAGTTCTAGGGGTTTATTCCTGGCAGCTGCTAGGGGCGCTTGAGCCGGTCACGGCACTTGGTGTGTCCAGCGACGGGCGATATGTTATTACCACCCATCAGGATGGCGCGCTGGTGCTGTGGGATGTGGAGCGAAGAAAACGGGAAGTGCTTTCAAATGAAGCTAATGTCTACAGTGCTTATTTTATTGAAGGGAGCGATGCCTTCCTATGGCAAGATTTAGATAATATCGTGCGCGTGCAGCGCGCCAACGGAGAAGTGATTGAGGAATTCGAGCACTTTCCCACCTATGGTCATGTAATGGACTCTACGTTCTCTAATTATCTGGCCTCCGATATCGACTGGAAAATTTTTCATGGCCATGGCGAGGCCATGCGTCCTGTGAAGCAGGATGGCATCGCCCCGAGCTTTGAGGGATCGGGAAAAATATTGAAGCTTACCCTCTCAGAGCAGGGGAGAAAGTTTGTGTCCGCAGGCTCGGATATTCGTGGCGGTTCTGAACCTCCTGAGCTGGCCGAGGTATCTGCCGTTATGCCGGGGCGGAGATTCAGCAACTTTGGCGGCGTTACCTTATGGGATCTAGACACTCTCGATCCTATTGCGATACTCCCGGGGAATTCTTACAAGCTGGATGCCACTATCAGCCCGGACGGGGAGTGGGTGGTCAGTGGCGATGAGAATACTCTGGGTTTTTTTTGGAAAACAGATAGCCTATCTAAGCGTCATCGGATGGCCAGTTATGATTATGGTATTTTTCGCGAGCATCTGCCGGAGGGGCTGGAAGAAGATGAATACTGGAATAATAGCGAATTAATTGATGTTCCCAGAATGGATAAAGCTGATGGGTATGGTGTTTATCGTCCATTAGCCACGCCAACGACAGTGGCCATTGCTTTTATCAACGGCAGCGAAGAGTTCCTGCGTATTGGCTATAGCCACTATCGCAGTGACGGCTCCAGCCAAACTTACGCTGCGCTGTTCGAGGCGGGCAATCCCTGGCCGCAGGCTTACCTGGACCTGGGGACTGATCCCTTCCCCTCGGTCAACAACTACTCCCGCAACCTGAGCATCGACTCGGCACCGGAGGCCAACCTGCTGGTCACCGGACAGGCTTTCGAGGGTGGCATCAACGTCTATCGCTACGATCCCGAGGCGCGCACCCTGACGAAGGAGTGGGTAGGGCGGTGAGGCTGCATCGCTCTCATGCCCGATGGGTAGTGCTGACGGTCGGTATTGTCTTCGGCTTCGCTGCTTACGGTTTCCTTTTCTTCTCTCGGCTGGAGCCCGTGACCTCGCTGAGCGTATCGTCGGATGGCCGCTACGTGATCAGCATTCACGAGGATGGCGTACTGGTGCTATGGGACACTGAGCGAAGAAAGCGGGAAGTGCTTTCCAGTGATGCGAATATCTATAGCGCCTACTTTATTGAAGATAGCGATGCCTTTCTGTGGCAGGATCTTGAAAACGTAGTGCGCGTGCAGCGTGTCGATGGCGAAGTGATCAAAGCATTCGAGCACTTTCCTACCTATGGACATGTCATGGATTCCACTTTTTCCGACTATTTGGCCTCCGATATCGACTGGAATATTTTCCACGGACATGGCGAAGCGATGCGCCCCATCATGCAGGACGGTATCATTCCCAGCTTCAAGGGATCGGGTAAAATATTGAAGATGACTCTCTCGGAGCAAGGGCGAAAATTCGTATCGGCAGGCTTGGGGGACCGTGAGAGTCCAAGTGTCGACGAAGTGCCTGCGGTGGCGCCTGAGAGACGGTTCAGTAACTACACGGGCGTGACGTTATGGGACCTTGATACTTTCCAGCCCATTGCCATGCTGCCAGGAAATTCGTTCAAGGTGGATGCCACAATTAGCCCAGATGGTCACTGGGTGGTTAGCGGAGATGAGAATACGCTGGGTTTTTTCTGGGATACGAATGTACCCCAGGAGCGTCGTCGTATGGCTGACTATCTTAGTGGGATTTATCTTGATGACACACCCTATGAGGCGGGTGATCCAAGAAATAGAGACGACAGTGAGCTAATTGATGTTCCCAGAATGGATAAAGCTGATGGGTATGGTGTTTATCGTCCATTAGCCACGCCAACGACAGTGGCCATTGCTTTTATCAACGGCAGCGAAGAGTTCCTGCGTATTGGCTATAGCCACTATCGCAGTGACGGCTCCAGCCAAACTTACGCTGCGCTGTTCGAGGCGGGCAATCCCTGGCCGCAGGCTTACCTGGACCTGGGCACCGATCCCTTCCCCTCGGTCAACAACTACTCCCGCAACCTGAGCATCGACTCGGCACCGGAGGCCAACCTGCTGGTCACCGGACAGGCTTTCGAGGGTGGCATCAACGTCTATCGCTACGATCCCGAGGCGCGCACCCTGACGAAGGAGTGGGTAGGGCGGTGAGGCTGCATCGCTCTCATGCCCGATGGGTAGTGCTGACGGTCGGTATTGTCTTCGGCTTCGCTGCTTACGGTTTCCTTTTCTTCTCTCGGCTGGAGCCCGTGACCTCGCTGAGCGTATCGTCGGATGGCCGCTACGTGATCAGCGTGCATGAAGACTCTCGGCTTGTGCTATGGGACCTGGAGAAGCGGAAGCGAGAGGTCTTGTCCGAGTCGGCCAACCTCTACAGCGCCTACTTTATTGAAGAGAGCGATGCCTTTCTTTGGCAGGATCTCAATGACGTAGTGCGCGTACAGCGCGTCGATGGCGAAGTGATCAAAGCATTCGAGCACTTTCCTACCTATGGACATGTCATGGATTCCACTTTTTCCGACTATTTGGCCTCCGATATCGACTGGAATATTTTCCACGGACATGGCGAAGCGATGCGCCCCATCATGCAGGACGGTATCATTCCCAGCTTCAAGGGGTCAGGTAAAGTATTGAAGATGACTCTCTCGGAGCAAGGGCGAAAATTCGTATCGGCAGGCTTGGGGGACCGTGAGAGTCCAAGTGTCGACGAAGTGCCTGCGGTGGCGCCTGAGAGACGGTTCAGTAACTACACGGGCGTGACGTTATGGGACCTTGATACTTTCCAGCCCATTACCATGCTGCCAGGAAATTCGTTCAAGGTGGATGCCACAATTAGCCCAGATGGTCACTGGGTGGTTAGCGGAGATGAGAATACTCTGGGTTTTTTTTGGAAAACAGATAGCCTATCTAAGCGTCATCGGATGGCCAGTTATGATTATGGTATTTTTCGCGAGCATCTGCCGGAGGGGCTGGAAGAAGATGAATACTGGAATAATAGCGAATTAATTGATGTTCCCAGAATGGATAAAGCTGATGGGTATGGTGTTTATCGTCCATTAGCCACGCCAACGACAGTGGCCATCGCCTTTATCAACGGCAGCGAAGAGTTCCTGCGTATTGGCTATAGCCACTATCGCAGTGACGGCTCCAACCAAACTTACGCTGCGCTGTTCGAGGCGGGCAATCCCTGGCCGCAGGCTTACCTGGACCTGGGCACCGATCCCTTCCCCTCGGTCAACGACTACTCCCGCAACCTGAGCATCGACTCGGCCCCGGAGGCCAACCTGCTGGTCACCGGACAGGCTTTCGAGGGCGGCATCACCGTCTATCGCTACGATCCCGAAGCGCGCACCCTGACGAAGGAGTGGGTGGGTAGGTAACGTTTCAGTCGAGACGCTGGCAGCAAATGGCCCGCCGATCGCTCGGCGGGCCATTTCGTCTGCTGCGCTGTACCAGCGGTGACGGATCAGTCACGGTACTCGTCAATGCTGGGGCAGGAGCAGATCAGCTGCCGGTCGCCGAAGACGTTGTCGACGCGATTGACCGCCGGCCAGTACTTGGCGGCCTTGACCGCTGCCGAAGGGAAAGCGCCGATCTCGCGGGAATAGGAGCGCTCCCAGCCCGGGTCCATCAGGTCGGCGACGGTGTGCGGTGCGTTCACCAGCGGGTTGTCGTCGGCCGGCCATTCGCCGCGCTCGACCCGGGCGATCTCCTCGCGAATGGCGATCATGGCGTCGCAGAAGCGGTCGATCTCGTAGCGCGACTCCGACTCGGTGGGTTCCACCATCAGCGTGCCTGGCACCGGGAAGGACATGGTCGGCGCATGGAAGCCGTAGTCCATCAGGCGCTTGGCGATGTCCTCCTCGCTGATGCCCGAGGCCGCCTTGAGCGGGCGGATGTCGATGATGCACTCGTGGGCCACGGTGCCGTTGACGCCGCGATAGAGCACCGGGTAATGGTCCTCCAGGCGCCTGGCGACGTAGTTGGCGTTGAGGATGGCGAGTTCCGTGGCCTGGCGCAGCCCACGCGCCCCCATCATCTTGATGTAGGCCCAGGAGATCGGCAGGATCGAGGCGCTGCCGTAGGCCGCCGCGGAGACGGCGCCGCAGTGCTCCTTCACGCCGGCAATCGGCGTCACCACGTGGTTGGAGACGTAGGGCGCCAGGTGCGCCTTGACGCCAATGGGACCCATGCCCGGGCCGCCGCCGCCGTGCGGGATACAGAAGGTCTTGTGCAGGTTGAGGTGCGATACGTCGCCGCCGAAGTCGCCGGGGCGCGACAGGCCTACCTGTGCGTTCATGTTGGCACCGTCGATGTAGACCTGCCCGCCATGGCGATGAACGATGGCGCAGGCTTCACGGACGCCCTCCTCGAACACGCCGTGAGTCGAAGGGTAGGTCAGCATGATCGCCGACAGCGCTTCGCTGTGCTGCTCGGCCTTGGCGCGCAGGTCGTCGAGGTCGATGTTGCCCAGGCTGTCGCACTCGACCACCACCACCTTCATCTGTGCCATGGCGGCGGAGGCGGGGTTGGTGCCGTGGGCGGAGCTGGGGATCAGGCAGACGTCGCGGTGGCCCACGCCTTGGGCCTCCTGGTAGCGGCGGATGGCCACCAGGCCGGCGTACTCGCCCTGGGCGCCGGAGTTGGGCTGCATCGAGATATGGTCGTAGCCGGTGATCTCGACCAGGAACGCCGCCAGTTCGTCGATCATCTGCTTGTAGCCGACCGCCTGCTCCTGGGGCACGAAGGGGTGCAGCTGGCCGAATTCGGGCCAGGTGATCGGGATCATCTCGCTGGTGGCGTTGAGCTTCATGGTGCACGAGCCCAGCGGGATCATCGCGTGGGTGAGCGAGAGATCCTTGTTCTCCAGGCGCTTGAGGTAGCGCAGCATCTCGGTCTCGCTGCGAAAGCGCTTGAAGGTGGGGTGGGTCAGGAACTCCGTTTCGCGGCGGCAGCCAGCGGGAATGCCGCTGATGCCGTCGGCCGCGATTCGCTCGTCCAGAGCGGTGACCGACAGGCCATGTTCCTCGTCGACCAGTACGTCGAACAGGGTATCGAGATCATGGGCAGTGGTGGTTTCGTCCAGGCTGACGCCGATGTCGCCATTGTCGAAGTAGCGCAGGTTGATCTCGTGGGTCATCGCCCGGCCGTGGATCTTGCCGGCATCGACGCCGGTGAGGCGCAGGGTGTCGAACCAACTGTCGTGTACCAGCGCCACCCCCTTGGCCTTGAGCCCTTCGGCCAGGATGGTGGTCAGGCGGTGAATGCGCGTTGCGATGGTGGCGAGGCCTTCGGCACCGTGGTAGACGGCATAGAAGCCGGCGATATTGGCCAGCAGCGCCTGGGCGGTGCAGATGTTGGAAGTGGCCTTCTCGCGGCGGATGTGCTGCTCGCGGGTCTGCATGGCCATGCGCAGGGCGGTGTTGCCGCGGGCATCCTTGGACACGCCGATGATGCGCCCGGGGATGGAGCGCTTGAGCTTGTCGGTGGTGGCAAAGTAGGCGGCATGAGGGCCGCCGTAGCCCATGGGTACGCCGAAGCGCTGGGTATTGCCGACGACGATGTCGGCGCCGAGTGCCCCCGGTTCCTTGAGCAACACCAGGCTCATGATGTCGGCGGCCACGCAGGTCATCACGTTCTTCTCGCGGGCGGACGCCAGTAGCGAGGCCAGGTCGTGCACGCGGCCACTCTCGCCGGGATACTGCAGCAGGGCACCGAAGACGTCGTGCTCGGCCAGGCTCTCGGCCGGGCCGACGATCAGTTCAAAGCCGAAGTAGTGGGCGCGGGTGCGCACTACGTCCAGCGTCTGCGGTAGCACGTCGTCGGCAACGAAGAAGGCATTGCTCTTCGATTTCTTGTTGGCCCGCTGGCACAGCGCCATGGCTTCGGCGGCCGCGGTGGCTTCGTCGAGCAGCGAGGCGTTGGCCAACTCCATGCCGGTGAGGTCCATGACCATCTGCTGGAAGTTGAGCAGGCCCTCCAGGCGGCCCTGGGCGATTTCCGGCTGATAGGGGGTATAGGCGGTGTACCAGCCTGGGTTCTCCAGCACGTTGCGCTGGATCACCGCCGGCACGTGGGTGTTGTAGTAACCCTGGCCGATATAGGTCTTGAACACCTTGTTCTGGCGCGCCAGGCGCCTGAGGTAGTCGAGCGCTTCGGCTTCGCTGCGCGGCGGGTCGAGATCGAGTTCGCGCCCCAGGCGAATGTCCGCCGGGACCGTACGCTCGACCAGTGTCTCGAGGCTGTCCATGTCCAGCGCCGCCAGCATGGCGGCGACATCTTCGGCTCCGGGACCGTTGTGGCGGCGGATGAAGGCGTCATGATCGGCCAGTTCGGCCAGGCGGCGGTTGTCGTAAACCATGGAAAACCCTGTGCTTGGATGTGAAATGCCCGGCGATTGGACATGCCCGGTCGCCGGGCCGGGAGCATCGCTGCGTCGTGATCAGGAGTCGCTGTCGACCACGGCCTGGTAGGCCTCTGCATCGAGCAGGGCTTCCACGGCGGCCGCATTCTCGACGCGAACCTTCATGATCCAGCCACCCTCATAGGGCGCCTCGTTGACGGTCTCGGGAGCATCCTCGAGGGCCTCGTTGACCTCGACGATCTCACCGGCCAGCGGGGCATAGAGGTCGGAGGCGGCCTTGACCGATTCGATCACGCCGAACTCTTCGCCTTTCTCCAGGGTGCGTCCCACCTCCGGAAGCTCGACGAATACGACGTCTCCAAGCGCTTCCTGGGCGTGATCGGTGATGCCGATGGTGACGGTGCCGTCGCCATTGTCCAGCACCCACTCGTGGCTGTCGTTGTAGCGCAGATTGGCAGGAATCGAACTCATGATGATTTCCTATAAGAAAAAGGTTTTCTGACTGGGCGAATGCTAACGCCATTGACGGCGTTTGGCGAGCCCGACAGGTGGCCTTCATTGGCACGTGCCCTGGCTTGCCGCATCGATAGCGTGGCGCGCAGAGCGGCAGGCGTCCAGTGTAACCTGCCTGCGTTTGGGCAGCTTCGGTAGGCGATGCACCACATTCGACACGGCCGGCTCGGCTCACTAACCTGTGAAGCATGCCGATCGGCTGCGCTGGAGCGGAGGGTCGTGTCGCCAAGCTGAAAGTTGGCGGTGTTTCGGCATTTGTTTCCGATACGAAACACGCGCTAAGCTTGCGCAGGCAACATGTTGACGAACGGAACGCAGCAGGCATCTGCGACAGACTGGTGCATTCTTGGCAATTTCCGCTATGGTACGCCGTCTCGTCGTGTAGATCCTTCGAGAATGTCCTTAAAAACAGTCCATACAACAGAGGGAAACGTTCGTGGAAACTTTGACAGCGATATTCAGCGCCATCAACGGTGTGGTCTGGGGGCCGTTGATGCTAATCCTGTTGCTGGGGGTGGGGCTCTACCTGCAGATCGGATTGAAGCTGATGCCCATCCGCAAGTTGGGCACCGGCTTCAAGCTGATGTGGCAAGGTCGCGATGCCAAGCCGGCCCCGGGAGAAGCGAAGAAGACAGAGGAAGAAGGTGAAATTTCACCTTTCAACGCCTTGATGACGGCACTGTCGGCCACCATCGGCACCGGAAACATCGCCGGCGTGGCCACGGCCATTGCCTTGGGTGGCCCCGGTGCGGTGTTCTGGATGTGGATCACGGCGCTCGTCGGCATGGCGACGAAGTTTGCTGAGGCGGTGCTTGCGGTGCGCTTCCGTGAAACCGACAGCACCGGCTATCACGTCGGCGGGCCGATGTTCTACATCAAGAATGGCCTGGGCAGGAAGTGGCTGTGGCTTGGCGGTGCCTTCGCCTTCTTCGGCGCCGTGGCGGCCTTCGGTATCGGCAACACCGTGCAGTCGAACTCCGTGGCCGACGCGCTCGATTCGACCTTCGGTATTCCCCACTGGCTGACCGGCGTGGTGATCATGGTGTTGGCCGGCGCCGTGATCCTGGGAGGCATCAAGCGTATCGCCAAGGTGGCCGGCAAGCTGGTACCGATCATGGGTATCGCCTATGTGGTGGCTGGCCTTCTGGTACTGGCCGTGAATGCCGGACAGATTGGTGAGGCCTTCGGCCTGATTTTCTACTATGCCTTCAACCCCGTGGCGGCGGCAGGTGGCTTTGCCGGGGCCGCGGTGATGGCGGCGATTCGCTTCGGCGTGGCACGCGGTATCTTTTCCAACGAGGCGGGCCTGGGCAGTGCGCCCATCGCCCACGCTGCCGCCAAGACGCGCAACCCGGTGCGCCAGGGCCTGATCGCCATGCTCGGCACCTTCATCGATACCATCATCGTCTGTACCATCACCGCGCTGGTCATCCTGACTTCCACCGTGTGGGTGCAGGGGGAGCAGGGCGCTTCGCTGACCGCGCTCTCCTTCGATGCGGCGCTGCCCGGCTGGGGCAACCAGATCGTATCGCTGGCGCTGGCGGTATTCGCCTTCACCACCATCCTGGGCTGGTCGTTCTACGGCGAGAAGTGCTTCCAGTTCCTGTTCGGCACGCGTTCGATCATGCTCTACCGGGTGCTGTTCGTGCTGGCGATACCGCTTGGCGCCATGGCCAACTTGGGCCTCATCTGGCTGATGGCCGATACCTTCAATGCCATGATGGCGATTCCCAACCTGATTGCACTGGCGCTGCTGTCGCCGGTGGTGTTCAAGGTCACGCGCGATTACTTCGATGGCAAGGAAGTACTGCCGGGCGAGGATCTCGATCATGACACTCGTTCATGACACTCGTTCATGACAACGGGTGATGGAAGCCCAGGGGCGTGACGAGGCGCCACGCGCGCCTCGTTGCTGTCCGGGAACCCCCGCTGCTTGCTTATCAACACGTCCTGAGGAAAGCCCATGAGTCAACTCAAGCGTACGCCGCTGTACGACCTGCACCTCGAGCTGGGAGGCAAAATGGTGCCCTTTGCCGGCTACGAGATGCCGGTTCAGTTCCCGCTCGGTGTCAAGAAGGAGCACGAACATACCCGTGCCGCCTGCGGCCTGTTCGATGTCTCTCACATGGGCCAGATTCTGCTGCATGGCCCGCGCCCTGCCGAGGCGCTGGAGACCCTGGTGTGCGCCGACATCGTCGGTCTGCCCGAGGGCATGCAGCGCTACGCGCTGTTCACCGGCCAGCAGGGCGGTATCCTCGACGACCTGATGGTGGCCAACCCTGGAGGCGGCGTTCTCTATCTGGTGGTCAACGCCGCGTGCAAGGAGCAGGACGTGGCGCTGCTCGAGACCGGGCTCGTCGATGAGCACCGGGTCGAAGTGCTTGAGCGCGGCCTGCTGGCCCTGCAGGGCCCCCAGGCGGCGGAGGTCATGCGCCGACACTGCCCCGCGGCATGCGAGATGATGTTCATGCAGCACGGTCGCTTCGAGATCGGCGGCGTGCCCGTATGGATCAGCCGCAGTGGTTATACCGGCGAGGATGGTTTCGAGATCTCGGTAGCGGCCGACGAGGCGGAAGCGCTGGCTCGTCGTCTGCTCGCCGAGGAAGAGGTCGAGGCGATTGGTCTGGGCGCGCGGGATTCCCTGCGCCTGGAGGCCGGGCTGTGTCTCTACGGCCATGACATCGATACCGAGACCACGCCGGTGGAGGCGGGGCTGATCTGGGCCATTGGCAAGCCACGCCGTCACGGCGGCGAGCGTTCGGCCGGATTCCCGGGGGCCGACCTGATCCTGCATCAGGTCGATGCCAAGGATCACCGGCGCAAGCGGGTCGGCCTGCTGGGTGAAGGGCGTGCCCCGGTGCGTGAGGGAGCCGAGCTCTACAGTGAGGACGGCCGTCGCCTCGGCATGGTCACCTCCGGGGGCTTCGGACCCACTGTCGGTCAGCCGGTGGCGATGGGCTATGTCGATATCGAGTATGCCGAGATCGGCTCGACCGTCTATGCCGAGGTGCGTGGCAAGCGGCTGCCCATGGTGGTGAGCAAGATGCCCTTCGTGGCGCCGGGCTACCATCGCGGTTGATCGGTCTTATACCGTTACCTTCCAGCAAGGCCACCGCATTCTCATGCGGTGGCCTTGCCACTTTTCGTTGCCAGGCCGGTGCTCAGCGCATCAATTCGGCTTGATCCTCCCAGTAGCGGCCCATGCTGCGCTCCTCGGTCAGGTCGAAGAGCGCTTCGCGGCGAGCCAACTGGGCACCACCATCCCGGGTGAGTGGGCGCCACGCCAGCTGGGCACGCTGGCGGGTGGAGTGAACGAAGAAGGCATCCAGCGGCAGCGAAAGATAGACCCCCTTGTCGAAGCTGCCCTCACCGTAGTCGCTGCCGGCATCGGTGAAGGTTGCCCAGCCGCCGAGGCGAATGCCGGAATCGAATTCGCGTGATACGTCGAAAGTAACGCCGAGGTCGCCGGCCAGATAGCGGCCTACGCTGACCTTGGCCAGTACGTCCTCATAGTCGGTCTGCCAGTAACCGGTCAGATGGCCCGTCCAGGTACTGTAGTCGCGCATCTCGAAACGCTGGTCGAAGTCACGCTGCTTGACCCAGTTGACGTCGAGGCCAAGTGCCACGTCGCCATTGAAGGGGCGGTAGAGCAGCTCCCCGCCTGCCCCGGCGAACATGGTCTCGAGCAGGCCGCCATAGCCCATGGCGTACCAGTCGCCGCCCAGGTGGCCGGTATGGGTGTACTGCAGGTTGCTGATGCCGATATCGGTTTCGGCCAGGTAATCGCCAATATGGGTGCGTACTCGCGGCAAGTCCGAGGGGCCGATATAGCGGTACTTGTCGAGGTTGTCGGCCACGGTATAGGTGAGCGCACCCGAGAGCCAGTGACGGGCTCCCAGCCGGTATTGGCCATCGAGGTTGGCCGAGAGCCGGTAGAGGTAGCCGTCGGGGCCACCGAAGTTCTGCTCGAGCTGTGGCTCGAGGCTGTAGGAGAGCCCACGAGGGTTGGATTCATGCAGCACTTCGCCTTGGCTCGGGGCCAGCATGGTATGCGCGTAGAGTCCGTGGCGATATGCTACGGCTTCACCGCTGGAAGAGGCGGCGGCTGTCAGGGCATCACGCTCGTGCACGCTTTCACGCAGGGGCATGCCGCGTTCGTGCCAGCGGAAGCGGATGGTCTCCACCTCACTACTGAGATGGTTGTGCAGCAAGCGTCCGGCGCGCTGCTCGCTCTCGGCAAGTGAGCGATAGCGTGTGGGTTCGGCTTCGACGACGATGCTCGAGCCGTCCTGAAGGATCCGGTAGACGCCGACGCCGGCATTGGCCTCCAGCTCGCGACTGAGCCCGTTCCAGTCGCTGGTGTGCTCGGCAGGGGCCGGTGCCAGATCGACGGGGGGCGGGTTGCGCTTGACCTGCGAAACGCTGGCAAGGTTGGTCGCAAGGGTGATTCCGAGCATGGCAGTATTGCCGCGCTGCCAGCCGGCCTTGAGTTCGATATTGTCCGTCAGCCGAAAGCGAGCGCCGAGGTTGACCCGTGAATCCTGCTCCTGGTGGTTGCGCTGGGGTTCGTGCTGATAGTCGTTGCCTTCCAGCTCGACCTGCAGCACCAGGGGGTCCCAGGGTGTCTGGTACTCGATACCGCCGAACAGGGCACTGCGGCCGCTGAACAGGCTGCCCAGGTTGACGCTGCCGCCGTCACCGCCCGAGGTGAACCCCGAGCGTCGTTCGAAACGCCCGTCGAGTTGGCTCAGGGGGTTGGGGAAGTCCTCCTGATTGCCCAGATAGCCCCAGCCGATCCCCAGGGAAAAGTCGAAATCGTGCCAACGCTTGCTCGCGACCAGGTACTCGCCGGAGAAAAGGCCGGTGCCGCCGATGTCACGGGCGCCGAGGGCGACCTGGGGCCAGTAGCGATCCTCTTCGCGCAGCCTCACCTTGAAATCGATGCCCTTGTCCAGGTTGTTGCGATCCCCCGTGGCAGCCAGATAGCGCCGGTTCTCCACCTCGACGTAGCGAAAGCCGGCTTCCAGCCATTCGGTGGGTTGGAAGAACAGGCTATAGCGACGATAGGGCGCCGTGCGCGAGAAGGAGAAGGCAAAGCCGCCAAGCGGTGCCATGCGCGCGCTGGGGGTCTGCATCAGCCCCATGCCGCCGAAGTCGCCCTGGCCGGTGCCGAGACGTGGCTGGCTGGAATCGGCGAGCGCCGGCGTGGCAGTGGCCACGGCGATGGCCAAGGCCAGTGGCATGAAGCGGGGCGGTCTCGATCCGGTGCGCTTCATGAGGCAGGCCCTCCCGAATCGGCTTGGTCCGCTCCAGGCAGGGCGACGGCATTACAGGCATCGCCGGGTAGGCGGGTTGCCAGAAAGCCGGACAGGGCACGGTTGACCCAGTCTGCCTCCTGTACCGGCTCGGGAAGGACGAGTGCGACGCGACTGCCGGCAACCAGGGGGGCGTCGCCGGCGTTCCAGGCTGCCACGCCGATTCGGCGCGGAGTGCCCTGGGGGGTGATCACCCACGCCTCGTCGGCGCCGGACCAGTGTGAACTCGGCTGCATGCGCAGCAGGTCACGCAGGCTCAAACCCGGGCTCCAACGGTGTCGTGTCACGCCACCGAAATGCCACAGTTCTACCCACTCGGGCACGGTGCAATGGCCGACTTCGGCCAGCGTGGCCAGCAAGGGGTCGTGCCGCGGCGAGGCCAGGAGGGCGGCGAGGTCGGCCCTGGCCGCCGTGCGCCCCGGTGTCGCTTGTAACTCGGCGATGGTGGCCTGCCATTCGTCCAGCCCTTGGGCGAGCTTGGCGTGGCCGGCCAGGGAGTACCAGTCGATCAGTGTCGCCAGCTCTTCCTGAAGACGCCGGGCCTGGCGCTGCTGAGGCTCTTGTTGCGCTTCGAGCAGGTAGTAGCTGTAGGCGGGGGGCTCAGGCAATGCTTGCTGTTCTAGCCACAGGTCGGAAAGGCGAAGGGCATCGGCCTGACCATTGAGGGGCAGGGCCAGAAGCGCACCCAGGCAAGCTGTCAGCCAGCGGCTGGCATGAGGGGGGTGACGTCGGGTCATTCTCGCTCTCTTTGTCACGACGATGGCGCGCCGTCGGGCAGGGTGGTCTGCTCGGCGTCGCGCCCGGTGTCCTCGGCATCGCTCCACCAGGGTCTCGCCACCTGCCAACGCAGGCGGGGACCGTCCGGCCAGAGCGCCATGTCACCCCCCCAGATCCGCAGGCTGCCCGGCTCGCGCCAGTACACCCCGCGGCTATGCGTGTTACTGCTCTCCCAGTCGAGTCGTTCGGTACAGCGCTCCAGCGCCAACCGGGTCAAGGGGAGTTCGACGGGCCGGGCCGACTCGCAGGAGAGTCTCGCCGTCGCCACGTCCTGCCATTCCTGGCCGCTGGCATCCCGCCAGTGCACGTGAACACGGTAGCGCTCCGAGTTCGAGTCGGCCGAGAGCCAGCGTCCCAGCAGGATCTCTTCGAAGCCGGCGGTGCTCGTGGGCACTCCATTGCGTAGATGTAGGGTGGCGCGATCACCGGCCTGCCAGTACGTATCGCGACCGTTTTCCCCGGTACGATGCGCCATGATCAACAGGGCGCGGTTTCCTTGGTTCTGTGCCACCAGCGATGCGTAGGGCAAGGCTTCTGCCTGTTCCGCCAGATCTACCCTGTGGCGGTCGCCCAGCAGTGTGGCGCCCATGGGTGTCAGCTGGCCGCCCTGGGCACAGGCCGTCAGGCTTGTGACAAGCCCCCCCCATAGCATCAGGCGAAACAGGACCGCCTTGCGGCGGCCCTGGGTCGGCACACGTATCTTGCTGCACCGTCTGTCGCGACTCATCAGCGCGTCCCGGTACCCGTACCCGTGCCGGTACCGGTGCCTGTGGCACCGATCGCCACGCCAATGCCGGCTGCGCCCCGGTTCACGGCGCCGGCCAGGGCCTGACCGGAATTGCCCGGGGCCTCGCCGGCGGCACCGCGGCCCGTGGCGAGTCCGCCACTGGCCACTGCACCTGGCGCAGGCGTATTGGCTGAATTGCCAGGGGCCCCCGGCGTGCCCTGGGGCAGCGTTGCCTGCTGCGCCAGCGCGAATGAGGAGAGGCCCAGCAAGGCCACTCCCGCCAGGGTGACGACGTGTCGTCGTGGTTTCCTGGGATCAAGCTTCCTGGGATCACGTTTCATGGAATCAAGCATATCGATATGGCTCCTCTGTTGCGCCGGCCACTGCCGACGGGATGAATGGCCGAATAGTGCATCCTGCTCTTGATGTGGATGCTGGATGACTATCTGGCCGACCTGCCATGGGCAGGCAATTCAGGCAGGCTCATCACATAGAATCGCCCCCGTGACGTTTTAATGTCATGGGGGTGACGGTTCGGATGCTGAATTGATACCCTAATTCAAGATAATGGAAAAGAAACTTATCTTGTTGTAGGTTTTCTATTCGTATATTAAGGTAAAAAAATGTATAAAATCAAATAAAGGGTGGTGACAGGCTAAAAAAAAGGATTATTCTAGCTCCGTTCGCTTGGTGCCTTGCATGGAGGTAAAGGCTCCCTGTCTCAGTCGATCTCCTTGAGTTTGCGTCGTGCCGCGGTTCATGCCGTGGGTCGATTTGTGCCTTGTTATTCAGGGTGTTGTGCATGGCTTCGGGGATTGCCGTTAACCTCGTGGCGGTAGCGTGTCTAGCGCTAGGGTTAAAGCGATAAGTGCCGAACAGTTGGCAAAGTATATTTCGATTTCGAGGCTGGGAATATGTCGGTGTCGAAATCGAGCGACGGTTTAAACTGGGCGGCGTCGCCGAATGACAACAGTGGTGTCTTAATAAAGTGTCATGTTGAGAAACGTGCATGGTGTCGCTGTTAATTGTTCGTTTCAGCCCGTGTCACTTGGTGGCGACATTAAATGAATAATAAAAGCGACATGGATTGAATGCTTGAAGCGACAGGGTAAAGGTAATAATGACCACGCGAGCGAAAAGTCGAATGAATCACTATTTCTTGCGACCCCGAGTGGGGCGTGCGCTTTTCCTTTTCGGGCTGTTCGCCCTGGGTGGGTGCGCTTTTGCCCCTGGTGGGCATATCGATTACAGGACGGACTCCGCGCCGATCGACGACCTCGTCGATATCGAGCCCATCACCTTCGGGCTAGTGCGTAGCCAGCGCCAGGAGGTCCGGGGGCCGGAGGATATCGGCAAGATCAGTGAGGCATTGCGCGAGGACATCAGCGGCTACGAGTACTACATCGGCAAGGGCGACGTCCTCAGTGTCATCGTCTATGGCCATCCGGAGCTGACGATACCCGCGGGTGGGGAGCGTAGTGCCGCAGAGTCGGGCAATACCGTGCACAGCGATGGCACCATCTTCTATCCCTTCATCGGCCGCATTCCCGTGGAGGGGCGGACGGTGCGAGAGGTGCGCGAAATCGTTGCCCGTGGGTTGGAGCCCTATGTGGCCATGCCCCAGGTCGAGGTCCAGGTTGCCCAGTACAACTCGCAGAAGGTGAATATTACCGGTGCGGTCCAGGACCCCGGGCCGCTGGCGATTCGCAACGTGCCTATCAGCGTTCTCGATGCCATCAACCTGTCCGGCGGCCTGGCAGACCACGCCAACTGGCACGACGTCCTGCTGACGCGTGAGGGCGAGGAGATCCGCTTGTCCCTGCACGAGATGCTCAACGAGGGACGTCTCGACCAGAACATGCTGCTGCGGGCTGGCGACGTGCTGCACGTGCCCGACAGCAGCAACCAGAAGGTCTATGTCATGGGCGAGGTGCGCGATCCCAAGAGCCTGCCCATGGGTGCGAGCCGGCTGACATTGACCGATGCTCTCTCCGAAGCAGGGGGCATCAACGAGGGCAATGCCAACGCCTCGGGGATCTTCGTCATTCGTCGGGCGCCGGAGGACAGCGACAAGCTCGCCACGGTCTACCAGCTCGATGCTCGCAACGCCACTGCGCTGATGCTGGGGGCGGAGTTCACCCTGCAGCCTACCGATGTGATCTACGTCACCACGACGCCGCTGGGGCGCTGGAACCGCGTGGTACGCCAGATCCTTCCCACGGTCAGCAGCATCTACCAGACCACGCGTACCGGGCGTGAGCTGGAACGCGTAGGCGAGTAGGGGGAGACGATGTTTCGAGACGTTCTGGTGGTGTGCACCGGCAACATCTGTCGCAGCCCGGTCGGGGAGGCACTGCTCAAGCAGGCGCTGCCCAGCCATCACATCAGCTCGGCGGGTCTGGGAGCCCTGGTCGGTCACTGTGCGGACCCTACCGCCGCACGGCTGGCCGAAGCCGATGGGCTCGATCTTTCCCAGCATCGGGCACGCCAAATCGATGCCGCAATGGTGAGGCAGGCCGACCTGATTCTGGTAATGAGCGAGGGCCAGCGCCTGTCTCTCGCCGAACGCTTTCCCTTTGCCACCGGCAAGACCCTGTGCTTCGGACGCTGGCTGTCGAGTGACGTAGGCAACGGGGTGGACATCCCCGATCCCTATCGCAGGAACGAAGAGGTCTTTGTACGCGTGCATCGTCAGCTCAGCGAAGCGGCGCGGCTGTGGCAGGCACGCCTCGGCAGCTCACGTAATTGACGCGAACGACCACCTTTTCACGCCAGGACCTTATCAATGGTGAAAGAGATCAAGACGGGCTCGCGCCCGGGCAGTGACGATATCGATCTGGGCAGGCTGTTCGGCGTCCTGCTGGACAACAAGTGGCTGATCATGCTGGTGACGGCGGTTTTTGCCGTAGCCGCCGTGGTTCACGTTCAGTTGGCCACGCCGATCTATCGTGCCGATGCCCTCGTGCAGGTGGAAGGCAAGACCGGTCTGAGCAACCCGCTGGCCGAAGTGCGCTCCATTCTCGGCGAGGAGCCTAAGGCCGAGGCCGAACTGGAGATTCTGCGCTCGCGTATGGTGCTCGGTCAGGCCGTCGACCAGGAACGCCTCGACATCGTGGTGATCCCGACCCGACTTGCCTTCGTGGGGGATTATCTGGTCCGGCGTGGCATGCAGCGCCCGGGCTTTGCCGAGCGCAGCGTTTGGGCGGGGGAATTCCTCAACGTGGGCGAACTTCGTGTCGATCATGAGTGGCTGGGGCGCGCACTGCGCCTGGTCGCCGGTGAGTCTGGCAGCTATCGGCTCTATCACGGCGAAGAGCTGCTCGGAGAGGGGCGCGTCGGCACCACGGAGAGCTTCGACGAGGGTCGGATCGAGCTGCGCGTGGCCGAGCTGGAAGCCGGTGAGGGCGCCGAGTTCACCGTGGTGCGCCGTACCCGCCTGGCTGCCATCAACAACCTGCGTTCGCGCTTCAGTGTCGGCCAGCGCGGCCGCGACAGCGGCGTGTTCAACATGACGCTGACCGACGAAGACCCACGCCGCGCCGAGCGCACCTTGAGCGTCATTTCCCAGATCTACCTGACCCAGAACGTCGAGCGGCAGAGCGCCGAGGCGGAGCAGAGCCTCGAATTTCTCGAGGAACAGGTGCCTCAGGTGCGCACCGAGCTGGCTGCCGCCGAGGATGCCCTCAACGCCTTTCGCATGGAACACGAAAGCCTCGATCTCAGCCTCGAAACACGCTCGGTACTGGATCGGGTCGTTGAACTCGATACCCAGCTCGGCGCGCTGGAGATGGAGCAGGCCGAGCTGAGCCAGCGCTATAACTCCTCGCACCCGCTCTACGCCGCCATGGTCGAGAAGCGCAACAACCTGGAGCGCGATCGCGAGCGGCTCAACGAGCGCATCCACGGACTGCCGGAGACCCAGCAGCAGATCCTGCGCATGTCGCGCGACGTGGAAGTGACCCAGCAGGTCTATGTGCAGCTGCTCAACAAGATCCAGGAGATGAGCATCACCAAGGCCAGTACCGTGGGTAACGTGCGCATTCTCGACGATGCCGTCGCCCAGCCGGGGCCGGTAGAGCCGCGCAAGCCGGTTACCGTGGCCATGCTGACCCTGGTCGGCGCCTTCCTGGCGGTTGCCTTCGTGCTCGTGCGCAGCATCTTCAACCGCGGCGTGGAGAGCGCGGAGCAACTCGAGGATCTGGGCCTGCCGGTGTATGCGACCGTGCCGCTCTCCGACGATCAGCAGAAACTGGTGAGGCGGGTCAAACGCCGCAATCGCCGCAGCGGCAGGGATGTCACCTGCGGCGTGCTGGCCCAGAACGCTCCCGATGATACCGCCATCGAGGCCCTGCGTGGCCTGCGCACGTCGCTGCACTTCGCCATGCTCGAGGCCCAGGACAATCGGCTGATGATCACCGGGCCGAGCCCGAACATCGGCAAGAGCTTCATCAGCGTCAACCTGGGAGCGGTCATCGCCCAGAGTGGCCAGCGCGTCCTGATCCTGGATGCCGACATGCGCAAGGGGCACGTCCATACCGCTTTCAATGCCGACAGCAAGGGCGGGCTGTCAGAGGTGCTGGCCAACAAGGCCGGGTTGGGAGAGGTGGTCCGGCAGTCGCCGATCAATGGGCTTAGCTATGTGGCGCGCGGCAAGGCACCACCCAATCCCGCCGAGCTGCTGATGAGCGAACGCTTCACGCGGCTGCTCGATGAGCTGAGCGAACGCTTCGACCTGGTGATCGTCGACACTCCACCGATCCTGGCCGTGACCGACGCTGCCGTCATCGGCCACCACTGCGGTACCACCCTGATGGTAGCCCGCTTCGGCCTCAATCCGCCGCGTGAGGTCGACGTTGCCATTCGCCGGCTCGAGACCGGCGGCGTCCCGGTCAAGGGCGCCATTCTCAACGCGATCGAGCGCAAGGCCGCCACCAGCTATGGCTACGGCTATTACCACTATGCCTACAAGACCACCCAGACCTGAGCGCTGCCTACGCAGGCGAATCCTGTCCGTGCCTGCCTGGGCAGGCCGTTCCCTGGTGTGAGGCCAACGGGTCGCAGCAAGCATGCGGCCGGGCCGAGCGCCGATCACTACCACTCGAAAACCATGGATGCGTCATGACCACTATCAAAGATCGTCTGATTGGCCGGCTCGAGCGCAAGGAAGCCGTGATCGGGATCGTCGGGCTTGGCTATGTTGGGCTGCCCCTGATGCTGCGCTATAACGAGATCGGCTACCGCGTGCTCGGCATCGACATCGATGCCGGCAAGGTCGAGAAGCTCAATGCCGGGCGCAGCTACATCGAGCACATCCCGGCCGAAAGGGTCTCCCGGGCCAGGGATTCCGGCTTCGAGGCCACCACCGATTTCTCCCGCGTGGGCGAAGTGGATGCGGTGATCCTGTGCGTGCCGACGCCGCTCAACAAGTACCGTGAACCCGACATCAGCTTCGTCATCGGCACCGTCGATGCACTCAAGGCCCATCTGCGCGAAGGGCAGGTGATCTCGCTGGAGAGCACCACCTATCCCGGTACCACCGAGGAGGAGTTGCTGCCGCGCGTCGAGGAAGGTGGCCTCAAGGTCGGCGACGAGCTGTTTCTGATCTATTCGCCGGAGCGCGAGGATCCGGGCAACCCCGATTTCGAGACTCGCACCATTCCCAAGGTGGTCGGTGGGCACACGCCGTCATGCCGGGAAGTGGGGGTGGCGCTCTATCGCCCGGCCATCGATCAGGTCGTGCCGCTGAGTTCGACCCGGGCCGCCGAGATGACCAAGCTGCTCGAGAACATTCATCGCGCCGTGAACATCGGCCTGGTCAACGAGATGAAGATCGTCGCCGACCGCATGGGCATCGACATCTTCGAGGTGGTCGATGCCGCCGCCACCAAGCCGTTCGGTTTCACGCCTTATTACCCCGGGCCGGGGCTGGGCGGCCACTGCATCCCCATCGATCCCTTCTACCTGACCTGGAAAGCCCGCGAATACGGCCTGCATACCCGCTTCATCGAGCTTTCCGGTGAGATCAACCAGGCCATGCCCGACTATGTAGTCGCCAAGCTGATCGAGGGGCTCAACCAGCGCGGCCTTGCCCTCAAGGGCAGCCGCGTGCTGGTGCTCGGCATTGCCTACAAGAAGAACGTCGACGACATGCGTGAATCGCCATCGGTATTCATCATGGAGCGCATCCGCGAGCGTGGTGCCGAGGTGGCCTACAGCGACCCCCACGTGCCGACCTTCCCGACGATGCGCGAGCACCACTTCGACCTGGAGAGCGTCCCGCTCTCGCCATCCACCCTGGCCGAATACGATGCCGTGATACTCGCCACCGACCACGACCGCTTCGACTACGACATGATCCGTGCTCATGCCCGCTTGATCGTCGATACCCGTGGCATCTACCGCGGTGTGAGCGACGCGCAGGTCATCAAGGCCTGACATCCATGCCGAACGCAAAGGTAACCGCCATGAAATATTTCGCACTGATCGGCGCTGCCGGTTACATCGCTCCACGCCATATGAAGGCCATCAAGGAAACCGGCAACCACCTGGCCATGGCCTACGACATCAACGACTCGGTGGGTATCATCGATTCGATCTCGCCGGAGAGCGAGTTTTTCACCGAGTTCGAGCGTTTCCTCGAGAGTGCCTGGCAGCGCAAGCGCGATCCTTACACGGCACTCGACTATGTCTCGGTGTGTTCGCCCAACCACCTGCATCACGCTCATATCGCGGCTGGCCTGCGGCTTGGCTGCAACGTGATCTGCGAAAAACCGCTGGTGCCCACGCCGGCCCTGCTCGACGAACTCGGGAAGGTCGAGCAGGAGACCGGACGTCGCGTGTTCAACATCCTGCAGCTGCGCCATCATCCGGCCATCGTCGAGCTCAAGGAGCGGGTGGCCGGGATGCCCCGCGACGACAAGTACGACGTCGAACTCACCTACATCACCTCGCGCGGCAAGTGGTACCACGAGAGCTGGAAGGGCGACCCGCGCAAGTCCTTCGGCGTGGCGACCAACATCGGCGTGCACTTCTTCGACATGCTGCACTTCGTGTTCGGCGACCTCGAGCGCAACGTCGTCCACTACCTGGATGACCAGCGCGCCGCAGGCTATCTCGAATATCGCAAGGCGCGCGTGCGCTGGTTCCTGTCCATCGACAGCAGCGACCTGCCGAGCAGCGTGCAGGGGCAGCAGTCCACCTACCGTTCGATCCTGTGCGAAGGCCGCGAGATCGAGTTCTCGGGCGGCTTCACCGACCTGCATACCGTTTCCTATCAGGAGATCCTTGCCGGTCGCGGATTCGGCCTCGACAGCGCTCGCCACTGCATCGAGACCGTCGACACCATTCGCACTGCCCCCTTGGAACTACCTGCCCGCAACGAGGCGCATCCCTGCCTCAAGCGGCACACGATGTGAGGTTCGCCATGGACAGCCAACCATCCGATAACCGCTACCCGGGCGTGCAGGTCCATCCCAGCGCCATCGTCGATTCCGGTGCCGAGATCGGCGAGTCGACCCGCGTCTGGCACTTCGTGCACGTCTGTGGCGGCGCTCGCATCGGTCGCGGCGTCTCACTGGGGCAGAACGTCTTCGTTGGCAACCGAGTCGTCATCGGCGACCACTGCCGGGTGCAGAACAACGTCTCGGTCTACGACAACGTCACCCTCGAGGCAGGCGTCTTCTGCGGGCCCAGCATGGTCTTCACCAACGTCTACAACCCGCGCTCGATGGTCGATCGCAAGAGCGAGTATCGCGACACCCTGGTGCGGGAGGGCGCTACGCTCGGGGCCAACTGCACCATCGTCTGCGGCGTGACCATCGGACGCTATGCCTTCATCGGCGCCGGTGCGGTGGTCAACCGCGACGTACCTGACTTCGCCTTGATGCTGGGCGTACCCGCCCGCCAGCAGGGTTGGATGAGCCGCCACGGCGAGCGTCTCGAGCTGCCGCTGCAAGGTGAGGGCGAAGTGACCTGCCCGCACACCGGAGAACGCTACCGACTCTCAGGCAATACGCTGACCTGCCTTCCCGCCAAGGAAGCCGCGGGCGGCCAGGACACGCCACGCATGGAATTCATCGACCTCAAGGCCCAGCAGGTGCGTATTCGCGAGCGCATCAACGTCGGCATTCGCAACGTGCTGGAGCACGGCAAATACATCCTCGGCCCCGAAGTGGACGAACTCGAGGCGCGACTGGCCGACTACGTAGGCGTGCGCCACTGTATCACCTGCGCCAACGGTACCGATGCGCTGCAGATCGCCCAGATGGCGCTGGGTATCGCGCCCGGCGACGAGGTGATCACGCCCGGCTTCACCTATATCGCTACCGCCGAGACGGTGGCCCTGCTGGGCGCGCGTCCGGTGTACGTCGATGTCGATCCGCGCACCTACCTGCTCGATCCCGAGAAGCTGGAAGCCGCCATCACCCCGCGTACCCGCGCCATCGTGCCCGTGTCGCTGTATGGCCAGTGTGCCGACATGGATGCCATCAACGAGATTGCCGCGCGCCACGGCATCCCGGTGATCGAGGACGGCGCCCAGAGCTTTGGAGCCACCTATCGTGGCCGGCGCTCGTGCAGCCTGTCGAGCATCGCCACCACGTCGTTCTTCCCCAGCAAGCCGTTGGGCTGCTATGGCGACGGTGGTGCACTGTTCACCGACGACGACGAACTCGCCAAGGTGCTGCGCCAGGTTGCCCGGCACGGCCAGGGACGGCGCTACTACCATGTCAGGATCGGCGTCAACAGCCGCCTGGATACGCTGCAGGCCGCCATCCTGTTGCCCAAGCTCGACATCCTCGACGAGGAACTCAGGCTGCGCGAGCAGGTCGCCGAGCGCTATGGCCGCCTGCTGCATGCCCATGGCTTCGATACACCCCATGTGGAACCCCACAACACCAGTGCCTATGCCCAGTACACCGTGGAAGTCGACGACCGTGAAGTGGTGATCGCGCGGCTGGCCGAGGCTGGCATACCGACTGCCGTGCATTACCCGATCCCGCTCAACAAGCAGCCCGCCGTGGCCGACCCGGGGTGCGACCTGCCGGTTGGCAACGCGGCGTCCCGCCGGGTGATCAGCCTGCCGATGCATCCCTACCTGTCGGTGGAAGATCAGGAACGGATCGTTGCCGCACTCAGGGAAGCGGTGGCCTGAGCCGCCTGCCAGGGAGGGAGACATACGTGTTGAATCGGCTTGTCATACCGGCCAAGCGCCTGCTGCCGACCCATGCTTTCGCTCGTGGGGTGAGCGTGCTGGTGGGGGGGACGGCGGGGGCCCAGCTGCTGGCCATCGCCGCGGCACCGCTGCTGACCCGGCTCTACACCCCCGAGGACTTCGGCCTGCTGGCGGTCTACGGCGGCCTGTTGGCGCTGTTCACCGTGGTGGCCAGCGGCCGCTACCAGATGGCCATTCCGCTGCCGGAGACGGAGCGCGAGGCGGCCGAGGTACTGGTGCTCAGCCTGGCGGTGGCCGCCTTGACCACCTTCGCCGCGCTGCTGCTGGTGGCGCTGGGCGGCAGGTCACTGGCAGAGGCCCTTGGCGTGCCTGCGCTGACCCCCTGGCTGTGGCTGTTGCCGCTGGGCGTGGCCTTTGCCGGGAGCTTCCAGGCGGCCAGCCATTGGGCGGTGCGTACCCGCGCCTTTCCGGCCATTGCCGCGACGAAGATCAAGCAGTCGCTGGCGCTGCTGGTCATCCAGCTTGGTGCCAGCCCGCTGGGCGGCGGTGGGTTGCTGCTCGGCCATGCCGCGGGGCAGGGCGTTGGTACGCTGACGCTGGTACGGCCGGCCCTGCGCGCTGCCGCCGAGCACCGTGTCACCGCGGCCGGTGTCTGGGCGGCGGCGCGACGCTACCGCAAGTTCCCGCTGTTCTCCACCTGGTCGGGTCTGTTCAACACGCTTGGCAAGCAGCTCCCGCCGCTGCTCTTTGCGGTGCTGTTCAGCCCGGTGGCCGCTGGGCTCTACGCCCTGGCTCACCGGGTGCTGGCCATGCCCATGACGCTGATCGGCGAGGCGGTGGGCAAGGTGTTCTTCTCCAGCGCCGCCGAGGCGCACCGGCGTGGCGAGTTGGGCCCGCTGGTGGCCAAGGTGCATGCCACGCTGGCGCAGGTCGCCATGCCGCCGGCCATCGTGCTGATGGTGATCGGCCCGGACCTGTTTGCCCTGGTCTTCGGCGAGCGCTGGCGCGAGGCCGGTGACTTCGCCCGCTGGATGGCGCCTTGGCTGTACCTGGTGTTCATCACTTCGCCGCTGAGCCATCTCTTCTCGGTGCTGGAGCGCCAGGGGCAGGGTCTGGCCTTCCAGGCGCTGCTGCTCGGTGTACGCGTCGCGGCCATTGCCATCGGCGCCGCCCTGGACGACCTGCTGCTGACGGTGGCGCTGTTCTCGTTGGGCAGTGCCGCCTGCTGGGTCGGCTTTCTCGGCTGGATCGCCGTGCTGACCGGCAATCGGCCGCAGCGGCTGGCGGTGTCGACCCTCACGGCACTGGGTTGGAGCCTGGCACTGCTGGCGCCGTTGGTCGTCGTCGAGTGGCTGGCGCCCGTATGGCTGCCCTGGAGCGCAGCACTGCTGCTTAGCGCCGCACTGGTGGGATTGCGATACCTGTTCCTGTTCCGAAGGGCCTACCAATGAGTTCGATACATTGTCACTTTTCTTCCTCGCGTTGGCAGGAGTGCGAGCTGTCCGGCGGTCGCGGCTTCGTGTGCGGTGCCGCCTGGCTGAATGGCCATCGCTTGTCCGCAAGCGGTGCTCTCAAGCAGATGAATCTGGCGCAAGGGATCGATGCCTGGCGCAAGCGCATGGGGGAGCTCAACGGTTTCTATGCCTTGGTGAGCCGGACGGGAAACGAGATGGTGGCGGCCGTGGACCGCATACGTTCGATCCCGCTCTTCTATGGCGTCAAGGCCGGCGATGTCTATCTCAGCGACGATGCCGACTGGGTACGCCAGCAGCTCGACGAGGCGCATATCCACGACGAGGCCCGGGCCGATTTCGAACTGGCCGGGTACGTCACCGGCCAGGACACGCTGTTTCGCCGCGTCAAGCAACTGCGTGCCGGCGAGGCGCTGATCGTGACCGATTCCGACCTGGGGCTGACGCTCGACGTGGAGCGCTATTTCTGCTTCGAGTACTACCGTTTCCAGAACGATGGCATGCCCGATCGTGACGACGGCCGGCATCTGGCCCGGCTCGAAGAGATCGTCGAAGAGGCGTGCGAGCAACTGGTCAAGACGGCCCATGGTCGCCAGATCGTGGTGCCGCTGAGCGGCGGCTACGACTCGCGGCTGATCGCTACGCTGCTGGCGCGCTGCGAGTACCCGCACGTGCTCACCTATGCCTATGGCCATCGCGACAACCATGAAGCCAAGGTGAGCCGGGAGGTGGCCCACGCCCTGGGGCTGCCCTGGACCTTCGTCGAGTACAGCCAGGAGGCATGGAACCGGGTCGCCGACAGCGAGGAGTACTGGCGCTACCAGCAGTGGGCCTCTGGCTGGAACGGTATCGCCAACATGCAGGACTGGCTGGCGGTCAAGCTGTTGACGGAGCAGGGCAAGGTCGAGCCAGGCTCGCTGTTCGTGCCCGGGCACTGCTGCGTCACCGGCTTCCTGGTGCCGAGCGTATTCGAGGCCAAGCGGGCGGGGCGCCTGATGGAGGCGGGTGAGCTGACCGAGGCGCTGCGTCAGCGTCACTTCACCCTCAATGCGAGCGACGAGGGCGAGGCATTGTTTCGCGAACGCGTGCAACCTCGTCTGGCCTTGGATTACCCGCTCGATGACGCCCTGGATCCCGATGAGTTCATCCGCCAGTTCGTGCTGTTCGGCTGGCAGGAGCGCCAGGCCAAGTTCATCGTCAATTCCGTGCGCTGCTTCGAATTCTTCGGCCACGATTGGTGGATGCCCCTGTACGACCGTGACTTCATGGTCTTCTGGCAGTCCGTGCCGGACCACTGGCTGGAGAGTCGCTCCGGCTACGTCACCTTCGTCGAGACCCTGTTCACCGAGGTCAGCGGTCTCAAGGCACCGCTGGGCAACGCCGCGCAGCAGTCGCGCCAGAGCCTGCGCGCCCGTCTCAGTCGCCTGGCAGCTTTCCGCCGCGGCCCAGGGGCTCGCGTGAAGCGCCTGGCAAAGCGGCTGATGCCGGGGTTGGCCCGGGGCAACACCCTGGCTTCCACGGGCCGCTTCCCACCCGAGACCCTCGAGCGCCTGCGCTCGCAGGGCTACTCGCACAACGGGGTGGCGGCACAGCTCTTCCTCGAGAGGTTCTGCTGATCATGAATGTCAACGCACCGAGTCGATACCTGCGGGTCGCCTTCGAAGCGGCCGCGTTGATCGCGCGCAACCTGCGCCGGGTCCGCCGGTTCGCGCCGGTTCCACTGCGCTGCCATGAGGGCTATCGGCTGTGCGCCATGGGGCCTGCCCATCTGGCCGGGGCGCTGGCGCTGTATGCCGAATTGCACGAGGGCAAGGCGCTGGCGCTGCCCCGGCGCTGCCTGTATCGCCTGGCCGGCGATCGTCTCGGCGTGGTCGCCCTGGACATCGAGGGACGGGTGGTCGGGGCGGCGTTCTACGGCTTCAGCCGGCGTGACCTGCGCGAGGGGCGGGTGCACTCCAGCTTCAGCGGCGTGCACCCGGCCCACCGCGGGCGAGGGCTCGCCACCGAGTTGCGCCGTAGCGCCATCCTGCATTTCCGCGCCAACGGGGTGCAAGGCTATTCCGCGCGCATCTCGGCCGACAACGTCGCTTCGCTCAAGCCCAGCCTGCGCCTCGGCTTCCGTATCGCCGAGCGCTACCAGGACCCGGCCAGCGGCGAGCTGCGTTACTACCTGGTCTGCGATTTCGACGACGACTACCGCGATGACTCCACGCAGAACCCGACACCGGAACCCGGGCCGCAGCCTTCGGCCACGGAGACGGAAAGGAAAGCCGTACCATGATGAACGATCCCCTGTTCCATCCCGGATGGATCCGGTTCAACGAGCAACGCTGGGGGCTTACCGCCGAGCCGCTGACGTTCGCACCCGACAAGGGCGACGGCTGGCAGCTCGAGACCGTGCTCTACCGCAACCGCCACGGCCGCCTGGTGACGCCGCCGCGCAACTCCCATCTGCCCATCGACTTCCAGTGCGCCAGCGAACGTCCGGCGGCGCGCAATCGGCGCAAGCGCCTGGCCCTCACCCGACTGGCCGAGCACCTGCAGCAGTGCGAGTTTGGCGGCAGCCTCAGCCTCTCCTCGGTGGCGGACGACGTGCGTCCGTTCGAGTGGGCCAACATGACGGCGCGGCCGCGCTTCACCTACCACCTGGACATCGCCACGCGCGAAGACGCCATCGACCCCAACGCGCGCAAGAAGGCTCGCAAGTGCCGCCGCCTGGGCTACCGCTGCGAAGTCACCGAGGACTATCACGCGGTTGCCGACTGCCTGGCGGGCCCGGAAGCGCGCAAGGGTTTCGACTACCGACTCGATGCCGCTGAACTCGCTCGCCTGGCCGAGCTGATGGGGCCGGAGCATTTCGTCTGTTTCCTGGCGCGCAATGCCGAGGGTGAAGCCATGGGCACGCGGGTTTGTCTGTTCGTGCCGGGCGGCCACGCCCTGGCCTGGTCGGCAGGCATGAAGACCGAGGCGATGAAGGATGGCGTCAACAACCTGGTCGCCGAGGAGGCATTGGACTTCTTCGAGCGCCAGGGGTGCAGCGTCTTCGACTTCATCGGCGCCAACATCGCGCCGGTGGCGGAGATGAAGGAGGCATGGGGCGGGCGCTTGGTATGTCACTACGCGATCAGTCCGCGGGGCATCCGCCAGCTGGCCCGCGAGGCATACGTCACGGCCCGCACACTGATGAAGAGGGAATCCAAGTGAATGACATGACTGCACTTTACGATAGGAATTCCCAGGCGCGGCCGAACGCTTCGCCGATCCCTTCCGGCGTACCGCAAAAGCTGTCCGTCGTTTCGCCGGGCGTGACATCGAGCGAACCGGTACTCGCCTGGCTGGAACAGGTCCTCCAGGAGCGCTTCGGCCTACCGCTGCTCCTTGAGCGCGATGGACCCGAACGGCTCTATCTTCGTCATGCCGAGGCGCCGGGGCATATCCTGTTCGACCGCCTGCAACCGGGCTTCTACCTGGCCGGCGTGGATCTGCCGCACTGCCAGTGGGAGGCGACGGAGGAAGGCTTCGACGCCCCGCTCGACCTGCCGCTACCGGCGCCAGGCGCCGCCAGCCTGCCGCGGCCGCTGGTAGAGCCGGCGGCAGGAGGGCTGACGATTCACTACGACATCCTTGGCCTGACCTATTGGATGCTGTCGCGCGTGGAGGAGGTCGATGCCCAGGTCCTCGACCGGCACTGTCGCTTCCCCGCCAGCGCCTCCCATGCCGGGCGCCATGGCTACCTGGAGAGGCCGGTGGTCGACGAGTGGCTGGCGGTGCTCGGTCAGGTGATCCGACGCCAGTGGCCACAGGCGCAGCTGCGCCAGCACGAGTTCACGCTGCGCCCGAGCCATGACGTGGATCGCCCCAGCCGCTACGGCTTCGCCCGCGACGTCAAGCTGGCGCGAGTCATGCTCGGCGATGCCCTGCTTCATCGTCGCCCACAAGCGCTGCTGGTGGGTCCCTGGGTCCGCCTGTGTACCCGCCGTCGGCTGCATCCGCTGGATCCGCTCAACACCTTCGACTGGCTGATGGACGTCTCCGAGCGCCACGGCCTGACCAGCGCCTTCTATTTCATCTGCGGGCGCACCGACCCGCGCAAGGATGCCGACTACGAGCCGGAGCATCCGGCCATGCGCCATCTCATGCGACGTATCCATGAGCGCGGCCACGAGGTCGGCCTGCACCCCAGCTACCACACCTTCCGCAATCCCAAGGAACTGGCCAACGAAGCCGAGCGCCTGCGTCGGGTATGCGCCGAGGAGGGCATCGAGCAGGCGCAGTGGGGCGGGCGCATGCACTACCTGCGCTGGCAGATGCCGCTGACGCTGCAGGGCTACGAACAGGCCGGCCTCGACTACGACACCACGCTCTCCTACGCCGAGGCACCGGGATTTCGCTGTGGCACCTGCTTCGACTACCCCGCGTTCGATCCGGTCAAGGGGGAGCCGCTGGCGTTGCGCATCCGGCCGCTGATTGCCATGGAGGCCTCGGTGATCTCGCCCCTTTACCTGGGGCTCGGCACCGGGGAGGAGGCGTTCAAGCGTTTCAGCATGCTCAAGGCGCGCTGTCGGGCCGTGGGCGGCACCTTCACCCTGCTATGGCACAACTCGGAACTGACCACGTCGGCCCAGCGCGAGCTCTATGAGCGCGTGCTGAGCGACTGAAAGGCGAAGAGGTAACGGCATGGTCCTGTCCGGTGATGCATTGGCGGCGCGCGCCTCCGCCATTGGCTTCTTCGTGCTCTTCCCGGGCTTCATCCTCTACCACACCCTGGTGGCGATGGGACTGATCCCGGCTTTTCTCGGCGGCCTGTTCGGGGTGGTGTCGGTGGTGATGTTCGTCATCTACTGTGCATTGCTGCCTTCCCAACTGTACGCCTTGCTGGCCTCGACGCGCGGCTATGCGCTGGTCACGCTGGTCTTCTTCGCCTATGTGCTGCTGTGGGCCGCGGCCAACTACGGCCTGGTCGGCGGTGGCGTGATGCGAGCGGCGCTGATCCAGACCATCGAGACGCTGGTGCTGTGGATGGTGCTGTTCGTAATGGGCTATCGCGTGCCGCTCACTTCGCCGCGGCTGGTGCGGGCTTTCTGGATCGCCTTCGTGCTGATCGCCGGTTACCTGCTGTTCCATGTGGCGACCACCGGCGAGTGGATGTTCTTCGCCCGGCGCATGATCGAGGCCGAAGCCGGCGAGAACGTCTCCACCTATCAGGGCTATGCCCGCAGTGCCCTGGTGCTGCTGTTGTTTCTGATCGCCGTCAGCCAGCGTGCGGTGGTGCGTGCCGGCCTGATCGTGCTCGGTGCCTTCGTCATGTTCATGCTGGGGGCGCGTTCCGAGCTCTATGCCTTCCTGGGGCTGTCGCTGGTTCTGCTCACCCTGTGGGCAGGCCTGAGCGTGAAGTACCTGCTCACGCTGCTGGCGGTGATCGCGGTACTGATCGCGCTGGTGGTGAGCCAGTTCGAGTCGCTGGCCGGTAGCCGCCAGCTGCAGGTATTCGACCTCTCGGGAACCAGCTCCTGGCTGGCACGCCAGAACCTGGGCCAGCGCGCCGTGGAGCAGATCCTGGCCAATCCGCTGTTGGGACGCTTCGGCGGGCATATCGGCTCGACGGGGCTGACCGGAAGCTACGCCCACAGCATGCTCTCCGCTTGGGTCAACTATGGGCTGCTGGGCTTCGCGCTCTACGTTGGCCTGACCGCGATTGCCTTCCTGGGCTCCACCTACCGCATGTTCGCCTGCGGCGATCGTGCCGCCTGGTGGGTTTTTGCCTTCTCGACCAATTTCGTCTGCCTGCTGTTGATGGTGCTGGCCAAACCGGTGTTCTGGCCGCTGCCGGCGCTCGGCTGGGGCGCCTTCGCCAACGCCCTGGTCGCTGCGCGCCAGGAGCGGGACGCCACCACAGGGCAAGCCGGTGCCGGCCATGACGAACCGGGGCAGCACTACGCTGCCGGGGATATACAAGGACGCAACGATAATGAAAGTGGTACACCTGACCTCAGCCCATCCGCGCTATGACACCCGTATCTTCCACAAGCAGTGCCGGTCGCTGGCTGCCGCTGGCTACCCGGTAACGCTGGTGGTCGCCGATGGCGAGGGAGGTGAAGAGCGCGATGGGGTGTCCATCGTCGATGTCGGCCGCCTGGCCGGACGCCTCAACCGTGTGGTGAAGACCACGCGCCGCGTCTTCGAACGGGCCAGGCAACTGGATGCCGACCTCTACCATCTGCACGATCCCGAGCTGATGCCGGTCGGACGTCGCCTCAAGCGGCTGGGCAAGCGCGTGGTCTACGACGCCCATGAGGACCTGCCGCGCCAGATGCTGGCCAAGCACTATCTCGGCAGGTTCACCCGGCAGGTCCTGTCGCGCGGCGTCGAGGCCTATCAGAACCGCGTCTGTCGGCACTTCGATGCCATCGTGGCGGCGACGCCCCATATTCGCGATCGTTTCGAGGAGTTCCATCCCCGGGTCGTGGATGTCAACAACTTCCCCATGCTGGGCGAACTCGACGGGGCCCCCGATGCACGCCTGATTGCCAGCGTGGGCGAGCGGCCGGCCGTGTGCTATGTCGGCGGCATCGCTGCGATCCGCGGCATCCGCGAGATCGTGCGCGCCATGGAGTTGGCCGAGAACGACTGCCGGCTGCAGCTCGCTGGCGACTTCACCGTGCTCGCCCTGGAGCAGGAGGTGATGACCTATGCCGGCTGGTCGCGGGTCGAGGCGCACGGCTACCTCGATCGTGCCGGCGTACGTCGGGTGCTGGCCAGCTCGATCGCCGGCCTGGTCACCCTGCATCCGACCATCAACTACCTCGATGCCTTGCCGGTGAAGATGTTCGAGTACATGAGTGCCGGGCTGCCGGTGATTGCCTCGGACTTCCCCCTGTGGCGCGAGATCGTCCAGGGCAGCGACTGCGGGCTGTGTGTCGATCCTCTCGATCCCCAGGCGATCGCCCAGGCCATCGACTTCATCGTGAGCCATCCCGAGCGTGCCCGCGAGATGGGCGAGAACGGCCGGCGGGCCGTGACCGAGCGTTACAACTGGCAGCAGGAGGAACACAAGCTGCTGGACACCTATCGCGACCTTTCCCGCTGACCGAGGACTGCATGAGACACGTCTGGATTCTGAATCACTACGCCAAGCATCCCGATGCGGCCGGCGGGGCGCGTCACTATCAGCTCGCCCGTTACCTGCCGGACTTCGGCTGGCAAGCCACGCTGATCGCCTCGAGCGTCGATCATCCCAGCGGCGAGCAACGCTTGGAGAAGGATGAGCAGTGGCGTCTGGAGACCTGTGGCGATGTGCGCTTCCTGTGGCTGCGCACGTCCAGCTACCGCGGCAATGGCGGTGGGCGCATGAAGAACATGCTCGAGTATGCCTGGCAGGCGGTACGCCCCTCGCGCCTGGCCGGGCTCGAGCGCCCCGACCTGATCGTCGGCTCGAGCGTGCACCCCTTCGCGGCGCTTGCCGGCTGGTGGCTGGCACGGCGGCATGGCGTGCCGTTCGTGTTCGAGGTACGCGACCTGTGGCCGCAGACCTTGATCGACATGGGCCGGCTGCGCGAGGGCGCGTCGGTAACGCGTGCCTTGCGGGCGCTGGAAACCTTCCTCTATCGCCGCGCACGCCGCGTACTGACCCTGCTGCCCCGTGCGGTGGATTACATCGCACCGCTGGGCATACCCGAGGAGCGGGTGGTGTGGCTCTCCAACGGTGTCGACCTTGCCGATTTCCCCGATCCCACGCCGCCAGCGCCACGCCCAGCCCAGATGCCGTTGTCGCTGATGTATTTCGGCAGCCACGGCGAGGCCAACGGACTCTCCGATCTGCTGGAAGCCATGGCGATCGTCAAGGAAGGCAGGCGCGATGGCGAGGTGCCGGTGCAGCTGCGCCTGATCGGCGACGGCCCGGCCAAGCAGGAACTGATGCGCCAGGCCAGCTGGCTCGGCCTGGACGGACGCTGGGTACGCTTCGAGCCGCCGGTGCCCAAGCGCGAGATTCCGGCGCTGGCACGCGAGGCCGATGCCTTCGTGATCACGGTGCGCGACCTGCCGCAGCTCTATCGCTTCGGAATCAGCATGAACAAGCTGTTCGACTACATGGCCGCCGCTCGCCCCGTGATCATCGCCTCGGCGGCAGTCAACGACCCGGTTGCCGAGGCGGGAGCCGGTATCACGGTTCCCCCCGAAGATCCCCTGGTGCTGGCCGAGGCGATCGAGCGATTGGTGGCGCTGCCGCCCGAGGAGCGCACGCGAATGGGGCAGGCGGGGAGGACCCATATGGAAGCCGTCTACGACTACCGGATCCTGGCCGAGCGCCTGGCCGCCCTCATGAACGACGTCATGGATGAGAAACGATGAAACGACTGTTCGATATCGTGGTGGCTCTGGTGGCCCTGGCGCTGCTCGCTCCACTGATGCTCGTGGTGGCCCTGCTGGTACGGCTGAAGCTCGGCTCCCCCGTGCTGTTCCGCCAGACCCGGCCGGGGCTCAGCGGCCACCCCTTCGAAATGATCAAGTTTCGCACCATGCGCGACGCCTGGGACGAGCATGGCAAGCCGTTGCCCAACGCGGAGCGCATGACGCGGTTCGGCAGCGTGTTGCGTGCCACCAGCCTCGATGAGTTGCCGGAGCTGTGGAACGTGCTCAAGGGCGACATGAGCCTGGTCGGACCGCGTCCGCTGCTGATGGAGTACCTGCCGCTCTATACCCCGCGCCAGGCCCGACGCCACGAGGTGCGTCCAGGCGTCACCGGCTGGGCCCAGGTCAACGGGCGCAATGCGCTCACCTGGGAGGAGAAGTTCGAACTCGACGTGTGGTACGTCGACAACCGTTCACTGTGGCTCGATCTGCGCATCCTGCTGCTCACCGTGAAGAAGGTCGTGGTACGCGAAGGCATTGCCCATGACGGCGATGTCGCCATGCCGCGCTTTCGTGGAGGCCACCATGAGTAATCGTCGTCGTCTCGCCATCCTTGGCGCCAGCGGCCACGGCAAGGTAGTGGCGGACATCGCCATACAGGCCGGTTGGCAAGAGCTGGTGTTCTATGACGATGTCTGGCCGCAGCGGACGCGTCACGAGCATTGGGAGATAGAAGGCACGTTGCCGATGCTGCTTCACGACCTGCCGAAGGTCGACGGCGTCGTGGTAGCCATCGGTCACAACGCCATTCGCGAGGCCAAGCTCGACGCGTTGCTGGCGCACGGCGCGAGGGTCGTCACGCTGGTGCATCCGCGTGCCACGGTCAGCCCCATGGCCCGGCTCGAGGCCGGCTGCGTGGTGGTTGCCGGGGCGGTGATCAATGCCTTTGCCGAGCTGGGCCGGGGCTGCATCGTCAATACCAGCGCTACCGTGGGGCACGACTGTCGCCTGGGAGCCTGCGTGCATGTCGCCCCGGGGGCCAACGTGGCCGGCGATGTGGAGATCGGGCGTACCAGCTGGATCGGCGCCGGGTCGGTGGTGCGCCAGGGCGTGGCCATCGGCGAAGGCGTGATGGTGGGTGCCGGGGCGGCCGTGGTTTCCGATATCGCGGGTTATCTCGTCGTGGCAGGCGTGCCGGCACGCCCGATGTCGACCGAGCAGGAACGCAGTGATGCGAATGACATGTCGCCGGACGCCTCCAATGTCCATCGGCTCAATCTAGTCTCGCCACAAGGACGAACGTAATGCTCAATGGATCCTTTTCCCCCTGGCCTTCCTACACCCGCGAGGAGGCCGAAGCGGTCTCCCGTGTGCTGCTCTCCAACCGGGTCAACTACTGGACCGGCGAGGAGTGCCGTAAATTCGAACGCGAGTTCGCCCGCTTCGCCGATAGCGAGTACGCCATTGCCGTGGCCAACGGCACCGTCGCCCTCGACCTCGCCCTGCGCGGGCTCGGTATCGGCACGGACCCCGCCGACGAGGTGATCGTGACCTCGCGCACCTTCCTGGCGTCGGCCTCGAGCATCGTCATGGCGGGGGCCCAGCCGGTGTTCGCCGATGTCGACCGCGACTCGCAGAACGTCACTGCCGCGAGCGTGGCCGAGAAGATCACGCCGCGTACCCGGGCGATCGTCGCGGTGCACCTGGCCGGCTGGCCCTGCGAGATGGATGCGCTCATGGCCTTGGCCGAGCGTCACGGGCTCTACGTGATCGAGGACTGCGCCCAAGCCCACGGGGCACGCTACCGGGGACGTAGCGTCGGCAGCCTGGGGCACGTTGCCTGCTGGTCGTTCTGCCAGGACAAGATCATGACTACCGGCGGCGAAGGCGGCATGGTCACCACCAGCGACACCGGCCTGTGGCGCCGCATGTGGGCCTTGAAGGACCACGGCAAGAGCTGGGAGGCGGTCTACCAGCATCAGCATCCGCCCGGCTTCCGTTGGCTGCACGAAAGCTTCGGCACCAACTGGCGGCTCACCGAGATGCAGGCCGTCATCGGTCGCATCCAGCTTGAGCGTATGCCGCAGTGGAAGGCCGCGCGGCAGGCCAATGCGAAACGCATCTGGCAGGCCGCGGCCGACTGTCCGGGCCTGCGCGTGCCCAAGGTGCCGGCGCACTGCGACCACGCAGCGTACAAGTGCTACGTCTTCGTCGAACCCGGGCGGCTGGCGCCGGGCTGGGACCGCGACCGCATCATGGCCGAGATCAATGCCGCCGGCGTGCCGTGCTTCTCGGGTTCCTGTTCGGAGGTGTATCGCGAGAAGGCGTTCGAGGGCACCGGCTGGCGCCCCGAGCAGCCGCTTCCCGTTGCCCGCGAACTGGGCGAGACGAGCCTGATGTTCCTCTGTCATCCGACGCTGACAGAGAGCGAGATCGCGCGGACCTGCGCGATGCTCGAAGAAGTCATGGCACAGGCTGGCGCCTGAGGCCCGGAATCGGCGGGCGCGTCGGCGTCCGCGGTCATGGAGAGACGACATGCGAGATCTGCTGCAATCCCTGTTCCGCCTGCCCAGGCGGCAGAAGCGCTTCATCCAGCTGGCGGTGGACTGTGTGCTGATCGCCACCAGCTTCCTGTTGGCCATGTTGTTGCGCCTGGAGAGCTGGGCGCCTCTGGCCGAAGTGCAGACCTGGCTGGCCCTGCTGGTGATGATCCCGCTGAGCCTGGCGATCTACGTGAGGCTCGGCTTCTATCGAGCGGTGATTCGCTACTTGGGGCCGAAGGCGATACGTGCCGTGGTCATCGGGGTGGTGGTGTCGGCCCTGTCGCTGCCACTGGCCAGTTACCTCTTTGCGCTGGGCATTCCGCGCAGCGTGCCCTTCATCTACGCCATGCTCGCGCTGCTCACCATCGGTGGCGTGCGTTTCGGGCTGCGCGCCATCTATCTGCGTAGCCAGATCCGCCACAAGCCGCGGGTGGTGATCTACGGTGCCGGTTCGGCCGGGCGTCAGCTGGCGGTATCGCTCAGCCACGGCCAGGAGTACCTGCCGATCGCTTTCGTCGACGATGCGGTAAGCCTGCAAAACACCTACATCGAGGGGCTCAAGGTCTATCCGCCGCGCCAGCTCGGCTACCTGGCCGACACCTATGGCGCCGAGCGGGTGCTGTTGGCCATGCCCAGCGCCAACCGGGCACGGCGGCGCGAGATCCTCGCCGAACTGGAGCCGCAGGGCTTCCCGGTGCAGACGATTCCCGGCGTGGTCGACGTGGTGACTGGCCGCGCCAGGATCAGCGAGGTGCGCGACGTGGCGGTGGAGGACCTGCTCGGGCGCGACCCGGTACCGCCCAATCCCACCCTGATGGAGGCCAATATCCGCGACAAGGTGGTGCTGGTCACCGGTGCGGGCGGTTCCATCGGTTCCGAACTCTGCCGCCAGATCCTGCGCCACGGCCCCAGGCGGCTGTTGCTGCTCGATATCTCCGAGTTCGCCCTCTATCGCATCGAACAGGACCTGCTCCGTATCGCCAAGGAGGAGGGGCTCGAGGTGCGCATCGAGGCGCTGCTCGGTTCGGTGCAACATCGCAAGCGGCTGACGGCGGTGATGAAGGCCTACGAGGTGCAGACCGTCTATCACGCGGCCGCCTACAAGCATGTGCCGATGGTCGAGCACAACGTGGTCGAAGGGGTGCAGAACAACGTCTTCGGCACGCTGTCGAGCGCCCGTGCGGCAATGGAAGCAGGCGTCGAGACCTTCGTGCTGATTTCCACTGACAAGGCGGTACGGCCAACCAACGTGATGGGCACCACCAAACGCCTGGCCGAGTTGGTCTGCCAGGCGTTCGCCAAGCACCAGGACGCTACGCGCTTCTGCATGGTGCGCTTCGGCAACGTGCTGGGTTCCAGTGGCTCGGTGGTACCGCTGTTCCGCGAGCAGATCCAGGCGGGCGGGCCGATCACCGTCACCCATCCGGACATCACCCGCTTCTTCATGACCATCCCCGAGGCGGCCCAACTGGTGATCCAGGCCGGCGCCATGGCCCGGGGTGGCGATGTCTTCGTGCTCGACATGGGCGAGCCGGTGCGTATCGCCGATCTGGCGCGCCAGATGGTGCGGCTGTCGGGACTCAAGGTCCGCGACGAGCACAGCCCGGATGGCGATATCGCCATCGCCTACAGCGGCCTGCGCCCGGGAGAGAAGCTCTTTGAAGAGCTGCTGGTGGGCGATGACGTTGCACCGACCTCGCACCCTCGCATCATGACCGCCCAGGAGGTGTTCTGGGAGTGGCCGCAGCTCGAGGGCTTCCTTGACCGGCTGTTCGAGGCGTGCCGCAACTTCCATCACGACGGTATTCGCAGCCTGTTGCTGGAAGCGCCTACGGCGTACCGGCCGGAGGGCGAGATCGTCGACCTGGTGTGGTTGGAGAAGCGTCGCCGCGAGGCGCGGTCGGCGGGCTCGAAGGTGTCGGTGACACCGCTGCGCCCGTTGCGTCCGGTGCTCGAGCGTCACAAATAGACGGCTCCGTCGTGCGTCCTGCCGGCCTGGGATGGCCGTCAGCCGATCTCATCGCAGCCGGTGCATCACCGCGAATTCATTGCCCTAGCAAGTGCATCACGGCCCGTGGCCGTGGCACCGTTCATGGAGAAGAGAACATGTGTGGCATCGTAGCTGCCGTGGGTTCGGACAATGTCCTGCCCATCCTGATGGAAGGTCTCAAGCGCCTCGAGTATCGAGGCTATGATTCAGCGGGTGTTGCCCTGGTGGAGGCACCCGGCAAGCTGGGCCGTGCCCGTGAGGTGGGCAAGGTGGCGGCTCTGGAACGGTTGTTGTCGTCGGCACCGCTGACGGGCATGACGGGTGTGGCCCATACCCGCTGGGCGACCCATGGCGAGCCCAGCCAGGACAACGCCCATCCTCATGTGTCGGGGCGTATCGCTGTGGTGCACAACGGAATCATCGAGAATCACCAGGCGCTCAAGGCCGAGCTAGCCGCCGATGGCTATGCCTTCACCTCCCAGACCGACACCGAAGTCGTCGCTCACCTGATCGAGCGTGAGCTGCGTGGACACGGTGACCTGCTGGCGGCAGTCGAGGCGACGGTAGCGCGGCTCGAGGGCGCCTATGCCCTGGGCGTGATCGATGCCGACAGGCCCGATCGCGTCGTCGGTGCCCGCCACGGCAGCCCGCTCGTGGTGGGAATCGGCGAGCAGGGCTATTACCTGGGTTCCGACCCGCTGGCGTTGCTGAGGGTGACCGATCGCTTCGTCTACCTGGAAGACGGCGATCTGGTAGAGGCCACGTGCGCAGGCTGTGTCGTGCATGGACTCGATGCCGCGGGACAGCGTGTCCCCGTGGTACGCGAGGTGCTGCGCTATGAGCATGACGACCAGGCGGTCGGCAAGGGTGAGTTCGAACACTACATGCTCAAGGAGATCCATGAGCAGCCGGTGGCCGTGGCCAACGCCCTGGAGGGGCGGTTGGGCAGCGACCAGGTACTGATCGAGGCGTTCGGTCCTCAGGCCCGCCAACTGCTCGGCAAGACGCGCCAGATACATCTCGTCGCCTGCGGCACCAGCTACCATGCGGGGATGGTGGCCCGCTACTGGATCGAAGCGCTGGCCGGTGTGCCGTGCCAGGTGGAGATTGCCTCGGAGTATCGCTATCGCGACGTGGTCGCTCCCCCGGGGACGCTGCTGCTGACGCTGTCGCAATCGGGCGAGACCGCCGACACCCTGGCTGCCCTGCGCCATGCGCGCAAGCGCCAGGGTGAGAACTACGTCGGGGCGCTGTCGATCTGCAACGTACCGGGCAGCTCGCTGGTACGCGAATCCGACCTCAGCCTGATGACACACGCCGGCCCCGAGATCGGCGTGGCCTCGACCAAGGCCTTCACCACCCAACTGACCTCGCTGATGCTGGTGGCCCTGGCGCTGCGCCAGTTGCGCGGCGGCGATCAGGACCTGACGGCAAGATTGGTGCACCGACTGCGCTACCTGCCGACCCTGCTGGGCGATACGCTGCAACTCGACGCCGAGATCGCTGGCCTGGCCGAGCGTTTCGTCGACTACCGCCATACCCTGTTCCTGGGACGCGGGGCGCAGATGCCGATCGCCCTGGAAGGGGCGCTCAAGCTCAAGGAGATCTCCTACATCCATGCCGAAGCGTATCCCGCCGGGGAGCTGAAACATGGCCCCTTGGCGTTGATCGACGGCAGCATGCCGGTGGTGGCGCTGGCGCCCATGGACGAACTGATCGACAAGCTCAAATCCAACCTGCAGGAGGTACAGGCGCGTGGCGGTCGACTGCTGGTGTTTGCCGATCCCGAAAGCGGTCTCGAGCAGGAGGAGGCCATGACGGTGGTCAAGGTGCCCGGCTGCTGCCGTTTCCTGGCGCCGATCGTGTATACCCTGCCATTGCAACTGCTGGCCTACCACGTGGCGGTAGCACGCAATACCGATGTCGACCAGCCGCGCAATCTGGCCAAGTCCGTCACCGTGGAGTGAAAGGAAGCCGGCCGGGTGGGCATCGATTCCACTATCATGAGAGGTGATGTTCCAGCACGGCACCAGGAGAGAGCCAGGAGGGCAGTTCCCCCTGGTGCCATTGACGGCAGCGTATCAACGGATGAGCCAATGCCATGATCGAAGACAATTCCTACCGTCCGCTACCCAGCGCCATGTCTCGTAACCTGAAAGGACAGCTCCAGGCCGGGTTGGCGGCCATGGCGATGCTCGCGCTGGGGGGGGCGATGCTGGTGCTGCCATGGGGTACGCTCGTCGTCGTGCCGTTGTTGCTGCTGGCGGCGGCGTGGTTGGGTGAAGAAGGGCAGGTGGATGCGTTTCCCCGGCACGAGGACCTGCTGCTAGCGGCGGCATTGGGCCTTCAGGGCTGTGTCTGGGTTGGCATGCTGCTGGTTCACGGCGAGGGTACCGATGGCTTGGCCGATGCCTGGCCTTTCGCGCTCGCCGTGGTGGCACTGCTGGCTTTCGCCCGGGTCAGGGTTCATGCCACCTGGCTATGGGCCGGTCTGGCACTGGGCAGCCTGGCGGCGGGCGGTTGGGCCATCTGGCAGCGCGTGGTCGATGGTACGGCACGGGCCAGTGGGTACGAGCCGCTGCATGCCATCCTGTTCGGCAACCTGGGGCTGTTGATGGGGCTGCTGTGCTTCGCGGGCCTGAGCTGGTCGTTTGCCCGCCGCGGGCGCTGGCCCTGGTCGCTGCTGTTGATCGCCGGTGGCCTGGCGGGCCTGCTTACCTCGGCCTTGTCTGGTTCACGCGGAGGCTGGATCGGGCTGCCGTTGGCCATCTGGGTGCTCTATCGGGGACATGGCCGCCGACTGTCCTTGGGCTGGCGGGTCACCCTGGTGGCGGCCTTGATGGCGCTTCTGGGTAGCCTATATGCCATGCCGCAGACCGGTGTGGCCACGCGGGTCGACAACGCGGTCAACAGTCTTCGACAGTACGTGGCGGGCGATGACGAGATGACCTCGGTCAGTGCCCGGCTGGAAATGTGGCGCAGTTCTTCACAGTTGATACTGGAGCGGCCGCTGCTCGGCTGGGGCGGCAGCGGTTACCAGGCCACCATGCGTGAGCGCGGTGCGGAAGGCGTGCAGGATCCTGCGCTGGGACGCTACTGGCATGCCCACAACGACATACTCGATGCCTGGGTCAAGCGGGGGTTGCCGGGGTTGCTGGCGCTGCTGGCGCTCTATTTCACCCCCCTGTGGCTATTCGCCCGCGGAGTCGGTGCCGGCTCGGGCGAACAGCGGGCGCTGGCGGTGGCGGGCACCCTGGTGCCGGTCGCCTTCATCGATTTCGGCTTGACCTACAGTTTCCTGGCGTACCCGGTCGGAGGGCTGGTCTACGCGCTATTGATCACGATCCTGTGGGGACTCTATCGCCAGGCTCGTTGAGCCTGTCCTCAATGTCGCTCGGAAGGTGGCAGGACGCGTCGAAAGGTGAGGCTGATGCGCAGCCCGGGAATGCGCCTGGGTAGCAGGGCGTGCTGAAGGCTCGACTGGCAGCCGGGCCCCATCAACAGCAGGCTGTCGTGTGCTAGCCATACATTGAACGGCTCACCACTGCCGTGTTTCCAGCGAAATCGCAGCGGCCGCTCGCTGCCCAGCGTGATGGCGGCGACGACAGGGTCCGGGCCGAGTTCGGGCTCGTCGTCGCTGTGCCAACCCATGCGCTCCTGGCCGTCGGCATAGCGGTTGAGCAAGACACTGTTGAAGTCGGTCTCGACACCCTGCAGCGCCAGCACGACGCCTAGCCGCTCGCGGATTGCGACGACATCCGGGTGCCAAGGTCGTGGCACGAAGTCGCGGCCTGAATAGCGATAACGTGCCTCGGGCTCGCCCATCCACACCTGCTGGCGGGGAATCGGGTGCTCTCGCCCATACAGGCGCAGGCTGGGGCGTTGCCAGTCCAGCTCCGCATCCAGCCTGGCCAGGACCTCACTGGCGCTCGGTTCGCCGAGTACGCCCTGGTAGCGATGCAGCGGTGGCGCTGTCAGCAGTGTTTCCCAAACCCTCGACATGGCACTAGCGTAGCACGCGGCGCGGGTCGACCGGTTTGCCGCCGAGGCGTATGTCGAACAGCAGGTCGAAACGCTCCGTGGCGTTGCTGAAGCCGACTTCGCAGACCGGCGTGCCACGGGTGACCCGCGCGCCGTCGTCCACCAGCAGCGTGTCGCACAGCGCATAGACGCTCTGCAGGTTGTCGGCATGGTGCACGATCACCACGCGACCGAGCTGGCGCATGCTGCCGGCGAAACGCACGTCGCCGTCGGCGACCACCTTGGCCCGGGCGCCCCGGCTGGTGGCCAGCAGCATCGGCTGCAGCGTGCCGTTATTGTCGGTGCCATAGGCACGCACGATGCGATAGTCATCCAGCGGCCAGGGCCAGTTGCGCGCCGAGTTCGGCACCGAGCTGGGCGCGGGAGGCGGCGTAGAGGCGCGCGCCGGAGCGCTGGCCGTACTGCCACCCGTGCGGCTGGCCGAGGATCTTGAGGATGTTGCCGCTACTGCGGCGGCCGAACCACGCAGGGGCACCTGGATGATCTGGCCCACGCGTAGCCGTGTCGGTTCGACGCCGGGGTTGGCCGACTGAATTCGTGACGGCGTGGTGTTGAAGCGCCGTGCCACGGCCGAGTAGGTGTCCCCGGGACGAATCTGGTAGCGGTAGGGGCCGCCGGATGGCGCGCGCTCCTGTTGGGTCGGTATCAGCAAACGCTGTCCGACCGCCAAGCGGTTGGGATTGACGTCGGGGTTGAAGCGCTGCAGCCGGGCGAGTGGCACGTCGGCGCGGGCAGCGATACTGCCGAGGGTGTCGCCGCGCTGGACCACGACCCAGTTGCCGGCAATGCCGGGGTCGCCGCTGCGCTGGGTTTCACCCATGCGCTGAACGCCGCCGCCGGGTGAGGCGCAGCCGGCGAGCGACAGTAGCGATAGTACGCAAATCAGTGTCAGCGCGATTCGAGCGCCTGGTCTTTTTCCTGCCACAGGGCGTTGAGCCATGAGTGGAAGCGTTCCTTGTAGTGCGAATCGTCATGGTAGCGACTGTCGAGCATCCAGCCCGGTACCTCGAGGCGGCGAGCCTCGAGCGTTATTGGCCCCTCGCGCCCACACAGGAAGCCCCAGAAGGTCGGGTCCGGGGTCGTATAGTGCAGGGTGACGTCGAGGATACCGTCGAGCTGGTCGCCGAGCAGGCTCAGCACCTGGGCGACACCGCCGGCCTTGGGTCGAAGGAGGTGGCGGAAGGGACTATTCTGCGCGTCGCGCTTGGCCGGGGTAAATCGCGTGCCTTCAACGAAGTTGAAAATGGCAAGCGGCATCTCGCGGGCCCGCTCGCACATGCGCTCGGTCGCCTTGCGGTCGATGTGCGCCAGCTGTGGGTTGCGTTCGATCTGCTCGCGGCTGTAGCGGCGCATGAAAGGGTATTCGAGCGCCCACCAGGCAAGCCCCACGATCGGGATCCAGATGAGCTGCTGCTTGAGGAAGAAGCGCGGCATCGGTATGCGCCGGTGCAGGACCATGAGCAACATGAAGATGTCGGTCCAACTACGGTGATTGGAAATCACCAGCCAGCGCTGCTCGGGCGATAGCCCTTCGGGCAGGGTTGCACTGAGCTCGGGTTTCAGCCAGTGGCGCATCCACCACAGGTTGCAGCCGATCCAGTTCAGGGCCACGCCATTGAGCCCGCGCAGTACGATCAGGCGCAGGGCACGCGTCGGCGTGATCAGTTTGAGCAGGGTCAACAGAATCAGGGGAACCGACCAGAACAGGGTATTGACCACCAGTAGCAGTACGCTGACGAGCCCTTTGAGGGTCGGCATGCCTGACTCCTTGACCTTGGGGAAACACTGCACAAATGCCTGCGCGAGTGAATCGCTGCGTTGCGCGGTGCTGGAGCGCCAGCCCGGTCGGAATCCTCACATATACCCCATATGCTCCGGCTCCTGTGCTCCGTGCGCCTTGCGCTCCATCTCGCTCGTCGATTTGTTCAGCGCTTCCCTTGTGTGTGACGATTGGCGCACATGCTAATGGATTGGGTGCGTACTGCCCAGCGCTTCTACTCACGCTGGCGGTTCGCACAGCGTCGTCTGCAGCACCTCGTACAGCGCTCGCGCGGCAGTCGAGAGTTCCTGGCCGGCCCCCAGCACGACGCCCACGGTGCGGCGAATCTGCGGATCGAAGAGAGGCACGCAACGTGCGCCGAGCTCGTGCATCTGTTCGCGACACAGCGTGGGTACGGCGCTGACCCCGAGGCCGCTGGCCACCATGCGGCCGACCGTGGCCAACTGATGGCTCTCGAACGCCACCGGTAGCTCCGTTTGCTGGCGCGCCAGGGCCTGTTCCAGCAGGATGCGCACCATGGAGGGGCGCTGCAGGGTGATGAAGTCGTGTTCGAGCAGGGCCTTCCAGTCGATCGATTTGGCTTCGATGAGCGGCGAGTCCGGGGGCAGTACGGCAACGAAGGTGTCGTCGAACAGCGGTAGGAAGTCGATGCCTTCCCGGGTTTCCGGCTCGAAGGCGATGCCGAGTTCGACCTGCTGGTGGCGCACCATGTCGATCACTTGCTCGTTGATCACGTCGTGCACCGTCACGTTGACCCGAGGAAAGCGTTCGCGAAAATGCCTCAGCGCGCGGGGCAGCCGGTTGCAGGCGATGGAGGGCATGGCGGCCAGCGCGACTCGCCCAAGCTGGAGGGTGAAGCGCTGGCGCAGTAGTTCCTCGGCGTTGTCCCAGTCGGCCAGCAGGCGCTTGGCCAACGGTACCAGTACCTCGCCTTCCGGGGTGAGGCGAACGCTGCGTGTGCTGCGAATCAGTAGCGGGCCGCCCAGTGTCTCCTCTAGCCCCTTGATGGCAAGGCTAAGTGCAGGCTGCGACAGGTGCAGTCGCTCACAGGCCTGGGTGAAGCTGAGGGTCTGGGCCACGGCGAGGAAGGCGCGGAGTTGCTTGACGGTCATGTGGTGTGACTCATTTTATAAATAATGCATATCAATTGATAAAAAAAACAAACTTAACAAATATATTGGGCAGGTCAACACTGATCAGGTACCGTCATTCCTGTATCCATTTCACAACAAGACGAGGCTTTGCGATGTCCGGATTCGACAAGCGCGTGTACTCCTACGAAGAGGCGATGGCAGGCATCGAAAGCGGCATGACCCTGGTTGCCGGGGGCTTCGGCCTGTGCGGGATTCCCGAGAACCTGATCGCCGAGGTCAAGCGCCGCGGCGTCAAGGACCTGACCGTCATCTCAAACAACTGTGGCGTCGATGGTTTCGGCCTGGGCGTACTGCTCGAAGACAAGCAGATCAAGCGTTTCTATGCCTCCTACGTGGGCGAGAATGCCCTGTTCGAGCAGCAGATGCTCAACGAAGAGATCGAAGTGATCCTGACGCCGCAGGGCACCCTGGCCGAGAAGATGCGTGCCGGCGGTGCGGGCATCCCCGCTTTCTATACCGCCACCGGCTACGGCACGCCGATCGGCGAGGGCAAGGAGGTGCGCGAGTTCAACGGGCGCCACTATATTCTGGAAGAGGCGTTCCACGCCGATTTTGCCATCGTCAAGGGTTGGAAGGCCGACCGCTACGGCAACGTGGTGTACCGCGACACCGCCCAGAACTTCAACCCGCTGGCCGCCACCTGCGGCAAGGTCACCGTGGTGGAGGTCGAGGAGATCGTCGAGCCGGGCGAGCTGCGCCCCGATCAGATCCATACCCCGGGCATCTACGTCGACCGCATCATCCAGGGCACCTTCGAGAAGCGCATCGAGAAGCGCACCGTGCGCGAGGGCTGAGCCCGTCGCTGCTTCCGACCCGGTAACGACCGGCATCGCTTCTCTACTGAACACAAGAGGCAAACAAGATGGCACTGACTCGCGAACAGATGGCACAGCGCGTGGCGCAAGAACTGAAGGACGGCTTCTACGTCAATCTGGGGATCGGCATTCCTACCCTGGTGGCCAACTATGTCCCGGAGGGCATCGACGTGATGCTGCAGTCGGAGAATGGCCTGCTCGGCATGGGGCGTTTCCCCACCGAGGATGAGGTCGACCCCGACATGATCAATGCCGGCAAGCAGACCGTGACGGCTCGACCGGGTGCGGCCATCTTCGATTCGGCTGAATCCTTCGCCATGATCCGCGGTGGCCACGTCGACTTGACCGTGCTCGGCGCCTTCGAGGTCGATCAGGAAGGCAACATCGCTTCCTGGATGGTGCCCGGCAAGCTGATCAAGGGCATGGGCGGCGCCATGGACCTGGTGGCCGGTGCCGAGAACATCATCTGCACCATGACCCATGCCTCCAAGCATGGTGAATCCAAGCTGCTCGAGAAATGCACGCTACCGCTGACCGGTGCCGGCTGCATCAACCGTGTGCTCACCGATCTCGCTTACCTGGAGATCGAGAACGGCGCCTTCATCCTCAAGGAACGCGCCCCTGGCGTCAGCGTCGAGGAGATCGTCGAGAAAACCGCCGGCAAGCTGATCGTGCCCGATCACGTGCCGGAAATGACCTTCGATTGAGGCATTCGCGGTAGCGCAAAGGCCCGGGTTCTGCCCGGGCCTTTACGTTTCAATACGTGATGATTTTATGACCAGCGTTGGCAGAGCGCGTCGTTCTCGCGCCCAAGGCGCTTGTCACAGCGTCTTGCACAGCGTTATCCACAGTTTCTGTGGATAACGCCCAGGCAAATGATTCAGATGATCTCGCAGCGGGTGTGGTGGGGCAGTAGCAGTTCCACGGCACGCTCATGGTCGCTGCTCAAGCGTTTCTGCATCAGTGCCAGGCCGCCCAGATGAATGCGATGTTCGTCTCCATCGGCAAAGGCCTGGCGCCGCGAGCAGGTGGGATAGAAGCGATACTGCAGCAGCGACGATACGGGGAAGACCCCATGGTGACGATCTTCGCTTCCCTCGAGGCCGGCAGCGGACAAGGCGGCATCGAGTGCTTCGAAACTGCTGCCGAGCCTCTCGCAATCGAAGCCGGCGTGGTGCACGCTTGGCCCCATGGCGGCGATCCAGGCGGCCAGTGGGTGTGCGTCATATAGCGAGCCATAGAGGTCCCAGCTGGGCATGGCCCAGGGGCGACCGCGACTCAGCAGGTTCTTGCCGCGGGTATCCTGAGGGTGAGTATGACCCACCAGTTCGGCCAGCCTGTCACGCGGTTCGCGCGACAGGCTGCTGAGCTGAAGTTCCGCCAGCACCAGCCAGGTGCCGGTGTCGGGCGGCGCCAGCAGGGATACCAGCAGGCCACGATCGGCCATGGCGTAGCGATGCACGGGACGGTAGCCGAGATGGCCAAGCGTTGGCAGCAGGTCATCGGCAGCGAAGGGAGGCTGACTGAGGGTGAGAAGCGTCAGATACTCTACCGGCGCATCCGTCGGCCACAGGCGCAGCATCCCCACATCCGGGTGATGATGTATGTAGTCGAGCCAGAGTTGCTGGAGAAATTCTTCCCTTTGCATCGTGCCGTTCCTTTTGTCCAGATGCGCTTACGCATTAGACCTCAGTATAGGGGGTGGCCAGGAACGGCTTTCAACGCGGGGAGAACGTTAAACGGGAAATGAACGCTGGATGTGGGCCTCGACGGACGTAATCGTCATGCCATGAGAGCGTTCTCGCGGACGTACTGGTCGAATTCGGTGAAGCCGCCGACATGGGTCTTGTCAACGAAGATCTGGGGTACGGTCGAGACCGGTTTGCCGATGGTCTTCTCCAGGTCGGCCTTGCTGATGCCTTCGGCCCAGATGTCCACGTAGCGGTGTCCTTCGATCGCGTTGGCACTCTCCAGGCTCTTGGCGAGCTGCTGGGCACGAACGCAGAAGGGGCAGCCGGGACGACCGAAGATGACCACGAACATAAAAAAATCTCCTGAAGATGTTTTTCTGGCGCCATTGTGACGGATGGGAGGGCCCGGAGCCAATAGCAGGCTACTAGCGGCCCGATTGCGGGTCGCTATCGCGGCGCTGGTGAGCGCATGCCTTCAGTAAGTCTTCAGCTCGTTGGCGTCGGCCGCGCGCAGCAAGTCGCCGAGCTCGGCATGAATCTCGGGGGCACTGACCAGCAGGTTCTCGCCGTAGAGGTCTTCCGGAATGCCCTCTGGGCAAGGATACAGGTGACCGGTCCTGGCGCCTGCCTCGCGGGCGATCAGCACGCCGGCGGCAAAGTCCCAGGGCGATACGCTCTCGTAGTAGGCATCGAGGCGACCGCGAGCCACGTCGCACAGGTCGAGCGCGGCCGAGCCGTTGCGTCGCACGTCCTGGCAGTGCTCCAGGATGGCCATCAGGCGCCGCATCAACGGTGGGCGGCTGTCGCGCCGGTAGGGAAAACCGGTGCCGACCAGGCAGCGCTGCAGGTTGGTGGTACGACTGGCGTGGATCGGCTTGCCGTTGCACCAGGCACCCTGACCGCACAGGGCGGTGTAGGTCTCGCCCAGGAAGGGGGCGTGCACCACGCCCAGACGCGACTTGCCCTCGCTGCCCCAGGCGATGGATACGGCCACATGATGCAGGCCGTGGGCGAAGTTGACGGTGCCGTCGATCGGGTCGATGACCCATAGCGCCTCGGCCGTACGCATTACCTCGCGGTCCGGTGCCAGCTCTTCGCTGAGCCGCTGCTCGCCGGGCAGACTGGCATCCAGGCGTTCGCTGATCAGGGTATCGACGGCCACGTCCACATCGGTGACCAGTTCCTGACCGTTCTTGAGCTGCTGATTGAAGGTCTGGCTCTGCCTGGCCTCCACGATTCGCTCGCCGGCCTCTCGGGCGATGGAGACGGCCAGCTCTAGGCGTTGCTGGGGGAGCATGAGCATTCCTCGTCACACTTGGACCTGCCAGAATAGCAGTCGCGAGGTGTCCTTGCCGAACGAGCCCCGCCCATTTTCCATACAAGGAGTGTCGTATGCTGGCCCCGACGCCTGAGCAATACCGGCGCCTGAACGAGATGGCCCAGGCCTGGAAGCGCCGCCAGGCCGATGCGCTCGAGGCATCGCCGGGACGCAACCCGCATCTCGATGTCGATGCTTTGTGTTTTCAGGCCTGCCCTGACGGTGGTGTGGAGTCGGCGGGCCGCGACTACCTGATCGGTGCCCTGATCAGCCCTGTCTCGCTGTCGCTGGTGCTGTTCCCGATCTTCGGCAGTGCCGCAGCGCCTGTCGAGGGCGAGCGCCGAGCCTTCGAGCTGCCCTCTGGCCGTTATCCCTTCGTTGCCGAGGTATTGGAAGAGGGCCAGTGGCTATGGCGCTGCCAGCTGCTCGACGATCTCTCCGACCTGGAGTCGCGCGAGGAGGGGAGCCGCCTGGCCCAGCGCCTGATGGACAAGGTGATGACGCCGGAAGACGCCACATGATGCCATGATCTGGCTGGCCCCGGTCGCAGCCTTGGGCCTATGCTGGAAGCCTCTCTCATCCCCAACGCATGTAGAAGGATTTGCTCATGCCCAACGCAACGTCCCCCGTGCCCCGCGTCGCCCTGGTGACTGGTACCGCCAGCGGTATCGGCGAGGCAGTGGTGCGCCAGTTTCGGGAACTCGGCCATCAGGTGCTGGCTGTCGATTTCAACGATCAGGCCAAGCAGAAGGCCGATGCCGTCGGCGCGGCGTTCTTCAAGGCCGACCTCACCGACGGCGAGGCATGCAAGGCCGCCGTGGCGGAGGCCGTGAAGCGCTTCGGGCGGGTCGATATCCTGGTCAACAATGCCGGCATCCAGCATGTCTCGCCAATCGAGGACTTTCCCGAGGCCAAGTGGCGCCAGATCATCGACCTGATGCTGACGGCGCCTTTCCTGTTGACCCAGGCGGCATGGCCCTCGATGCGCGAGAACGGCTGGGGGCGTATCGTCAACATCGCCTCGGTACATGCCCAGGTCGCTTCGCCGGGCAAGTCGGCCTACATCAGCGCCAAGCACGGCATGATCGGGCTGACCAAGACTGCGGCGCTGGAGGGCGGCCCCCAAGGGATCACTGCCAATGCCATCTGCCCCGCCTACGTCAAGACGCCGCTGGTGGAGAACCAGATCGCCGACCAGGCCAGGCTGCACGGCATGAACGAACAGGACGTGGTAGAGCAGATCATGCTCAAGAACGCCGCGGTCAAGCGCCTGATCGAGCCCGAGGAGGTGTCGGGGCTGGTGGCTTACCTGGCCTCCGACGCAGCGGGTGCGGTGACCGGCTCGAGTTGGAATATCGATTTGGGCTGGACCGCTCAATAATTACCGCCGTACCGGCCGTTTCTGCAGCTTGCGCTGCAAGGTGCGGCGGTGCATGCCCAGGGCGCGGGCGGTAGCGGAGATGTTGCCGTCGTGTTCCTGCAGTACCTTCTGGATATGCTCCCAGGCGATACGGTTGATCGACGGCGGGTTGTCGGCCACCTCGGCTTCCGGGTCGCCCTCCTCGCGTCCTAGTGCGACAAGAATTTCTTCGGCGTCGGCGGGCTTGCACAGGTAATTGACGGCACCGAGCTTGATCGCTTCGACGGCGGTGGCGATGCTCGAGTAGCCGGTCAGCACCACGATGCGACAGCTCGGCACCACCTCGAGCAGTTCCGGCAGCAGCTTCAGGCCCGAGCTGTGTTCCAGCTTGAGGTCGAGAGAAGCCAGCTCAGGGCGGTGACGGCGGGCCAGCGCCAGGGCCTGTTCTGCGTCATGCGCCACCAGCACTTCGTAGCCGCGTCTGGCCATGGCGCGAGAAAGCACGTGGCAGAACATTTCGTCGTCGTCGATGATCAGCAGGCGGGTATCGGCGTCTTGCATGGCAACCTCGTGCGTCGCTCAGGGCTCACTGTGCGGCAGGATCACTTCGGTCAGCGTCCCCCCATCGGGATGATTATACAGGCTCACGCCGCCGCCGAAGCGATTGATCGTGGCATGGGTCAGGAACAGTCCGATGCCGAGCCCCTTGCTCTTGGTCGAGACGAAGGTCTCTCCCAGTTGGTCGGCAATGTCCAGAGTGACGCCGGGGCCATGGTCGCGGATGTCGATCACCACGTCCTCGGCGTTCCAATCCAGGCCGATGCTGATGTCGTCGGGATTGGCATCGGCTGCGTTGTTGAGCAGGTTGGTGATCGCCTGGTCGAGGGTCGTGTCGACCTTGAGCCAGGGGGTGCCACGCTGGTTGGCGATCTCGAGGCGGTGGCTGACGTCCGGCCGCAATACCAGCCAGCGCTGCACCACGCCCTGCAGCCAGTCACGGGCATCGCGCACGTCCGGTTCGGCCATGCGCCGCCGGTCGGCGCTCTCCACCAGATGGCGCAGGCGCGATTTGCACACGTCGACCTGGCGGCGCAGCAACTCGATGTCCTCGAGCAGTTCGGGATTGTCGCGGGCGTCCTGGCGCATCTCGCTGAGCAATACCGCCATGGTCGACAGGGGGGTGCCGAGTTCGTGTGCGGTACCGGCCGCCTGAGTCGCCACGGCAACGATCTGCTCGTTGCGCAGGGCCGACTCGCGGGTCTGGGAGAGGGCTCGTTCCCGGTTGCGCAGGGCATGCGCCATCTTGTAGATGAAAAAGGTCACCAGCCCGGCCGAGAGGCCGAAGTTGATCCACATGCCCAGCACGTGCAGGTTGACGCCGAAGCCTTCGTGGTAATGAGCGAACTGCGGTACCGGCTGGTAGTCCCACATCAGCAGCGTATACGACGCCATGGCCGCCGAGGCGACGATCCAGGCGTAGCGCCAGGGCAGGGTGGCGGCAGCGATGGTCACCGGCACCAGGTAGTAGTTGATGAAGGGATTGTTGGAGCCGCCGGTGAGGTAGAACAGCAGCGTGAGACCCAGGATGTCGGCCAGCAAATGCAGCACGTATTCGACATGATTGACCGCCCACTGGCGGCCTAGGCGCCACCAGGTGAAGAGATTGACCAGTCCCATGCAGACGATGACGCCGATCACCGCAGGAACCTCGAGTTCGAAGTGAAGCAGCTCGATACCGACGATGACCGCCGCCAGGAAACCGGTCCAGGTGATGCCGCGCACGATGGTCAGGCGAACCAGGTTGCGGCTGGGTGTGGAGAGCGGCAGAGGCGGGGCGGTTGGCATGGTGGCTCCAGCGAAGAATCCGGCCACATGATACCGCGTCGATCCCATCTGTGCGCTGAGAGGGGCGGTTTCACGGTGAGCGCCGGCCTCTTTCGCACTGCCGCCCTACAACTGAGCCGGGCAAAGCCGTAGAATGCGTGCCAATTCATCATTCACGCACCACTGTTGGTGCCATACGACGATTCGAGACTGATGTCAGCTGCCGATCTGGCCCGGGAAGTCGGGCTGCGTAGGACTTTCGCCATTATCTCGCACCCTGATGCGGGCAAGACCACCATTACCGAGAAGATGCTGCTGTTCGGGAATGCCATCCAGCTCGCCGGCTCGGTAAAGAGCAAGCGTAACGACCGCCACGCCACCTCCGACTGGATGAAGATGGAGCAGGAGCGCGGTATCTCGGTGACTACCTCGGTGATGCAGTTCCCCTACGGCGGGCGTATCGTCAACCTGCTCGACACCCCGGGGCACGAGGACTTCTCCGAGGATACCTATCGCACCCTGACCGCGGTGGACTCGGCGCTGATGGTGATCGACGGCGCCAAGGGCGTCGAGGCGCGCACCATCAAGCTGATGGAAGTGTGCCGCCTGCGCACCACGCCGATCCTCACCTTCGTCAACAAGATGGACCGCGACATCCGCGATCCCATCGAGGTGATGGACGAAGTGGAAACGGTGCTCAACATCGAGTGTGCGCCGATGACCTGGCCGATCGGCATGGGGCGCCACTTCAAGGGGGTCTACCACCTCTACAACGACGTCATCCACCTCTACACCCAGGGGCAGGGCAGCCGCATTCCCGATGACAAGCGCATCGAGGGGCTCGACAGCCCCGAAGTCGACGCGGTGCTCGGCGCCGAGCAGGCCGAGGAACTGCGCATGGAGGTCGAGCTGGTGCGCGGCGCCTCACATGAGTTCGACCTCGATGCCTACCTGCGCGGCGAGCTGACCCCGGTTTACTTCGGGACCGCCATGGGTAACTTCGGCGTGCGCGAGATGCTCGACGGCTTCGTCGAGTATGCGCCGCCGCCCCAGCCGCGGGAGACCGATACGCGTAGCGTGGAAGCCGAGGATGGCCGCTTCACCGGCTTCGTATTCAAGATCCAGGCCAACATGGACCCCAAGCACCGCGATCGTATCGCTTTCCTGCGGGTCTGCTCGGGCAAGTACGAGAAGAACATGAAGATGCGCCACGTGCGCATCGGCAAGGACGTCAAGATTGCCGACGCGCTGACCTTCATGGCCTCCGACCGCTCCCACGTGGAGGAGGCCTGGCCCGGCGACATCATCGGCTTGCACAACCACGGCACCATCCAGATCGGTGATACCTTCACCATGGGCGAGGACATGCGCTTCACCGGCATTCCGCACTTCGCCCCGGAACTGTTCAAGCGTGTGCAGCTCAAGGACCCGCTCAAGCTCAAGGCGCTGCAGAAGGGCCTGCAGCAGCTTTCCGAAGAGGGCGCTACCCAGCTGTTCCAGCCGCTGGACAACAACGACCTGATCCTCGGTGCCGTGGGCACGCTGCAGTTCGACGTGGTCGCCCATCGCCTCAAGGAGGAGTACAAGGTCGACTGCGTCTACGAGCCGGTCAACGTGCAGACCGCGCGCTGGATCTACTGCGACGACGCCAGAAAGCTCGAGGAGTTCAAGCGCAAGGCGAGCACCAACCTGGCGCTGGATGGCGGCGGCTACCTGACCTACATTGCCCCCACGAGGGTCAACCTGCAGATGACCCAGGAGCGCTGGCCGGAGATCCGCTTCGCGGCCACTCGCGAGCACTAGTCACATGCGCATTCGTCAGGGACGACGAAGCGAGTGCCAAGGAGAGCCATCTTGTTGATCGACGCCCACTGCCATCTCGATTTCGAGGCCTTCGACGATGACCGCGAGGCGATGTTCGAGCGTGCCAGGGCGGCTGGGGTCGGCCACTTCATGGTGCCCGGCACCACCCGCCAGCGCTGGCCGGCGGTGCTGGCGCTGGGTGAGCGCAGCGACGTTCACGTCAGCCTCGGCTTGCATCCCTATTTCATGCATGAACACGGCGAAGGGGACGTCGAGGCCTTGGCCCGTTTGCTCGATGAGCATCCCGAGGTGCGGGCGCTGGGCGAGTGCGGTATCGATGCCCGCTTCGAGGAAACCCTCGACGCCCAGTGGACGCTGTTCAACGCCCAGTTGCGCCTGGCCAAGTCGCGCCAGCTGCCGGTGGTGATTCACTGCGTGCACGCCAACGATCAGGTCTCCAAGCGGCTGCGCCAGCTCGATCTTCCAGCAGGTGGCCTGATCCACGCCTTCGCCGGCTCGCCGGATCAGGCATGGAAGTTCCTCGACCTGGGCTTCGTCGTGGGGCTGGGCGGGGCAGTCACCTACGAGCGCGCTCAACGCCTATGGCGCGCGGTGAAGAGCCTGCCCGAGGATGGCTTCGTGCTGGAGACCGACAGCCCCGACATGCCGCTGTACGGCCACCAGGGGCAGCGCAACGAGCCGGCGCGTATCGTCCAGGTATGCGAAATGGTGGCGAAGCTAAGGGGCGAAGCGCCGAAGACGATCGCCGCGCAGAGCACGGCGACCGCCAGACGGGTGTTCGGGCTGGCCTAGGTGCTTGCTGCGGCCAACTGCTCGGGGTCGAGCCGCTCGATGGGGTAGGGCAGTTTCAACAGCTTGACGGCTTGGCCATCGACGCTCAGCGGCCCAGCCTCCTCCTTGGTGGAAAGTACCGCCAGCACCTCGACCTGGCCGTAGGCGTCGAGTTCCGCGGCGACCACTTCGCCCAGGCTCTTGCCGTTTTCGTCGGCCACCGCCGCGCCGAGTGCGGGCAGGCGATCCCCTTCCAGCTGTGCCCGCATCAGGCGCTTCTTCACCTGGCCGCGGAAATGCGCGCGGGCCACCACCTCCTGGCCGGTATAGCAACCCTTCTTGAAGCTCACGCCACCTAGTGCCTCCCAGTTGATCATCTGCGGCAGCAGGGCGTCCTGATGAGCCGGGGTGAGCCAGGCGAGCCCGGCCTGGATGTCCTGCAGGCACCACACGGCATTGCCGACCGGCAGCGCCTGCTCGGTGAGCCGGGTAGCGGTTGCCTCGGCCCGTTCCAACGGCAGGCAGATCAGCAAGCGGTGCTGAGGCCCCGGGTGGCCCAGCAGCAGGATTTCACCGTTGCCAGCCTGGTGCCAGACCCTTGGAGGCGCGACATCGAAGCGCACCTCGGCCAGGGCGCAGGCCTCCTTGCCGATCAGGCCAAGCAGTGCCAGATCGTCACGAATGGCGAGCTCGCTCTTGTAGAACGGCGCGAACTTCTTGAGGTGATCGCGCAACGGTTCCAGCAGGCCGCGATGCAGGATGAGGCGGTAACGCTCGGCGTCGATACGCAGCAGTTGGGCATTGGCCAGCATGCGTCCCTTGGCGCTACAGAAGCAGGTCAGGGGAGCGAATTCGCCGTTGGCGAGATCGACCTGGGCGCTGGTCTGGCCTTGCAGCAGCTTGTCGGCACCGGGGCCGGTCACATCGAGTACGCCGAGGTGAACGAGAGGAGTGACTACGGTGCGCTCCATGGCCTGACGGGTGGGCTCGGGCGTATCGAACTCCACCCTCTCATCGCTCACGCGTCGCCCTTCCAGGGCGGTAATCCAATCGCTCATGCCTGTCTGGCTCCAGGTCGTCATGTCGGGGGATGCTATCGTCGGGTTATGTGGGCGAGGGTGCCCGATTACAAGGGAAACGCTGCATGATCACCCAGGTGCGCGAGTCGCTGCATGGGTGGAGCTGTCAGCTTGCCAGGCGATGGCGCACCCAGGAGGCCATGGTAGACTCGTTCCTTTGTCATTTCATGCGTCGGGAGACATGCATGCCACATCAGTCGCTCAGCTTCAGCGGCGTGAAAAATGCCGATCAGGTCAACCGTATCACCACGGCCCTGATGATGGTGGATGGAGTGGAAAGTGCCGAAGTGGGTCGCCATGGAGCCGATGTCGAGGGGCGTGTCAGCCGCGAGGCGCTGATTCGCGCCGTTCAGGCCCTCAAGTTACCCATCGAGGTCAAGTAACCAGCCGAGAGCCGTCATGAAAAAGACCATCGAGATTGTCAGCGAACGCAATAGCATCTTCAGGCAACGGGTCCACATCGAGGGCTTTGAAGACCTTCATGTGGACGTGCCCAAGGCCTTCGGCGGCGAGGGAAGTGCACCGGATCCGCATGACTACTTCGACCTTTCCCTTGGCGCCTGCAAGGCGATCACCGCGCAGATGTACGCCCAGCGCAAGCAGTGGCCGCTCGAGGGTGTCAGCGTCAGGGTCAACCGCGACGACAGCGAGGAACGCAAGGGCACTTACCGACTCGAAGTGGTGATGACCTTCCACGGCATCGAGGACGAGGAGCAGCGGGCTCGGCTCGAGGAGATCAGCCACAAGTGCCCCATTCACCGCCTGATGACCAGCGCCACCGTGGAGGTCACCACGCGCACCGCTGGTGTTGCCGAAGCATAGGCCGGAAATCGGTCTTATACTGTTTTCCCGATAGCGGTACGTTCCGCCCAGGCGCCGCATGGCGCCTGTCGCTCGTCTGGAGTCTTCATGAGCAAGCCGTTTCGCCTCAACGCCAACTTCAAGCCTGCCGGGGATCAGCCAGCCGCGATAGAAGGGCTGATCAGGGGGCTCGAGTCCGGGCTTGCCCATCAGACGCTGCTCGGCGTGACCGGCTCGGGCAAGACCTTCACCATGGCCAACGTGGTCGAGAGGTTGCAGCGGCCAACCATCGTCATGGCACCGAACAAGACCCTGGCCGCGCAGCTCTACGGTGAGTTCAAGTCCTTCTTCCCGGACAACGCCATCGAGTACTTCGTCTCCTATTACGACTACTACCAGCCGGAGGCCTACGTCCCCTCGTCGGATACCTTCATCGAGAAGGATGCCTCGATCAACGACCACATCGAGCAGATGCGCCTCTCCGCCACCAAGGCGCTGCTCGAGCGGCGCGATGCGCTGATCGTAGTCTCGGTGTCGGCGATCTACGGTCTCGGCGATCCTGACCAGTATCTGAAGATGCGTCTGCATTTCACCCGTGGCGAGCTAATCGACCAGCGCTCGTTCCTGCGCCGCCTGGCCGAGCTGCAGTACACCCGCAACGACATGGACTTCAAGCGTGGCACCTACCGCGTGCGCGGCGACGTGATCGACATCTATCCGGCCGACTCCGACGAGGAAGCGGTGCGGGTCGAGCTGTTCGACGACGAGATCGACTCGATCCGTCTGTTCGATCCGCTCACCGGTGAGGTGCGGGGCCAGGTGCCGCGCATGACCATCTACCCCAAGAGCCACTACGTGACGCCCCGGGAGACGATCATCTCGGCTGCCGAGCGGATCAAGGCCGAGCTGGTCGAGCGTCTGGAGTGGCTGCGCAAGAACGACCGACTGGTGGAGGCCCAGCGCCTCGAGCAGCGCACCCTCTACGATCTCGAGATGATGAACGAGCTGGGCTACTGCAACGGCATCGAGAACTACTCGCGCTACCTCTCCGGCCGTAATCCTGGCGAGCCGCCGCCCACCTTCTTCGACTACCTGCCCGACGACGCGCTGCTGTTCATCGACGAGTCCCACGTCAGCGTTCCCCAGGTCGGCGGCATGTACAAGGGCGACCGCTCGCGCAAGGAGACGCTGGTCGAGTATGGCTTCCGCCTGCCCTCGGCGCTGGACAACCGTCCCATGACCTTCGAGGAGTGGGAAAGCATCTGCCCACAGACGATCTTCGTCTCGGCCACGCCCGGCCCCTACGAGGCCGAGCACGCCGGGCAGGTGGTGGAACAGGTGGTACGCCCCACCGGCCTGGTCGATCCCGAGATCGAAGTGCGCCCGGCGACCACCCAGGTCGACGATCTGCTCTCGGAGATTCGTCTGCGTGCCGAGGTGGGCGAGCGGGTGCTCGTCACCACCCTGACCAAGCGCATGGCGGAGGATTTGACCGAGTACCTCGACGAACACGACGTGCGGGTGCGCTACCTGCACTCCGATATCGACACCGTGGAGCGAGTGGAGATCATCCGTGACCTGCGTTTGGGCAAGTTCGACGTGCTGGTGGGTATCAATCTGCTGCGCGAGGGGCTCGACATTCCCGAGGTCTCGCTGGTGGCCATCCTCGATGCCGACAAGGAGGGCTTTCTGCGCAACGAGCGCTCGCTGATCCAGACCATCGGCCGGGCGGCGCGCAACGCCCACGGCAAGGCCATCCTCTATGCCGACCGGGTGACCGATTCCATGCGCCGCGCCATCGACGAGACCGAGCGGCGGCGAGCCAAGCAGGTTGCTCACAACGAGACGCACGGCATTACGCCCACCACCGTGACCCGTTCGGTAGCCGACATCATGGAGGCGGCCCAGGCACCCGGCCGCAAGGGCAAGGGCCGGCGCAGCGAGCGCAAGGTGGCCGAGGGCGCGGCGATCTACGATCTCTCCGAGCTATCTCCGAGCGAACTGGTCAAGGAGGTCGCGCGAGTCGAGGACGCCATGTTCGAGGCGGCCCAGAACCTGGAGTTCGAAGAAGCGGCCAGGCTGCGCGATCGGCTGCATGAGTTGAAGGAGCGGCAGCTGGCGCTTGGGTAGGCATCGTTGATTGCCTGCTGCGCCCGCCACGGAGCGAGGGGCGCCGGGGGCAGGCCGAAGAGGAGGTCATTCGACATGGATGTCGAATGTAGCGTACAGGGAAGTATTTACAGCGCCTCCTCGCAGGCCTGTCCGCGGATCAGCCCCGAGCGGGCCATGATAGCCGGATTCGTTGCTGAGATCGTAAGGAAAAGGGATGCCCGAAGGCCCTGAGATTCGCCGTGCCGCCGATCGCCTGCACGAGCAACTCGCCGGCAAAAGGCTGGAGTCCGTGTGGTTCGCCTTCCCCGAGCTGGCCGCCGCGGCCGATTCGCTGGTGGGGCGTGAGGTCACGGCGGTGGACAGCTGGGGCAAGGCGCTGCTGACCCGCTTCGACGACGGTCGAGTGCTCTATTCCCACAACCAGCTCTATGGCGTATGGAAGCTGCACGACGCCGAGCGCGAGCCGGACACCCAGCGCTCGCTGCGGGTTCGACTGACCGCGGAAGGGCGTTCGGCCAGTCTCTACAGTGCTTCCGACGTCTCGCTATGGCCGGCCGAGCGGCTCGCCGAACATCCATTCCTCTCCCGGCTTGGCCCCGATCTGCTGACCCATGGCGTCACTCCGGAGCAGGTCATGGCACGCCTGGCCGAGCCGCGTTTTGCACGGCGCAGGCTAGGCGGGCTGATGCTCGATCAGGCGCTCTTCGCCGGCATTGGCAACTACCTGCGCTCCGAGATCCTGTTCTTTGCCGGCGTCTCGCCCAGAGAGAAGCCCGTGGAGCTGGGGGAGGAGCGTCTGGCACTGTTGGCGCGCGCCATTCTCGACGTGACGCGGCGAGCCTACGACCAGGCGGGCGTGACCAGCCGGGCCGAATGGTCTGCCGCCGCGCGTCGGCGAGGCGAAAGCCGCCGCCTGTGCCGCTTTGCCGTTTACGAGCGCGACGGGCTCCCGTGTCATGTCTGCGGCACGCCTATTGAACGGCTGATGGTGGCCTCGCGTCGGCTATACCGCTGCCCTCAGTGTCAGTTCGATTAATACTTATACCGTTAACTTCCGAACCGTCGATTCACTTCTTGTTGCGCTTGAATAACGAGCGCCCCATCTGCTTGGCCGACAACTTGGCGCCATGCAAGCCTGACGAGTCGCCCTTCAGCATCGAGGCGAGGTAGCTCTTGGCTTGCTCGAACTCGATGTGCGGCGGCAGGGGGGCGATGTCGCCGTCGGTATAGGCATTGATCACCACCGGGCGACTGGATGTGAGCGCCTCGTTCCAGACCCGGTCGACGTCGTCGGGCTCGCGCATGGTCAGGCCCTTGAAACCGAGCAGCTCGGCGTACTGATCGTAGCGGAACTCGGGCAGCTCCTGGGAAGCGTCGAACTTGGGATCGCCCTCCATCACGCGCTGTTCCCAGGTCACTTGGCTGAGGTCGTGGTTGTTGAGTACCAGGATGATGCAGCGGGGGTCCTCCCACTCCTGCCAATACTTGGCCAGGGTAATCAGGGCGTTGTTGCCCAGCATCTGCATGGCGCCGTCGCCGACCATGGCGATGGCGGGACGGTCGGGGTGGCAGAACTTGGCGGCGATGAGGTAGGGCACGCCATTGCCCATCGAGGCCAGGCCGCCCGAGACCGAGCCCAGCATGCCCTGGCGGATCTTCAGGTGGCGAGCGTACCAATTGGTGGCGGTGCCGACATCGCAGGTGAGCATGACGTTCTCCGGCAGCCGTGGCGACAGGCTCTGGAACACGAGCTGAGGGTTGATCGGCGTGGCCTGGGTGGCGGCACGTGCCTCGGTCTGCTCCCACCAGTCGTCGATCCAGCCTTGCACTTTCCTGCGCCACTTGTCGTTGGGCTTGGGCTCGAGGCGTTCGGCGAGTGCCGCCAGGGTGGCACCGGCATCGCCGTGCAGGTTGATCTCGGTGGGATAGCGCACGCCCAAGGCTTCCGGTGCCACGTCGATCTGCACGGCGCGGGCCTGGCCTGGCTCTGGCAGAAACTCAACATAAGGGAAGCGCGTACCGACCATCAGCAGCGTGTCGCACTCCTTCATCATGCGATCGCTCGCCTCTGTGCCGAGCAGGCCGATGGCGCCAGTCACGCCGGGCAGGTCGTCGGGCACCATGGTCTTGGCCAGTATCGCCTTGGCGATGCCTGCACCGGTCAGGTCGGCCACGCGGATGAGTTCCTCGACGGCGTGCTTGACCCCGGCCCCCGCAAGGATGGCTACCTTCTCGCCCCGGTTGAGTATCTCGGCGGCGGCATCCAGGTCGGCCGGTTCCGGCAACTGTTGAGGGAAGCGATAGCCGACGCCGGAGAATACCGCGCCATGCTCACGCGGCGGGTCCTCCATGGGCAGGTCCTGTACGTCGTTGGGCAGGATCAGGCAGGTCACGGTGCGACGTGCAATGGCGATGCGCATGGCCTGGTCGATGACGTGGCGGGCCTGGGCGGGTTCGGTGACCATCTGCACGTATTCGCTGGCCACGTCCTTGAACAGCGCCATCAGGTCCAGCTCCTGCTGGTAATCGGTACCCAGGCTCTTGCGCGCCTGCTGGCCGACGATGGCCACGGCCGGCATGTGATCCTTGCGCGCATCGTAAAGGCCGTTGAGCAAGTGCACGGCGCCGGGGCCGGAGGTGGCGACGCAGACACCGACCTGATCGCTGAACTTGGCGTGTGCGCAGGCCATGAAGGCGGCCACTTCCTCGTGGCGTGGCTGGATCAGGCGAGGATTGCCGTCGGCACGGCGCAGGGCAGACATGAAGCCGTTGATGCCGTCGCCGGAATAGCCGTACAGGCGCTCCACGCCCCATTCGCGCAGGCGGGACACGAGGAAATCACTGACGCTGGGTTGCATGATCGCTCCTTGATCGTTGCGGTACGAATCCATGTCGAACTACAGGGAAGCGTAGAGGGGGTATGGGGAACGAACAAACTGGCATTAATATTTATACCGTTATCTTCTTCCGGGCGATCTTTCTGCCTACGACCTTGGCGGCACAACCCTGTCGGCCAGGACGCGATACGGTATAATTCGGCACCGTTCGAGCCCGCCGTTTCGCTTAGCGAACCCAGAAGCGGGCATGCCGACACTGCCGAGGAGTTCCTTGCACATGACCGTGATCCGCCAGGACGATCTGATCCAGAGCGTCGCCGATGCTCTGCAGTATATCTCCTACTACCACCCCAAGGATTTCATCGACGCCATGGCGGCGGCATACGAGCGGGAGGAGAACCCTGCGGCCAAGGATGCCATTGCCCAGATCCTGATCAACTCGCGCATGTGCGCCATGGGGCACCGGCCGATCTGCCAGGACACCGGCATCGTCACCGTCTTCGTTCACGTGGGCATGAACGTGCGCTGGGAGGCCGAGATGAGCCTCGACGACATGATCAACGAGGGCGTGCGCCGCGCCTACCAGCTGCCCGACAACGTGCTGCGTGCCTCGGTACTTGCCGACCCGGACGGCAAGCGCAAGAACACCGGTGACAACACCCCCGCGGTGATTCATCACAAGATCGTACCCGGCGATACCGTCGAGGTGCATGTGGCGGCCAAGGGGGGCGGCAGCGAGGCGAAGTCCAAGTTCGCCATGCTCAACCCCTCCGACAATGTGGTCGATTGGGTACTGGAGCAACTGCCCAAGATGGGCGCCGGTTGGTGCCCGCCGGGTATGCTGGGCATCGGCATCGGCGGTACCGCCGAGAAGGCCATGGAGATTGCCAAGGAGGCGCTGCTCGACCCCATCGATATCCAGGAACTGCAGGTGCGCGGCCCTTCCAACCGCGCCGAAGAGCTGCGCCTCGAGCTGTTCGACAAGGTCAACAAGAGCGGTATCGGCGCCCAGGGCCTGGGTGGCCTAACCACGGTGCTCGACATCAAGGTCAAGGACTACCCGACCCATGCCGCCAACAAGCCGGTGGCGATCATCCCCAACTGCGCGGCTACTCGCCATGCTCATTTCACCCTGGACGGCTCCGGCCCGGCCGCGCTGCCGGCGCCCAAGCTAGAGGACTGGCCCGAGATCACCCGCGAGATGGGTGACAACGTCAAACGCGTCAATCTCGATACGGTCACGCCGGAGGAAGTGCAGACCTGGCAGCCGGGCGACACGCTGCTGCTAAACGGCAAGCTGCTCACCGGTCGCGATGCCGCCCACAAGCGCATGGTCGACATGATTGCCAAGGGCGAGGAGCTGCCGGTCGACCTGAAAGGGCGCTTCATCTACTACGTCGGCCCGGTGGATCCGGTGCGCGACGAGGTGGTCGGCCCGGCCGGCCCCACTACAGCCACGCGCATGGACAAGTTCACTCGCACCATGCTGGAGGAGACCGGGCTGCTGGGCATGGTGGGCAAGGCCGAGCGCGGCCCGGCCGCCATCGAGGCGATCCGCGACAACAAGGCGGTCTATCTGATGGCCGTGGGCGGCTCCGCCTACCTGGTGGCCCAGGCGATCAAGAAGTCCCGCGTGGTGGGCTTCGCCGACCTGGGCATGGAAGCGATCTACGAGTTCGAGGTCGAGGACATGCCGGTCACCGTGGCGGTGGACAGCCAGGGCACCTCGGTGCACCAGACCGGCCCCGCCAAGTGGAAGGCAATCATCGCCGAGCGCGTCACTGCCTGATCTGAGGTGGAAGGGCAGCCGGAGCTGCCCTTGTATTTACGGCTTCACGGCCCTGCCAACTGGCGGGGCCGTTGTCGTCTGAGGTATGCTGCAGATTGCTGTTTTTTCAGGGAGAGATCATGGCATCCTGGCTGTTCGGCCTGGCGATCTTCATGGTGCATCTGCTGGGCTTCCTCTCGGCGATCCTGGCGCTGCTCTCCAGTCGTACCTCCCAAGGCGCCGTGGCCTGGATCATCTCCCTGGTAACCATTCCCTATCTGGCCGTACCGGCCTACTGGATCTTCGGCCGGCCGCGCTTCTATGGCTATGTCTCGGCCCGTGGTGAGCGCGACACGGTGTTGCGACGCATCCTGGCGCGCTATCGCGAGCGTCTGGAACCCTTCCTGGCGGATGCACATGACCCGGACATTCGTGCCGTGGAACAGCTCGCCATGATGCCATTGACCAGCGGCAACCAGGCCGAGCTGCTGATCGATGGCAAGGACACGTTCGACAGTATCTTCGCCGGCATCGATACCGCCGAAGAATACGTGCTGGTGCAGTTCTTCATCGTGCGCCACGATGCGCTAGGCCATCGTTTCAAGGACCACCTGCTGAAGGCGATCGATCGCGGCGTGCGCGTGTACTTCCTATTCGACGAGATCGGCAGCCGCAAGCTTTCCGAGGGCTATCTGCGCGAGCTGTCAGAGGGTGGTGTCGAGGTCAGCCCATTCCGTTCCTCTCGCGGCTTCAAGCATCGCTTCCAATTGAACTTCCGCAACCACCGCAAGATCCTGGTGGTCGATGGCAGTGAAGGCTGGCTCGGAGGATTCAACGTCGGTGTCGAGTATCTGGGGCAGCATCCCCGCCATGGTCCTTGGCGCGATACGCACCTGAAACTGACGGGCCCCAGCGTGCTGGGTCTGCAGGAGGCCTTCTGGGAAGATTGGCACTGGGCCACCGGTGAGGTGATCAACCTGCGTTGGGAACCGCAGGTGACCTGCGAAGAGTGCCAGAACGTGGTCATCGTACCGTCGGGGCCGGCAGACCGTCAGGAGACTGCCAGTCTGCTGGTACAACAGGCCATCCACAGCGCCCATGAACGGCTGTGGGTCACGAGCCCCTATTTCGTTCCCGACCAGGGCGTGCAGGATGGCCTGCGCCTGGCAGCCATGCGTGGGGTCGACGTGCGAATCATGATGCCCGAGCATCCCGACCACCTGCTGATCTATCTCTCGGCCTTCTCGTTCCTGCCCGACATGGTACGGGCAGGGGTCAAGGTCTATCGCTACCAGCCGGGCTTCCTGCATCAGAAGGTCATCCTGATCGACGACAGCGCAGCGTCGGTGGGCACGGTCAACCTGGACAACCGCTCGTTTCGTCTCAACTTCGAGATCACCGCCTTCATTCCCGATCGTCGCTTTGCGGCACAGGTGCGCCTGATGCTCGAGCGCGACTTCGCCGATTGCCGCCGCATCAGCTACGACGAGCTACAGCGCCGGCCGCTGTGGAGCAAGCTCGTTTCACGTGCGGCCTATCTCACCGCACCGATCCAGTAAGTCGTGAAGTTCCTTGGGTTCGATGAATGGCTGGGGTACATTAGGCGTGCCTCAGCAAGTCCCTCAGGCTCAGCCTGAAACGTCCATTGATTCGTGATCGTCGTGAGCGGGAGTCCCGGTGAACCTCGAGACAAAGTGGCTGGAAGATTTCGTGGCCCTGGCCAATACCCGTAGTTTCTCCGCCTCCGCACGGCAGCGTCATGTCACCCAGCCGGCCTTCAGTCGTCGCATTCGAGCGCTCGAGCAGGCGGTGGGCGTCACCCTCGTCGATCGCTCGACCACTCCCATCAACCTGACGCCGGAAGGACAGCTGTTCCTGATCACGGCGCGCAACCTGGTGGAACAGCTCAACGAATGCCTGGGCCACCTGCGTGGTGTCTCCATGGCGCGCGAGGCGCTGGATATCGTGGCGGCCCACTCCCTGGCGCTGAGCTTCTACCCCGAGTGGATCTCACGCCTGCAAGAGGGGCTGGGTGAGCTGCCGACGCGACTCGTGGCGATGAACGTGGGGGAGGCGATCCACGTGCTGCGAGAAGGCAACTGCGACCTGATGCTGGCCTATCACGACCCCTATGCCACCATGCAGCTCGATGCCGAGGTATTCCCCTCGTTTTCCATCGGCCAGGTCAAGATGCTGCCGGTTAGCCTTCCCGATGCCATAGGCAAGCCGCGCTTCAGCCTGGAGAGCAAGGACACGATTCCCTACCTGGCCTATACCCAGGGTGCCTTTCTCGGGCGCAGCGTGCGCATGCTACTGAAGAACGACCCGCTGCGCCTGCGCTTGCGTACCGTCTACGAGACCGCCATGGCCGAGGGCTTGAAGGGTATGGTGCTGCAAGGCGTGGGCCTGGCCTGGATTCCCGATTTCTGCGTGCGCGAGGAACTCAAGAGCGGCAGGCTGGTGCGCGCCGGCGACGAGAAGTGGGACGTGCCACTGGAGATTCGCCTCTACCGCTGCTCGCTGGTGCACAAGCCGGGGGTCGAGAAGCTGTGGCGGCAGATGATGAAGTTGCCGCGCGACTTCCTGCAGGCTTAGAAAAGCACTCCACGAATGGCTGCGCCGCGCAATCGCTGCGTTACGCGGTGCTCGGAGGCGTCACATATACCCCATATGCTCCGCCTCCTGTGCTCCGGGCGCCTTGCGCTTGGGCCGCTCGCCGATACGTGAAGTACTTTTAGATCCCGCTGAAATCGGCCGGCAGGCCGAGAAAATTCTGGATGATGAAGAAGTGGTCCTCGAACAGGCTGTCCGGCTCGAGTTCGGCCAGTGGCACCCAGCGCGCGTGGTCGCCGCCCTTGACCGGCTTGAGCCGGGGTAGCTGCTGGTCGGGGCGCAGAGCGAAGTAGAAGGCTTCGGCGAGGGTGCGGCCGCGCCAGCTGCGGTGGGGCTCATCGAACAGGCGCTGGCCGCGCAGCGAGCCCTTCAGCACCGGCTCCGGCACCTTGAGCCTGACCCGCTCGCGCAGTTCGCGCAGGCAGGCGTCGAGCAAGCGCTCGTGCGGGTTGACGAAGCCGCCGGGCAGGGCCAGTAGTCCCTTGCCGGGTGCCGCGGTACGGCGTACCAGCAGAACATGGCCGGACTGCACCACCACGGCATTGACGGTAACGAAGATCGGCGGGTAGGGAGCATTGGCCCAGGCCTGGCGATACTGGTCGAGCAGCTTCTGTTCCTCCATCAGCTGCAGGTGGGCGTCGCTGCCGGCGAAGTCGCGCAGCGCCTGGCACACGCCGGGTGGCAGGTCGTGGGCTGCGCCAGTGCTGAGATAATCCTCGGTGGATGAGGGCGAGCGAAACAAGCGCTCGCGAATCTGGCTGGCCGAAATGCCGTCGACCAGCGGTACGCTGACCGACTCCCACTGCGGAAACAGCGAGAGATAGTAGCTGGACTGGCCGCGGCTGGCCCCGATCAGACCGATACGCGGCAGGCGGGCGTGATGATGGCCGGCGATGTCGCGCACCTTGCGCTGTACGTCGCGCACCCAGACGTCGTTATTGTAGAGCGCGTCCAGCAGCGGCACGATCTCCAGCCGCGCATTCTCGTCCTCGTCGAAGCAGCTGCGCAGCTGTTCCTGACGCTCATCGAAGCGCCAGGGGTTGCGCAGCGAACGCGCCTGCCAGGCCGAACCCACCAGTACGATTACCTGGCGCGCATGGCGCAGGGCCTCGTTGATCACCGCGAGATGGCCCAGATGCGGGGGCTGGAAGCGTCCGATGAATACGAGACAGTCGAAGTCGTGATCGGTATCGTTCATCGGCGTATCCTTCGCGGGTGGCTCGGGGGCCCTATTATGGGCGCGGTCGGTTTAGGGCTGCAATGCAAGCCGTTGGCCGACAGGAACATTTCGATTGCGTATCCTGAAAACGCAGGCAGATGACAAGGAGGTGCCGTGCATAGTCTCTCGTTCAGGTTCTGGTGGAATACGGTCAGCCAGGCGTTCAGCCTGTGGCTGGAGCGCAATGCCTTTAGCTATGCCGGCTCGTTGGCTTTCTATACGCTCTTCTCGCTTGCTCCGACGATGATCATTGCCGTTGCCGTGATCGGCGTGGTGTTCGGCGAGGACGCCGCCCAAGGTCAGATCGTTGCGCAGCTGCAGGGAGTGCTGGGCGAAGAGGCGGCAAAAGCGGTCGAGCAGGCGGTGGCGGCGTCGCGTATCGAGGAGTCGGGTATCCTGCCGACGCTGCTCGGGTTCGGGGGCCTGATGGTGGGAGCCACGACGGTGTTCGCTCAGATGCAGTATTCACTCAACATGATCTGGGGCGTGACCGCCAAGCCCAGCCGCAACAGTATCCTGGTCTTTCTCAAGCAGCGACTATTGTCGCTCGCGGTGGTGCTCGCCATCGGTTTCATCCTGCTCGTATCGTTGCTGATCGGTGTGATGCTGCGTGGCATGCTGCAGGCCATCGACGATGCCACGCCGCTAATCGGTCCGGTGACGGCGGGGGCAGAGTTCCTGATCTCCCTGGTCGTGATCGCTGCCTTGTTCGCCACGATCTTCAAGGTACTGCCCGACGTGGTGCTGAGCTGGCGAGACGTGCTGCTAGGGGCGCTGGTCACGGCGCTGCTGTTTGCCATCGGCCGCAGTGTCATCGCCTCTTATCTGGCTTATACCGCCACGGCGTCGACCTATGGTGCTGCAGGCTCGTTAGTGATGATCCTGCTGTGGGTCTACTACAGTTCGCTGATCCTGCTGTTCGGTGCCGCCTTCACGCGAAGCTATTTGCTTGCCAGGGGACGCGAGGTCGTACCGCGCAACAGCGCAGTCCTCGTCAAACGCGAACTGGTGATGTAATGATGCAAGGCGCTGAGAGGCGGCAGGCAGGCCGGACGGCTGATCCGCCCGGCCTTGGCGTCAGCCTGCGAGACGCTCGCGTGCCAGTTGATCCGCTACTACGGCAGGGCTCATATCCTGAGCCTGCGCCCGGCTGAGGATCTCATCGACGGTCACGGTGATCCGCTCCACATGGCGCATCACGGCGTCGCGGTCGTAATGAGCATGGCGCTGGGCTTCTACCTCGATGACCCCGCCGGCGTTGGCCACGTAATCCGGGGTGTAGAGAATCTCTCGCTTATGCAGAAGTTCCGCGACCTCGGAGTTGGCCAACTGATTGTTGGCCGCCCCGCAAACCACCTTGGCCCTGAGTCGATCCGCCACCTCCGCGGTCAGCACCGCGCCCATGGCGCAAGGAGCGAAGACGTCGACCTCGGCATCGAAGATCACCTCGGGCGCCACGCTCTCTGCCCCAAGTTCGTCGACCAGCACGCCCAGGCTGTCTCGATCGACGTCGGTCAGCACCAGTCTTGCTCCTGCCGCGTGAAGCTCGCGGGCCAGGTGCGCCCCGACATGGCCGACGCCCTGGATGGCCACACGCAGTCCCTGCAGGTCGGTGCGACCGAGGCGGTGGCGTACGGCACTCGTCAGCGCACAGAATACGCCGTGGGCAGTGAAGGGCGAGGGATCGCCGGAGGTGCCGCCCTGGCCCAGGCCGCTGACGTGTCGGGTCTCCTGGCGGATGAGGCGCATGTCCTCTTCGCCGCTGCCGGAGTCTTCGGCGGTGATGTAGCGTCCGCCCAGAGATTCCACCAGCCTACCCATTGCGCGCAGCATGGCGGGTGTCTTGTCGTGCCGGGGATCGGCGAGGATTACCGCCTTGCCGCCACCGAGGGGCAGGTTGGCCAGTGCCGACTTGTAGGTCATGCCGCGCGACAGGCGCAGTACATCGGTCAGGGCATCGTCTTCGCTGGCATAGGGATAAATGCGCAAGCCGCCCAGGGCAGGGCCGCGTCGCGTGTCGTGGATGGCAATGATGGCACGCAGTCCGCTGGCTTCATCGCAGCCGAAGGCGATTTGCTGGTGATGGTCGAACTCGGGGTGGTCGAAGACCTGCATGGCGTTATCTCCCTCGTGAGGATCCATTGTTGTGGTCTGGAACGCAGTGGGTGGCACCGTTTCCACCGGGGCTGTCGTTGCTTGTGGCAAGTCCGCACCCCTACTATCAAGATTAGAGCATTTGAGCAGGCGGCTGGAATCCCGCTTGCGGGTCTTGAGCGTTGATTCCGGTGTGCTATCCAGGCTTGACGTGAGCAGCCAGACTGGGAGGGAAGAGTTTGAGCCGACGGAGCGAGGAGGGAAGAATGAGCAAGCGCTGCGTGAAGGCCCTGGTAGCCGGCAAGGTTCAGGGCGTGTGGTATCGCCGTGCAGTTCAGGAGCAGGCGCTCCAGCACGGCCTGACCGGCTACGCCAAGAACCTGCCCGACGGGCAGGTCGAGGTGTTGTTGTGCGGCTACGGCGAGGCGGTCAACCAGGTGGCCAATTGGCTATGGCAGGGGCCATCGAATGCCCGGGTCACCCACGTCGAGCTGGAAGTGCTGGAGTGCCACGACCCGGACAATTTCGTCTGTCTGTAATTCCAGGGAAAATGCCGAGGAAACCCTTAGCTTAGGGTGTCGGCAATCCACTCGACCACGGCCTCGCCGTCCACTTCGAGGCACACTTCTGCCAGGGGCGTCTGCGACCAGCGTTCCTGGATGAAACCGCGGCCCTCGGGAGCGAACAGGGTCTGGCCCTCGGCGATGCCGTCGGTGACGACCGATAGATGCCCCGGGGCGGTGGTGAACAGCTCCGGCCGCAACAGCCAGGCCAGGGCGCAGCTGTCGTGGGGGCAGCAGCCGTCGATGCCGAGGAATTCGCGGTAGAAGTCGCGGTAGAAGGCGTAGCTGCCGGCCAATACCTTGCCCAGTTCACCCTGGCCCGCCTCGATGCGCTGCATGTGGGCCTGGCTGAGTACGCAGCGGTGAGTGACGTCGAGCCCCACCAGGGTCAGCGGCCAGCCGGCGGTGAGCACGCGTTGGGCGGCATGCGGGTCGTTGAACATGTTGGCCTCGGCCACCGGCGTGACGTTGCCGCCCTCACGGATCGAGCCGCCCATGATCACTACACGCTTGACCTTCTCCGTAAGCCCTGGGTCGAGCTGTAGGGCGGCGGCCAGGTTGCCCACCGGGCCGACGGCCACCAGGATGACCTCGCCGGGGCGGGCATTCACCGTATCGACGATGAACTGCGCGGCACTGCGCGGGTCTTTCTTCCCCTTCACTTCGGGCAGCTCGATATTGCCCAGCCCGTTGGCGCCGTGGATATGTGCCGGCGCGGGATGACGCGGCTTGACCATGGGGCCGGCGGCGCCCTGGGCGACGGGGATGTCACGCCCGGCCAATTCGCTCAGCAGCAGGGCGTTGTGCGTGGCGGTCTCGATGTCGACGTTGCCGTAGGTGGTGGTCAGGCCCAGCAGCTCTATATCGGGGTGGCGCAGGGCGATGGCGATGGCCTGGGCGTCATCGACGCCGGGATCGGTATCGAAGATGATCGGATGCGACACGTTGCCTCCTTGTGGGTGTCAAGTGTGGGGATGGCTGGTCAATTGTCGCTCGACCTCGTCGCGCGACGGGATACTGTCGGCGGCCCCGGGGCGCTGCACGCCCAGCGCCGCGGCGTGGGCGGCAAGCGCCAGGCAGTCGGGCACGTCGCGTCCCTCCTGCAGCGCCGCCATGAAGTAGCCGATGAAGGTGTCGCCGGCCCCGGTGGTGTCCACCGGCTCCACCGGCAGGGCGGGCTGGAAATGCCGCTCGTCGCCCGACTGGTACCAGGCACCTTCGCTACCCAAGGTCAGCACCGTTGCCGTATCCGGCAGCCGCTCGTGCAACCCCTCGAGCAGTATCTGGGCATCGCTCTTTTCGGGCAGGCCGGTAAGCCATGCAGCCTCACCGCGGTTGACGAACATCAGTTCACAGGAGTCGAGCGGTAGCTCGAGTACCGTGTCGCTCATCGGCGCGGGGTTGAAGGCAATGGCGAGGCCCTGCCGACGGGCGCAATCGAGCAGCTCAGGCAGCGCGTTGCATTCGTTCTGCACCAGCAGCCAGTCGCCGGGGCGAGCCGCGTGGCACAGGGCGTCGAGATGCTGTCGGGTAAAGCCATGATTGGCGCCCGGATGCAGGATGATGGCGTTCTCGCCGTGGTCGTCGACCTGGATGATGGCATGTCCGCTGGCCTCGTCGGCGAGTTCCACGTGGGTGACGTCGACACCGGCGCGGGCCAGCCGGTCGCGAGCCCAGCCGTCCTGGCGGCCCAGGCGCCCCCAGTGGCATACCTGGCCGCCCGCCAGGGCCATGGCCAACGACTGGTTGGCGCCCTTGCCTCCGAGGCCGACATGGTAGCTGCGGCTGGCCAGCGTCTCGCCGGGGTGCACCAGGTGCGGCACGCGATAGAAGTGGTCGAGATTGATCGAGCCCAGGTTATGCAGCATGGTCAGGTTCCGCTCCGCTGGGCTTTCCAGTCGCTCAGGTTGTCGGCCGTAAGCGCGACGATACGCTGGCGCGCTTCGGGAGTGATCCAGGCACTATGCGGCGTGACGACCAGGTTCAGCGGCTCGGCCAAGGCATCGAGCAGCGGATGCCCGTCACGCGGCGGTTCCACCGGCAGCACGTCGACGCCGAGGCCGCCCAGGCGATCCTCGCGCAGGGCTTCCAGTGCTGCCACTTCATCGATGATACCGCCACGGGCGCAATTCACCAGCAAGGCGTCGGGCTTCAACGTGGCGAGCAGGTCGGCGTCGATCAGGTGACGGGTGGCTTCGGTGAGCGGGCAGTGCAGGCTGATCACGTTGGCCTCGGGAGCGAGTTCGGCGATGCCGGGGCGGCTGTCGCCAGCCTCGTTGCCGGGGCGGGCGGCGAAGCTTACACGCATGCCGAAGGCTTCGGCCATGGCCGCCACACGGCTGCCAAGCTCGCCCTGGCCGACGATGACCAGGTGCTTGCCTTCGAGCTGCAGCGTGCCGTGGTCCATCAGGCAGAAGAAGGGGCTCTGGTTCCAGCGCCCGGCCGCCACGTCACGCTGGTAGAGCGGCAACCGATTGGCCAGGGCCAGGATCATCATCAGGGTGTGCTGGGCCACGCTGGCGGTGCCGTAGGCCGTGACGTTGCGTACCGGAATGCCCAGGCGCTCGGCCGCAGCCATGTCGATGTTGTTGGTGCCCGTGGCCAGTACGCAGATCAGCTTGAGTTCGGGCAATGCCTCGAGAGTGGCGGCATCGAGCACAACCTTGTTGACGATGGCGACCTGGGCGCCTGCCAGGCGTTCGCGACTCTCGGCGGTAGTGCTGGTCTGGTGAACGTCCAGCGTGTCGACCTGATCGCGGATCGAGGCGAGATCGACGTCAGGGCCCAGACTGGCGGCATCGAGTATCACGGCTTTCATGCTGGATTCCTTGTGTTGGTTCGCCGCGGCAAGGCTGGGACAGGCCTTGCCAGGCACGTTATACTGTCGGGCTTTCACGGCAGGCTTGGAAAGTGCGTCGCTCGACCCTATATCGCCGTTGGTTGCGCGCTGTCGAATCAGGAGTGAATTGAACCATGCCCATCTATGAATATCAGTGCAAGGCCTGCGGCCATCGTCTGGAGAAGCTCCAGAAGCTCAGCGCCGCCCCCCTGACCGACTGTCCTGCCTGCGAAGCACCGGCGCTCGGGCGCCTGGTTTCCGCGGCGGGCTTCCGTCTGGCCGGTGGCGGCTGGTACGAAACCGACTTCAAGTCCGGCAGCAAGAAGAACCTGGCCGGCGACTCGGGAAGCGGCGGCGGAGATAGCAAGGAAAGCAAGGCGCCGGCCAAGGACGGCGCCGCGGCCTGACCGCGACCGACCATTCAATCGACAACGTTTACGAAACAGGATACGACATGCGCAGCCATTATTGCGGCCAGCTCAACGAGACCATGGTGGACCAGACGGTCACCCTGTGCGGCTGGGTTCATCGCCGCCGTGACCACGGGGGCGTGATCTTCCTCGACATGCGCGATCGCGACGGCATCGCTCAGGTCGTGGTCGACCCCGATACCGCCGAGGCCTTCGCCACTGCCGACCGTGCTCGCAGCGAATACGTGCTGCGCATCTCCGGCCGCGTGAGGCTGCGTCCCGAAGGTACCCAGAACCCCAAGATGCCCACCGGGATGATCGAAGTGCTGGCCAAGAACGTCGAAGTGCTGAACACGGCGGCCACACCGCCGTTCCAGCTCGACGAGCATGGCAAGGTTGGCGAGGAGGTGCGTCTCAAGCATCGCTACATCGATCTGCGCCGCCCCGAGATGATCGAGAAGCTGCGCCTGCGTTCGCGCATCTCGCACCATGTGCGCGCCTTCCTCGAAGGGCAGGGCTTCCTCGACATCGAGACGCCGATCCTGACCCGCGCCACCCCCGAGGGCGCCCGCGACTACTTGGTGCCGAGCCGCACCCATCCGGGCAGCTTCTTCGCCCTGCCGCAGTCGCCGCAGCTGTTCAAGCAGCTGCTGATGGTGGCTGGCTTCGACCGCTACTATCAGATCGCCAAGTGTTTTCGCGACGAGGACCTGCGCGCCGACCGCCAGCCGGAATTCACCCAGATCGATATCGAGGCTTCCTTCGTGGAGGAGAACGATATCATGGGCATCACCGAGTCGATGATCCGCGAGCTGTTCCAGGACGTGCTCGACGTCGAACTGCCCGAGTTTCCGCGCATGACCTGGGCCGATGCCATGGACCGCTACGGCTCCGACAAGCCCGACCTGCGCATCCCGCTGATGCTGGTCGATGTCGACGACCTGATGAAGCAGGTCGACTTCCAGGTCTTCTCCGGACCGGCCAATGCCGCCGATGGTCGTGTCGCGGCTCTCAAGGTGCCGGGCGGGGGCAGCATGTCGCGCAAGGTGATCGACGATTACACCAAGTTCGTCGGCATCTACGGCGCCAAGGGCCTGGCCTGGATCAAGGTCAACGAGCGTGCCAAGGGCATCGAGGGCCTGCAGTCGCCGATCGTCAAGTTCATGGAGAACGTGATCGAGGAGCTGCTCGACCGCGTTGGTGCCGAAGACGGCGACATCGTCTTCTTCGGTGCCGACAAGGCCAAGGTCGTCAACGAGGCGCTGGGCGCGCTGCGCGTCAAGCTGGGTGAGGACCTCAATCTCTACACCCGCGACTGGGCGCCGCTGTGGGTGGTCGACTTCCCCATGTTCGAGGCCGACGACAACGGCCGACTGAGCCCGCTACACCATCCGTTCACCTCGCCCTCGTGCAGCCCCGAGGAGCTCAAGGCCAATCCGGCCGCGGCGCTCTCGCGGGCCTACGACATGGTGCTCAACGGCACCGAGCTGGGCGGCGGTTCGATCCGTATCCACGACCAGCAGATGCAGAGCACCGTGTTCGAGATTCTCGGCATCGGCGAGGAGGAGGCCCGCGAGAAGTTCGGCTTCCTGCTCGATGCCCTGCACTACGGGGCACCGCCCCATGGCGGCCTGGCCTTCGGCCTCGACCGGCTGGTGATGCTGATGGCGGGTTCGCGCACCATCCGCGAGGTGATCGCCTTCCCCAAGACCCAGAGTGCGGCCTGTCTGATGACCGACGCGCCGGGCGAGGTGAGTGGCGATCAGCTGCGTGAGCTCAATATCCGTCTGCGCCAGAAGGCCAAGGTGGAAGGGCAGGAGTGAGCATTGCAGCAAGCAGTAGATGAACGAGACCGGCGCCCAAGTGGCGCCGGTTTCACGACGTTTCCCAGGACGCCATGTCATGCTCCTGTTCATCCCTTCACGCTGGAGAACGTGCCGTGCTGATTCTGGGAATCGATCCTGGCTCGCGCATTACCGGCTATGGCGTGCTCGACGTTGCCACGCCCACACCACGCTACGTGGCCAGCGGCTGCATTCGCCTGCAGGACGTCGAGCTGCCCCAGCGCCTGGCGCGTATCTATGCGGGGATTGCCGAGTTGATCGCCCTGCATCGCCCGGGGGAGCTTGCCATCGAGCAGGTGTTCATGGCGAAGAACCCGGATTCGGCGCTCAAGCTGGGGCAGGCGCGTGGTGCGGCGATCGTCTGTGCCGCCAATCATGGCCTGGCGGTCAACGAATACGGCCCACGCCAGATCAAGCAGGCGGTGACCGGTAGCGGCGGGGCGACCAAGGCCCAGGTGCAGCACATGGTGGTCTCGATCCTGGGGCTCGACGGCTCCCCCCAGGCCGACGCCGCCGATGCGCTGGCCATCGCGCTGACGCATGCCCACGCCAGGCTCGGCCTGCTCACCCGCGGCAGTTTCGGCGGGCATCGCTCCCGCCGCCGGGGAGGCTCATGGCGCGATTTCCAACCGTGAAAGTAGGCTGATGCCTTTGGCGAAATAATTTTCGAACACCGTTTACCGTGGGCTGGTCAGCCGCTTGAGCGACCAGTATAGTGGCGCCAGGAAGGCCTTTGGCCTTGATGTATTCGGATCGGGATAGTGAAGCTTCCATGATCGGACGCCTGCGTGGCACCCTGCTCGAAAAACAACCGCCCTGGCTCGTCGTGGACGTGGCCGGAGTCGGCTATGAACTCGAAGCCTCGATGACGACCCTGGTGGCGTTGCCGGGTATCGGGGAGCACGTTTCTCTCTATACGCACCTTACCGTGCGCGAGGACGCCCACCTGCTGTTCGGTTTTGCCCGTGAGCAGGAGCGGGCGCTGTTCCGCGCGCTGATTCGGGTCAACGGCGTCGGCCCCAAGCTGGCCCTGGCGATACTGTCGGGCATGGACGAGGCGGCCTTCATCCGTTGCGTGATGGAAGATGACGTCAAGTCGCTGACTCGCCTTCCCGGTGTCGGCAAGAAGACGGCCGAGCGTCTGATCATCGAAATGCGCGACCGCTTTCCGCACTGGGAGCATCCTGGCGCGGTCGCCCTGGCCGGTGCCACAGCGGCGCCCAGCGAAGGAGGGGGGCGCCAGGACCCGCTGGCCGATGCCGAAGCCGCGCTGGTCAGCTTGGGCTACAAGCCCACCGAAGCGGCCAGGATGCTCTCAGGGCTCGATGCCGAGCTGCCGACCGAAGCCTTGATCAAGGCCGCCCTGACCAAGCGTATGGCCGGCTAGGGCGAGACTCGACCCATGCTGTCCTAGCACGATTCCAGGATTCGTCCGATCGGTGAAAGAGGGCATTTTCATGAGCGCCATGAGTGTACGACATGATGCACAATGACCGCTTGATCGCCGCCGATGAGCGCGAGGGCGAGAGTCGCGTCGACCACGCGATCCGCCCCAAGCGGCTGGCTGAGTATATCGGTCAGCCGCGCGTCCGCGAGCAGTTGGAAATCTTCATCAGCGCGGCTCGGGGGCGCGACGAGAGCCTCGACCATACCCTCGTGTTCGGCCCGCCGGGGCTGGGCAAGACCACGCTTGCCAACATCATTGCCGCGGAAATGGGCGTTGGGCTGAAGTCCACCTCCGGCCCCGTGCTCGAGCGTGCCGGCGATCTCGCCGCCATGCTCACCAACCTGCAGCCCGGCGACGTGCTGTTCATCGACGAGATCCATCGGCTCTCGCCGGTGGTGGAGGAGATCCTCTATCCCGCGATGGAGGACTTCCAGCTCGACATCGTCATCGGCGAAGGCCCGGCGGCGCGCTCCATCAAGCTCGACCTGCCACCTTTCACCCTGGTGGGTGCCACCACCCGTGCGGGGCTGCTCACCTCGCCACTGCGCGACCGCTTCGGCATCGTCCAGCGCCTGGAGTTCTACGACATCGACGAATTGACCGAGATCGTGGCGCGCTCGGCGAGACTCCTCGGCGTCGAGGCAGACAGCGACGGCGCCCGTGAGGTGGCGCGCCGTTCGCGCGGCACCCCGCGCATCGCCAACCGCCTGCTGCGGCGGGTGCGCGATTTCGCCCAGGTGCGCGCCGACGGCAAGGTGGATGCCGCCATTGCCGACCAGGCATTGAACATGCTGCACGTCGATCACCATGGGCTCGACCACATGGACCGTCGCCTGCTGCTGGCGATGATCGAGAAGTTCGACGGCGGGCCGGTGGGCATCGACTCGCTGGCGGCGGCGATCGGCGAGGAGCGCGACACCATCGAGGACGTGATCGAACCCTACCTGATCCAGCAGGGGCTGATGATGCGTACCGCTCGTGGCCGGGTGGTGACGCGCCAGGCATGGCAGCATTTTGACCTGGTACCGCACGAGCAGGCCTTGGATGCGAGCGGCGAGGTGCGTCCGTGAGTGAATTTCGCTTGCCGCTGCGCGTCTACATCGAGGATACCGATGCCGGCGGCATCGTCTACTACGTCAACTACCTCAAGTTCATGGAGCGGGCACGCAGCGAGTGGCTGCGCCATCACGGCTTCACCCAGCGCGAACTGCTCGAAGCCGGCATTCAACTGGTGGTGCATCGCCTGGACTGCCGCTATGCCAAGCCCGCCCGGCTCGACGACGATCTCTCGGTCTCGGCGGTCGTGGAATCGAGCGGTCGCTGCCGGCTGCGTTTCGCTCAGTCGGTACAGCGTGGCGGGGAACCCTTATGCGAGGCGCGGGTCGACATCGCCTGTGTGGATGCCGCGCGTCTCAAACCCACACCCTGGCCGCCGGCTCTGGCCGCGGTTCTCAACGGTTAACTGCAAGATCAGCGAGGAAGCCCGTGAACGACTCCATGTCAATACCGCACCTGATCATGAGCGCCAGCACCGTGGTGCAGCTGGTCATGCTGATCCTGGTGATAGGCTCGATTCTCTCCTGGGTGGTGATTTTCCAGCGTACCTTCGTGATGCGCCGGGCCCGCCGGGCGCATCAGGCCTTCGAAGAGCGCTTCTGGTCGGGGGTCGACCTCAACGAACTCTACCGTGACACACCGTCGGAGCAGGAGACCCAGGGCGCCGAGCACGTTTTCCGTGCCGGTTTTCGCGAGTTCAACCGCCTGATGGCCAAGACAAAGAGCGCCGAGGCCATTCTCGACGGCGTTCAGCGCAGCATGCGCGTGGCCTGGTCTCGGGAAGAGGAGCGCTTGACCCTGCACCTGGTGTTCCTGGCCACGGTGGCCTCGGCGAGCCCCTATATCGGCCTGTTCGGTACCGTATGGGGCATCATGGGCTCGTTCCAGTCGCTCTCCATGGCCCAGCAGGCCACGCTGGCCACCGTGGCGCCATGGATTGCCGAGGCGCTCATCGCTACCGCCATGGGCCTGTTCGCCGCGATTCCCGCGGTCATTTTCTACAACCGCCTGTCGTCCGAGTCCGATCGCATGCTGGGCAAGTACGAGGACTTCGCCGAGGAGTTCCATTCCATCCTGCACCGCAATCTGCAGGGTCGCAGCGAAGCCGGCGCCGCCTGAGGGAGTCGCGACATGCATGGACCGTTCAACCGCGGTGGCCGCCGCAAGCCGATGGGGGAGATCAACGTCGTTCCCTTCATCGACGTCATGCTCGTGCTGCTGGTCATCTTCATGATCACGGCACCGATGCTGACCCAGGGTGTGCAGGTCGAGCTGCCCCAGGTCACGTCCGAGCCGATCGAGGCCCAGGAGGACCGTGACCCCATTATCGTGTCGGTAGACCGAGAAGGGGGATATCACTTGTCGATCGGCGGTGAGGAGATGAACGTAGGTCTCGAGGAGTTGGGTGATCGTGTGATCATCCTGCTCGAGCGTCAACCTGGCACGCCGGTCATGGTACGTGGCGATCGCTACGTGCCCTATGGCGAAATCGTGACCCTGATGAGCACCCTGCAAGTGGCGGGCGTGGCCAATGTCGGGCTGATTTCCGAGCCGCCACCGCGTGATTAGGAGCCTCTTGATTAGAAAAGTTGGAGACGTGATGGCCCGACGTCAACGCGGACCTACCCGCGGAAATGACCGACCAGTCGGCTATGGCGTGCCTGCACTGTTGGCCATAGGCCTGCATGTGCTGGTCGTGGTGCTCAGCGTGATCACCCTGCCTCAGCGTCAGCCGGACGAGCCGGAGTCGAGCTCCATCGTTCAGGCCACGCTGGTCAGCACCGAGACGACAACCGATCAGGCCCAGCGGGCCGAGGAAGCTCGTGCGCGCGCAGCGGCTCGCCAAGCCGAGGAAGAAGCGCGCCAGGAAGAGGAGGCGCGGCAGGCCGAAGCCGAAGAGCAGGCACGAGCTGAAGCCGAGCGTCAAGCGGCCGAGGAGCGGGCACGCGAAGCCGAACAGCAGCAGGCGGCTCGCGAAGAGGAGGCACGTCGCCTGCAGGAAGAGAGACAGGAAGCCGAGGCGGAAGCGCAGCGGCGCGCCGAGGAGGCGGAGCGCCAGGCCCGCCTGCGCGAGGAACAGGAAGCCGAGCGCCAGCGTCAGCAAGAGGCCGAAGCGGAGGCTCAACGCCAGCAAGAGGCCGAAGCGGAAGCTCAACGCCAGCGCGAGGCCGAAGCGGAGGCTCAACGCCAGCGCGAGGCCGAAGCGGAAGCTCAACGCCAGCGCGAGGCCGAAGCGGAAGCTCAACGCCAGCGCGAGGCCGAAGCGGAAGCCCAACGCCAGCGTGAGGCCGAGGCGGAAGCCCAACGTCAGCGCGAGGCCGAGGCGGAAGCCCAACGTCAGCGCGAGGCCGAGGCGGAAGCCCAACGTCAGCGCGAGGCCGAGGAGCAGCGTCGCCGCGAGGAAGAGGCCCAGCGTCAACGCGAAGCCGAGGAACAGCGTCGACGTGAAGAAGAGGCCCAGCGTCAGCGCGAGGCCGAGGCGCAGCGCCAGCGCGATGAAGAAGCGCGGCGTGCGGCCGAGGCCGCATCCCAGGGACTCGACCGCGCCATCGAGGGTGAGTCGGATGCCGTGGCCAATGCCCGGCAGGCCCAGGAGGCGGCCAACAGTTTCATCAACCTGGTGCGCCGTGCGGTAGAACAGGCCTGGGTGATCCCGCCAGGGGCCAGCGGCGGCCTGTCCGCTACCGTTCAGGTGCGGTTGGGGCCCTCGGGTGAGTTGTTTGGCGCTACCATTACACAGAGCAGCGGAGATAGCAGCTTCGATCGTTCCGCGATTCAGGCAGTGGAGGCTGCCGCACCGTTCAACGAACTGCGCCAGTTGCCACCAACGGCGCAACGCGACTTCCGCCAGTTCAATCTGCGATTTACACCGGGAGATGTACGCTGATGAAAGCCCTGATGACTACCTGGCTGAGTGCAGTGCTGCTGATGTTCGGCGCGCTCGCCCATGCCCAGGCCGACCTGACCATCGAGATCACCCGAGGCAGCGATCGGGCAACCCCCATTGCGATCGTGCCGTTCGCAGCGGATGGTGAAAGCTTGCCCGAGGACGTGGCCCAGATCATCAGTGACGATCTGCAGCGCAGCGGGTACTTCGAGCCGCTGCCGCGCGAGGCCATGTACGACCGCCCCAGTTCCGGCGATCAGGTGCGCTATGGCCAGTGGAACGCGCTCGATGTGCGCTACCTGGTCGTGGGCCAGGTCAGCCGCGGAACCGACGGCTATCGCATTCGCTACGAGCTGATGGACGTCAGCGGCCAGCGCCGCATGATCGGCGAGAACGTCAGCGCCGGCAGCAATGAGTTGCGCGGCGGTGCGCACTACATCAGTGACCAGATCTTCGAGGCCATCACCGGTATCCGCGGGGCCTTCTCTACCCGCATTGCCTACGTCACGGCGCAGGGGACGGACCAGGACATGCAGTTCGCCCTCTACGTTGCCGATGCCGACGGGCATAATAGCCAGCAAGTGCTGAGTTCACGCGAACCGATCCTGTCGCCGGCCTGGTCGCCGGATGGCCGTCGGTTGGCCTATGTCTCCTTCGAGACCGAGCGGCCGGCGATCTACGTGCAGGATGTGAACACCGGGCAGCGAACCAGTATCGCTTCGTTCGAGGGGATAAACGGCGCACCCGCCTGGTCGCCCGACGGTCGTCGTCTTGCCATGACCCTGTCGAAGGACGGTCAGCCGGACATCTACGTGATGGACGTTGGCTCGCGCAACCTCGAACGCATCACCAACAATTCGAGTATCGATACCGAGCCGAGCTGGGCGCCGGATGGGCGCAGCTTGATCTTCACCTCGGACCGCAGCGGTGGGCCGCAGATCTATCGCTACAGTTTGGGCAGTGGGCAGACCGAGCGCTTGACGTTCACCGGCAACTATAATGCGCGGGGACGCATTTCCCCGGATGGCGAGTCGCTGTTCCTGGTCCACCGCAGCAACAATGGTTACCAGGTGGCGCGGCAGGATCTGGGCTCCGGTCGCCTGGTCGTACTGAGTGACTCTCGTTGGGATGAATCACCTAGTGTTGCACCCAACGGGACCATGGTAATCTTCGCCACCCAGCAAGGTAACAGCGGGGTGTTGGGGGCCGTGTCGGCCGATGGACGGGCGTCCTACCGGTTGCCTTCGGCGCGGGGTGACGTGCGCGAACCTGCATGGTCACCATTCTTGAACTAATGGTACGTGTCATTCGAGTCCTGTGAGGAGTTTGACGATGCAATTCAAGTCGCATGCCAGAACCCTGGCAATTGCCCTGTCCCTGGCTCTGGTTGCCGGCTGCTCGAGCACCGGAGGAAGCCGTGACGGGTCCATGGATGGCACACGCGCCGATGGCGGTGTCGGTACCGGTACTGCTGGCTCGGGTCAGGTCAGCGGTAGTGGTGTCAGCGGTGATCGCGCTGGCCAGCAAGCCGATGGTCGCATTCCCGATGTTCGCACCATCTATTTCGATTTCGACCGTGACACCATCCGTCCGGAATTCGAATCGGTCCTGGTGGCCCATGCCCGCTTCCTGCGCTCCAACGGCAACGCTCGCGTTGTCCTGCAGGGCCACACCGACGAGCGTGGTACCCGTGAGTACAACATGGCGCTGAGTGAGCGTCGTGCCAACTCGGTCAAGCGCTTCCTCGAAGTGCAGGGTGTCTCCCCGTCGCAGCTCGAGGTGGTCAGCTATGGCGAAGAGCGGTTGGCGGTGCGTGGCAATGGTGAAGACGCCCATGCCCAGAACCGTCGCGTGGTCTTTGCTTACTGAGCGAACTGGCGCAATCGCGCGCCAATGGAGTGAAGCATGAGACACAGTCTGAAAAGGCTGTGCGGCGCGGGAGCCCTGGTGCTCCCGCTGTCCGTGATGAGCCTTGTAGAAGCCCAGCAGCGCCCGATCGTCGAAGACCGCACCGCACAGCCGCGGGGATTCCTCGAACAGGCCGAGGTACGTGAAGAGGCCGGTGGCAGCCTGGTGATGTACAACCAGTTGCAGGAACACCAGCGCGAGATCCAACAGCTGCGTGGCCAGATCGAGGAGCTGCGTCACCAGCTCGAGCAGCTGCGCAACCAGACCCGCCAGCAGTACATGGACCTCGACGAGCGGCTGACGGCCGGCAGCGCCGGCATCCAGACCAGCCCGGAGGTCGATCAGGAATCGGCACGCCAGGTAGCCCAGACGCCTTCGCCAAGCGGTAACAGTCCCGATGCGCAAGCCGCTTATCAGGCTGCCTTTGCCAAGGTCCAGTCGCGCCAGTTTGCTGAGGCGATCACGGCGTTCGAGGCGTTCGTCGCCGAGCACCCCGACACCAACCTCACGGCCAACGGCTACTACTGGCTGGGAGAGCTGCACTCGGCGGAGGCCAACCTGGGGCAGGCGGAAGCCGCTTTCCGCCAGGTCATCGACAACCATCCGCAGAGCAGCAAGGTGCCGGATGCCCTGTACAAGCTCGGCCTGATCAAGGCGCGCCAGGGTGAACTCGAAGAGAGCCGGGGGCTGCTCGAACGCGTGCGTGACGACTATCCCGACAGCAGCGCTGCCGGGCTTGCCAACGACTTCCTGCGCCAGTCCCTGTAAGGGGCTGGCTTCGTCCAAGGAGCCAAGATGACCTGCAAGATCGACTATGTGGCGCCAGCCGACCTGCTTCGCGATCGGATCATACTCGTGACGGGGGCGGGGGATGGAATAGGCCGTGCCGCTGCCCTGGCCTTCGCTCGCCATGGTGCCACGGTGGTTCTGCTGGGCCGTACGATCGCCAAGCTGGAAAAGGTCTACGACGAGATCGAAGCCGCCGGCGGCCCGCAGCCGGCCATCTTCCCGCTCAATTTCGAAGGTGCCACGCACAAGGACTACCACGACATGGCCGAGACCCTGGACAAGGAGTTCGGTCGTCTCGATGGCATTCTGCACAATGCCGGGCTGCTGGGACGCATCACGCCGTTCGAGCAGTACAATCCGGCGCTGTGGGATCAGGTCATGCAGGTCAACATCAACGGGCCGATCTGGATGACCCAGGCACTGCTGCCGTTGCTGCAGGCTTCGCCAGACGCCTCGGTGGTCTTCACCTCATCCAGCGTGGGGCGCAAGGGGCGGGCGTTCTGGGGTGCCTATGCGGTGTCCAAGTTCGCCACCGAAGGCTTCATGGAAGTGCTGGCCGACGAAATCGAGCACCTGGGCACGCTGCGCGTCAACTCGCTCAACCCCGGGGCGACCCGCACGGCGATGCGCGCCAACGCCTACCCGGGTGAGGATCCGGAGACGCTGCGTACTCCCGAAGAGATCATGCCCACTTATCTATGGCTGATGGGGCCGGAAAGCAGGGGGTGTAACGGCGAGCGCTTCGACGCCCAGCCCAAGTGACAAATGGCTGCGCGGGCCTGCCTGAGTCGTCTCAGGCAGGCTTCAGCAGGGCCTCGACCAACGCTTCGCAGGTCTCGAACCAGAGGTCGGCCGGCCACTCGAGGTAGTCATCGCCCTCCTCGATATAACCGTAGCCAACGGCGACGGCCACCATGCCGGCGGCACGGGCGGCCTGCATGTCGCGCAGGTGATCGCCGATGTACCAGCACTGGGATGGTGACACATCCAGCCGTTCTGCGGCGGCCCACAGCGGCTCTGGTTCCGGCTTCCTCTGTGGCAGGTCGTCGGCGCACAGCAGCGCCCCCGGCGCCAGTCCGAGCGCCTCGATCAGTGGCGCGGCATAGGCGCGTGGCTTGTTGGTGACGATGCCCCAGGGGCGGCTTTCCCCTTCCCAGACAGCCAGCAGCCGGTCGAGATGGGGAAACAGGCAGCTCTCTTCCGCCACTGCCTGGCCATAGGCATCGAGCAGGAACTGGCGCGCCTCGTCATGGTCCTGGTGTTGCTTGTCGAACCCCAGCGCCAGGGCGACCAGGGCACTGCCTCCGTTCGAGACCTGGGCGCGGATCAGCGGATAGGGTAGCGGCTCGAGACCATGGTAGGCACGCAGGGCATTGGTGGCCCGGGCCAGGTCCGGCGCAGTGTCGACCAGGGTGCCGTCGAGGTCGAACAGCAGGGCTTGCGGCTGGGATGTCATGCCGGCTCCCGGCGGCAGTGCATCAGGTAATTGACCGAGACGTCTCGCGACGAAAGGTGATAGCGGCGCGTCAGCGGGTTGTAGACCAGGCCGCTCTGCTCGCGTACGGAAAGCCCATGCTCGCGACACCAGCCGGCCAGCTCTGCGGGGCGGATGAACTTGCGATATTCATGGGTGCCGCGCGGCAGCATCCGTAGCAGATACTCGGCGCCGACGATGGCCAGGGCATAGGCCTTGGGATTGCGGTTGATGGTCGAGAAGAACAGGTGTCCGCCGGGCTTGACCAAGGTGGCGCAGGCCTGGATGACCGAGCCGGGATCGGGCACGTGCTCGAGCATCTCGAGGCAGGTCACCACGTCGAACTCGCCGGGATGCTCGGCGGCCATGGCCTCAGCGCTGGCCTGACGATACTCCACCTCCACGCCGCTCTCCAGCGCATGCAGGCGTGCCACGCCGAGCGGCGCCTCGCCCATGTCGACCCCGGTGACGTTAGCGCCGCGGTGTGCCATGGCCTCGGCCAGAATGCCGCCGCCACAGCCCACGTCCAGCACCTTGCGACCGGCGAGCCCACAGCGGGCATCGATGAAATCCAGGCGCAGGGGGTTGATGTCATGCAGCGGCTTGAACTCGCTGTGAGGATCCCACCAGCGGCTGGCCAGGGCCTCGAACTTGGCGATCTCGCCCTGGTCGACGTTGTGGTGGAGGGTCGCGCTCATGTGGTCTCTCCGTGTCAATTGGTCTGGCACCCTGGCAACATTCTTTACCTTCGGTATCATGCGCTATTGTACCCGTAGCTGCCCGGGCTTTCCCATGACGGAATCTAGGACCAGCCCCGGGAAGCATCATTCACCGACCGATCGTTCACCAACCGACAAGGAAGGCACCATGATTCGCAAGGCCGTACTGCCCGTGGCCGGATTCGGCACTCGCTGCCTGCCGGCTTCGAAGGCGATTCCCAAGGAGATGATCACCATCGTCGACCGCCCCGTGATCCAGTACGTGGTCAATGAGGCGGTAAAGGCGGGCATCCGTGACATCGTGCTGGTGACCCACGCCAGCAAGAGCGCAATCGAGAACCACTTCGACACTCACTACGAGCTCGAGGCCACGCTCGAGGCCAAGAACAAGCAGGAACTGCTCGACGAACTGCGCGCCATCGTGCCCACCGACGTCAACATCATCAGTGTGCGCCAGCACGAACCGCTGGGCCTCGGTCATGCCGTGCTCTGCGCTCGCCCCGTCATCGGCGACGACGAGCCCTTTGCCGTACTGCTGCCCGATGTCCTGGTGGACGACGAAGGCCTCGAGCGCAACGACCTGGCCGGTATGATCGATGCCTATGAGAAGACCGGGCGCTCGCAGCTGATGGTCGAGGACGTGCCTTGGGAGAACGTCCACAAGTACGGCATCGTGAGCCCCGAAGGCGAGCCGCCTGCCGCTGGCAAGTCCTGTTCCCTGGCCGGCGTGGTGGAGAAACCTGCCCGCGAGGAAGCGCCTTCCAACCTGGCCGTGATCGGCCGCTACGTGCTGCCGGGCAGCATCTTTCCCCTGCTGGCCGAAACGCCCCCGGGCGCCGGCGACGAGATCCAACTGACCGATGCCATCGAGACGCTGCGCCAGCGCGACGGCGTCGATGCCTGGCGCATGCGCGGCAAGACCTACGATTGCGGCCACCAGCTTGGCTATCTCGAGGCCACGCTGGTCTATGCTCGTCGTCACCCGCGCTTCGGTGAAGGTTTTCGCGAGCTTCTCGCACGCTATAGCCAAGCGGGGTGAGTGCCATGCGCATCGAGATACATGGCAGCGAACTGGCGGCGGCGACGGCCGCTGCCGCGCTCTCCTGGGTCGGCCATCAAGTGCGCTGGGTGCCGCATGAGACCATGCGCTGGCCATTGCTCAAGGCGGCTGACTGGCTACGGCGGGAACCGGACCTGCTCGATCGCCTCGAGGAGGGGTTGGAGCAGGGTACCTTGCGCCTGGCCAACGGTGAGGGAGACACTTCGCCGGAAAAGGTCGACATCCTCTGGCTCGCATTGTCGCCGGAGCAGCGCGAGGAGGCCGGCGAACTGGTGGCCGGGGTGGCTGCGCGCCAGGAGGACTCGCTCACCCTGGTCAACAACTCGACGTTTCCCGTTGGCGAGACCGAGCGCCTGGAGTCGCGCCTGGGGCACGACCAGCGCCGTGCGGTCGCCCTGGTCGACATGATCGAGGAGGGCCGGGCCTGGGCCAGCTTCACGCGTCCGGGGCGTTGGCTGTTGGGCTGTGACGACGAGCAGGCCGAGGCCCAGGTGCGCGAGCTGCTGCGGGCGTTCAACCGTCGCCGCGACGTGATCCAACTGATGCCGCGTCGGGCCGCCGAGCTGACCAAGCTGGCGACGATCGGCATGCTCGCCACGCGTATCAGCTACATGAACGAGATTGCCGGGCTCGCCGACAGCCTGGGGGTCGACGTGGAGTACGTGCGCCAGGGGATGGGCGCGGATTCGCGCATCGGCTATGAGTACCTCTACCCGGGCTGCGGCTTCGGCGGTCCTCACCTCTCGCGCGACCTGATGCGCCTGGCCGATGTACAGGAGGCCAGCGGTCGTCATTCAGCACTGCTCGAACAGGTGCTGGACATCAATGAGCAGAAGAAGGAAACCCTGTTTCGCAAGCTCTGGACCCATTTCCACGGACAGCTCGAAGGACGTACCGTGGCGATCTGGGGGGCCGCCTTCAAGCCGGGTTCTGCGCGCATCGACCATGCGCCGGTACTCACGCTGCTCAAGGCGCTCTGGGCCCAAGGCGTACGGGTACGACTGCACGACCCGGCGGCGACCCCGGCGCTGCGCGCCGAAGTGGGCGACCATCCGCTGCTGTCGCTGTTCGACGGCGACCCCTATGCCGCTTGTGATGGGGCAGATGCGCTGATGCTGATAACCGAGTGGAAGCACTACTGGAATCCGGACTGGCCGCGTCTGGCCTCGCTATTGCAAGAGCGTCTGTTGCTGGATGGCCGTAATATCTACGATCCTAACCATGTGGCCAGTTGGGGGCTGACCTATCGTGGCATAGGCCGCCGCGCTGACCCGCAAGAGCGGCTGACGACGCGTTGAGGCAGCGGTGTGCGCGCAGGTGCTTGACCTGCTTACAATGGACAGGCGCCTGCCGCACCTGCCTAGAAGGAGTTTGACATGCCCGAAGCGCGTCCCTCCGAGCGACGTCCCATCGTGCCCGATCCGGATTCCAGCCTGACAAGGCCGCGCCGTCCTTCAACACCGCAACCCCGCCTGTGGCCTCTGAAGTTTGCCGTGCTGCTGCTTCTGGTCATGCTTGTCGGGGTGTCGTGGTTGGGCTGGCAGGAGCGCGAGCGTCTGAGTGCCCAGGTACAACAGATTTCCGCCGAGATGTCCAACGTCCATGCCCGCTTCGATGCGGAAGAGGGGCGCGGTGATCGCCTCGAAACCATCGAGTCACGGCTCTCCTCCACGGAAGACCACGCCGAATCGATCGTGGCGCGCATGGCGAGCCTGGAGGTCGAGGTGCAGCAGGTCACCGAGGGGGATGCCTCCAGGTATGCTGCGCTCGATGAGCGCGTCGATGACGTTGCGGCCAGGCTCGAGCGGCTGATCGGCGAGGCGGAGAATCGCGACGCCATGCTCATGGCGATACGCACCTCCCTCGATTCGCTGGAGCGAGCAGGCGAGGAGGGTCGCGAAGCCTTGGCCGCAAGGATCGAGACGTTGGCCACGGCCAACGAGCGCCAGGGGCAACGGCTTGCCGAATGGCAGTCGCTGCAGGATGAGCTGGCGGAACGACAGCAGAGCGTGAGAGCATCGTTCGACGAGCGGCTCGAGGCCGTGGACGAGCATGTCCAGCAGCTCGTGGAGCAGGAACTCGCAGCCCTGGAAGAGAGCATGCAGGCACGGGAAGCGGCGCTGGCAGAGCGTCTCGACGGGCTGTCGGCCGAGATCGAGGCAGTCGCCGAGCGTGACGAAGCCACGCAGGCCGTCGACAGTCTCCAGGGCCGCTTGACGGCGATAGAGGCCGAGTTGCGCGAGCTGCGCCAGGAGCAGCTGTCACTCAGCGCCGGGCTGGAAGCCCTGCGATAGTTTTGCCTGGTCCGTTCGCGGGCCGGGCAAGAGTCAAGTCGGGAAGCCGTGAATATGGGAAGAGGCGTGATTTCACGCATGGGGGCGGCGGCCCTGTGTCTTGGCATGGCGCATGGAGCGCTGGCACTCGAGGCACGCATCGACGGACTGGAAGGTGATGTCGCCGACAACGTCCGCTACTACCTTGATGCTCTGGATGCGGACCAGTACGACCGACGCCGTCTGGAAGGCGAGGCAGTGCGACGCACGCGCGAGGCCATGCGAGTCTATGGCTACTACGAGCCGCGCGTGCGTTCGCAGCTCGACGAGCAGGACCCGCCGCGCTACGTCAGCCTCGCCATCGATCCCGGCCCGCAAGTCGTCATCGAGGTGCTCGACATCCGGTTGGAAGGTGAAGCCGCCAGGGACGAGCCCTTTCGCGATACCGTTGATGCCTTTCCCCTGGCGGAAGGGGACCCGCTGGTGCATGCACCATGGGATCGCATGCGCAACCGGCTGGCCAATCTCGCCCTCGAGCGTGGCTATTTCGACTGGTCCTTCACCGACCGGCGCATGGAGGTGCGGCCCTTCGACGAGAGCGCCAGGCTCTATCTCACCCTCGACAGCGGTCGACGCTACGACTTTGGGGACATCGCGATTCGCGGTAACCATATCGTCGAAGACCGATTGCGCAACATGGCCCCCTTCGAGCCAGGCAACCCCTATCTCGCCGGCCAGGTAGCGCTTTATGCGCAGCGCCTGGGCCAGACCGGCTGGTTCAGTTCGGTCAGCGTGCGACCGCGGCTCGACGCGCGCCGCGAGCTTGTCCTGGCGCCACCGACGGTGGGCTGGTGGAACGCGGTCGCGACCGAAGGGGAGGCGGCGCTACCGCAGGTGCCGACCTCGCGCACCATGATGGCCACCGGGCCCCGTCTCTCCGCCTCGGCGCTGGCCGCCGTCGCTCGCCTGAGTGCGCCCGAGCGGCCCAATATGCCGATCGACGTGGTGCTGGCTCCGGCCGACCGCCACCAGTTCGAAACCGGTGTCGGCTATGCTACCGATGTCGGGCCGCGTGTGCATTTCGGCTGGAACCAGCCGTGGATCAATCGTTATGGGCACAGCCTCGAGCACGACTTCTTCATTTCACAGCCTGAGCAGCACCTGACCGGCACCTATTTGCTGCCGCTGGATAACCCGCTGCGCGACCAGTACCGTTTCCAGTACGGCTTGCGCCATCGCGACATCGAGGACACGCGTACCAACGAGGCGACCGTCGAGTTGGCGCGCCGCTGGGAGTTCGACAACCGCTGGGTACAGACGCTGTTCGTGCGCGCCACCTTCGAGGACTTCACCCAAGGCGGTGAGGCCGAGAGCGTCTTCATCTACTACCCCGGGGTGAGCTGGTCGCGAACGCGCACCCGCGACCCCCGTTTTCCCACCTGGGGCGACCGTCAGCGCATTACCCTGGAATACTCCGATACCATCTGGGGCTCGGATGCCGACTTCCTGCGCATGACGGGCAACACCGAATGGATACGCATGCTTGGCGATGACCTGCGCTTCGTCACTCGGCTGGCCCTGGGCGCCATCGAGACCAGCGATTTCTCACAGGTGCCGCCTTCGCTGCGCTTCTTTACCGGTGGCGATCGTACGGTCCGCGGGTACGGCTACGAAACCCTGGCACCGCGCAACGAAGAGGGGTTGCTGCGCGGTGGCCAGCAGATGCTGGCTGGCAGCGTCGAACTTCAACGTCACATCACCGGCAACTGGTGGGGCGCGGCCTTCGTCGACAGCGGGGACGCCTTCGACGACTGGTGGCCGGAAACCCTCAATACCGGTGCCGGACTTGGCGTGCGTTGGATCTCCCCCGTCGGGCCGGTGCGTTTCGATATCGCCCACCCCTTCGATGACGAGGAGAACTCGTGGCGCCTGCACTTCGCCATCGGCCCGGAATTCTGAGGATGCGTTTGTTGCTCTGGTCGTTCGTGCGGTTGCTGATCGTGTTGCCCCTGCTGGCGATTGGCGCCGCGACCCTCGTGCTCGGCCTGGCGCTGTCGCCCTGGGGGGCTGGACTGTTGCTCGAGGAGGGAGCCAAACGCGGCTTCTACCAGTTGGAGCACGTCGAGGGAGCACCGCTGGATCGCCTGGTACTGCATGGGTTCCGGATCGAAGCGGGCCCTGCCGAGATCGCCGCCGAGCGACTCGAACTCGCGTGGGCGGACGACTGCCTGCTGCGTGGCCGCTTGTGCATCGAGCGCCTGGCCATGCAGGGGGGGCATGTGCTGCTACACCAGGATGCGACCGAGGGGGCACCGGCCCAACCAGCCGCGGAGCGGGGCGAAGCGATGGATCCCATCCAGCTGCCGCTGCCGCTGGAGATCCGCGAACTGGCACTCGAGGATACTCGGGTGCAGCTGGCCGACGGCACGCAGATCGAGCTTGCGCGGCTGACGACGAGTGCTGCGGCGGAGAGCTCCCAGCTGCAGTTGGGAGCCTCTCGTGCCGACGACCTGCGCATCGTGCTGCCCGCGAGTCCCGAGCCGGTGCCGGACACCGATGACGAAGTGGCACAGCGGCCTGCACTGGAGGCGCTCGAAGACGCACCGCAAACGCTGGACCCGGTACCGTTTCGCTTCCCGCTGGAGATTCTGGCCCCCGAGCTCGAAATAGAGAACGTAGAACTGTGGCTGGCTGACGGTACGCGCATCACTTGGGATTCCCTCTACACCGGCATCGAGGCCGAGGATGAGCGACTGACCCTGCTGCCTACGCGGTTGACCCAACTGCAAATCGCTATTCCACCTTCTGGCCCGGCCCAACTGGCTCTGGAGGTGCCGGCAGATGCCACCGCGCTGAGCGAGCAGGCTCTCGCTGCCGCCGAAGCCGTGCGGGCCCCGCCAGCCGAGCCTGTGCTGCCCTTTGAGGAGCGCGAACGTATCGCGCTACCCGAGATCGTACTGCCGCTGACCGTCTCGGCGCCCCGTGTCCACGTTGCCGGTATCGAAGTGAGCGGCCCGGTGGACTACGCCTTGCGCCATCTCACGCTAGCCTTCGAGGCGAGCGGCCAGCAGGTCGAGGTCGCTGCGCTTGAAGTTGCCAGCCTCGACGCCGATGCCAGGCTGACCGCCCGAGTCGAGCTGCGCGACGACTACCCGCTCGAGGCGCGGCTCGAAGCGGCCCTGTGGCTGCCCGAGCTGATGCCAGAACTGGCCGGCCAGCGCCTCGACATGAGGCTGGAGGGCAGCCTGGGCGACCTCAGCGCGCAATTGGTGGCTCACGGCCCGGTCGATGCCCGCCTGACGGCGCAAGCCGATGTGCTGGATCCCGCCGTGCCATTCAACGCCTCGCTGCAGAGCGAGTTCCTGCGCTGGCCGTTGCCCATGGCGGCGGAACTGGCGCAGGCGGAGGAGCTTTCCGAGCCATATGTGGTCGAGGATATCTCCCTGCGGCTGTCGGGTAGCCTGGCCGACTACAGCGCCGCGCTGTCGGTGCGTCTGGAAGGTCCCGATATCCCCCTGACCCGGGTTGCCCTGTCGGGTAGCGGCGATTTCGAGCACTTCGCCTGGACGCCGCTGTCGCTGAGCCTCGGCGATGCCTCGATAGTCAGCCGGGGGCGAGTCGAATGGCACGACGGCATCGACGTCGAGGCCACCGCGAGACTCGACAATGTCGATCCGGGGCTGTTTACCGACGCCATGCAAGGCCGCCTCGACGGCAATCTGGATGTCACCTTCAGCCAGACCCCCGAGGGTTGGCAACTGCGCGTGCCGCGGCTGGCCATCGACGGTGAGCTACAGGAACTGCCATTGTCGTTGCGAGCACGTCTGGCGGGGGACAGCGACATGCAGTGGCAGATCCAGGAGTTCGATTTCCGCCAGGGCAGCAATCGTGTCACGGCCAGCGGAGCGATCTCGGACAGGCAGATGGACCTGAGCGGGGATATCTCGCTTACCGAGCTTGGCAGCTTGCATGACGAACTCAGTGGCAGCCTGACCGGAAACTTCCGCACTGCAGGCACACCGGAGCGGCCAAGGCTGGTCCTCGATCTGGAGGGCCGGGACCTGGCTTTCGCCGATAATCGCCTGGAGACGCTGCGGCTCACGGGCAGCGTGCAGGGCCTGGACGATCCCGAACTCGATGTGAATCTCGACATCGAGCGCCTCAATGCCGCTGGGCAGCGGTTCAGCGAGGCAAGTCTTGCGCTGGCCGGTCGGCTGTCGTCCCACCGGGCTGAGCTGACGGCCATCGCCGGTCGTGGCATGCCGCTGTCGCGTGCCTCGCTGACGCTCGAAGGTGGTCTGTCCATCGAGCGGCAGCGCTATGCGGGCCGCATCGACCCGCTGGAAGTCGATACCGATTACGGTGAGATGCGCCTCGACGAGCCGATCGTCTTCACTGCCGATCTGGCGACCGGCCGGGCTCAGGTACAGCCGTTCTGCCTGCGCCGAGAGCAGGGCGGCCAACTATGCCTGGACGATACCCTGCAAGCCAGCGCCGATCAGGGGCAGGCGAGCCTGGCCATAAGTGACCTGCCAATGGAGATGTTCGACGAGTGGCTGCCGGAGGACTGGCGCGCCAGTGGACAGACCGACCTGCGGCTCCAGGCGCGCTGGCGGCAAGGCGGACGCCAGTGGAACGTCGAGGCGGACCTCGCCAGTGAGCTCGGCCTCGAGGGGCTCGACATCTACGGGCAGCCTTGGTCCATGCCCACCACTCGCCTCAACGCCCGGCTCGACGCCAGCCAGGCGCGCACGGCGCTCGATCTCGAGCTGGAACTCGGTGATGCGGGTCGCCTCGACCTGGAAATCGGTATCGACGACCCGCTGGGAACCGGTGAGCTGAGCGGCGTGCTGGTTCTCGATGGCCTGGATCTGTCGCACTATCGCACCCTCGCCGAGGGGCTCGACATGCTCGAAGGCGTGGTTGCCGGCAGGGTTGGCATCTCGGGTACGCGGGACAATCCGAGCCTGGACGGGGCGCTCGAACTCTCCGGCCTGCGGGCCTCGGGCCTCGATGTGCCGCTGATCGTCGAGGATGGCCGCATACGCGTCGAGTTCAATGGCGATAGCGCGCGGCTCATGGGCTATGTGGCCAGCGACGAGGGGCGCCTGGTTATCGATGGCAATGCCAGTTGGCCATCGCTGGACGAGTGGCGCATCGCCGTGGATCTGGACGGTACCCAGCGTCCGCTACTGGTGAGTCTCCCGCAGTTCGGTCGGCTGCGCATCGCCCCGCAGATCGCCGTACGGATCAATCCACAGGAACTGCGGGTGCGTGGCGACGTCCAGGTACCCTGGGCCAGGCTCGAGATCGGTGAAGCCCCGCCGGCGGCGGTCAGCCCCAGCCCCGACGAGGTCATCATCACTCGGCGTGACGAGGCGCGAGCCCAGCGGAGCGAAGGGCTCGAGGCAACTGCCGGCGGTGATGAGGCGGCCGCGGTTGCCTTGCGCGAGGCCGGCATGCGCCTGGACGTGCGTCTTGAGCTGCATTTGGGGCCCGACATGATGCTCGTCGCCTCGGGACTCGAAACCGGGCTGGCTGGCACCTTACAGGTGCGTCAGCAGGACGGCCCGGTGCAGCTGTTCGGTGAAGTCAACCTGACCGATGGCCGTTTCCGTGCCTTCGGCCAGGACCTGTTGATCCGGCAGGGCCAGTTGTTGTTCAGCGGCCCACCGGACCAGCCGCTGCTTGACTTCGAGGCCATTCGCAACCCGGACATCACCGAAGATGGGGTCATTGCCGGCCTTCGCGTCACCGGCTTTGCCGCCGAGCCCAGCCTGATGATCTTCTCCGAGCCGGCCATGGACGAGGCGCGGGCGCTTTCCTACCTGCTGCGCGGTCGCGCGCCCAGGGATGGCGATGCGGATGGAGCGCTGACAGCGGCGCTGGTTGGCTTGACGCTCGGGCAGACAGGCGGCGTCGTGGGCGCCATCGGCCAGGCCTTCGGCATCGACGACCTGGCGCTGGAAACCACTGGCGTTGGCGATGAGAGCCAAGTGGTGGTCAGCGGCTACCTGACGGAGGATCTGCGCGTCAGCTATGGTGTCGGTATCTTCTCACCGATCGCAGAACTCACGCTACGCTATACCCTGTGGCGCAACCTGTACGTGCAGGCCGTCTCCGGTGCCGCCCAGGCCGTCGACCTGGTGTATATCTTCACGCGGCCCGGTCGACCGCCCAGGCTCGAGGGTCAGCCATGAACACTTCCACCCGTTTTCCTCGAGGATAACGTCATGATTATCGATCCAGCGGATGCCTTGCCAGGGCGCGAGACAGCGATCCGTGTCTCGGGAATTCATGCCGTGAACGGGCGTTCGATGCTGCCTCCTTTTCCGCAAGGGCATGAGCAGGTCGTCTTTGGACTTGGCTGCTTCTGGGGCGCCGAGCGCCTGTTCTGGCAACTGCCCGGCGTCCATGTCACGGCGGTGGGTTACGCCGGAGGCGTGACGCCCAACCCCACCTACGAAGAGACCTGCACCGGGCGCACCGGCCATGCCGAAGTGGTCAGGGTGGTCTTCGACCCGCGGGAAGTGGATATCGAGACGCTGCTCAGGACGTTCTGGGAGGCGCATGACCCGACCCAGGCCATGCGACAGGGCAATGATGTCGGTAGCCAGTATCGGTCGGCGATCTATGCCGCCAGCGATGACCATCTCTCCGCCGCCCGGCGCAGCCGCGATACTTATCAATACTCGCTGGCCCAGGCCGGGCGAGGGCGGATCACCACTGAAATAGCGCCTCTCGAAGCTTTCTACCTGGCGGAGGAGTACCACCAGCAATATCTGCACAAGAATCCGGGCGGCTATTGCGGCCTGAAAGGGACCGGGGTCAGTTGTCCGATCGGCTGAGATGGCGATCCAAGGCCGACTGCCAGGAGGTCCCGGTGTCGGCCCAGCAAGCAAGTTCGTGACCCAGGCGTCGTGCCAACCAGGGTTGCAGGCGTCGGTTACGCCACTCCATGAAGCCGACATGACCGCCATGGCGAGTGACCTCCAGGCGCACCGCATCGGCTGGCTCGGGTAGGCGCTCGAACAGGCCAGCGGGCATGAAGGGATCATCGTCGGCGTGCAGGATCAGGGTGGGCAGCTCGACCTCACCGAGCAGTCGCCCGGCAGAGGCGCGGAGGTAGTAATCGGCGGCATCGCTGAAGCCATGCAGCGGTGCGGTGATCGCATCGTCGTATCCCCACAGGCTGTCGATTCGCGACAGCGCGCGGTTGTCCAGCGCCAGGGGCAGCTCGCCACGCGCAAGGCGTGGCGCGACCTTGCGTTTCAGTGCGTTCAGCAGGTGGCGTTCATAGATTCGCGAGAAGCCGCGATGCAGCCTTTCCGCGCTGGCGGCGAGGTCGAGCGGCGCGCTGACGATGATCGCCCCGGCCAGGTCGAGGCCACCGCCACCCTGTTCGGCGACGAGCTTGAGCAGCATGTTGCCACCCAGCGAGACACCGGCAGCGACTTTCAGCGCCTTGGGATAGCGTCGCGACAGTTCGCTTGTCAGCCAGTAGGCATCAGCGGTATCGCCGCTGTGGTAGGCCCGGGGCAGGCGATTCGGCCGGTTGCCGCAGCCGCGGAAGTGCATCAACAGCGCTCGCCAGCCCATGCCGCTGGCCGTTGCCAGCAACCAGCGGGCGTAGGGTGAATCGAACGACCCCTCGAGGCCATGAAACAGCACGAAGACCGGCGCCTCCGGGCTCGCAGGGGCTGGCCGGATCCAGTTGAGTTCCACGAAGTCGCCGTCGGGCAGCTCGAGAATCTCGCTATCGCGTGCGAGCCGGGGCCTGGGCAGCAGGCGAGGCAGCAGCGTCTGCACGTGCGGGTTGGTCAACCCGCGCGGGGGAGCGAAGCTGGCGTGCTGCCACCGTTCACGCATGAGGTTACTCGATATCTGCGGTCAGGTTTCTGGCTGCATTGGCCGTGACACTCACGTTGTCCTCGATGCGAATGCCGCCATGGGGAGCCAGGCGCTCGATCAAAGCCCAGTTCAGGTGCTGCCCTGCGGGAGTTGACTCGAGCGGCTCGAGCAGCATGGGAATGACGTACAGCCCCGGTTCTATGGTGACCGTCATTCCCGCTTCCAGTTCCCGCGTCAGCCGCAGTGCCGGATGCTCGGCTGGCGGCGGCAGCGGAGTGCCATCGCGTGCCGTGCGGCCCGCAACGTCGTGAACCTGAACGCCGAGCAGGTGGCCAAGCCCATGGGGGCAGAAGGCTCGTGTGATACCGCTTTCGACGGCAGCCTCGGCGGAAGCGGTAACCAGTTCGCTCTCTACCAACAGTTCACCGAGCAGGCGATGCATCCGCTCGTGCAGCTCGACGAAGTCGACACCGGGAGCGACCGCTGCGACGAGGCGCTGCTTGATGTCGTGCATGCGTGCGATCAGGTCGGCGAAGAGCGGGTCGGCTTCGGCTCCCGGCCAGGTACGGGTGATATCGGCGCAATAGCCACGGAAGCGGTGCCCCGCGTCCACCAGCAGGCTGGGGCGGGAGCGAGGCGGTTCGCTGTCGTAATGCTGATAATGCAGCACCGCGGCATGCGCGCCGATGCCGACGATATTGCCATAGGGCAGCTCGCCTTCACGCTGACGCGAGGCTTGGAGATAGGCCAGGTGAATGTCGAGTTCGCTGCCCCCGGCCAGGAAGGCTTCCCGGGCGGCACGGTGGCCAAGCTCAGCCATGCGATTGGCCTCGCTCAGACAGACGATCTCGTACTCGTTCTTGCGCACGCGTCCTTCGTCCAGGGCAGACAGCAGGGCGGCCGGGTTGCGCTGAGCGGCGAGAGCCGTGGCGTCGTCGTCGGATACGTTGCCGATCACGGCAAAGCGGCCTGCGCCGAGCTTCGGCGGCGTGTCATGGCGACCAGTCAGCACCTCGAAATGCTCGGTCCATGCCTGTGCGGGTAACTGGGGTGGCAGGTGCCAGAAGTCGTTCGGCGCATGGAAATAGCAGATGGGCCGCTGTCCGGGGCGGATCAGCAGCCAGCTATGGGACAGGCCGGCCTGGCCGGTCCAGTGCTGGAAATGGCCGTAGCTGCAGAAGCTGGCGTGCTGGTCGTCACCGAAGTGAAGGGCAGGGTGGCCGCTGTAGATCAGTACGCCATCGTAGCCCAGTGCCGTCAGTACCTCGGCATAGTACTGCTCGAGGGCCCGGAGATGTTCACGCTGAAGCGTGGCGAGTGGATCGGACATGAGATTTCCCTGCGATGGACATCGCTCGCAGTGTAGGGGGCGCAGCCCGCGGTTTCGAGCCGGTCCGGATCAGCAGGAGTCGGGGCTCGCCTCGATGCGATCGATGCGGTAGAGCGTGGCCACCTGATCGAGGCCCGTCACGGTGCAACCGAGATCGGTGATACGGCCGTCGCCGAGCCCATAGATCCAGCCATGTACGGCCAGGGGTTGGCCGCGCTGCCAGGCGAGCTGGACGATCTTGGTACGGCACAGGTTGTTGACCTGGGCCTGCACGTTGAGCTCGCACATGCGATCGATCTGCTCATCGAGGGGAAGATGCTCCAGGGAGGAACGGTTATGACTATAGAGTTCGCGGACTGAGTGCAGCCAGTAATCGACCATGCCGCATTCGCCACCGGCTACGGCCGCCCGCACGCCGCCGCAGCCGTAGTGGCCCACGACCATGATGTGCTTGACCTGCAACACATCGACGGCGTACTGCACCACGGATAGCGCATTCATGTCATTGTGATGCAGCAGGTTGGCGACGTTGCGATGAACGAAGACCTCGCCCGGGGGAAGCGACACGATCTGGTTGGCGGGTACCCGGCTGTCCGAACAGCCGATCCAGAGGTAGTCCGGATTCTGCTGCTGTGAAAGCCGCGTGAAATAATCCGCATCCTCCCGACACATCCGCTCCGCCCAGGCGCGGTTGTTGTCGAGCAGGATTTCGATTTCCTTGTCCATGGTTGGGTCCGTTGGCCAGGGGTGGCTGTTGTCGAGCGCTTCTTTTACCGCCGCTGACGGTGGGGGTCAACCGAAGCATCCGCGGGAGCTTGCTCTACACGCCAAGGCAGCGCTGGTAAAATCGTGCGATCCGACCGGGTCCGTCACCCATACCCGGCAAGACAAGGAGAATCGTGTGTCTGACTTCGACTATGACCTGTTCGTCATTGGCGCCGGCTCCGGAGGGGTGCGCGCCGCCCGCACCGCGGCGGCGACCGGTGCACGGGTGGCCGTTGCCGAGGACCGCTATCTGGGCGGTACCTGTGTCAACGTGGGCTGTGTGCCGAAGAAGCTCTACTCCTATGCCGCGCACTTCCACGATGCCTTCCAGGATGCCCGTGGCTTCGGCTGGAACCTGCCCGAAGCCCCCGTGTTCGACTGGGCCACGCTGCGTGACAACAAGGTACGTGAGATCGCCCGGCTCAACGAGATCTACGGTCGCCTGCTGGACAATGCCGGCGTGCGCCTGATCAACGGGCGTGCACGGGTGGTGGATGCACACCGCGTCGAGGTCGCAGGGGAGAGTATCACCGCCGCCAAGATCTTGGTGGCCGTCGGCGGCTGGCCCTGGGTACCCGATTTTCCGGGGCGAGAACTGACCGTGACCTCCAATGAAGTGTTCGATCTGGCGCAGATGCCGCGACGTTTCCTGGTCCTCGGCGGCGGTTACATTGCCGTGGAGTTCGCCAGCATCTTCAATGGCCTGGGCAGCGAGTCCCACCTGGTCTATCGCGGTGAGCTGTTCCTGCGTGGCTTCGATCGCGAAGTGCGCGAGTTCACGCGTGAGCAGATGGCGGCCAAGGGCGTCAATCTGCACTTCGAGACCAATATCGAGAGTATCGAAAAGGTCGCGGGCGGCCTGCTGGTATCGCTCACCAACGGCGAGTCGCTGGAGGTCGATGCCGTGCTGGCCGCTACCGGCCGCAAGCCCAATCTGGAAGGCGTCGGGCTCGATGCCCTTGATGTCGAACTCAACGTTGACGGTAGCGTCAAGGTGAACGAACGCTTCGAGACATCGGTGCCTTCCATCCTGGCGCTAGGCGACGTGACCGGTGGGCCGGAACTGACGCCGGTGGCCCTGGCCGAAGCGATGCACCTGGTACAACAGCACTTCAGCGACACGCCGGCGGCACCCATGGACTATCGCAACATCGCGACCGCCGTGTTCTGTCATCCCAACATCGGTACGGTGGGGCTTTCGGAGGAACAGGCGCGCAAGCAGCATGGTGCGATACGGGTCTACCGCACCGATTTTCGCCCCATGAAACATACGCTTTCCGGCAGCGAGGAGCGCTGCCTGATGAAGCTGATCGTCGATGACGCCAGCGACGTGGTGGTTGGCGCCCATATGGTGGGCGAGGAGGCTGGCGAGCTGATCCAGGGCATCGCCATTGCCGTGAGGGCCGGCCTCACCAAGGCCGATTTCGATGCCACGGTCGGCATTCACCCGACGGGAGCCGAGGAATTCGTCACCATGCGTACGCTTTCACGCCACTGAAACGACGCTCCTTGCCATCATCGGGTCGCCTGCGGGCGGCCCGATGTCGTTCTGACCTCTGTGCGTCAGCATGGGCTAGACTTCTCATAGCGCTTCGGCAACCAATGATAATTTTTTGTTATGCAATCGTGCCGTAGCCATAATGCTAGTTTTGATTTGCCGGTGAGCCCTGTTATCATTAGTCGCAACATCGCTACAGCGAAGCCTTACCATGAATGTGACACCGCAGCCTTTCACTCCCTCCGCCGAGCTGGCCCGACCCAGTGTGGCCGATGCCGTAGTCGGCAGTGATGCCTCGCCACTGTTCATTCGCAAGCCCAATCCGGACGACGGCTGGGGGGTCTACGAGCTGGTCAAGTCATGCCCGCCGCTCGACGTCAATTCAGCCTACGCCTACCTGCTGCTGGCGACGCAATTCCGCGATACCTGCGCCGTTGCCACCAATGACGAGGGTGAAATCGTCGGTTTCGTGTCGGGTTACGTGAAGAGCAACGCGCCGGATACCTATTTCCTCTGGCAGGTGGCAGTAGGCGAGAAGGCCCGCGGCACCGGCCTGGCGCGGCGTCTGGTCGAGGCGGTCATGAGCCGCCCCGAAATGGTCGAGGTTCATCACCTGGAAACCACCATCACGCCGGACAATCAGGCGTCCTGGGGGTTGTTCCGCCGCCTTGCCGATCGCTGGCAGGCGCCTCTCAATAGCCGTGAGTACTTCTCCACGGATCAACTCGGTGGTGAACACGATCCCGAGAATCTCGTGCGCATCGGTCCCTTCGACACACGGCGCATCTGAGCCCATCCGATTCGCTGGATGGTCGAGGCCCTCGGCCATCCATGCTTTCCTACGCTTGATTATCTCGACAGGAGGTCGACATGCAGACCCAGACTCTCGAACGTCTCGAATCCAATGTGCGAACCTATTCGCGCTCTTTCCCGGTGGTCTTCACCACGGCCAAAAATGCTCGGCTGACCGATGAGGAGGGACGCGAGTACATCGACTTCCTGGCCGGTGCCGGCACCCTCAACTACGGTCACAACAACCCGCACCTCAAGCAGGCGCTGCTCGATTACCTGGACAGCGACGGTATCGTGCACGGCCTCGATTTCTGGACCGCCGCCAAGCGCGACTACCTGGAAACCCTCGAAGAGGTGATCCTCAAGCCGCGTGGGCTGGAGTACAAGGTCCACCTCCCGGGGCCCACCGGTACCAACGCCGTCGAGGCCGCCATTCGCCTGGCCCGGGTGGCCCAGGGGCGACACAACATCGTCACCTTCACCAACGGCTTCCACGGCGTGACCATGGGGGCGCTTGCCACTACCGGCAATCGCAAGTTCCGGGAAGCCACTGGTGGCATTCCGCTGCAGGGCAGCGCCTTCATGCCTTATGACGGCTATCTGGGCGAGCACGCCGATAGCCTGGACTACTTCGAGAAACTGCTGGGCGACAACTCCAGCGGCCTGGACCTGCCGGCGGCGGTCATCGTCGAGACCGTGCAGGGCGAGGGTGGCATCAACGTGGCGGGTCTCGACTGGCTCAAGCGCCTGGAGCGAATCTGCCGCGACAACGGCATCCTGCTGATCGTCGACGACATCCAGGCCGGCTGCGGTCGTACCGGCAAGTTCTTCAGCTTCGAGCATGCCGGTATCAAGCCCGACATCGTGACCAACTCCAAGTCGCTGTCCGGCTTCGGTCTGCCGTTCGCCCACGTCCTGATGCGCCCCGACCTCGACAAGTGGAAGCCCGGCCAGTACAACGGCACCTTCCGCGGCTTCAACCTGGCCTTTGCCACGGCCGCCGCCGCCATGCGACAGTACTGGCGTGACGACACCTTCGAGCGCGACGTTCAGCGCAAGGGCAGGGTGGTCGAAGATCGCTTCCAGAAGATTGCCGCCTGGATCAGCGAGCGGGGCGTAGCGGCTTCCGAGCGTGGCCGTGGCCTGATGCGCGGGATCGATGTGGGCGACGGCGACCTGGCGGACAAGATCACCGCCAAGGCCTTCGAGAAGGGCCTGGTGATCGAGACCAGCGGTCAGGCCGGCGAGGTGGTCAAGTGCCTGTGTCCGCTGACCATTCCCGATGAGGATCTGCTCGAAGGGCTGGATATCCTCGAGGCGAGTGTCAAGGAGGTCATGGCCTGACCTGTGGCGCCCATGGCATTCATGTTACCGGCCGGCTGTAGCGGCAGCCGGCCAGTCTATGGTTTGAACGGAGACATAGGAAGATGATCGTTCGCAATCTCGAGGAAGCGCGCAAGACGGACCGACTGGTCAAGGCGGAAAGCGGAACCTGGGACAGCACACGCCTGGTGCTGGCCAATGACGGCGGTGGCTTCTCGTTCCATATCACGCGGATCTACGAAGGCACCGAAACGCACATCCACTACAAGCATCACTACGAGTCGGTGTACTGCATCGAAGGTGAAGGCGAAGTGGAAACCCTGGCCGACGGCAAGATCTGGCCGATCAAGCCGGGCGACATCTACATTCTCGACCAGCACGACGAGCATCTGTTGCGCGCACACAAGACCATGCACCTGGCCTGCGTGTTCACACCGCCGATCACTGGTAAGGAAGTGCATCGCGAAGATGGCTCCTACGCGCCGGCCGACGAAGGCTGAATCGGGTACGTGATGGCTTGGCATGAAAGGCGAACCCCGGCAGCGAGCCGGGGTTTTCGCTTGGAGCGCATGCTTTTCTTGGCCACTGTGGCGGTTTGACGGCGTCAGCAGGCAGACTCGAGGTGTGACGCGTTGGCACGGACATGGCTTTGATTCGCATAATGTATATTATGTTAAATTGAATCTCTATCACGGCGTTGGACAACGCCACCTCGAAATCCTTATCATCCTCCGTCATGTTTCGCCGCGACGTTACGTGCGCCCTTCAAGCCAAGCCCACTGCCGCTACGCCTAACCCGTAGCCCGACCGGAGGCTGTCGATTCCAATGCGACCGAGAACGCTATCCGCACCCATACCCTGGTTGCTGAGTTCATTGTTGATCAGCGGATGCGCCCTCACACCCCAGTCAGCGCCCGAGCCCACCCTCAGCCCTGCCGCCTTCGAGGCGCGTATCGGCCAGCTCGAGGAACGGATCGCACATAGCTGCGACCGCTCAGATATCCAGGCTGCCAGCAACCGGCAACAGGCCGAAGTGCTCGCCGAGCTGCGCGATGCCGGCATCACGCTGCGCCATCTGCGTGGCGACATCGAGCGGCTCGAACAGCGGCGCGGCGATGAACCCATGGTGGTGCCGGCAGAATGCAACAATGAGCTGAGCGAGACGCTGTCGGCCAAGGAGATGGTAGGCCGCTCCGAATGGATCGGCCTGCCCGATGTCGGTACCTACCTTCGTGCGCGGGTGGACTCGGGGGCCAACACCTCTTCTCTCTCCGCCACCGATATCACGCGTTTCGAGCGTGACGGCGAGGATTGGGTGCGCTTCAAGCTGGGCCTCAACGAGGACGATATCGTCGTCGACAGCGTGCGTGACGAGTGGATCGAACGTCCGGTAGAACGCCGGGTGCGCATCATGCAGGCCGCCGGCAGCACATCGCGCCCGGTCGTCAGTTTGCTGATGACGCTGGGGCCGATCCGTGAAACGGTGGAATTTACGCTCAACGACCGCACGCATCTCAACTATCCGGTACTGCTCGGACGGCGCTTCCTGATGGATATCGCCCTGATCGATGTGGCGGAGAACTACCTGCACCCCCGGCCCGAGTTCCCCGGTGGCCGTCCGGCCTCCGAGGCGCCGGAGGACGAGATCAACGATCGGGACGAAGAAGAAGGTTGATACCGAGCCTGATTGCCCTACCTGCAAGGATGACACATGTCGCGACTGCCCTTCTATCTCATCGTGGGCCTGCTGATGGTGCTCGGTATCGGCACGAGCCTTCACCGTCATATCCAGATGGAGGTGCCGTGGACCCCGGGCGAGCAGCGCCAGGTCTGGGAAGTCGAAGCCATCGTCGATTTCACCGCCCTGGGCGAGCCCGTCCGCGTGGACATGGCGCTACCCTCGCATCAGCGCGGTTACCGGATCCTGACCGAGAACACCGCATCACCGGGTTACGGCCTGTCGTTCCTGCAGGACGAGACCGGCCGCCGCGCGCAGTGGTCGATTCGCCGCGCAGCGGGCAGCCAGCAGCTCTATTATTCCGTACGCCTCCAGGTGACCGATGACCGGCGGCAGCGCCAGATCGCCCGACCGTCACTGCGCGAGATCAGCTGGGAGCGCCCCTATGATACGGCGGCGGCCCAGGTGATCGAGCGCGCCTGGATGCGCAGCGCCGACCCCTATACCTTCACACGGGAGCTGATTCGTGACTTCGACGAGGACCGCCAGGGCGAGAATGCCCGCCTGCTGCTGACCCAGTTCGAGCGCACGCCTCTACTGGTACGCCTGCTCAACCAGGCCGGCGTGCATGCCCGCGAAGTCAGCGGCCTGGTACTCGAGGATGGCCGCCGCCGGCAGGCGCTGACCTCCTGGATCATGGTCTTTGCGGACGAAGAGAATTGGGAACTGTTCAACCCGCGCACTGCCGACCAGGGCCAGCCGGAAAATCTCCTGCTATGGGAAACCGCCGGGCGTGCCGTGCTCGAGGTCCAGGGTGGTACCAACTCACGAGTCACCTTCTCCATGCTGTCGCGCAGCCAGCCCGCCGCAGCCGCCGTCCGCAGCCAGCTGGCCGACGATACCCTGCTCAACTTCTCGATTCACAGCCTGCCGCTCGAGGAACAAGCGCTATTCCAGACCATCCTGCTGATCCCCATCGGCGCGCTGGTAGTCGTGTTCCTGCGCATCCTCGTCGGCATCAAGACATCGGGTACCTTCATGCCCGTCCTGATTGCGCTGGCCTTCATCCAGACGACCCTGCCCACCGGTCTGATCGGTTTCCTGCTGATCGTCTCGGTGGGACTGGTGATACGCAATTATCTCTCCTATCTCAATCTGCTGCTGGTGGCTCGAGTCTCGGCGGTGATCATCACGGTCATCGCCATCATTTCGATCTTCTCCGTGTTGTCCTATCGTGTAGGACTCAATGCGGGCCTGACGATCACCTTCTTCCCGATGATCATCCTGGCCTGGACCATCGAACGCATGTCGATCCTGTGGGAAGAAGAAGGTCCCAAGGAGGTCTTGATTCAAGGCGGGGGAAGCCTCATTACTGCCGTACTGGCGTATCTCGCCATGAACAACCCATGGATACGCCATATCACCTTCAACTTCCTGGGCGTACAGCTCATCATCATGTCGCTGATTCTGCTGCTGGGTAACTACACGGGATACCGGCTGCTCGAGCTGCGGCGTTTCAAACCGGTCACCGAGGACTGAACATCATGTGGGCACGGCCAAGCCAGCTCCTGCGTCGCGGTATCATCGGCATGAACCGGCGCAACATTCGCTACATCGGGCGCTACAACAGCCGGCGTCTCTACCCCCTGGTGGACGACAAGCTGAAGACCAAACTGCTTGCCGAGAAGCACGGCATCACCACGCCTGCCCTGATCGGAACCGTGACCACCCAGTTTGGCATCAAGGGCTTGGGCGACATGATCGCCGGCCACCCGGGGTTCGTCATCAAGCCCGCCAAGGGCAGTGGCGGCAAGGGCATCCTGGTGATCGAGCACGTCGATGCCGATGGCTTCGTCAAACCCAGCGGCGCCAAGCTCAGCATCGAGGATATCCACCGGCACGTCTCCAACATCCTGTCGGGGCTCTATTCGCTGGGTGGCACTCCCGACGTGGCGATGATCGAGGGTCTCATCAACTTCGACGAGCAGCTCTCCGAGTACACCTATGAGGGCGTGCCCGACATTCGTGTGATCATCTTCCGCGGTTACCCGGTCATGGCCATGATGCGCCTCTCCACGGCGGCTTCCGACGGCAAGGCCAACCTGCACCAAGGAGCGGTGGGCGTAGGGCTCGACATCGCCACGGGGACGGCGGTGCGTGGCGTCCAGTTCGACCGCTCGCGCCGCGACCACCCGGATACCGGTCATGAGCTGGCCAGCTTGCGCATTCCCGACTGGACCAGCCTGCTGGAGCTGGCGGCGGGCTGCTACGAGATGACCGGGCTCGGCTACATCGGTACCGATATGGTGATCGATCGCAACCGTGGCCCCATGCTGCTCGAACTCAATGCTCGCCCCGGGCTTGCCATCCAGATGGCCAATGGCGAAGGCCTGCGTCCGCGCCTGGATCTGGTGGAAAAGCAGCCCGAGGGGCTCGGCGTCAAGGCGCGGGTCGCCTTTGCCCAGCAGCACTTCGCCCGCCAGGGCGAGCTCAAGAGGCTGCCCGAACCCGAGCTGGCCGAGCCCTGTCTCAGCACGTAGAATGAACCCCATTCCAGACACATCGGGTCGCCCATGACCGACGCTACCGCCCTGCTCGCGCAGGCCGAAAGACAGTGCCAACTTCGCGAGGTGCGCTTCACCCCGATCCGACGACGCGTACTCGAGATGATCGCCGGGGCCAGCGGTGGCCTCAAGGCCTATGAATTGCTCGACCGTCTGGCCGTCGAGCATGCGGCGGCTCGCCCGCCGACCATCTATCGTGCCCTCGACTTTCTGATCGAACAGGGGTTGGTGCATCGCATCGAGTCGCTCAATGCTTATGTGGCATGCCCCTGCCCCGAGCATGCCCACGGCTTCCAGCTGTTGATCTGCCGCCACTGCGGGCGTGTCGAGGAACTGCATCTGGACGACGTGAACGCCCAGCTCAGCGCCCAGGCACGCGACTTGGGATTTCGTGTCGAACGCCAGACCATCGAGTTATTGGGCAGCTGCGACCTCTGCTTGAATGCTGCGGCGCGAGCCTGAGCCAGCCATGACGGAAATGCCATGACCGATACCTTCAAGCAACTCGAGCGTGCCGAGCTCGATGCCTGCCTGCCGCTTGCACGGGCTCTCGATGCAGTGCGCTTCAACGATGACGGCTTGATTCCCGCCATCGCCCAGCAGCACGATACTGGTGAAGTGCTGATGATGGCCTGGATGAACCGCGAGGCGCTGGAGGAGACACTTTCGACCGGGCGCGTCTGCTACTGGTCGCGCTCGCGGGGCAAACTTTGGCGCAAGGGAGAATCCTCCGGCCAGCAGCAGCACCTGCATGCGGCCAGTCTCGACTGCGATGGCGACACCCTGCTGCTGCAGGTCGAACAGACCGGCCCGGCCTGCCATACCGGACGACGCAGCTGTTTCTACGTGGCATTGGAAGGCGATCAGGCCCGCATTAGCAGTGAGCCGTTGATCGACCCCGAGATACTCTATCGCAAGCCCCCGGAGGGGCGTTGAAGCATGCCTTTCCTGGCCGCCGGGCTGCATCGCCTTGGCAGTCTGCTGGGGCTGTCGATGATCGGCCTGGTGAGACTCTACCAACTGGTGGTCAGCCCCCTGCTGGGACCGCGCTGTCGTTTCTGGCCCAGCTGTTCGCACTACAGCGTAGAAGCCATCCAGGTCCATGGCCCGCTGCGTGGCGGCTGGCTTGCCGCCAGGCGGATCGTGCGCTGCCACCCCGGTAGTCACGGCGGCATCGATCCCGTGCCCGGAGGGCCGAGCGAACGGCTGTGCCACGAAGACCCCGAACTCGACGAACATTTCTGCTGTCGTTCGGCTGAGCACGCTTCCGAACACCGCTAGACCCGCCCATGGATCCCGCTGTCAACTTGTAGTAGCCCGCTACCACCCTCCTCCGGCCCGGCCGTGCCAGACTGCTTGATGGCACACCCAACCACAACGAGCCGATGAGGAGGCACGCCATGTCTGCCAAGCGACTGCTCTTGCTGTGCGGCGATTATGCCGAAGACTACGAGACCATGGTGCCGTTCCAGGCCTTGCAGGCCGTGGGGCATCGCGTCGACGCCGTATGTCCCGACAAGCGGGCCGGCGACAGCATCGCCACCGCCATCCACGACTTCGAGGGCGACCAGACCTATAGCGAGAAGCCGGGCCACCGCTTCACCCTCAATGCAGACTTCGCTGCTGCGAACCCTGCCGACTACGATGGCCTGGTGATCGCTGGCGGGCGCGCTCCGGAGTATCTGCGCCTGAACGACAAGGTCATCGCGCTGGTACGTCACTTCTTCGAGGCAGACAAGCCTGTCGCGGCCATCTGCCACGGTGCCCAACTGCTGGCTGCCGCCCGGGTGCTGGAGGGACGTACCTGCTCGGCCTATCCCGCCTGCCGTCCCGAGGTGGAGCTGGCTGGCGGCCGCTATGCCGACATTGCGGTGGACGATGCCGTGACCGATGGCAAGCTGGTCACCGCTCCGGCCTGGCCCGCCCATCCGGCGTGGATCGCCCAGTTCCTGGCCGTGCTGGGTACGCGTATCGAACTCTAGCCGCTACTCGAAACCGCCTTGCCCTGGCCCGCGACCGGCGCCATGATGAAAGCGTCGGTCGGGCCAGCAAGGGAGGAAATGGTATGTGCAGGCTTTTCATCGGCGCCGAACCGGGCCTGTGGGAGCCTCAGACCCGCTCCATGCGCCTCGACGGCGTCTCGACCAGCGTGCGCTTGGAGCGCTTCTTTTGGAAGGTTCTCGAGGAGGTCGGCAGGCGCGACGGTCTCTCGCTCAGTCAGTTGGTAGCGAAGCTCTCGCGGGAGTGCGCCGAGGCGGGGCACGATCCCGCCAACTTCGCCTCCTTCCTGCGTGTCTGCTGCGGGCGCTACCAGGCGCTGCAACTGGCGGGCGAGATTCCCGCTGCGACGGACGTATCCATTGCCAGCCTGGATGCTGAAAGCATTCTCGCGCGGGAACGTCAGCGGCATGTCGCCGTGCGTGCCCCGGAACGGCATCAGGCGGAGGCGGCCTCTTTCTCGGCGACTTCGTAGATCTTGCCGAGCATGGCGTGCAAGCCATTGCTGCGCGTGGGGGACAGGTGCTTGTCGAGACCCAAATCCTCCAGGAAGTGGGGGCTGGTGTCGCGAATTTCGCCGGCCGGACGATCGTTGTAGATGCGCATCAGCACGGCGATCAGGCCGGAAACGATGGCGGCATCCGATACCGCATCGAAGTGCAGCACGTCGCCGTCGCAACGATGGTGCATCCAGACGTTCGACTGGCAGCCCTGTATCTTCAGCTCGGGCGTCTTCCACTCCTCGGGAAACGCCGGCAGCTGTTTACCCATGTCGATGATGTACTGGTAGCGGTCCATCCAGTTATCGAACATCTCGAACTCTTCCCGCAGGGCATGCTGGGCTTGTTCGGCCGTGGCTTCGGTGGTCATGTTGCCTCCCGTGTTGACTTAACCATCATTATACCGGTTCGACCCCGGATTCGTCCGCCTTGCCGGGCAGGCTGTGTACGGATTGCTGGCGATGCCACTCCTCATCCTCGGCGTGCAGGTACTGAGCCGTGGTATCGAGCCGCGCGTGGCGAGCGGTGCTGGCGAGATAGCGCAGCTCGACGCCGGCCTGGGCCTGATGGGTGAGCGCGGTATGGCGCAGCCAATGGGGCGTGGCGGCGCGCAGGCGCGCTACCTGCGACATGGCCTGCTCTCCTGTCTCGGCTTCCAGGGCGTTGGCCGCCTGGTGAAAGGTATCGCGGATCAGGCGATAGAGCTGGTTGTCGCCCAGGCCACGGTGGCCATCGAGCCCGCGCAGCACCGGGCCCTCTTCACCGGGCCGCGGTTCGGCGGCGAGACCCAGCGCTTCCCGCCAGTCGCCCAGCAGGGCCAGCATGTCATCGGGCACCGGGATGCGTGCCGCCTTGCCGCCCTTTCCCACCACGCGCCACCACCAGCGCCCTTCTCGCTGGAAGAAATCGCCCATCTCGGCGCTGGCCATCTCGCTGATCCGCGGTGCCATCAGGTAGGCGAAGCCGAAGATCATGCGTCGACGCTGCCAGAGGTAGTGCTCACGGGGTCTGGTGTCCTTACCGGGCGGTTCGGCCAGCCATTGCCATAGCCACTCCCATAGCGGCCGTTCCAGGTAGCGCTCGATTCCGGCTTGGCGATTGTCGAGCCGCCGGCGCTTGTCGCGCATCAGGCGGAACGGATTGTGGCTGACCCACCCCGCCTCTAGCAGCCAGGCGAACATGCCCTGCAGGATGATCAAGCTCTGGCGTCGGCTGGCCGGCGACAGCGGGCCGCGAAACGGCCGCCAGTCCGGTGCATGGCGTGGCCGTGGCGGCCCCACCCAGAGCTGGCGTGGCGTGGGAGACGCCAGGAACGCCTCGAAGGCATCGAGATCCTGGCGGCGCAGTTCGGCCAGGCCAAGGCCTTGATGACCCAGCCACAGCAGCAGCCGTTCGGCCTCGCGGCGGTAGGCGCGCAGCGTCTGTGGGCTGGCGCGGAACTCGGCGAGCCACTGCGCTACCGCCTCGGCGTCGCTTTCGGCGGCAATACGTGCAGCCCTGCTTGCCGCGAGTAGCGACACATCACGCTCCGGTCCGGGCGGGTGCGCTACCTGCTGCTCGCCGGGAAGAATGGCGATGCCGCCCTCCTCGCTCGGTACCTTCATCGCGTCTTCACCACTCGTCGTCATCGAATGGCACGAGTCTCGCCTGTAGCGAGCAGTTATTCAAGATAAGACGGGTAATCTTGAATTCAATGAGTTTTCATAACGTAAATTACGTATTACGTAATCATGTAATTTCTTTTCGCTTCCTACGAAAGTCGCTATGCTTGAATATCTGAGCGGGCGCAAGGAAACGGTAAGAACAAGTGACGCCTGCCGCGTGATGCAAGGATCAGCCGCCACACCACACAAGGAGATCGTCATGGCACGCAGCGGTGTGCAGTACGAGGACGTTCAGCAGGCCATCGAGACACTGCTGGCCAAGGGGGATGCACCCAGCGTCCAGAAGATTCGTGATGTGCTGGGAACCGGCAGCTTCACCACCATCAGCGATCACTTGCGGGAGTGGCGATTCCAGCGCGAGACCAACCGTGACCTGCCCTCCTCGCAGGCCATGCCGGAGCCGGTGGTCAGGCTGGCGGAAAGCCTATGGCACAAGGCTCAGGAATCTGCCGGTGAAGCCCTGGCAGGCTACCGTGAGCAAGCCGACCGGCGCGTGGCCGAGGCCCAGGCTGCCATGCAGGAGGCGCAGCGCCAGGTGGAGGATGCCGAGCAACGCGAAGCCGCCCTGTCGTCTCACCTGGCGGGAACGGAGCAGCGTCTCGAGCAGCGCAGTGCTGCGCTGGCGCGGGTCGAAGCCGAGCGCGACCAGTGGCAGGAGCGCGCGCGCCAATTCGAAGAGCGCTTGAGCCGTGCCCTGCAGCAGCTCGACAAGTTGCAAAAGGAAAACGAGCAGCAGGGGCAGGCCCACCAGCAGGCGTTGGCTGACCGCGACGCACAGCAACTAGCGCGCCTGAACCAGGAAGAGCAGCGCCACGAGGCGGCCGAAGCGCGCCTCATGAGCCTACTCGATGAGGCGCGGCAGGAGCGAGTGTCGGCCGAAAAACGGCATGATGCTACTATCCAGCAACTGGAGAAGCGCCAGGAGAACCTGCAGCGGCAGCTTCATGAGACGCAAGCTGCGCTGGGCCGCGAAGAGAAGCAGCACCGCGAGACCCAGTGGGCCAGGAGTCGTGCCGAGGAGCGCATCGATACCCTGCGCCATGAGCAGTCGCTGCTGCAGGCACGCATCGACGACCAGAAGCGCCATATCGATGAGCAGGCGGCACGTCTACGCACGCTGGAAGCCGAGCTGATGCGTCGGACCTGGCAGCCGGGCGAGGAAGGATTCGCGTCTCGCCGCACGGAGGGTGGTGCGGAAACGCAGGAAGGCCCCGTGGAGCCTTCCGAGAGCGTTCGCTGAAGCTGCTCAAGCGCGCCCTCGGGGCGCGCATCCGAGCCGATGTCAGCGATAGTAGGCGTTGGTGGTGTCTGTGTGGTCAGTCACGTCGCGGATGCCGGCAAGTTCGGGGATGCGCTCCATCAGGGTCTTCTCCACGCCCTCCTTGAGGGTCAGGTCGACCGCAGCACAACCCTGGCAGCCACCACCGAAGGCGAGCACCGCCACCTGGTCCTGAGTGAGTTCGACCAGCTTGATTTCGCCGCCGTGGGCGGCAAGCCCTGGGTTGATCTCGCTGTAGAGAATGTAATTGACGCGATCTTCGAGCGGGCTGTCGGCGTTGACCTTGGGCATCTTGGCGTTGGGCGCCTTGATGGTCAGTTGGCCGCCCATGCGGTCGGCATTGAAGTCGACCACCGCTTCCTCGAGGAAGGGAATGCTGTTCTTGTCGATCAGCGCCGTGATCTTCTCGAGTTCCAGGCGTTCGTCGCTGGGCTCCTCCTCGCCGGGCCGGCAATAGGCGAGGCAGGTCTCGGCATAGGGTGTGCCCGGTTGGGTGATGAAGATGCGCACTGCGATTCCCTCGACGTTCTGCTTCTCGAGCAGCTCGGCGAGGTAGTCCTGGGCGCTGTCGGTAATCTGGATGATCTCGCTCATGGTGTTCTCGCTGGTCGGGCCTTGGCCCCGTCGGGCCGGCCGTAAGTGACATGCCATTATGGTAAGCAAAAGGCCGCTTCGAGACAATCCCGACTGTTTTGCTCGGTTTTTGACCAACCCTGCCCTCAAGCGGCTGGTTTTGCTACCATGTCGGGCCAACACGACCGCCCCCTGCCCGTAGCCGAGAAGAATCAACGGGGCGGCATAGATTCCTGGACGTGACTTTCGCTGGAGACCGACTCGACCCATGGCCGCCCTACCCTCTGCACTGACCGCTACCCTCACCGAACGGCTCGGCGAGCGCATCCTCATGCTGGATGGCGGCATGGGCACCATGTTGCAGAACGCCCGCCTCGACGAAGCCGACTTTCGCGGTGAGCGTTTCAGCGATTGGCCCTCCGAACTCAAAGGCAACAACGACCTGCTGGCGCTGACCTGCCCTGAGCTGGTCACGAGAATTCATCGTCAATACCTCGAGGCCGGCGCCGACATCGTCGAGACCAACACCTTCAACAGCACCCGCCTGTCCCAGTCCGATTACGGCATGGAAGAACTCGTGCCAGAGCTCAATCGTGAGTCGGCGCGCCTGGCGCGTGAGGTGTGTGACGCGGTGGCGGCCGAGACCGGCGTGCCGCGCTATGTGGCCGGCGTGCTCGGGCCGACTTCACGCACCGCCTCGCTGTCGCCCGACGTCAACGACCCGGCCAAGCGCAACGTCACCTTCGACCAGCTGCGCGACAATTACTACGAAGCTGCCGAAGCACTGATCGAGGGGGGCGCCGACCTGATCCTGATCGAGACCATCTTCGACACCCTCAACGCCAAGGCGGCCATCTTCGCTCTCGAAGTGTTGTTCGAGGACCGCGGTGAGCGCCTGCCGGTGATGATCTCCGGCACCATCACCGACGCCTCCGGTCGTACCCTCTCCGGCCAGACCACCGAGGCCTTCTGGAACTCGGTGCGCCACGCCCAGCCGCTCTCCATCGGCTTGAACTGTGCGCTGGGTGCCGAGGAGCTACGTCCCTATCTGGAAGAACTCTCGACCAAGGCCGACACCTTCGTTTCCGCGCACCCCAATGCCGGGCTGCCCAACGAGTTCGGCGAGTACGACCAGACACCGGAAGAGATGGCGGCCATCGTCGCCGAGTTCGCCGAGAGCGGCCTGGTGAACATCATCGGCGGCTGCTGCGGCTCGACGCCGGAGCATATTGCCGCCATCCACGCCGCGATCCAGGGCCTGGCGCCGCGCCAGGTGCCCGAGCGGCCGCGGGCCTGTCGCCTGTCGGGGCTGGAGCCGTTCAACATCGAGAAGGACTCGCTGTTCGTCAACGTCGGCGAGCGTACCAACGTCACCGGCTCGGCACGCTTCAAGCGCCTGATCGTCGAAGAGGACTTCACCACGGCGCTGGAGGTGGCGCTGGACCAGGTGGAGAACGGTGCCCAGGTCATCGACATCAACATGGACGAGGGCATGCTGGAGTCGCAGGAGGCGATGGTGCGCTTCCTCAACCTGATCGCCGGAGAGCCCGATATCGCCCGGGTGCCGATCATGATCGACTCCTCCAAGTGGGAGATCATCGAGGCCGGGCTCAAGTGCGTACAGGGCAAGGCGGTAGTCAACTCGATTTCGCTCAAGGAGGGCGAGGCCGCCTTCCGCGAACAGGCAACGCTGTGTCGACGCTACGGCGCCGCCGTGGTGGTGATGGCGTTCGACGAGGCCGGCCAGGCCGACACCTTCGCGCGCAAGACCGAGATCTGCCAGCGTGCCTATACCTTGCTGGTGGAGGAGATCGGATTCCCACCGGAAGACATCATCTTCGACCCCAATATCTTTGCCATCGCCACGGGCATCGAGGAGCACGACAACTACGCCGTCGACTTCATCGAGGCCACCCGCTGGATTCGTGAACACCTGCCCCACGCCATGGTCTCCGGCGGGGTCTCCAACGTGTCTTTCTCGTTCCGCGGCAACGACCCGGTACGCGAGGCGATCCATTCGGTGTTTCTCTATCACGCCATCCGCGCCGGCCTGACCATGGGCATCGTCAATGCCGGCCAGTTGGCGGTCTACGACGGCCTGCCGGCCGAGCTGCGCGAAGCGGTCGAGGACGTGGTGCTCAACCGGCGCAGCGACGGTACCGAGCGGTTGGTCGACCTGGCCGGCAAGTACAAGGGTGACGGCAGTGGCGCAGCCAGGAAGGAAGATCTGGAGTGGCGCAGCTGGCCGGTGGAGAAGCGCATCGAGCATGCGCTGGTCAAGGGTATCACCGCTTTCATCGAGGAGGACACCGAACTCGCCCGTCAGCGTGCCGCGCGCCCCATCGAGGTGATCGAGGGGCCACTGATGGATGGCATGAACGTGGTTGGCGACCTGTTCGGCGCCGGCAAGATGTTCCTGCCCCAGGTGGTCAAGTCGGCCCGCGTCATGAAGCAGGCGGTGGCCTATCTCATCCCCTACATCGAGGCCGAGAAGAACGAACTCTCTACGGAAGATCAGCAGGCCAAGGGCAAGATCGTGATGGCCACGGTCAAGGGCGACGTGCACGACATCGGCAAGAACATCGTCGGCGTGGTCCTGCAGTGCAACAACTACGACGTGGTCGACCTCGGCGTCATGGTGCCGGCGGAGAAGATACTGCAGACGGCACGTGAGGAGAACGCCGACATCATCGGCCTCTCGGGCCTGATTACCCCTTCGCTGGACGAGATGGTCCACGTGGCCAAGGAGATGAAGCGTCAGGGCTTCAAGTTGCCGCTTCTCATTGGTGGCGCCACCACTTCCAAGGCACATACCGCGGTCAAGGTCGAACCGCAGTACGACGAGCCGGTCGTCTACGTGACCGATGCCTCGCGTGCGGTAGGCGTGGCCGGCAAGCTGCTGTCGCCGGCGCTCAAGCCCGCCTACGTGGCCGAGATCAAGGCCGAGTACGAGCAGGTGCGCGAGCGCAATGCCAAGCGCCGGCCCAAGGCGGCCGACCTCAGCTACGCCGAAGCGCGTCAGCGCAAGTTGCCCATCGACTGGGACAGCTATACGCCGCCTCGGCCCACCTTCACCGGGCTCAAGACATTCGACGGTTACGATATCGAGGAGCTGGTCGAGCGCATCGACTGGACGCCCTTCTTCATGAGCTGGGAGCTGGCGGGCAAGTACCCGAAGATCCTCGACGATGCGGTGGTCGGCGAGGCGGCGCGAAACCTGTTCGCCGATGCCCAGCAGATGCTGCGCAAGCTGATCGACGAGAAACACGTCGAGGCGCGCGGTGTGATCGGTCTGTGGCCGGCCAACAGCGTCGATGACGACGTCATCGAAGTGTATGCCGACGAATCGCGCAGTCGAGTGATCGAGCGGCTGCACCATATTCGCCAACAGACCACCAAGAACCGTGATGGGGTCTGCTACAGCCTGGCCGACTTCGTGGCGCCCCGTTACAACGCCGATGGAGAGCCGAGCGGCAAGCTCGACTGGATCGGCGGCTTCGCCGTTACCACCGGGCATGGCGTCGAGGCCCTGGCCGAACACTACAAGGCCGCCGGCGACGACTACAGCGCCATCATGGTCCAGGCGCTCACCGACCGCCTGGCCGAGGCTTTCGCCGAGCGCATGCACGAGCGGGTGCGCAAGGAGTTCTGGGGCTACGTACCCGACGAGACGCTGGACAACGACGCTTTGATCGCCGAGAAGTACCAAGGCATTCGTCCGGCGCCGGGCTACCCTGCCTGCCCCGATCATACCGAGAAGCGCACGCTGTTCCGCCTGCTCGATGCCACCGCGAACGCCGGTATCGAGCTGACCGAGAACTTCGCCATGTGGCCGGCCGCCGCGGTGTCTGGCTGGTACTTCTCCCACCCCCAGTCGAAATACTTCTCGACCGGCAAGATCACCCGCGATCAGGTCGAGGCCTTGGCGGAGCGCAAGGGCATGACGGTGGAAGAACTGGAACGCTGGCTCTCGCCGGTGCTCTCCTACGACCCGGCCTGACAGATGACGCCCGGTATTGCCCGCGCCATCGGCGCGGGACACCTTCGAACCCAGCGATAGGCCATGCTACCCGACTCGAGCCGCCGCCAGCGCATCCTGCGCCTCGCTATGCCGATCATTGCCGCGATGCTGACCCAGAGCCTGATCAACCTGATCGATGCGGCCCTGGTCGGCTCGCTCGGCGAGGTGCCGCTGGCCGGTGTGGGTATTGGCGGCTACGCCATGTTCCTGATCACGGCGTTGGTCTTCGGGCTCTCTTCCGGCGTCCAGGCGCAGACCGCGCGGCGTCACGGAGAGGAGGCCTGGCACCTGCGCGCCATGCCGCTCAATGCGGGCTTGGTCATCGCGCTGCTGGTATCGCTACCCGTTACCCTGCTCTGCCTGTGGCAGGCCCCGCGGCTGATGGAACTGATCAACCCCAGCGCCGAGGTAAACGCCGTGGCGGTGGAATACTTTCGCTGGCGGGTGCTGTCGCTCGTCGCCGTGGCGATGATCTTCTGCTTTCGCGGCTACTGGAACGGCATCCAGCAGAGCGACTATTACTTGCGCATCATGCTGATGATGCACGTCGTCAACGTGGCGGCCAGTGTGTGCCTGATCTTCGGCTACCTGGGGCTGCCCGCCATGGGAGCGGCAGGGGCCGGCGCAGGCACCACCCTTTCGCTGCTTGCGGGCCTTGGGCTCTGGGCGCTGCTCAGCTTCCGTCGTGCCGTGCCCAGCGGGTTCCTGGCCGGCCTGCCCCGGCGCCCCGCCCTGCTGGTCACCCTGCGCCTGGCGCTGCCGCACTCCTTCCAGCAGCTGTGGTTCGCCGCCGGCTATGCGGTGCTGTTCTGGATACTGGGCCAGATCGATACCGCCAGCGTTGCCGTTGGGCACGTGCTGGTGAATCTCTCGCTGCTGCTGATCCTGCCCGGCGTGGGCCTGGGCATGGCGGCGATGAGCCTGGTGGGACAGTCGCTGGGCCAGCAGGCCCATGGCGACGCCCACCGCTGGGGCTGGGACGTGGTGCGCCTGGCCTGGCTGTGCCTGGCCACGCTGGCGCTGCCCATGGCGGTATTTCCCAACCAGATCCTGGGAGTGTTCCTGCACGACCCCGATCTGATAACCTTCGCTCGCCTGCCGTTGCAGCTCACCGCGATCATGATCGTGCTGGATGCCACCGCCCTGGTACTGGGACAGGCTCTGCTCGGCGCCGGTGCCAACCGTACCGTGATGACCATTACGCTCACTCTGCAGTGGCTGGTCTTCCTGCCGCTGGCATGGTGGGTTGGCGTGGCCATGGAGCAGGGGCTGTTGGGCATCTGGTGGGTGCAGCTCGGCTATCGCGGGCTGAACTCGCTCTGGTTCGCGATGATCTGGCAGCGCCGCCAGTGGCTGCGGCTGCAGATTTAGGGTCAGCCCGCTTGGGTTGACTCCTTATATTACTTTTCGTATAAAAAATATGAATATTTATTCTTTCATAGAATAATGCTGGGGCGTTAAGGTGCCCCTGACGCTTCGCCAATCCCCTAAGCAGCAGGACCCGGCCGAATGTATCGCTACGACACCCATGATCAGACCCTGGTCAATGAACGCGTCGCTCAGTTTCGCGACCAGATGAATCGCTATCTGGCCGGCCGGATCAGCGACGAAGAATTTCTGCCTCTGCGCGTACAGAATGGACTCTACGTCCAGCGATACGCGCCCATGCTGCGTATTGCCATTCCCTATGGCATGCTGGCTTCCTACCAGCTGCGCAAGCTGGGTGACCTGGCACGCGACTACGATCGCGGCTATGGGCACTTCACCACCCGCACCAACCTGCAGTTGAACTGGCCGAAGCTGGAAACGGTTCCCGACATGCTGGCCGAGCTCGCCAGCGTGCAGATGCACGCGATCCAGACCAGCGGCAATGACATCCGCAACACCTCTTCCGACCAGTTCGCCGGTATTGCCGAGGATGAAGAAGTCGATCCGCGCCCCTGGTGCGAGCTGATTCGCCAGTGGTCGACGTTCCACCCCGAATTCACTTATCTGCCGCGCAAGTTCAAGATCGCCGTGACCGGTGCCGCCGAAGATCGCGCCGCCATCCAGGTGCACGACGTGGGCCTGCGCCTGTGGCGCGACGATCAGGGCGAAGTGCGCGTCAAGGTGCTGGCCGGTGGCGGTCTCGGCCGCACACCGATGATCGGCGAGGTGGTACGCGACGACTTGCCGTGGCAGCACCTGCTGACTTATCTGGAAGCGCTGGTGCGCGTCTACAATCAGTTCGGCCGTCGCGACAACAAGTTCAAGGCGCGCATCAAGATCCTGGTCAAGGCGCTGGGCGTCGAGGAGTTCCGCCGTCGGGTCGATGCCGAGTGGGCACATCTCAAGGATGGCCCGCAGACGCTGACACGTGAAGCGGTCGAGGCGATGCAGTCGCATTTCGTCGATCCGGAACGCCGCACCGTCAGCGAGGAAGCGATTGCCGACTTCGAGCGTCTGCGTAGCGAAAACCGGGCCTTCTCCCGCTTCGTGACCAACAACGTGCATGGCCACAAGGTGCCGGGCTACAAGGCGGTCACACTGTCGCTCAAGCGCAGCGGCCACTCGCCGGGCGATCTGACTTGGGAGCAAATGCACCAGGTGGCCGATCTTGCCGACGAGTACAGCCATGGCGAGATTCGCGTCACCCACGAGCAGAACCTGGTGCTGGCCGACGTGGCGGTGGATCGCCTGGAGGAGCTCTGGCAGCGCCTGCAGGACCTCGGCCTGGCCAACCCTACCGTGGGTACCTTGGCCGACTTGATCTGCTGCCCGGGCGGCGATTACTGCGCCCTGGCCAACGCCAAGTCGATCCCGGTCGCCCAGGCCATCCAGGAGCGCTTCGATGATATCGACTACCTCTACGACCTGGGGCCGCTGGATCTCAATATCTCAGGCTGCATGAACGCCTGCGGCCACCACCACGTCGGTCACATCGGCATCCTCGGCGTCGACAAGAAGGGCGAGGAGTGGTATCAGATCTCGCTCGGCGGCGCCCAGGGTAACGACTCTTCGCTGGGCAAGATCCTGGGCCCCTCGTTCGATCGCGAGAGCGTGCCCGAGGTCATCGACAAGGTACTGCAGGTCTACGTCGGCGAGCGAGCCGAGGGCGAGACCTTCATCGAGACTTATCGCCGTATCGGCCTCAAGCCTTTCAAGGAGCGGGTATATGCCTGATCAGAACGCCTCCGTACGCCCTTTCATCCGCGGCGGCAAGCCGGCCGAGGACCGCTGGGTGGTGGTTCGCGACGAGGAAGCCGCGCTGCCCGACTCCCCTGCCATCGTGCCCCTGGCGCGCTGGCAGGCACTGGAAGGAAGCCGCGAGCTGGCGCCTTGGCTTGCCAGCGACACCGAGCTGACGCCGGAACTGGCCGAGAAGCTAGCCGGTGCACCGCTGATCGCCATCGACTTCCCCAAGTTCACCGATGGCCGCGGTTACAGCCTGGCTCGGTTGTTGCGCGAACGCTACGGCTACGAGGGCGAGATCCGTGCCATCGGCGACGTGCTCGTCGATCAGGTGTTCTTCCTCACCCGCTGTGGCTTCGACGCCCTGTCGCTGCGCGAGGACCAGTGGCTGGAAGACGCTCTGCAGGCTCTCAATGCCTTCAGTCGTGCCTATCAGCCGGCCGTGGACGTGGCCGAGCCACTGTTCCGTCAGCGCATGCGTGAAACCGTTGAGCATGGGGAGCCGGCCCTGGCCTAGGCTCGCCGATCCTCTCCGACTTTCGGTGCTGAAAAAAGCCGGCCACGTGCCGGCTTTTCGTCGTTCTGCGGATCAGCCGCGCCGCTTCTGCTGGCGCTCGCGGTTATCCGCCCTCGCCCGCTCGCTCTTGCGCAGCATGACCCAGGTCGCCCCCAGTCCTCCGTCGGCCTGCTGTGCCGATACGCAAGCCTGCACCTCCTCGAACTGGGCCAGCCATTTGGCCAGGTAGGAGCGCAGCACGTTGGCCGGACTGTCGATCTCCTGACCCCGGCCGTGCACGATCAGCACCGAGCGCAAGTCATGCGCGTAGGCGTCATGGATGAAAGGTGGTAATGCCCGCCGGCACTCGGCCAGAGGGCGGCGCAGCAGATGCAGGCGTGACTGAGCCGCATAGCCGCCGTGACGCAGGCGATCGACGACGCCCTGCTGGATGCCGTCGCGACGGAACTCGATGGGGTCGAACGGAGGCAGCAGCTCGACGAAGTCGTCCGACAGGAAGCTGTCTCGTCCGAGCTCCGCCTGTGCACTCTCGCGGCGAGCCAACTGGGCCTCCGTGGGCCGACTGCGGCGCTGGCCGGGATTGGCTCGATTGGCACTTCTGCGCAGCGGCTTCACATCCCCCATCAACGCCCTGAAGTCCTGTTCCTCGTGTGCCGACTGGGTCATGGACATCCTCCACTATATCGAGCCATGCCTGAATCCTAACAGAGCCTCGAGCCGGCATAGAACCGGACAGGCCCCCTCCTGCCATGGCAGGATAGCTGTCTCATGAGAACACAAGGAGCGTGTATGCGCCTGCAGCATGTCGCTCTCGGCGTTTTGGCTACCCTGCTGGCCGTGTTGGGTTGGCTATGGCTCACCATGCTCAGCCCCTATACCTATGACCGCCCCGACCATCTTCCTGATATCGAGGAGGGCGAACATGCGGTTTTCGTCTACGGCACGCTACGCTTCGCCCCGGTTCGCTGGATGGTGATGGGTCGCGCCGGGGAAACCGAGACGGCAGTGCTCGAGGGGGTGCGCCGCGAAGGCCTCGACCTGACCGAGGCGCCGGGAGAGCGGGTCGAGGGCGAGGTCATCGTGGTCGACGCCGGCGAACTGGAACGGCTGGACCGCTACGAGCGGCTTGGGATTCGCTACCAGCGTGTACCCATGCGTCTGGCGAATGGGCGTGCGGTCTGGGTCTATCGGCGCTTGGGGGAGGCATCTGCCGACGCAACCAACTGATCGAAGCGGACATTTTCGGGGCCACGGTTGTGGCCGACATGACGCGCCTTCTACAATAAGGCTAGCCTTCCAAGGATCGAGGAGTCTCGCATGCCCATTACGCTCTATCACAATCCCCGCTGTTCCAAGTCGCGCCAAGCCTTGGCGCTACTGGAGGAACATGGTGTCGAAGTAACGGTACGACGCTACCTCGATGAACCGCTGAACGAGGAAGAGCTTCGCGACCTGATGTCGCGCCTGGACGCCGATGGAGAGGCGCTGGTGCGGACCCAGGAAGCGGAGTGGCAGGAGTTCGAGGACATTGACCTGCAAGATCAGGAAGAGGTGATACGCGCCATTGTCAGCCATCCCAAGCTGATGGAGCGTCCCATCGCCGACGACGGCAAACGCGCCGTGATCGGTCGCCCGCCGGAGGACGTGCTTGCCCTTCTCCACGTGGATGACTGATCCCCTGCCTTCTTTCTAACTGGAGCCACGATGCACGACTCCCTGCCCTATGTGCTGATCCTGTATTACTCCCGGCACGGCGCCACACGCAGCATGGCCGAGCAACTGGCTGCCGGCGTCGAGTCCTGTCCCGGCATCGAGGCACGCCTGCGTACCGTGCCGCCGGTATCGGCCACCTGCGAGGCCATTGACCCAGAGATCCCGGCCGAGGGGGCGGTCTATGCCGACCTGGAGGACCTGCGCCACTGTGCCGGCCTGGCACTGGGCAGCCCGACCCGCTTCGGCAACATGGCCGCGCCGCTGAAATACTTCATCGATTCGACCAGCGCCCTGTGGCTCAACGGCGTACTGGTGGACAAGCCGGCCACGGCGTTCACCTCCACCTCCAGCCTGCATGGCGGACAGGAGACCACCCTGGTTTCGATGTTGCTGCCGCTGCTGCACCACGGCATGGTCTATGCCGGCCTGCCTTACAGCGAGACCGACCTGATGACCACCACCGCCGGTGGCACCCCCTACGGAGCCAGCCATGTGGCCGGCCAACGCAGCGACCAGCCCCTGGCCGATGTCGAGCGTCGGCTGGTGCGCGCTCAGGGCAAGCGTCTGGCCCGGCTGGCCCTGGCCCTTGGCAACCTGAGGGAACCTTCATGAGGCGCTGGGTCGAGGATCTCGAGGCACGCCACGGGCTGGACTTTCTCACTGAGCGCAGTCGTCAGCTGGTTCTCACCAGCTATGTGGTGCTGCTGGCCCTGCTGGTCTGGAGCGGCCTGGCGATGGAGGCCGGCACCAATCCGCTGACGCCGATTCTGATCCGCGCCCTTCCGCTCATACTCTTCCTGCCTTCGATCATTGGGCAGCGACCCAGGGGGCATGCCTGGCTGGCGTTCGTCAGCCTGCTCTACTTCGTTCAGGGCGTGATGGTGGCCACGCTGCCTGGCCAAGGCCTGCTCGGCGTTGCCGAGGCCCTGGTTGCCCTGGCGCTGTTCACCGGCTGCATGTTCTATGCCCGCTTTCGCAGTCGCCAGATCAAGGCGGCGCGCGGTGGCTGAAGCGCAAGGACATGCCGGCGGGTGTGCGGATGTCGAAATAAGTGATGCGGGTCAAGCCGCAGGTGTTGTGCTGCTGCCCCTCAGCGGCGACCATTAAGAAAAGGACGAGGAGTACGCCATGACACGCAATATCGCCGACATCCGGCGCGACTACGAGGGTGGCAGACTCGAGGAAGGCATGGTGCCTGCAGAACCCATGGAGCTGTTCGACGAATGGCTGACGCTGGCGCTGGACGCCGAGGGTGAAGACGGTAACGTGATGACGCTGGCCACCGTCGACAGCCAGGGCCTGCCCCATGCACGCATCGTGCTGCTGAAGGGCTTCGATGAGCGTGGCCTGGTGTTCTACACCAACTACCACAGCCACAAGGGCAGCGAGCTGACCAACGTGCCGCATGCCGCACTGGTGTTCTGGTGGCCCTCCCTGGGGCGCCAGGTGCGCCTCGAGGGCCGTGTGGAACCGGTGAGTGACGAGGAGTCTGATGCCTACTTCAACAGCCGGCCCCGTGCCAGCCAATTGGGCGCCTGGGTCGCGACCCAGAGCGTGGTGATTCCCGACCGTCATTGGATCGAAGAGCGTCAGCACCGTTTCGAGCAGGCCTACGAAGGCCAGGAGATCCCCCGCCCGGTGCACTGGGGAGGCTATCGCGTGGTGCCGGACATGATCGAGTTCTGGCAGGGGCAGCCTAGCCGGCTGCACGACCGCATTCGCTACGAGTTTCGCGACGAGGCCTGGCGCTTCTTCCGCTTGGCTCCCTGAAACCCTTGCGCCGCTTTCCTGCATGGGCGCCGAACCTTGGGGTCGGCGCCCATGCGTCGACTCGCTTCAGTCCGGCAGGCTCTCCAGCCGGTGCCGCTGCCATTCGCTTTCGGGCTCGTTGAGGCGCAGCACCGCATCCACCACCTGCTCCTCCATGTTGTAGCGGCAGCGGAAGCCCAAGTGCTTCATCAGCGCCCTCATGGGGTGGTTGTCGACCATGATCTTGCCGATCATTTCCAGCGTGCCCACGCTCTTGCAGTAGCCAATCATCTTTTTCATCAGCAGGCTACCGAGTCCCTGCCCGGCCATGTCGTCGCGCACGATGATGGAGAATTCGGTGCGGATGTTGTCGGGATCGTTCCACACCCGCACGACGCCTAGCATCTCCTTGCTGCCATCCGCCTTCTGGTGCTCGGCGATGAAGGCCATCTGGCGGTCGTAGTTGATGTGGGAAAGCATCGACAGGTCACGTTGGCTGAGGTCGGACTTGTTGTGGAAGTAGCGGAAGCGAATGCTCTCCTCCGACAGTTGACTGTGAAAGCTGGTAATCAGCGGTGCGTCCTCGGCGCGGATGGGACGCACCTCTACATTCATCCCGTTGCTCAGCACTACCCACTCACGCAGTTCCTCGGGGTAAGGCATGATCGCGAAGCGTGCCGGGGGGCCGAGGTCGAGGGCAAAGTCCACTGCCAGCATGCCGTCGCGATTGAGCAGCAAGGGGTTGAGCTCCAGCCCGCGCAGCTCGAGCAGGTCCGAGGCCATCTGCGACAGCTTGACCAGCAGCTGACACAGCCTCTCCAGGTCACGCTCGGGGTCGCTGGAGTGCTCCCGAATCAGCCGTGCAGCGTGGGTGCGCCCGACCACGTCGGCGGCGAGGGTCATGTTCAGCGGCGGCAACGCCACCTGTCGGTCGGCCAGGATGTTGACCTTGTAACCGCCGATGCCGAACACGATCAGCGGGCCGAATACCGGGTCACGGGTAATGCCGGCGCAGAGCTGCATCGACTGCTTGCCGCGCTGCATGGGCTGCAGGCAGTACTCGCGAATCTTCACCGGGGGAAACTTCTCGTGCACCTTGTGGCCGAGCCGGGTGAGTCCTTCGGCCACCTGGTCCGGCTCGTGGAGGTCCTGCAGCAGCCCCGCCGAAATACGATGGGGATGCTTGCGATAGCGGAACGGGCGGCAGTTGCCATCGTGCACCACCTTAAGTGCCCAGGGCCCCTCGATCTCTTCGGCTGCTGCCGCGGCCTCCTCGGGCGTATGCGCGTAGCGACTGGGGGCCACGGGGATGCCGTAGGCCTCGAGTACCTGGGCAGTTTCGGAGTGCGACAGGGTTTCGCGCCCTTCCTCCCGGGCCTGCGTGATCAAGCGGTGACAGCGTGCGCGAATGTCTGCGGTGGTACTGAACGGCAGGCTCGGCGGCGTTTCCTGCAGCAGTGCCTGAACGCGCTGGTAGTCGACCATATGCATGAACGCCTTGACCGCTTTCTCCGGCGAGACATAGGTGGGGATGCCCGCCATGCTGCATTCGTGCCGCGCATAGAGGGCTCCTTCCAACCCCATCCAACTGGTCAGCAGGTTGCGCTTGAAGCGCTTGCGATTGGCGATGAGCGCCTGGGCGGTCACCTTCGATGGCGCCAGTCGCGTGGGGGCGTGCACTACCAGCACGGCGTCGACGCCGGGGTCTGCCGCCACGATCTCCAGCGCTTCGACGAAGCGTTCCGGCGTGGCGTTCCCACCCAGGTCCACCGGGTTCTCACCCGGCTTGCTGATGTCAAACTCGCCTTCGCGCAGCGCCTTGCGTGTCTCCGCGGTGAAGCTTGCCAGGGTGCCGCCAGCACTGATCAGCTTGTCGATGGCGAGCATGGCGGGCCCCAGTCCATTGGCCACGATGGCCAATCGGTCGCCCTTGAGTGGACGCATCTGCGACAGCGTCATCAGTGCATCGAATAGCTCGTCGGAGTCGTTGACCCGGACCACGCCGGCGCGCGCGAAGGCGGCATCGAAGACCACGTCGCGATTGGCGATGCCCGGAGTCGGCGCCATGCCGGAAAGATCGGATTGTGGCGTGCGCCCGCTCTTGATCGCCAGCACCAGGCGATGGCGCGAGGCGTCGCGCAGCGCGGTCATGAAGTGCTGGGCATCGTGGATACGCTCCAGGTGGAGCAGGATGGCCTGGGTCGGGGCGTACTGGTTGATGTAGTCGATCAGGTCGGGGAGCATGACGTCGACGCTGTCACCCACCGTGATCAGGTGCGAGAAGCCGATGCCGCGCCCTGCCGCCCAGTCGATCATGGCGTTACCGAGCATGCCCGACTGCCCGAGGTAAGCGACCTTGCCCGCCTTGACCGGCTGGCTCGAATAGGAGGCATTGATGCGCCGGCCCGGCACGATCAGCCCCATGCACTCCGGTCCCAGCACGCGGATGCCTGATTCGCGCGCGGCGGCCAGCATGCGCTCGCGAATCGATCCCTTGTCCCCTTCGGCTTCGTCGAGATGCGCCCCGCCGGACAGCACCAACGTCGCCCTGACGCCGATCCGCCCCAGACGCGAGATCACCTTGGGCAGGGTCGCGGCCGGCGTGCAGACGACGGCGAGATCCGGCGTCTCGGGCAGTTCGCTGATCCGCGATACGCAGGGCTGCTCGAAGACCGTCTCGTAGCCCTTGCGATTGACCGCCCACAGTTGCCCGGGGAAGCCGGCCTCCAGCAGGTTGGCAATCACGATGCCGCCGATGGAATGGGGCTTTTCCGAGGCCCCGATCACCGCGATGGTACGAGGTTCGAAGAAGTGGCGCAGGAATCGGGTGCTCAAGACGTCACCTCACCAGAACAGTATATGCTCCCTTGTGTACGACTTATTGACACTGTTATGCAAGGGTTTGCAGGCATTAAGGTGACTTCAGTCATTCTGGAGTTCCATATGATCACGGCGTTCATCTCGCACCCCGATTGCGACCTTCACCATATGGGCCCGGAGCACCCCGAAAGCCCCCTGCGGCTCGAAGCCATTCGCGCTCGCCTGGCCCTCAGCGGGTTGCTGCAGCAGACCATGCAATCGGAAGCCCGCCCGGCCACCGAGGAGGAACTGGGGCGCGTGCATCCACTGCGCCACCTGCGCGCACTCGACAAGTGCGTCCCTGAATCGGGTATCGTCAGTCTCGATGGCGATACCCTGATGAACCCCGACAGCCTGGATGCCGCCCGCGTGGCAGCGGGCGCGGTGATTCGAGGCGTCGACCAGGTCTATCGCGGCCAGGCGGACAACGTGTTCTGCGCCGTGCGCCCGCCTGGCCATCATGCCGAAGCCACTGACGCCATGGGCTTCTGTTTCTACAACAATGTCGCCGTCGGCGCGGCGCATGCTCGCGCGCGCTACGGGGCACGCCGTATCGCCATCCTCGATTTCGACGTACACCAGTGCAACGGCACCATCGATATCTTCAAGGACGATCCGGACATCCAGATCTGCACCAGCTTCCAGTACCCCTTTTACCCTTGGCGCTACCTGCGCAGCGAATGGCAGAACGTGGTCAATACGCCCCTCGAGGCCGGTACCGACAGCGCCACCTTCCGCCGCGCGATCGAGGACGACTGGCTGCCGGCGCTACACGCCTTCAAGCCCGAGCTGGTACTGGTCTCGGCCGGTTTCGATGCCCACCGCGACGACCCCCTGGCCGAGTTGTGCCTGGAAGACGAGGACTACTACTGGATCACCCGGCTGGCCTTGGACATCGCCGCGTTGTATGCCGACAATCGACTGGTCTCGGTGCTGGAGGGTGGCTACGACCTGGATTCTCTGGGGCGTAGCGCCGAGGCACACGTCAAGGCGCTGATCGGCCTGCCCTTCGAAGGTTGAATCAGAGCCGGCAAGTGTCGGTTACACGCATCGTGAAGGCGCCTTCCGGCCGGTGCGCGGCCCCCTTCTGTGGTACGCTTCGGGAAACTCTGTTTCCTATAGTGAACTCATCAATGTCCACCACTACCGACCAGCAGGCCGCACTGCGCATCGCCTCGGGACGCAAAGCGTTCGTCGAGCCGCTGCGTCTCGGTGAACGGCTCAAGGAAATACGCCTGGCCAACCAGTGGACGCTGGAAGATGTCAGCCAGCGTACCGGCCTGGCGCGTTCCACGCTGTCCAAGATCGAGAACGATCAGATCTCGCCGACGTTCACCGCGGTGCAGAAACTGATCAACGGCCTGGGCATCGACCTGCCGCAGCTGTTGACACCACCGAAGGCTCAGCCACGCACCATGGGCCGACGAGACCTGACCCGCCAGGGCGATGGGCAGCGCCACCCGACGCCGACCTACGAGCACGAGCTGCTCAGCTGCGAGCTGGCCCAGAAGCGCATGATTCCCTTCAAGACCATCGTACGGGCGCGCAGCTTCGATGAGTTCAGCGAATGGGTGCGCCACGACGGCGAAGAGTTCCTGATGGTGCTGGAGGGCGAGATCCAGCTCTATACCGAATTCTATGAACCGCTGCAGCTGTCGCGTGGCGACAGCATCTATTTCGACAGCGACATGGGCCACGCGCTGGTCTCGGTAAGCGATGACGATGCGGTGGTGCTCTCGGTCTGCACGCGTGGTGACACCACCTGATTCGTCAAATGGATACGTCTTTTTTGTTATCCTGAGTCGACTCAACCAGGAGCCAATGTCATGCAGCATCTCGACGACGCCACACGCACCCAACTCGAGGCCGCCGCCTTCCGTCGCCTGCTTCAGCACCTGGACGCCAACAAGGACGTGCAGAACATCGACCTGATGATTCTGGCCGACTTCTGCCGCAACTGTCTGTCCAAGTGGCTGGTGGCCGCTGCCGACGAGCAGGGGGCCGAACTCGACTATGAGACCGCACGCGAATACGTCTATGGCATGCCTTACGCGGAGTGGAAGGCCAAGTACCAGCACGAAGCCACTCCGGAGCAGCAGGCCGCCTTCGAGGCGCGGCAGGCGCGCAAGCGAGAGTCGCAATCATGAGCGAGGCCATGGTTCCGCTCAAGATTGCGGTATTGACCGTCTCCGATACCCGCGACTTCAACAGTGACCGCAGCGGTGCCTTGCTGGCCGAGCGGCTCACCGAGGCGGGGCATCAGCTGGCCGAGCGGCGCATCGTCATCGACGACATCTACCGTATCCGTGCCGTAGTCTCCGAATGGATCGCCGACCCTGACATCCAGGTGATCCTGACCACCGGCGGCACCGGCTTTACCGGCCGGGATTCCACGCCGGAGGCGGTTTCGGTGCTGCTGGACAAGCGCATCGAGGGTTTCGGCGAGCAGTTCCGCCAACTCTCTTGGCAGGAAATCGGCAGCTCGACCATCCAGAGCCGCTGTCTCGGTGGGCTGGCCAACGCCACCGTGGTCTTCTGTCTGCCGGGGTCGAGCGGTGCCTGTCGCACGGCCTGGGACGGCCTGCTCGCCGAACAGCTCGATAGCCGGCACAAGCCGTGCAACTTTGCCAACTTGGTCATTCCCGGGCGAGGCCAGCATGTCTGAACTGCAGTCCGTCGAGGCGGCTCTTGCCGCCCTGCTGAAGGACGTCACGCCAGTCGACCCAGAAAGCGTGGCCTGTGAAGAGGCCGGCCGCCGCGTATTGGCCGAAGAGGTCATCGCACGGCTCGACGTGCCGCCATTCGACAACAGCGCGATGGACGGTTATGCCCTGCACCATGAGGACGCCGGCAGGCGCTTGCCGATCAGACAGCGCATCGCTGCGGGCAGCCAGGCGCAACCCCTCGACCGCGGTACCTGCGCGCGCATCTTCACCGGCGCCCCACTGCCGCCCGGCGCCGATTGCGTGGTAATGCAGGAGAAGGTAGAAGTCAGCGGTGACGAGGCTTCGATACCGGCGCAGGTGCCGGCGGACAACAACGTACGCCCCCGTAGCACCGACGTGGCGGCCGGCGCCGTGCTGCTCGACCGCGGGCAACGCCTGGATGCCGCAGCTCTGGGGCACCTGGCGAGCCAAGGCATCGTCGAGGTGTCGGTACGCCGGCGGCCACGCGTTGCCCTGCTCACCAGCGGTGACGAGATCGTCGAACCGGGTCGGCCGCTGGCGCCGGGACAGATCTACAACAGCAACCGCCCCATGCTGCGAGACCTGTTGGAGCGGTTCGGCGCCGAGATTACCTTCATCGCCACGATGCCCGACGACGCCGATGGCACCCGAGCCATGCTGGCGCTCGCCGCCGAGCAGACCGATGTCGTAGTTTCGACCGGCGGTGTCAGTGTTGGCGAGGAGGACCACGTCAAGGCTGCCCTCGAGGCCATCGGCCGGCTCGACCTGTGGCGTCTGGCACTCAAGCCCGGCAAGCCCCTGGCGCTGGGGAGACTCCCCGCCAGCGACGGGCGCGAAGTGCGCTTCGTCGGCCTGCCTGGTAATCCCGTTTCCAGCTTCGTTGCCGCCTGGCTCTTCCTGCGCCCTCTGATGGGTGCCCTGCTCGCCTGCCCTCGCTTGGCCAGCCTGCCGATGCTGCCGGCACGGGCCGCCTTCGCCACCCGCACCGGGCCTCGGCGGCATTACATGCGGGTCAGCCTGGACATGAGCGAGCATGGCATTACGGCGTACGCCTTCGCGGATCAGGGGTCGGGGGTGCTCTCCTCCTGCGTGAGGGCCGACGCGCTGGCGGCAATCCCGGCCGATTCGTGCATCGAGGTTGGAGACACGATCGAGTGCCTGTGGCTCAGGGACGACTGAAACCGGACGCTACAGCGAAAACACCCGCCCGGGGTTGAGCAGATTCTTGGGGTCCCAGGCACGCTTGAGGCTTCGCATGAGCTTGAGCTCGGTATCGCTTCGGCTCCGAGCAAGCCAGGCCTTCTTCTCGACCCCGATACCATGCTCGGCCGACACCGATCCTCCCACTTCGAGCAAGGGCGAGTAGACCGCCTCGTCGCTTGCCAAGTGATCGGCATCCTCGCTCCCGGGCTGTATGAAGAGGTGCAGGTTACCGTCGGCGATATGACCGAACTGGATACAGCGAGCGGTGGGCCAGCGAGCGACGATTCGCTGTCTGACGGCTTCCGCATAGCTGTCCATTTCCCGGATCGGCAGGCTCACGTCGTAGAGAAAGGTCGTTCGCCCCGCGAGCATGGCCTCGAAATTCTCGCGCACATCCCACAGGGCGCGACGCTCGGCCTCGGATTTCGGGATCACCGCATCGATGATCATGCCGGTTTCCAGCGCTCCTTCGAGTAGACGTTCGAAGAGAGCCGCGTCGCGCTCATGGTCGGCACCTTCTGCCTGCAACAGGACATAGAACGGATACTCTCGGTCCAATAGCGGCGGATGCCCTCCCGGTTCGGTAGCCGCTTGATAGTAGCTGTTCCACATCACCTCGTAAGCGCTCAGTGTGCCTGCCAGGTTTCTCTGCATTTCTGTCAGCAGCTGCGTCACCGCCTCGAAGGAAGTCAGGGCAGCGAGGGCTGTATTGCAACTTCTCGGTAAGGGGTGCAGGCGCAGTACCGCCCGGGTCACGATCCCGAGCGTGCCTTCGGTACCGATCATCAAGTGCTTGAGATCGTAGCCCGCATTGTTCTTGAGCACCTCGTCCATGCTCGACATCACCGTGCCGTCGGCGAGCACCGCTTCCAGGCCGAGAACCTGGCTTCGCATCATGCCATAGCGCATCACGCTGATGCCGCCGGCGTTGGTCGCCACGTTGCCACCAATGGTGCAGCTGCCGCGTGCCCCCAGGTCCAGCGCAAACAGGCAGTCGTGCTCGCGTGCCGACTCCTGCAGGGCCTGCAAGGTGACGCCCGCCTGGACCGTCACACTCCCTCCGATCGGATCGATGGATTCGATGGCATTCATGCGCTCCAGCGAGATGATGACCTCCTCGCTGGAGGCCACTGCGCCTTGGACGCACCCCGTCAGCCCGCCCTGGGTGACGACGGGCTGGTCGTATCGATGGCAAATCTCGAGCGCCGTACTGACCTCGTCGGTGGCACGCGGCTTGACCACCGCAAGTGCCTGGGTGGGGGACGCATCCCAGTAGCTCGTAGCACGCTGTGCGACCTGGGCTCCATGCACCACGGCCTGCTCGCCCAAGGCATCGATCAACGCTTCAATTGCGGGTTTCATTTATGTTTGGCTCCCAACCCATATGATAGGTCAGGGTCAACATATGCCAGTTATCCCCATGGCGCCAATCGAGAGCACCGAGATGCCGGAATCCAACCAAGACATCAAGCGCTTTTTCAAACAGATATTGAAACTCAGGCACCTGCGCACGATCGCGATGCTGGCCGAAATGGGGCAGGTCAGTCGTGTGGCGCAGGAGTTGAACGTCACTCAGCCTGCAATTTCCAAGCAGATTGGCGAGATCGAGCGTGCCCTGAAGACTCCCATCGTGCAACGCCAGGGCAACCGCATCGTCTTGACGCCTATTGGGGAGAGGCTGGCCACACATGCCAGGGAGGTCGTACAGCAGATCGAACGGGCTGAGTTCGATGTCGATGCCCTGCATCGAGGTCTTGGCGGCCGTGTCGTGGTCGGCGTCGTCACCTCGATAGCCCCCACCCTGCTGCCGGAAGCGATAAGACTACTGAAGATCACCGCACCGCCTGCCATCGTCTCGGTCGTGGAAGGCCATTTCAATCAGTTGTTACCGATGCTGGAAAGCGGCGGGCTGGACTTGCTGATCGCCCGGGTATGGGAGCCCGTCTTCCGCGAGGGGATCGAGCAGGCCACCCTGCTACGCGAACCCATTCTGCTGGTGGCCGGTGTACAGCACCCACTGGCTGGGCGACAGGATATCGACTGGAAGGATGCGGTCGCCTGGCCATGGATCAGTCCCGCTGCGGGATCGCTGGCACGACAGGGCATCGATGCTTTCCTTGCCAGGTCGGGGCTCGCATTCCCACCCGGTCATGTCGAGTCCACGTCGCTCCCACTCAATATCGAGCTCATGCGTATCTCTCCCTTTATCAGCCTCATGCCCCAATGGCTCGCACGGCACCATGCTGGAAAGGGTGACCTCACCATCCTGCCACTACAGATGGAAGGCGTACTCTCGGAGGCCCGCTGCTACTGGAAGAGGGAGTCGTCCAACGCGACGTCCAATCTGTTTCGCGAGTGTCTGGAACAGGCCAGTCGGCAATCACGCTTCGCCCCCCTGTGACATCGACGAACGACTTACCACCCGATGGCATTACCTTTTGGTAATGTGCTGGCCGCAAGATTTCATTGGTCCGCCTCCATGCCGCTGCGTACGCTCGAGTCATGGCAATCATTAGACCCTTTACTCGGTTGAGGCGTGATTCATGTCTGTAGACAACCTCCTGGCGCCCCTTTCAGCCAACGAACTGTCGCTCCTGATGAGGCAGGGGGAAGTGTCACCCGTCGAGATCCTGTCATCCTGCATTGCACGGATCGAACGACTGAACCCGGCAGTCAATGCCATTACTGCTACCTGCTATGAACGGGCCCGTGAAGAAGCACGCGAAGCGGAGCGTCAGCTGCGTAGCGGCGTACCCATTGGTCCACTGCACGGTCTGCCCATCGGGATCAAGGACCTTCAGGAAACGCAGGACCTGCTCACGACCTATGGCTCTCCTCGCTTTCGGGATCACGTTCCCACTGCCGACCACCCCCTGGTGGCATCACTGCGTCGCGCCGGAGCCATCGTGGTCGGCAAGACCAATGTGCCGGAGATGGGAGCCGGCGCCAATACCAGAAATCCGGTATGGGGAGCCACGGGAAATCCCTTCAATCCCATGCTGAATGCCGGCGGGTCATCGGGGGGATCGGCGGTAGCACTCGCTCTCGACATGCTCCCCCTGTGCACCGGATCCGATACCGGTGGTTCGCTGCGCATCCCGGCCGCACTGTGTGGCGTCGTGGGCTTTCGCCCCTCTCCGGACCTGGTACCACACGCGACCCGCTCATTGGGCTGGTCATCGATATCACTGCTCGGACCCATGGCCCGGAGCGTTGATGATCTCTGCCTACTGCTTCGCGCAATGGTCGGCTGTGACTCACGCGACCCGCTTTCGGCGAGACATGACCCTGCCAGCTTCGGCACATGCGCTCCACCGGAGTTGAGTTCGTTACGTGTGGGCTATACCGAGGACTTCGGCGTGTGCGCCGTCGACAGCGACATCCGCAAGGTATTCCGCGAACGCATGAAAGAAATTGCGCCACTGTTTGGTGAATGCCGGCCACTCGATTTCGACTTGAGGGAGGCTGACCAATGCTTCGACGTCGTTCGCGCCGAGAGCTTCGTTGCCGCCTTCCATGACGACTACAGGAGAAACCCGGCACTCCTCGCCCCCGACGTCAGGGTCAATTACGAGATCGGAGCATCCATGACCCTGGCCGACCGGGCCATGGCACATGCAGAACAGACGCGGCTTTTTCGAAGCTTCCAACAGACCCTGGCCGATGTGGATGTGGTGCTTGCCCCGGTATCACCCATCACTCCCTTCGGCTGGCAGCAACCCTATGCCGACCGTATCGATGGCATGTCGCTCTCGCCGTACTACCGTTGGCTGGCACTCACCTATGTCGTCACGCTGGCCAATAACCCGGCGCTGTCAATGCCATGTGGCATTGACCATGCCGGCATGCCATTCGGCATACAGGTGATCGGCAAGTTCAGGGGTGACGCCCAATTGCTACAGGCCGCTCATGCCATCGAGCAGGCCTTCGAATCGATACCGACAACACGTCGGCCGAAGCCGGACCTGGCCAGGCTTTCCGCACCCACACCGGAGTTGAAGTCCATCGTCACGGCACCGCCGGGGTCGAACGACGGCCATTCCGCAACGTCGGTGTCCGTACCGGTCTAGGAGTCAGCCATGGCGTACGTTATCGCAGCCTTTATGGTATTCCTCGCCACCGGCACTGCGTTCGCCTACCTGATGGGTGCCACCGCGATCCTTGCATTCATTGCAGCGGGCTATCCTCAGTACCTGGCCATCGTTCCCCAACGCATCTTCTCTCAGCTGGATGTCTTCGCTTTCATGGCCATGCCGTTGTTCATCCTCACCGGAGAGCTGATGAACCGGACCGGGGTAACGCGAGCCTTGATCGACTTTGCTATGGCCCTGCTGGGACGCCTCAAGGGCGGGCTGGGGCACGTCAATATCATGACCAGCCTGTTCTTTTCCGGTATATCAGGCTCCGCCGTGGCCGACGCGGCAGCGGTGTCGAATACCTTGATTCCCGCCATGCGGGAGCGCGGTTACTCGCCCTATTATGCCGGAGCCATCACTGCCGCCTCTTCCATGATCGGCCCCATTATCCCGCCTAGCATCATCATGATCATCTATGGAGGATTGACCGGCACATCGGTTGCAGCGCTATTCGTGGCCGGCATCCTTCCCGGCCTGCTGCTGGCTAGCATGCTGTTCGGCATGAATGGCTGGCTTGCACGGCGACAGGATCATCCTGGCGGCAGTGCCCTCGATATCCCGCCTCTCCGAGCCAGCTTCCTGAGAGCTGCCCCCGCCCTGGCCATACCCATCATTATCCTCGGTAGTATCGTCTTTGGCCTGACAACTCCCACCGAGGGCGCCGCACTGGCAGTTGTGGCCGCCATCCTGGTCGGCAGGTTCCTGGGAGGAATGACATCCAAGCTCTTCTATGAGGCTGCCGAGGCAACGGCCCGCTTGACGGGGGCAATCTTCATCATTCTGTGCGCAATCGCGGTACTGAGCTATCTGGCAGGACTGCTCGGCTGGCCGCAATTGCTGTCAGGATGGGTGGAATCAGCGGGACTCACCGGGACTCGATACCTCATCCTGCTCATCGCCGTTCTGCTCATCGCCGGGATGTTCATGGACACGCCCGTGGCGCTCACCCTGCTTGTCCCACTGCTCGCCCCCACTGCACTGCTGCAGGGCATCAGCCCGGTACACCTCGGCATCGTGGTGTGTTTCAACCTCTGCATCGGCCTGATAACGCCACCCCTGGGCAAGTGTCTTATCGTGGTGGCGGCTATCGCGAAACTGAACTATTGGCGGCTTGCCCTGGCAACCCTTCCGTTTATCGCCGTGCAGATCGTCACCCTGTTGATCATCGCATTCTTCCCGGAGATCAGTCTGATACTGCCGCGAATATTCGGCTTCAAAGTAGATTGACGATAATAACCACAAAGGAGACACGCCATGAAACTGTTGCAAAAACTAGCCTTTGCCACCGCCCTTATCACACTGCCCACTGCAGCATTGAGCAATGAGATCAAGGTGGCCCTCGACAGCCCACCGGATCTCGAGAAGTCGGGCTCCTATGTCTGGGCACACCACTTCACCGAAGCGCTCAACGAGCGGGGCCTGATGGCCAGGGAGCTACCGCGTGACGCCATTGGCGGTGAAGCGGAAAAGCTCGATCAGATAGCAATGGGGCTGCTGGAAGTATCGCTATCGGATGTAAACTCGATCGCACGAATCGACCCATTCATCTTCGGCGTACGGTTACCTTACCTGTTTGATGGTGTGGCCCACATGGACCGGGCCTTGGCCGAAGGCGATGTGCTGACACGGATCAATGATGACATCGCACACGCCAGCGTTCGACTACTGGCGATCGTACCGCTCGGCCCACCTTCGGGCATCATCACGACACGGAAGGCCGTCACCACGCCTGACGACATGGCCGACCTGAGGATGCGCGCCCTCGATGATGCCCAGATCGCCCTCTACAGGGCCTGGGGATCCAATGGCACCATCGTCTCCTGGGGCGAAGTTCCCGCTGCCCTGCAGACAGGTATCGTCGACGGCTACATCAATACGCCACTCGTACCCATCATGTTCGGGCAGACGGACATCGTGCGCTATTTCACCGATGCCAATGTCATGAATGCATTGCGCGCCGTCCTCGTGTCGGACGACTGGTATCGGGGCCTGGACGATGAGGAGAGGCAAATAGTCGATGAGGCCGTCTACATTGCCAACCAGGCCAATCGCGCCTGGCTGGAGGAAGCCACGCCAAGAGCACTGGCAGAACTCGAGGCCGCCGGTGTGGAGGTGATGGTGCTGTCGGATGAAGCGAGGGAGAAATTTCGCGAGCTATCACAGCCGGCCTACCATGATACGACTCTGACGCCGGAACAGGTGGAGACCTGGTCTGGACTCGCTGAACGTACCCGTTGAGCTTGGCGTGCGCGACGTCTTTGTCGAGGATTGCAGCCGAGTCGCATAGCGTTCGAGGCTGCAATCATCAATGCTCATGACAGGGTGTACCGGATATGTACCGCTCAATCATCATCTTCAGTGATCGGCTTGACTGGCTAACCCGGCGCCTTGCAGTGCTGTGCTTGACGGCCATGCTGGTGTTCGTGGCCATTCAGGTCGTGGCGCGCTATGCCTTCAGTGCTCCACCGTCCTGGACAGAGGAAATGGCCCGCTACATGATGGTCTGGAGTGGGCTGCTCGGCGCCACTCTTTCCTTCAAGTCGAAAGCCGACCCGGCGCTCGTCCAGGATCCCTTTCACGACAAAGGAAGGCTTTGGATGCAGCTCGCGGCGCTCGTACGCGGCACGGCAGTGCTGATTTTCCTGGTGCCGGTGGTCTATTTCAGCCTATTCGGCCCAGGAATGGATACGACACGCGGCTTCATTGCACGCCAGGCACGGCTCAGTGCCGACACGCTCGGGTTTCCGATGTCCTGGGTAGCGATCGCCGTGCCGGTCTGTGCCTCCATCATCTTGGTTCACCTGCTCGCGCGTGCCTGCGAGCCGAAAGCGCGTGCGCAATGCAAGATCTCAGCCAGCCACGAGCCGCACCTGGATAATCACTGACGAGATGCCACCGAGCTGACGAGCCCGGAACCGTGGGGAGTGTGGTGTCGGCTCGATCGAACCGGCTCTGGGATCGGGAATCTCGAGCACATCGGTGACCGCCGGCCACAGGCGGCGGAAGTCACGCTCGAGGTCGGGGTAATCCTCTTTCAGCCACGGTACCAATGGCGCCAGTCGATTAGGGCCCGAGAGGCGCTGACCGATACCGCGTACCGCATCGCAGGTGAAGCCGAAGTCGGCATAGCGATGTAGCCAGTCCTGGGCGACCAGCGCCGGAACCATGCGCTCCAGGCGGGCCGGGGCGGGATGGCGGCCGAGCACCCGGTAGCTGCGTAGCACAAGGCGGGATTCGTGCCTGTCGAGTGCGAGCTCCCGTGCCACGAAATGATCCCACACCAGATCGAGGGCGATGCCCGCGTAGCGGCGATACTCCTGAGGCGCACGCCTGCGTGCCGCGAGCACCACCGGGTGCGTATCGACGAAGGCGTCGACACGACGGTGATGACGGATGCCGCTGGCAACCTCGGCCGGCCACGCCGACAGGTCGCTTCCCTTCACGCCGTCGGCGATTAGGTTGCCGTAGAGGAAGTCGTCGCTACCGCCACGGGCAAGCCAGGCATGGGCCAGGAAATTCATGTCGCGGCCGTCAGAGACAGTTGGCGGGTTTCGGCAGCCCGGCAAGTCGTGCCGCCACCTTGGCGGGGCTGTCTGGGAAGAGCTTCATCAGGTGCAGCGAGCGGCCCTTCTCCGGCCCTAGTGCCTGGCCTACCGCCTTGACCAGCGGGCGCATGGCCGGCGACGCCTCGTAGCGCGAGTAGAAGCTGCGAATCACCTCGATCACCTCCCAGTGCTCCGCGGTCAGCTCGCGGCCCTCCTCGGTGGCCAGAGCCTCGGCCACGGCCGGCGTCCAGTCCGACAGGTCGACGAGATAGCCTTCGGGGTCGAGCGCGATACTCTCGGTACCGACCCTCAGGTAGCGATCGATCTCGGCGGAAGCCATCAGAACCAGCTCACTGTCTTGTCGGCCTCTTCGGTCAGGGTGACGAAGCCATCCACATCGACGACCTGGACGCTGGCGTCGCACTGGCCCTCCAACCCCCGCGCACTCAGGTCTTCGCGCAGAGCGAAAAGGCGGCCGTCTATCGCCTGGAAGTGGCGAACCTGTGCCGTCATGGCAGCCAATACGCCATCCTCGATCAGCAGCAGTCGATCCTCGCTTCCCATGGCGGCGAGCGTATCGCGATAGACCAGGCTCGAACTGGGTGGTCGATTGAGTATATGCAGGATCATGGGCATCCTCGCAGTAGCATCGTCGCCATTCAGAATGTCAGGACCAGCCGATGCCCGGCAATCAGTTGAGGGATCGAATTGGCATCGACGCCGGCAGCAGGAAGCAGCAGGTCGTGCTGGACAAGCCCGAAGCGTTCGCATGCCTCCAGGTCGAAATAGAGCGACTCGATATCGTACATCTCCAGCATGTCCAGCGTGGCCGCGGTGCCCTTCTGGCCTAGAGGGCCGCCCTGCTGCCCCTTGGCCAGGGCCAGGACGCCATTGCTCTGGAACAGCAGGCTTACCGACTGGCCGAAGGCGGCGGCGACCAATGCCGCATCGAGCCCTTCCCGAAGCCAGCTGCTGCCGTGCGGCGCATGCCGCAGGATGACCAGCAGATCGCCGCTGACATTGGCATTTGATGACATCGTTGCTTCCTCAGGGGGCAAAGGTCACCAGGCGATCGACCGTCTGCCCCAGGTCGATCAACTGGCCAAGCCCCGTCAGCTCGAAAGGAGGTTCGACGCTATGGCCTGCCTTGCCATGGCGGTCGGCTTCCCGTGCGTCGAGCAGTCCACGACGCAGTGCGGCGGCAATACAGACCTGTAGTTGCGTGCCGTAGTCGGCGTGTAGCGAGCACCAGGCATCGTACAGGTGGGGTTCGTCCTGGGGGGGCGCGGCTAAGCGTGCCGCATTGTAGACTCCATCATGATAGAAGAAGACACTCTCCAGTTGGTGCCCTTTCGCTATCAGCGCTGCGGCAAAGCGCAGTGCGGAATGGGATGCCTGGCTGCTGTAAGGCGCCCCTTCGACGAGTAGACCATAGCGCATGGCAGTTCCTGCTTTCTCAAACACGCAGGCCCCGCATCGGCGGGGCCTGGCGATACCTGGACCTGTTGGTTTCAGTCGTTGCTCATGATACCGAGCAGCGACAGCAGGCTGATGAAGAGGTTGTAGATCGAGACGTACAGCGTGATGGTGGCCAGGATGTAGTTGGTCTCACCCGCGCGGTGCACGATCTCACTGGTCTGGTAGAGAATGGCGGCCGAGGCGAACAGCACGAATCCGGCCGATACCATCAGCATCAGGGTGGGAATCTGGAAGACCAGGCCCGCCACCATGGCCAGGATCAGCACGATGGCGCCTGCCAGGAGGAAGTTGCCCAGGAAGCTGAAGTCCTTCTTGGATACCAGTGCCACGGCGGAGAGGCCGATGAAGGTCAGCCCGGTCATGGCCAGGGCGTTCATGATCAACGCGGCACCGTTGGGCAGGGCCAGATAGGCGCTGAGGATCGGGCCGAGGGTGAAGCCCATGAAGCCGGTGAAGGCGAAGGTTGCCAGCAGGCCGGTAGCCGAGTTGGCGGTCTTGTGTACCAGGAACATCAAGCCGTATGCGCCGATGAAGAACACGAAGATGTTCATCCGCTCGACGCCCATGGCCATGGCGGCACCCGCTGTGACGGCGGAGAACAGCAGTGTCATTGCCAGTAGCGCATAGGTATTGCGCAGCACCTTGTTGGCGCTGACGGCCTGTGACGAGTGCTGGGCCACATGTGTGTCGTGATAGGCCATTGATCCAGAGCTCCCTGTGATTGATCTTGGTTTGATCTCTGCAGTTGACCAAGGATGCCGTCGGTTGGTTCCCGACGCAAGTCCTTAGTTCTACAAGACTCAACGAACCTTCATCGTCTCGTGCTGCCTGCAAGCAGGTCGGCGGCGACACGCCGGGTACTGGCGCAGAGGCTCGGTTCGCTGCTCACCTGAGCGGCATCGAGCCAGTGAACCTCGCTGGCATCGTCCCCGGCGACCGCGCTCCCGCTCATCCAGCGACAGGTCACCACCACGATGACGAAGTGGCTCGACAGGTTGCCTTGTTCGTCGTGCTGGAACTGGTCGATGGCGGTCAGCACACGCTCTGGTTCGGCAACGATGCCGGTCTCCTCGTGCAATTCGCGCAGGGTTGCCTCCAGCAGCGGTTCACCCGGCTCCACTCGACCTCCCGGGAAGGCGAGCATGCCGGCGTTGGGTGCACGACGGCGCCGTACCATCAGCACCCTGCCCTGGTGTACCACTGCCGCAGCCACGGCCGGCGTCGGCTTCACTTCCGGGTTTACATGGCACGGCATACGAACTCCTTGGCAGTACCTGGCTCCCAGCCCTTGACCTCATGAGCATAACTGGTAATATTCGCCCCCGTGAGCCGGAGGGATGGCAGAGCGGTTGAATGCACCGGTCTTGAAAACCGGCGAAGGTGAGAGCCTTCCCAGGGTTCGAATCCCTGTCCCTCCGCCATTGCTTTTTCAAGCCCCTGATTTTTCAGGGGCTTTTTTCTTTTTAAGGCTAATTGTTAGGCTTATTCTCTATACTGCAAAGCAATATCGAGTGATAGAATGGAGCGGTCTTTTAACCCTCCCCTAAACTTTCACTCAGGTACCCATCCATGCCAACTGGCTTCTGCTCTCTCGCCAGGCTCCGGGGCATCTCCCGGTGGCCGGGCGCACTGCTGCTTGCACTTTCTGCAATGCTGTTCAGCCCTGCCGCGCTCGCTGTGACCGGCAGCCTGGAGATGACCGCCTCGGCGGTCGGTTTCCTTGCCGTGATCATCTTCGTCCTCGCCTACGCACTGGTCATGGCCGAAGAAAAGCTGCATATGCGCAAATCCAAGCCGGTGCTGGTCGCGGCCGGTCTGATCTGGGGCATGATCGGCTGGGTCTATGTCCAGGCCGGCATGCCCAACGAGGCCGAACACGCCTTCCGCGAAACACTGCTCGAATTCACCGAGCTGATGCTGTTCCTATTGGTGGCGATGACCTACATCAACGCCATGGACGAGCGCCGTGTGTTCGATGCCTTGCGCTCCTGGATGGTGCGCAAGGGCTTCAGCTACAAGCAGCTGTTTTGGCTGACCGGCGGACTTGCCTTCGTGATCTCGCCCATTGCCGACAACCTGACCACGGCCATGTTGATGTGCGCGGTGGTGACCAAGGTGGCCGAGGGCGACAAGCGCTTCATCAACCTTTGCTGCATCAATATAGTGGTTGCAGCCAACGCCGGTGGTGCGTTCAGCCCGTTCGGTGACATCACCACGCTGATGGTCTGGCAGGCCGGCATCGTACAGTTCTACGAGTTCTTCACGCTGCTGGTGCCTTCGCTGGTCAACTTCCTGATACCTGCGGTGGTGATGAGTCTGTTCATCAACAACCGCAAGCCGGAAGGTGTCTACGAGGATGTCTGGCTGAAGCGTGGTGCGCGCCGGATCATTGCCCTGTTCCTGCTCACGGTGGCCACGGCTGTCGCTTGCCACACCCTGCTCCACTTGCCACCGGTGCTCGGCATGATGACCGGTCTGGGCTATTTGCAGTTCTTCGGCTACTACCTGCGCCGCAGCCTGCCCCGCTCGCTGGAGCGCAAGCGCATTCGCTATACGGCTCGGGGCGACGAGCGCAAGCTGGCGCAACTGGGCGGCGTGGTGCCGTTCGACGTCTTCAATCGCGTGGCGCGGGCGGAGTGGGATACCCTGCTGTTCTTCTATGGTGTGGTGATGTGCGTGGGTGGCCTGGGCTTCATGGGCTACCTGGGACTGCTCTCCGAGGCGCTTTACTACGGTTGGAACCCTACCTGGGCCAACATCGTGCTGGGCCTGGTCTCGGCAGTGGTCGACAACATCCCGGTCATGTTCGCCGTACTGACCATGCAGCCCGAGATGTCCCATGGACAATGGCTGCTGATCACACTGACGGCCGGGGTGGGCGGCAGCGTGCTGTCGATCGGTTCCGCTGCCGGTGTTGCGTTGATGGGACAGGCGCGTGGCAACTACACCTTCATGGGCCACCTTCGCTGGGCGCCGGTGATCATTTTGGGTTATGCGGCCAGTGTCGCTACCCACCTATGGCTCAACGCCGCGAGCTTTGCGATCCCCGGCTGATTGCCTTCATGCTCAGTCATACCCTTTGCGCCCGGCCATCGCCGGGCGCAGTGCTATCTGCCCCTGATGCGGCTTCAGTTACCAAGCATGACCACACTGGCCGGCGCGAAGAACGCGACATAGCCAATTACCATGCCTAGCGTTGCCCCTTGCCGACTGTGTATCCGTCCAAGCAGAGCACCGATGAAGGCCAGTGCCGTGGGTATCAGCATCCCGCCAAAGGCAAGGAACAGGTCGTGATCGACAGCGGGGGGCCAGCGCAGGATCATGAACAGAAACGTGCCGCTTATTTGGCCTATCAGCAGCGCGAGCCACTGTTGATGCGAGAGCAACATCGCAAGCTCCAGCCTCTACGTCTTGTACGTATAGACACGATAGTAGCGAATGTGAGGCTGGGTCTGCATGTTCAAGGTCGATTCAAGGAAAAAAATAGAGCCAGATCACTGTCTCGAACACGAGTGGATTAAAAGGTCAGCATCAACAAACCGATGATCAAGGCCAACCCGATGAGAAGGATCATGATGGCGGTGCTTGCCAGAAACTTGAGCCTAGTAAAGGCGCAAGCCGACCCGGGTGACACGGTTGCCGTCCATTTCGCTGACGACCCAATGAATGCCGTGCCAGTCGATATCGTCACCGACCACGGGATGGCCGCCAACGCGCAGTGAGACGAAATCGGCAAGTGTCATCTCGCTCTCGCCGGGGCTGAGCGTCAGGCCATAGACGCTGGCGATATCCTTCATCAAGGCATCGCCATCGAAAGTGAAGGTACCGAAGAAGGCACGCTCACGCTTGAGCTTGGCATCGCCACTGAACAGCCGATTGAGTGCCGGCAGGTCTTCGCTGCGCCCGATCACGCAAATGATGTCGCCCGGTTTCAGTCGTGTACTGCCCTTGGGATGCAGCATGGCGTGCTGGCGGAAGAGCGCCGAAATCACCGCGCCGGAGGGAAAGCGCAGCAGACGAATGGGAACATCCTCGAGGTCCTGGTTATCCACGTTGTAGACGAACATCTCATAATCGTTTTCCGGCAGAATACCCAGCGGTCCCCGATGGTTCGGGGTGACTCCCATGGGGATTTCCACCTTCGTCCAGCGTGCCATCAACGGCAAGGTGCCTCCCTGAACCAGCAGGGACAGTAGCACTACGGCAAAGGCAACGTTGAAGTAGAGCGCGGAATTCTCCACGCCACCGATGACCGGAAAGATGGCGAGTACGATGGGAACTGCCCCCCGTAACCCCACCCAGGATATGAAGCCAATTTCGCGCCAGCGAAAGCGGAAGAAGGGCTTGACGGTGATCAGTACCGCCAGCGGCCGTGCGACGAATATCAAGACCAGCGCCACTAGCGAGGCCGGCAGGGCGAATTCGAGCAATCCCGATGGAGTGACCAACAGACCCAGGATCAGGAACAGGCCGATCTGGCTCAGCCAGGCTAGCCCATCGTGGACGGGGAGAATGAAGTTGAGGTGTCGGCCCGGTTGGTTGCCGATCATCAGCCCGGTCAGGTAAATCGCCAGGAAGCCGCTTCCTCCAAGGAAACTGGTCGCGCCGAAGACACAGAAGCCCAGGCCCAGGGCCAGCAGTGAATAGAGCCCGGGCGCGAGGTCGAGCCAGCGCAACAGCTTGGCGCTCAGCCAGCCACCACCCAGGCCGATCAGCGTGGCGAGGCCGAATTGCAGCACCATGAACATCACTGTCTCGAGCGGGCCGCGAATGTCTCCCACCAACAGCTCGACCAGCAGTAGGGTCAGGAAGATGGCCATGGGATCGTTGGTGCCGGATTCGATCTCGAGCGTGGCGCTCACACGCTCGTTGAGATGCACGCCTCGGCCACTCAGCATCGAAAATACCGCGGCCGCATCCGTCGAGCCGACGATGGCGCCGACCAGCAACCCCTGCACCAGGGAGAGGTCGAAGATCCACATGGCGAACAGCCCCACCACGCCGCTGGTGACGAACACACCCAGCGTGGCCAGGGACAAGGCGGGCCTGAAGCCGACACGAAAGGTCTTGAGCCGGGTCCGTAGGCCACCGTCAAGCAGAATCATGGCTAGCGCCAGATGACCGATAAGAAACGCCAGCGAATAGTCGTCGAACTGGATGCCCAGAATTCCCTCTTCGCCTGCCAGCATGCCCAGGCCCAGGAAGATCAGCAGCAGTGGCAGCCCAACCATTGACGAAATACGGCTAGCCACGACGCTGAGGGCGATCAGAAAACCGGAAAGCAGAAAAAGGGTATTGATGGTGTCCATGCATGACCTCGAGCTGAAGGGCCCCATTATGCCATGAGAGCCCGTAGTCGAGCAGGCAACACCTCGGCTAGCCATGGCCGGCATGACAACGATAGACTAATCGCTCACTGAAACTTACGTTTTCCTGGAGATTCCCCATCCATGGCCAAGCCTCATCGAAGTTGCATGGCTCGCGCCTTGGCTGGAACGATCGCCATCCTGATCATGCCGCTTTCCCTGCAGCTTCCGGCCGAAGCCGACAGGGATGCCGTGCCGCTCCCCACGCCCCCGCTGCAGCTCGATAGCCTCGTCAAGGTACCTCCCCTGCTGCGCGACGCTGAAACACTGGCGCCAAGCGAAGCCTCTCCGGTGGTCGAAGTGCCTCATGCGGTGCTGCGCCCGGAAGGGGGGGAACGCCTGCTGCCGACCGAGCCGTCCGTCGAGGAGGAGCGTCGGGCCGAGCCGGCACTGGAAGTGCCCTCGGTGGTCAGCGAGCCTGCCGAGCCCATCGTGCCGCCGCCTACGACTCGCCTGACGGTCACCCTCGATTGGTATCTCAACCCCCAGCACGCCACCCTGCTGGTGGCGCGTGAAAAGGGTATGTTCGCGCGTCGCGGCCTGGATGTAGCGCTGATAATGCCAGCAGATCCCAGCGTACCCACCAAGCTTCTGGCGGCAGGACGCACCGACCTGGCGCTAGGACGCCAGCCCCAGCTGCACCTGCTGGCCGACAAAGGGATGCCCCTGGTGCGTGTGGCTACCCTGGTGGCGGCTCCCGTTTCAGGCTTGGTGCTGCGCGATAGCCTCGATGGCGAGCAACGCGAGACTCCCCTCGAGGAGTTGCGCATCGGCTTTACCGATGCCGACGGCCGCGATGTGCTGCTGGCAAGCTTGCTGACGGAGCTGCTGGGCGTGGCCAATGGCCTGGGACTGGTGGAACTCGAGGAGGTCGGTTACTCGGCCCTCGATGCCATGCGTGAACAGCGAATCGATGGGATGATGGTGCATCATCGCTTCCTGCTTCCCAGGCAACTGGCCGATGAAGGGGTGATGACTCGAACGCTGCCAATCGAGGCGTACGGATTGCCCGCCCATGATGGCCTGATCCTGATGGCCAATCGTGACCAGCTCAACGGTAAGCGTGATGCCGTTCGTCGGATGGTATCGGCTCTCGAAGAGGCCGCCCTGTGGATCGTCAACCATCCGCAGGAGGCCTGGAGGCTGTTGGAGAGAGCCGAGCCCGCACTCGCCGATCCCATCAGCCTGGAAGTGTGGGCCGAGGTCTTCCCTCGCCTGACCCTGCAGCCCGGGGCCGTTGACCAGGGGCGTTACCTGCGCTTCGAGCAGTTCCTTCTGGATGCGGGTATCGTCGAGGCCGTTACGCCGCTGGAGCGGCTCGCCATCGATCTCGGGACGGCCGCACCTTGACCCTTCTCAGGTCAACGAATCCAGGAATTCATTGACTGCCGACTGAAATGCCTCGGGCCGTTCGGCGTGTAGCCAGTGGCCGGCCTCTTCGAGAGTCACCAAGCGCGAATTGGGTAACACTTCACGCAGGCCTGGCAATGCCGAGTCCGGAACGTAGTGCGATCGCCCTCCCCGCAGGACCAGGACTGGTCCCTCGAAGGCTCCCTCCCCGGCCGGCCCGTGCATGATGTCGCGGTAGCCGGCTTCGATCTGATCGAGGCCCACTCGCAGCACTAGCTCGCCATCCTCCCCTCGCTCCAGGTTGGTGGCCAGAAACAGGCGGGTGGCCCGCTCGTCCACATGCTTGGCCAGCAGTTCATCGGCTTCGCGCCGGTTCGTGGGCTTGCCACGCTGGAGTTGCCTGAGCCCGGCGAATACGGCGTCATGGCCATGTCCATATGCCTGCGGTGCAATATCCGCGACGATCAGCGATGCCACACGCTCGGGCATCAGTCGCGCCAGACTAATGACGACCTTACCGCCCATGGAATGACCGAGCAGGTGCGCTTTCTCGATGTCCAGGCGATCCATGAGTGCCAGCAGGTCTTCAGCCATCTCGCGATAGCTCATGCCCTCGGCGTGCGGCGAGCGGCCGTGGTTGCGCAGGTCGACCGCCACCACGCGCCGCTGGGCCTGCCACTGCTTGATGTGGGAACGCCAGTTGTCGGCACTGCCGAGCAGGCCATGCACCACGATCAGAGGCGTACCCTCTCCGCCGGTATCCTGGTAGTTGAGTTCGACGCTCATCGCTTCTCCCCGTGGTTGGCTTGACGATGCTATGGATTCTTGCCGATCAGGAACGCTGCGGTGCCAGGTCCTGCTGCCCGGTGACCTCTACCAGTCTGCGACTTAGCCAGGCCAGCAGTACGCCATACAGAGGCAGGAAGAACAACAGGCTGATGCCGAGCTTGATCACGTAGTCCACCGTGGCGATTTCAACCCAGTTCGCCGCCATGAAGGGATCGGGGCTACGGTAGAACGCCATGGCGAAGAATGCCGCAGTATCGGCAAGGTTGCCCAGCACGGTGGAAACCGCCGGCGCTATCCACCAGGCCCGCAGGGCACGCAGCCGATCGAAGACCTGAACGTCGAGCAACTGGCCCAGCACATAGGCCATGAAGCTCGCCAGCGCGATGCGGGCCACGAACAGGTTCCATTCGCCCAAAGCCTCGATCCCGGCGAAACTTCCCCGCGGAAAGACCACGGAGACGACATAGGAGATGATCAGCGCCGGAAGCATGACCCGCATGATGATGGCCCGGGCCGGCTCCTTGCCGAACAGCCTTACCGTGAGGTCGGTGGCGAGGAAGATGAAGGGAAAGCTGAACGCCCCCCAGGTGGTATGAAATCCGAACAGGGTGAACGGCAACTGTACGAGGTAGTTGCTGGCGGCGATCACGAGAATGTGGAACGTCACCAGCAGCAGTAGACAGCGGCGTTGCTGCGCTTCCGACAGTAGGAACATGAGTGAATCCTTTTTGGCGGCCTTGGTGTGGCCATGTCGACTGACGAGGGGTGAGGGAACCCTCGCCGGCGCCCGACGAAAGCGGTTGCCGGAATGAGGCGAAGATTATACGTGGCACCGTTGATGCTGGCCAATGTGGAATCACGGGCCATCAACAAGCGCGCCGCCCGGCGGGCGGCGCAATACAAACTCCAGAAACGGCCTTGGTCAGACCTGGCGAGCCTCGTGGGCGGAGCCGACGTCACGTTCCTTCATGGCCTCATGCACGTCCTGCAGGCTGGCTGGGTCATCGATGGTCGAGGGCACGCCATACTCCTTGCCATCGGCGATATTACGCAATAGCTTGCGCAGGATCTTGCCGGAGCGTGTCTTGGGCAGCCGGTCGACTACCAGTACCTGCTTGAAGCAAGCGACTGGACCGATCTTCTCGCGCACCAGGGCGATCAGCTCGTTCTCGAGCGTGACCTCGTCCCCATCGAAGCCATCCTTGGGTATCACCAGGCCGACCGGGACCTGACCCTTGAGCGCATCATGGATGCCGATCACGGCACACTCGGCTACGGCCTCGTGTGCGCCGACCACCTCCTCCATCTCGCCGGTCGACAGCCGATGCCCCGCCACGTTGATGACGTCGTCGGTGCGGCCCATGATGAAGAGATAGCCATCTTCGTCGAAGTAGCCGCCATCACCGGTCAGGTAGTAGCCGGGGAAGGCCGCCATGTAGGCGCTGTGAAAGCGCTTAGGATCGCCCCATATTCCCACCAGGCAGCCCGGTGGCATGGGTTGCCGTATCACAACGCTGCCCTGCTGCATCGGCCCCGCCTGCTCGCCTTCGCGATCGAGCACCTGTACGTTGAAACCCGGCACCGGCACGGTGGCGCTGCCGGCCTTGGTGGTCATCGGCTCGAGCCCCTGCAGGTTGGCGGCGATCGGCCAGCCGGTCTCGGTCTGCCACCAATGGTCAATCACCGGCACCTCGAGCAGGTCGTCGAGCCAGTGGAAGGTCGGTGGGTCGAGGCGCTCGCCGGCCAGGTACAGCGCCTTCAGGCAGGAGATGTCGTATTGTTGCAGCAGCTTGCCGTCGGGGTCCTCCTTCTTGATCGCACGGAAGGCCGTCGGTGCGGTAAAGAAGCTCTTGACCCGGTACTGGCTGATCAACCGCCAGAAGGCACCTGCATCCGGCGTTTTGACTGGTTTGCCTTCGTAGACAACGCTGGTGCAGCCACGCAGCAGAGGGGCATAGACGATGTAGGAGTGCCCTACCACCCAACCCACGTCCGAGGCCGAGAAGAACACGTCGCCCGGTGCCACGTCGTAGATGGTTTCCATGGAGTAGTGCAACGCCACCGCATAACCCGCAGTATCGCGGACCACGCCTTTGGGCTTGCCGGTTGTACCGGACGTATACAGCACGTATAGCGGGTCGCTGCCCTTGACCGGCACGCATTCGGCAGGTGTCGCGTCCTGCACCAGCGTCGACCAGTCGTGGTCGCGCGCGCCGAGCTCGGCACGCAGCTGCTCGCGCTGCAGGTAGATGCAGGCATCGGGTTTGTGCTCGCTTTGCTCGATGGCTGTATCGATATTCGTCTTGTAGGGGATCACCCGGTCGATCTCGATACCACAGGATGCCGCGACCACGACCTTCGGCCTGGCATCGTCGATGCGAACGGCAAGCTCGTGAGGGGCGAAGCCACCAAAGACGACCGAGTGCACGGCACCCAGGCGTGCACAGGCGTACATGGCTACTAGTGCCTCTGGCACCATGGGCATGTAAATGACGACCCGGTCACCCTTCTCCACCCCAAGGCCCTTCAAGGCGCCGGCAAACAAGGCCACTTCGTCGCGCATCTCGCGATAGGTCAGGGTGCGCTTGCCGCCGGTGACCGGAGAGTCCCAGTAGATGGCTGGCTGGTCGCCACGCCCCTGCGCCACATGATGGTCCAGTGCCGCATGGCAGATATTCATCTCGCCATCCGTGTACCAACGGGCGTGGCCCTGCTCGTCATATTCGAGAATGGTGCTGGGCGGCGTGAACCATGGAATCCGGCGCGCCTGTTCGGCCCAGAAGGCTTCCGGCTGGTCGATGGAGCGTTGGAATTCGGCATTGTAGGTTGTCATGTGCGTTCTGCCCTGGCATCTCACGAAACTTTGATTGTTGACACTTTAGAGGTTTCCCTGAGGATTTCCTTCATACCATCGGCTAATTTGACTTGAAAAGGTTAGAAAAACGTCTATTTCGAGAGCGCATTGTTGACAACCTGACGTGCTGTAGTCATGAGATGAGTCGTTCGGTTGATTCTTCGTTTGACAGTCGCGGTGTCACTATCAATGATGACTAAATCAGCAATGCCATGACCAAACTTGGGCACTGCCGGATCGCACCGTCTGCGACAGGTGGTTTGCGCGCTCTGTCGTGGGCCGTGGTAGCCGCCCGAAGCCGCTAGCCCGGAGCCAGAACATTGTTCGGGCAGCAACACGGGGAGATCATCATGAGCACCTCGCACAGCGCTGCATCCCGCCTTCTTCAGGCCGGCAACCCGGCCATCGACCAGGCCACTGCCCTGTTGAAGGCGCTGGCGAACGACAATCGGCTGCGTATTCTTTGCCTGCTGGATGGATCCGAGCTGTCGGTCACCGAACTCAACCAGCGACTGGCCTTGAGCCAGTCGGCGTTGTCCCAGCACCTGGCGATCCTGAGACGTGAAGGGCTGGTCTCGACGCGCCGAGCATCGCAGACCATCTACTACTCGCTGCAAGGGGAACAGGCGCGCCAGATGATTGGTACGCTCATGCGGTTGCAGGAGGTGTGACAAAGCTCGAAATGGGCATTCGACTCAGCGTTTTTCCCATCGGCTTGCATCGAGTCGTTCCAGCAGGCGTTCGACCCCATCTCCCACGCCCTCCCTGACGGCCAGGCCAAGTCGTTTTCCCATCGGATGCCGAGCTTCCAGGCGCACGCTGACCACCCGTGCCTCCTCCATCCGTGCCACCAGATAGGCTTCGCTGGTACCCAAGGCGTCCACCAGTCCCTTTTCGAGTGCGTCGTGCCCATACCACACCTCGCCCGTCGCTACCTCGTCGATGTCGAGAGCCGGGCGACGCTGAACCACATGCTGCTTGAACAGGCCATGGATGTTATCGAGGTCCGACTGGAATTTTTCACGCCCTTCTTCCGTGTTTTCGCCAAACACGGTCAGGGTTCGCTTGTATTCGCCTGCGGTCAACAGCTCGACGTCGACATCGTGTCGCTTGAGCAGGCGATGGACGTTGGGCAACTGTGCCACGACGCCGATGGAGCCCAGTACGGCAAAAGGTGCGGCGCGCAGCTGATCCGCGGCGCATGCCATCAGGTAGCCCCCGCTGGCAGCCACCTTGTCTACGCACACCGTAGTGGAGAGCCCTGCTTCGCGTAGGCGATCGATCTGAGCGGCTGCCAGACCGTAGGAATGCACCAGTCCTCCCGCCGACTCCAGGCGAATCACGACTTCGTCCCCTTCGGCCGCGGCCGCCGTCACGGCGGAGATTTCCTCGGCGAGCCGCCCAGCGCCCGTGGCCTTGATATCACCTTGGAAATCGAGTACCCATACCGTGCTGCGGGATCCACCGGTCTGCTTGCGGCCAGCCCGGGAGCGGCTCTTGTCATCGCGCCGGAAAGCCTTGGCCAGGCGCTTGCGGGCACTCGGCTCGGTGGCGGCCATCGTCAGTCGACGGCGGCGGTATTCCAGGCGATCGTTCAACTCATCCACCCGCAGCCGGACACGCTCACCCGCTTCGCTCTTGATCCGAGCGATCACGACTACCGCGACCACGACCAGCAGGGTCAGGATCGACATTTGTACGACGAAACGTCCCATGTCCATCAGCCATTCATTCACGTTGCCCACTCCGTCTCTGCATAGATCGTCCAATCGTGCCCCCGAGCGGGGTCACTGACAACGGGCTTGATTGAAACGATCGTTTAAAATAATCTCTTGCAGATGGCTGCCAAGTCCATCCCGATCATCAAAAAAGGAAACGTCCCCATGTCCATCTCGACCTTAGACAAACTGCAAGAACGCTTCGACCCCCAGGCTGCCCAGGGCATGGATGATATCTTCCAGTTCCACTTCAGCGACAACGGCAGCCACTATCTGGTCGTCAAGGATGGCACCATGTCGATCGAGGAAGGCGAGCACGACGATCCCTCAGTATCCCTCTCCATGAGCAGCGATACGCTGAAGGGCATCATGACCGGGGAAGTCAATGGCATGACCGCGTTCATGACCGGTAAGCTCAAGGCCACCGGCAATGTGATGCTGGCCACCAAGCTGACGAGCCTGTTCCCGAATCGCTGAGCGATAGGTCTACCGATTGCAACGGGCCGCCTCTGGCGGCCCGTTTCATTTCACGCCGATACCGTCGGCCACTTCGGCTAGGTGGGTCTCGATCAGCGCCCGCGAGATGGAATAGGGGGGCGGCAATTGCGGTAGTCGCTTCGGCTGGAACCAGGCTGCGTCGGCGATCTCGATGCCATCGATGCGAATGCGGCGGCTGGCCGCTTCCGCAAAGAAGCCAAGCATCAGGGCATGAGGGAAAGGCCAGGCCTGGCTACGGTAGTAGCGTATCCGCCCCACACTGATGCCCACCTCTTCGTATACCTCGCGATGCACCGCTTCCTCGGCCGACTCCCCCGGTTCGATGAAACCCGCCAGGGTGGAATAACGGCCAGGCGGAAAGCGTGGGCTTCGGGCCAACAGCATGGCATCGCCATGCGTCACCAGAGTGATGATACAGGGCGATATGCGAGGATAGTTACGGTGCCCACACTGCTCGCAGTGCATGGCGAACTCAGCGTCGAGCCGTGAGGCAGGCACTCCGCAGCGGCCGCAGAATCGGTGGTCGCGCAGCCAGGCCGCCACCTGCAAGGCCGTGGAGATCAGCGGGAACCAGGATTCGGGGAGCCGGGAAAGCCATTGACGACCGTCAGGCCAGTCCTCCCCGGCCTGCTCTTCCACCGATAGCGCGATCGGCTCGTCATGCCAGTAGGCCAGTGGTTGAACGCTGTCCGGCCAGGGTTGCGCGGCCTGCAGTGGGGTGTTCTCGGCCCCGGGCGCTATTCGCCCGGCCGCCACCCGGAGCAGCCGCCCATGGTTGGCTTCGAGCGGCAGTTCACGGCGCAGCATCGCGGCTCCCCTGGAGCGGCCCCGGCAACGTATCCCACTGGCAGCTGCCAGCAGCCTGGCGAATCTGCTCGAGCTTGGCCTGATGCGCGGCGAGTTCATCGTCACCGGGTCGCAGCACGCGAAGACTGCCGGCGGGCAGGGTCATGCGCCTGATCGACAGACCGCTGGCCATGGCCTGGCTGCTGTTCCGCTCTTCCGCATCCAGCGATAGCGCCGTCTGCCCACCGGTCATGGCAAGGTAGACATCGGCCAGGATCTCGGCATCGAGCAATGCACCGTGCAGCACGCGCCGGCCATTGTCGATCTCGTAGCGCTTGCACAGCGCATCGAGGTTGTTGCGCTGCCCGGGATGGCGTTCGCGGGCCAGCTGCAAGGTGTCGAGGATGCGACAGTGCTCTGCCACCGGCCCCAGGCGCGGCTCACCGCGCGTGCCCTGCAGCAGCGTGAATTCGTGGTCGATGAAGCCGACATCGAATGCCGCGTTGTGGATTACCAGTTCAGCACCACGAATGAATTCCCAGAAGGCATCGGCGACCTCGGCGAATACCGGCTTGTCGACGAGGAATTCATTGGTGATGCCATGCACGCCAATGGCTTCGGCCTCGACCTCACGCTGCGGGTTGATGTACTGATGGTAGGTGTTACCCGTGAGGCGCCGGTTGACGAGTTCCACGGCGCCGATCTCGATCAGGCGGTGGCCCTCGCGGGGGTCGATGCCGGTGGTTTCAGTATCCAGAACGATCTGACGCATGGTCTAGGACTCAGGTTGGGTGGCTTGCGACTTGCAGTGGGCCCAGTGGGCATCGATGGCGGCGTTGGCCAGTGCATCGGCACGCTCGTTGCCGGGGTGACCACTGTGCCCCTTGACCCAGTGCCACTGGATACGGTGACGATGGGTTTCCTCGAGCAGTTCCCGCCACAGCTCGGCGTTCTTGACCGGCTGCTTGCTTGCGGTCTTCCAATTGCGCTTCATCCAGCCGTGTATCCACTCGGTAATACCGCGGCGCAGGTATTCGGAGTCGGTCCACAACTCAACCTCACAGGCCTGCTTGAGCGTTCGCAGTGCCATGATCGCGGCCATCAATTCCATCCGGTTATTGGTGGTGGTCGCCTCGAAGCCGTTCAGGGTCTTCTCGTGCCGGCCACTGCTCAGTACGGCCCCCCATCCGCCCGGCCCGGGGTTGCCTCGACAGGCGCCATCGGTATGGATGATGACTCTGGGTAGCGGCTTGTCGGGGTCACTGGCACTCAACTTCGGGGATCCTTCTGCTCGGTTCCGGTACGGCAGTACTGCCGACACGCGTGGCATGGCCCAGCGCACCGCCGCCCAAGGTGCCCTGCAGCCTCAAGCTGGGACGCTGGCTCTGAGCGAGCCGGCTTCGGCGGCGGGCGTGAATGATGTAGCTGTCACCCAGCGGCACGTTATGGCGCCGTCCCAGCGTTTCCAGAGCGGCATTGTTAGGCAGGCTGCCGGGGAAGTGAAAGCCGCAGTAGTCTACCCGCTCGACGCGGAAGTCCACAAATGCGAGCCAATCGCCCAGTTTGGACGGCGTGCGCCAATGGCCTCGCCAAGGCAGGCGGTTGCGGCGCCCCGGCGAGAGCCGCGAGAGGCCGGTCATGCCCAGCGGCGTCCAGCCGAGCACGATCAGGCAGCCATCGTCCGCGGTGACCCGGGCCGCCTCCTGCAGCAGCCGATGGGGCTCGTCGACGACCTCCAGCAGGTGATGAACGATAACCAGGTGAAGGCACTCATCGGGCAGTGCAAGGGCATCAAGGGGACACACCAGGGCGGAAGAATCCTCGGATAGCTCGGTCGTCGGTACCCAGCGTATGTTGTGGCGGATGGGCGACATGTCGGTAAGCGAAGGTCCCATGCCGAGTTCCAGACTATGGCCACCGTGAAGGCTCTCACAGATCGGTCCCAGGCAGGCTCGCTCGGCGCGCCAGTGGGCCTGGCCGTTGTCACTGGACCAGTAGCGGCGCCCCTCTCGATACAGCCGAGCCAGGGCGAGCGCCTCATGCGGGTTTGACATTGCTGACCATTACCTCCATGATCACCGGTTTTGCAGGTCATTTCTTGCATTTTTGCCGTGCACGGCCCTGTCAAGAGCCCCGTGGTCGAGAGTCTACGGTGGCGCCCGGCCGCGCCGCCGAGTGCGAGGAAACGGGCCAACGACCGCCACTCACTTCGGTTGACGACGCGACGAAGGACAGACCGCCTATGCTGAGCGTGACACCGATTCCCGCTTTTAGCGACAACTATATCTGGCTCATGCGCCAGGATACGAGCCCCGAAGTCTGTGTCGTGGATCCAGGCGACGCAGAGCCGGTCATCCGTGTTCTCGAGCAAGAAGGTCTCATTCTCGGCACCATTCTCATCACCCACCATCATCCCGATCATACCGGTGGCCTGCCGGAACTCATCGATCGCTACTCGCCGCAGGTGATCGGCCCCGACAATCCAGGCATCGCCGGCCTGACGGCGCGTGTCGGCACAGGCGACACTTGCCGGGTCATGGGACGGCGCTTCGATGTCCATGAGGTACCGGGACATACTCTCGATCACATTGCCTTTTTCACCGCCGGCATTCCGCCGTTGCTGTTCTGCGGCGACACCCTGTTCTCCGCAGGCTGTGGTCGCCTGTTCGAAGGCACCCCCGAGCAGATGTACCGTTCCCTGCAGACCCTGGCCGAGCTGCCGGACGACACGCTGGTGTTCGCTGCACATGAGTACACCCTGGCCAACCTCAGGTTTGCCCAGGCCGCTGACCCGCATAACCGGGACGTTGCCGATGCCGTTGTAGAGGCCCAGCGCGTCCGCGATCTCGACCGCCCCACGCTGCCAACCCATCTGGCCCGGGAGAAGCGCATCAATCCCTTCTTGCGCTGCAATGACCCCGATGTACGCGCCACGGCTGCGCAGCATGGCAGTACCGATACCGACCAGGCCACTTTCGCCACCCTGCGTGCCTGGAAAGACAGTTTCTGAGAATCGACGCATCCCATGGGCAGTGGGAACGACACATGCCCTGAAGGAGAACGGAATGACCTACCGAACGACACGGCAATGGACCTTGGCCCTTGCCGGTGGCATCGCTTTGATCGGTGCGCTGTCGGCAACCAGTCCGACCCTACTGGCAAGCCCACACCCCGGGGCCGCGCCGGCCGTTCCGACCCATCATTTCTGGGATGATCTGAGCCTCGATTTCCTTCCTGGGGATGCCTGGGAGCGGCTGCGTGACAACCTGGAATGGCATGATCGTCGCCATGATGCCCGGGTGCGGCAGTGGATCGAACACTACCGTGCCAACCCGAACAACGTCATCGAGATCATCGAGCGCGCCCGGCCGTGGATGGCCTGGATCACCGAGCAAGTCGAGCTGCGGGGGCTGCCCGGTGAGATCGGCCTGATCCCCTTCGTGGAGAGTTCCTACGATCCCCAAGCCCGCAGTCATCGAGGCGCTGCCGGCCTGTGGCAGTTCATGCCAGGTACCGCCGATGCACTGGGCTTGCGTCGCCACAATGGCTACGATGCTCGTCTTGACGTCATCGCCTCGACCCAGGCCGCGCTGGACTATATCGAGCTGCAGGCCGAGCAATGGTATGAGGGAGACATCGAGCTCTCGCTTGCGGCCTACAATGCCGGTGCTGGTACGGTCAACCGGGCTCGACACGCTGCGGCGGCACGGGGTGCGCCCAGTGATTACTGGCACCTGCAGTTGCCCAGCGAGACGATGAACTACCTGCCCAAGCTCAATGCCATCGCTGCCATCATCGACGATCCAGAAGCCCATGGCATCGCACTGCCCGAGATCGACGACGCCCCCGCTTTCGCCAAGGTGCCGGTCAATGCGCCGATCAGCCTGTCGCAGTTGGCCAGCGTGGCTGGCGTGGACCAGGCGGAACTCTCTGCCCTGAATCCCGGACTGACCAACGGCAATGCCAACCCCGCCGCGGTCGACGTGGTGCTGGTGCCCATTGAACAGGAAGAGGCGGTGCTGGCAGAACTCAGTGCGCCGGCTCCCTCGGCTTCCATCGATGGCGAGCAGTACCTCGTCCAGCGTGGCGACAGTCTCTCCGCGATTGCCAGCCGCCACGGCATCGGCGTGGCCGAACTGCGCCAGCACAATGGCCTCAACGGGGACGTCATCCATGCTGGCCAACGGCTCGAGATTCCTCGGCGCAGCCTTGCGGCACGTTGAATCAGGCAACCACCGTCCGCTGCACATCGAGGTTTACAAGCGACGGATGGCCTGACACCTTATGGCGGTAATGCCCGGGATGCCGGGCCAGCCTCCACCAAGGATGTCATTGATGCGGTTCGTCTTGCGTTCCACTCTCGTCTATTGTCTTTTGCTTGGCTGGGGGGCTTCGTCATTCGCCGCCGAGGCGGACGAAATAGCTACTGACGAAGTACCTACCGTGCATGGCCTGGCGCTTTACGATGAGCCGGCTCTGCCTGCCGACTTCAGCCATTTCCCCTACGTCGACCCCAATGCCCCCAAGGGCGGCAGCATGACTCAGGCCGCGGTGGGCAGCAGCTTCGATTCGACCAACCCTTTCATCATCCGCGGCACGCCGGCCATCGGCATCGGCCAGATCTACGATACGCTGCTCACAGAAAACGTCGACGAGCCCTTTAGCGTCTATGGTCTGCTGGCCGAAGGCATACGTCTCGACCCTGATCGGCACTGGATCGAATTCGACCTGCGCCCCGAGGCACGCTTTCACGACGGCGAGCCGCTCACGGCGGATGACGTCGTGTTCAGCTTCAACCTGCTGCTAGAAGAAGGTAACCCTTTCTATCGTGGCTATTACGCCGACGTGGAGAACGTGGTGGCATTGGATCGCCATACCGTGCGTTTCGAATTTTCCACCAACCACTCGCGTGAATTGCCGCTGATCGTCGGCCAGCTACCGATTTTGCCCAAGCATTATTGGGAAGAGCGTGATTTCAGCGCCCCCACGCTGGCCCGTCACCCCGGCTCCGGCCCCTACCGCATTGCCAGCGTCGAGCCGGGCCGCCGTATCGTCTATCGCCTCGACGAGGAATATTGGGGGCGAGACCTGCCCGTCAACGTGGGGCGTCATAACATCGAGCGGCTGATCTACGATTACTACCGCGACCGCGACATCGCTTGGGAGGCTTTCAAAGCCGGAGTGATGGACTATCGTATCGATGCCCGGGCGGCGACTTGGGCGATCGGTTACGATTTTCCTGCCTATCATGAAGGCCTGGTCAAGCGCATCACCGTGCCTGACGGCACTCCCTCGCGCATGCAGGCCTTCGTTTTCAACTTGCGTCGTGCCAAGTTCCAGGATCCACGGGTACGTGAAGCGCTCAACCTGACCTTCGACTTTCCCTGGCTAAATGCCAATCTCTTCTACGACTCCTACCACCCTACCGAGAGCTATTTCCAGAATTCTGAGATGGCGGCCGAGGGATTGCCGAGCGAGGCGGAGCTGGAGCTGCTCGAGCCACATCGCGAGGAGCTACCCGCGCGCGTGTTTGACAGCCCGGTGCCTATCGACCACCCCGACGATCTGCGCGAACGCCTGCGACTCGCCTACGACCTGCTGCTGGAAGCCGGCTACGAGGTGCGTGACGGTACACTGGTCGATGACCGCGGGCGCCCTCTCACCGTCGAGGTAATGCTGTTCGACAGCGGCATGGAGCGGGTCGTGCAACCGATGCTGCGCAACATGTCGCGACTCGGCATCCAGGGTCGATTGCGCATCGTCGACATCAACCAGTTCCTCAACCGCCTGCGCAGCTTCGATTTCGATATCGTGGTCGGCCAGTTTCCGCAGTCCAACAATCCGGGCAACGAGCAGCGAGAATACTGGACCAGCGAATTCGCCAACTCCCCTCAGAGCCGCAATCTGATGGGCCTCGAGAGCCCGGCCGTGGACGACCTGGTGGAACGGCTCATTCGCGCCGACAGCCGCGAGGAGCTCAATACCGCCACCCGCGCGCTGGATCGTTTGCTGTTGTGGAGCTTCATCACCATTCCCCAGTACCATTCCGGAGAGACACGCATCGCGGTATGGGACAAGTTCGGCTACCCGGAGCCCTTCCCCAGGTACGGCTTCGATCTTTCGGCCTGGTGGGTGGATACCGACCGTGAAAACGAGCTGAACCGCCGTCTACGACGCAGATAGGCCGGTGTTACTCGTTACCCAAGCTTCTACAAGGATGATCTATCGTGAGTCGTTACATCCTGCGCCGCCTGCTACTGATGATTCCTACCCTGATCGGCATCATGCTGCTCAACTTCATCATCGTTCAGGCTGCCCCCGGGGGCCCGATCGATCAGATGCTGGCCCGCTTCGAGGGTATGGATGCCATGGCCAGCACGCGCCTGGACGCCGGCGGCGGCGACGTGGTGGTACAGGACGAGTCACGCGGCGCCCGAGGGGTCGATCCGCGATTCATCGAGCAGCTCGAGCAGCAGTTCGGCTTCGACAAGCCAGCTCACATTCGCTTCCTGACCATGATGCGCGACTACGCCACCTTCGACTTCGGTAACAGCTTCTTCCGCGATCGGCCGGTGGTGGAGCTGATGGTCGAGCGCTTGCCGGTGTCGATCTCACTGGGGCTATGGACCACGCTGTTGGTCTACCTGATCTCGATTCCGCTGGGGATACGCAAGGCACTTCATCACGGCTCTCGCTTCGATGTATGGACCTCGGGGCTGGTCATCGTCGGCTACGCCATCCCCGGCTTCCTGTTCGCCATCCTGCTGATCGTGCTGTTCGCCGGCGGTAGCTACTGGGACCTGTTCCCCCTGCGCGGGCTAACCTCGCCGGATTTCGAGGAACTCACTACCTGGGGCAAGGTCAAGGACTACTTCTGGCACATCACCCTGCCGGTAACGGCCATGACCATTGGCAGCTTCGCTACCTTGACCATGCTGACCAAGAACAGCTTCCTCGACGAGATTCACAAGCAGTACGTACTCACGGCGCGCGCCAAGGGAGCAAGCGATCAGCGTACTCTGTACGGGCATGTGTTCCGCAACGCCATGTTGATCATCATCGCCGGGCTTCCAGGAGCGCTGGTAACGATCTTCTTCACCGGGTCGCTGTTGATCGAGGTGATCTTCTCGCTCGAGGGGCTTGGGCTGCTCGGCTTCGAGGCAGTGATGCAGCGCGACTATCCGGTGATCTTTGGCACGCTGTTCCTCTACACCCTGATCGGACTGATCCTCAAGCTGGTTTCCGACCTCACCTACGTGTGGGTGGATCCACGCATCGATTTCGAGACACGGGAGTCCTGAGCCGATGGCATTTGCGTTCACTTCCAAGCTCTCCCCCATCACGCGGCGCCGCATCGACGTCTTCCGCAGCAATCGCCGTGCCCGGGTCTCGCTGTGGATCTTCCTCGCCCTGTTCATGGTGAGCCTCGGGGCCGAGCTGATCGCCAACGACAGGCCCATCGCCATGCGTTACGACGGCCAGTGGTACGTGCCGCTGCTGGTGGACTATCCCGAGACGGAATTCGGCGGTTTCCTGCCCACCCGCGCCGACTATCACGATCCTTTCATCCGCGAGCAGATCGAGGAGCGTGGCACGGCCGTCTGGCCGTTGATCCCCTTCTCCTACCAGACACTGGACATGCAGATGATGCGCCCTTCGCCCTCTCCCCCCGATTCACGGCACTGGCTGGGCACCGACGATCAGGGCCGCGATGTACTGGCGCGCGTGATATACGGTTTTCGCCTGTCGGTGTTCTTCGCCCTGGTGCTGACCGGTGGCTCGCTGGTGATGGGCGTGATCATCGGCGGCATTCAGGGTTATTTCGGCGGCAAGACCGACCTGATCGGCCAGCGATTCACCGAGATATGGTCGGGGCTGCCGGTGCTGTTCCTGCTGATCATCCTGGCCAGCTTCGTCCAGCCCGGTTTCTGGTGGCTGTTGGGAATCATGCTGCTGTTCTCGTGGCTCGGTCTGGTGGACGTGGTGCGTGCCGAGTTCCTGCGTGCCCGCAACCTCGAATACGTGCGTGCCGCCAAGGCCATGGGACTGCCATCACGGCTGATCATGTGGCGTCACGTACTGCCCAACGCCATGGTGGCGACCCTGACCTTCATCCCGTTCCTGTTCACCGGCGCCATCACCACCCTGACGGCGCTCGACTTCCTCGGTTTCGGCCTACCGCCAGGTTCACCCTCGTTGGGTGAACTGGTGGCCCAGGGCAAGAACAACCTGCACGCGCCCTGGCTTGGCATTACCGCCTTCGTCAGCTTGTCGTTGATGCTCTCGCTGCTGGTCTTCATCGGCGAGGGACTGCGCGACGCTTTCGACCCACGACACATTCAGCACGCACCCAGCGCCACGCCGTTGACCAGGACCCAGCCCAATGCCTGACTCTCGATCGCAACCCTTGCTGCGCCTCGACAAGTTCTCGATTGCCTTCGACGGCAAGCCGGTTCTCCGCGAGTTGACCCTGGAAGTACGACGTGGTGAAACCCTGGCATTGGTCGGCGAATCCGGCTCCGGCAAGTCCGTCTCGGCCCTGGGTGCCATGAACCTGCTACCGGATAATGCCCAGATCACGGGCGGCCGCTGGCTTGGCGACACCGACCTCACCACGCTGAAGAGACGCGAATGGCAGGGGCTACGAGGCGGGCGCGTCGGCTTCGTGTTCCAGGAGCCGATGACCTCGCTCAACCCACTGCACACCGTGGCCAAGCAGATCAGTGAAACCCTGCGCCTGCACCAGGGACTATCGGGCTGTGCGGCTCGTGAGCGCACCCGCACGCTGCTGGAACAAGTCAAGCTGCCGCGCCCCGATGAACTGCTGGACGCCTGGCCGCATCAGCTCTCGGGCGGCCAGCGGCAACGCGTGATGATCGCCATGGCCATCGCCAACGATCCAGAGCTGCTGATCGCCGACGAGCCCACCACGGCACTTGATGTCACCGTGCAGCAGGAAATCCTTGCCCTGCTTGCCGAGCTACGCGATCGCCACGGCATGGGTATGCTGTTCATCACCCACGACCTCAACCTGGTGCGGCGTCACGCCGATCGCATCTGCGTGCTCTACGATGGGCAGGAGCAGGAGACAGGACCCGTTGGCGAAGTCTTTGCCTCGCCACGCAGCGCCTATACACGAACGCTGCTGGATGCCGAGCCGATCGGCCGTCCGGCGCCGGTCACCTCGACGCAGACATTGCTCGAGGCGCGCGGCGTTGCAGTGAGTTTCCAACGTCCGAAACGGCTGTTCGCCAAGCGTCCTCCGGCTTTCGAGGCGGTGAAGCCGATCGACCTGCACCTGGCACCGGGCGAAACGCTGGGTATCGTCGGGGAGTCCGGCTCGGGCAAGACCACGCTGGCCATGGCACTGCTGAGATTGGTGGAAAGTCGCGGCGAGATAGAACTCGACGGCGAACGGCTGGACCGCCTGACCGGCAATGCCCTGCGCAAGCGGCGTCGCCGCATTCAAGTGGTGTTCCAGGACCCCTATGGATCACTTTCCCCACGCATGCCGGTATCCGACATCATCAGTGAAGGTTTACGCTTCCACTTCCCTGAGCTTGCCGATGAGGAGGTGGATAAGCGCGTACGAGCCGCCATCCACGAAGTCGGTCTGCCTGCCGACTGCGCAGCACGCTACCCTCACGAGTTTTCCGGCGGCCAGCGCCAGCGCATCGCCGTCGCCCGTGCCTTGATCCTGGAACCGGCCCTGGTAGTACTCGATGAGCCCACCTCGGCACTGGATCGCACCGTGCAGAAGCAGCTCGTCGAGCTGCTACGCGATTTGCAAGCGCGCCGTGGTTTGAGTTTTCTCTTCATCAGTCATGATCTGGCCGTGGTGCGTGCCATGGCGCACCGCGTACTCGTACTGAAGGATGGAGCCCTGGTGGAACAGGGTGAATGCCAGGCGCTCTTGGCCGGGCCTACCAGCGACTACACTCGTGCCCTGGTCAAAGCGGCAGGCCTTGTATCGCACTCTTGAGTGCATGGTTGAAGAGATAGGCGGAGATAGGAATATGCAACATGGAGATAACGGTATAAGTGCGAAGGCCTAAGAATGCATAACGCGCTCTATGATCGGCTATGGCTTATAATAGGGCTTGGCCTGTCAGGAACACAGGAAACGCCACGCATGCGCTGCCTTGTCCTCTCGTTGCGGCTATCCGCACCATTGGTGCTGGTGCTGTTCTTGTTTCCTGTCGTAGCCACGGCATCGCCTCCCTCGCTGGATTTGGACACAGGCTGGGAATACCGCTGGGGCGACTCGCCACGACTCGACGACGGCAATCCCGCCTGGCTCACCGATACGGCTGACGAGACAGCCTGGCAGGCCATCGATTTTCCTTCCAATCCGCCGGGCCGTGAAGGACATCGCCACGTGTGGTTCCGGATCACCCTACCCGCGGGTGAATGGCGCGACCCGGTACTCTATATCTACAGTATCGACCTGATTGCCCAGGCCTATCTGGATAGCGAACTGATCTATCAGCACGGCAGTTTCGACGACCGAGGCGAAGGTCCATTCATCGGCTGGCCCTGGCACGCGATCAGCCTTCCCGAAGATTTCGCCGGCAGGCAGCTCACCTTTCGAGTCTACTCCAACTACACCGATATCGGCCTGTGGGGAGAAGTCCGCCTGATGGACCGCCCCGAGTTCTTCGCCATGATCCTGAATCGCTCGGCAACCGACCTGGCAGTAAGCGCCTTTTGCCTGTTGCTCGCGCTATTGGCCGGTAGCTTCGCGCTGATCCATCAGCGCCGGCAAACCTTTGCCGGCATCGGGATCTTTTCACTCGCCTCGGGCGTGATGATCCTGGCCGAGACCCAGGCAAGCCAGCTGCTGCTGGCGACACCGCTGCTATGGAACTACCTCGCGGCTGCCGGTTACTACGCGCTACCGGTTGGCATCGGCCTGTTGCTCGAACCCTGGTTTCCGAGCCAGCATTCACGCTGGATTCGTCGGCTGTGGCAATTCCATCTGGGGTATCTGGTCCTAGCCCTGGCATTGGCGCTGAGCGGTATCGTCAATCTCTCCAGTACATTCCCGGTCTATGATGTCCTGCTGGCCTTCAGCCTGCCGGTGCTGTTTGCCCTCATTGCCATACACCTGAAGCAACTCAACGGCGAACAGCGGCTGATCATCGCTGCCTACGGCCTGTTCGGCCTACTGCTGTTGCTCGATATGGCGGTTGCCCATGGCCTGCTACCGTGGCGGCAAATTCCAGTCAGCCTGGGGGCGCTGGGCTTCAGCCTCGCCATCGTGGCGATCTCGCTGCGTCACTATGCCCTTACCCAGCGTAAGCTGGTCGAGTTGAACCAGCACCTCGAGCAGCAGGTGACTGATCGCACCCAGGAACTGCAGCTCATGGTCGAGCAACTGCGAGCGTTCTCCTACCAGGACCCCTTGACTGGCTTGAAGAACCGCCGTCACTTCGACGATATCTTCGTTCACGAAGCGGCCATTGCCCGACGCGGCTCGCCGCTGTCATTGGTCATGCTCGACATTGACCATTTCAAGCATTTCAACGACCTGTATGGGCACGAGGCCGGCGATGCGGTGCTGATAGACACGGCACGGCTGATCGACGAGCACTTCCGCGAGGCCGATGTGGTCTGCCGCCTGGGTGGCGAGGAATTCGTCGTGGTAATGCCCGGCGCTACGCCGCAGCAGGCCAGCGAAGCCGTCGAGCGCCTGTTGAATTCGATGCGCCAGCAGTGTTTCCTTCATGGTGGCGAAGCGCTCGGCTGCGTCAGTCTCTCCTGCGGTATCGCCAGCTATCCAGCACATGCCGATGATCCGATCGAGTTGATTCGTCTGGCCGACCAAGCACTCTACCAGGCCAAGCATCGTGGTCGCGACCGTAGCGAAACCTATGCGCCTTCCGCCTGACTCAGGCGAACGCGGCCACCTCGTCATCGCTCAGCTCGCGCCACTCTCCCAAGGCGAGTGTTCCCAGCGATAGCGGCCCCACCGCTTCGCGATGCAGCGCCGTAACATGGTTGCCAATGGCGGCAAACATACGCTTGACCTGATGGTAACGCCCCTCGTACAGGGTCAGCTCGGCCTCGTGGCTGCTGCGCATCACGAGTTTTGCCGGTAGCGTCGGTTTCTCTTCGCCGTCGAGCAGAATGCCCTCTTCGAAGCGTCTGGCGGCTGCGGCCAATGCTTCGCCGGCAAGCGGTTCGGCCAGGGTGGCCAGATAGATCTTGGCGCAGCGCTTGCGTGGCGAGGTGACACGATGCGACCACTGGCCATCGTCGGTCAACAGCACCAGCCCGGTGGTGTCGACATCGAGCCGTCCCACCGTCTGCAGGCGCTCTGCCTTGGGCAGGTCGATGAGATCCACTACGCGCGGATAGAGCCCGCGGCGCGCACTGCACTCCACGCCGGCTGGCTTGTTGAGCATCACGTAGCGCAATCCGACCAGGACCAGCGGCTGGCCGGCCCATTCCACTCGGTCGGATTCGCCCACTTGGCTGGCTGGCTGCTTGATGACCTCCCCGTTGACGCTGACCTCGCCACGATGCAGCGCCTTCTTGGCAAGGCTGCGGGTCAGTTCGGTGGTCTCAGCCAGAAAACGGTCGAGCCGCATCAGAACCCGACCCCATCGGACAATGTGAAATGATCGGCGTCACGCCAGGCGGGAAACTTCTCACGAAACGCCTCGAGGTCTGCATGAGAAAGCGTTGCGCTCTTGATGAAAGCCGTATCGGGCGGCTCGTCGATGATTGCCTCACCCTTGAAGTCCACCAGCATGGAGTCACCGGAATAGCGCATGCCATTGGCGTCCTCGCCGACGCGATTGACGCCGATGACGGGGCACAGGTTCTCGATCGCCCTAGCCTGCAACAGGATTCGCCAAGGGTGCCGTCGCGGCGCCGGCCAGTTGGCGACGCACAGCAGCGCATCGTACTCGAAGTGCTCGCCGGGCCCAGGGCTCTGGCGCAGCCAGACCGGGAAGCGCAGGTCATAGCAGACGCTGAGCAGGATACGAAATCCCTTCAGCGTTACGATCACCCTGTCGTGGCCCATGGAGTAGCGCTCATGTTCACCTGCCATGCGAAACAGGTGTCGCTTGTCATAGCAGACACGGCTGCCGTCCGGTCGTGCCCAGATCAGGCGGTTGTAGTAGTGGCCATCCTCGACGATTGCCACGCTTCCGGTGACGACGCAGTTGCGCTTGGACGCCTGCTCGGTCAGCCATGCGGCGGCTTGGCTTTGCTCCATGGGCTCGGCCATCTCGCGAGAGTTCATGGTAAAGCCGGTGGAAAACATCTCGGGCAGTACGATGAGGTCGGTATCCTCACCGCCAAGCTCGCCCAGTTGCTCTTCGAGCATGCGGCAGTTGGCCTCGGGATCTTCCCAGCGCAGGTCGCACTGAACCAGGGTCGTACGCAAATCGCTCATGGGGATGGTCCCTAGTCGTTGGTCGTCTATCGCTTCAGCCTAACTCAGGCAGGCAGTGACGTCAGCCCGATTGCGCGCCTCTTGCGACGATGTCCCGGGGACATGGAGCTGGGTTCAATAGGCTGCTAAATTGTAGCTTCACGTCATCAGAGTATCCGGCATGCCCCTGCAGTCCTTGAGCGATCGTGAAGCAGCACGCGGCGTCGGCTTCGGCCTGGCCGCCTACGTCATGTGGGGTTGCTTTCCGCTATTCTTTGCCTTGTTCGACGGCGTTCCCGCCTTCGAAGTACTGATCCATCGCATCATCTGGTCGTGCCTGTTCCTGGTGGGGCTGGTGACCCTGCTCAAGCGCTGGGGGCCCATCCGCAAGGCGCTCGCCGAACCTCGTCGCCTGGGGCGGGTGCTCGGCTGCGCCGTGCTGATCGCCATCAACTGGGGGCTATACATCTATGCGGTGGAGACCCGGCAGGTGTTCCAGGCCAGCCTGGGCTATTTCCTCACGCCGCTGGTCAACGTTGCGCTGGGCATGCTGGTGCTGCGCGAGGCGATGGCCGGGCTGCAGCGTGTTGCTGTGGTGCTGGCCGGCGTGGCCATCGCCATCCAGTTGCTGTTGCTGGGGGAGCTGCCGTGGATCAGCCTGACGCTGGCGCTGAGCTTCGGCACCTATGGGCTACTGCGCAAGCAGGTGCCTCTCGATGGGCTTTCAGGGCTTTTCGTCGAGACCCTGTTGCTGCTGCCGCTAGGGCTGATGGCACTCGCCTGGCTCAGCGCAGCCGAACTCTCCCATTTCCTGGGTGGGCCTCGCATTACGCTACTGCTGGTGGCAAGCGGCGTGATCACCGCCCTGCCGCTGTTGGCCTTCGCAGGAGCCGCTCGACGCCTGCGCCTCGCTACGCTGGGTTTTTTGATGTACCTCAACCCTACCATTCAGTTCTTCATCGCACTGCTGGTGTTCCGCGAACCGCTCTCGTCGGCGCAGCTTGCCACTTTCCTGCTGATCTGGACCAGCCTGGCGCTTTATTCCTGGTCGGCCTGGAATACCCGCACGCGTTCGCCTCTGGCCCCGGGCGGCACCGCACCGATTCCGGAGCAGCGCTGACACGGCGACGCCGGGCCAGCGCTTGAAGGCTTACGCCGTCTCGGGCTTGTAGCCTACGCGGAAACCACCCCAGTGCTTGTCTCCCACATAGATCGGTACGGACAGGTCATGCATGATTTCGCCCGTATCGCGCTTGTAGGTCTGCAGCAACAGCGTCTGCTCATGCGTGCCACAGCGCTGCCCGGTGGTGTCCTCGTAGATACGCCTGTTGCGACAGAACTTCAGGTCGTGCTCGTAGTCGCCGGTAGGCGGCTTGCTGCTTTGCACATTGTGGGTGGGGATGTAACCGCGGCGGTCGATACCGATGGCATAGGCAACGCCCAGCCGCTCCAGCAGCGGCTCCTGGACGCTGGGGAAATGTTCGTCAGTGTAGTGAACGAAGCCGGTCTCGTACTGCTGCGGGTTGGTACCGGGAATCGGCGTGTACTGGGCATGAAAGAGGGTCTGCTCATCGAGTTCGCCCTGCTTGATGGCCGATTCGAGCAGCGTGCCGATCTTGGCTGCCGCCTGACGGGCGGCCTCGAATACCTGCTGATGACGCCCTTCGAGGCGCTGCTGAGCAAGAGCCGCATCGACCGCCTCGGCACCGGCCATCAGGGCGCGCGCCTGGCTCGCCAGGCCGTGCATGTCGCGGTTGCCCTGCTCGGCGTCCTCCTCCAGCGTGCCCAGGGTCCCCGCCACTCGCTGCGAGTGCCGGTTGGTGTCTTCCATGGCCTCGGCGATGGAGCGGATCTCACCCTCCACCTGGTCGAAATGACCGGTCATCTCGGTGAGCTGCTCACCGACCTTGCTCATCTCCTTGGCCCGGTCGCCCACACGCTGCATCAGGTGGCCGATGGTATCGACGACGCGATGGCTGCTGTCGCCGATGTCTCCTACCAGGGCTTCGACGTTACGCGTGGCATCGGCGGTGCGCCCGGCGAGCTGGCGCACCTCTCCAGCCACCACGGCAAAACCGCGCCCGTGCTCGCCGGCCCGGGCGGCTTCGATCGAGGCATTCAGCGACAGCAGGTTGGTCTGCTCGGCGATCTCCTCGATCAGCGAGGTGACGTGGCGCACGCTGTCCGCCTTCTGGCTCAGCATGTTGAGAAGTTCCAGCGCCTCTTCGGAGCGCTCGGCCAGGGCCTGCATCTCCTCGATGACTTGACCCAGCGACTCACGACTGACGTGACTGGCATCCCGCGAACGACTGGCCAGGGTGGCCACATTGGAAGCGCTAGCCGCCACCTGCTCGATCGCCGAGGTGATTGCCGCCATGCTCGAGGAGGCCTCGCGCACGGTTTGCTCCTGGCGCTCCAGCCGATGGTCCATGCGATCGGCGTGATGGGAAACCTCGGCCGAAGCGATGGCCGTGGTGCTGGCCTGACGAATAAGACCATGAGCCATCTGGCGCAGGGAGAGATAATCCCGCGTGATGGGCAGCCAGGCGACCATACGACCATTGGCGAGGGTATCGGCATTGGCGCGATATACCGCAGCCATACCGCTCAGTGACACCGCAAGACCGGCCACCACCCCGAGGCCAACCCCGGAGAAGGCCTGCCAGCCTGCGCCACTCAGGCGAGCAATAAAGAGTCCACCGGCAAGCGCAGCCACAGCCAGTAGAAGCATAAGGATCCGCATGGCGTCTCGTCTCAGTTATTGGGGTTTACCAGAGATTAACGTTTAGTAAGTGACATACGCATCACCACTTTCGCCTGACAGACGAAAGCGCTACTCAAGTCTCACCCTGAGCGGTCGATATTCTCTTCTTCGATGTGGCGAAAACCGCCCTCTCCTGCGTTCGAGAAGGAGCGGTGAGAGGCCTGACCGTTCGGGAAGCGACGTCGCGCTTGCTCTACGCCTGGCTGGCGGCCAGTGCCTGCTCCAGGTCCGCGATGATGTCGTCGACGTGCTCGATGCCAATGGAGAGCCGCACCATGTCGGGCGTCACACCGGCCGCAACCAGTTCGTCATCGTTGAGCTGGCGATGGGTGGTCGAGGCCGGGATCGACGAGCAGGTCTTGGCGTCGCCGATGTTGACCAGCCGCAGGATCATGCCCAACGCGTCGTAGAAGCGCGCCCCCGCCTCGCGGCCGCCTTGGATACCGAAGCTGAGAATGCCGGAAGCGTGGCCGTTCATGTAGCGCTGGGCAAGGACATGATCCTTGTGACCGGGCAATCCGGCATACTGCACCCAGGTCACCGCATCGTGCGCTTCCAAATATTCGGCCACCTTGCGTGCGTTGGCACAGATGCGTTCGATGCGCAGCGCCAGCGTCTCGAGCCCCTGCAGCAGGTTCCAGGCCGCCTGGGCCGAGAGCGCCGCCCCCATGTTGCGCAGCGGCACCACACGGGCCCGCGCGATGAAGGCGGCTTCACCGACGTCGCGGGTGTAGCTCACCCCATGGTAGGAAACGTCCGGCTCGTTGAGCAGCGGGAAACGCTGAGGGTGGTCGGCCCAGGGAAACTTGCCCGAGTCGACGATCACGCCACCGATCGTGGTGCCATGGCCGCCGATGTACTTGGTCGCGGAATGGATGACGATATCGGCACCGTGCTCGATGGGGCGCCACAGGAAAGGCGTGGGCACGGTGTTGTCGACGATCACCGGAACGCCGTGGCGATGCGCGACTTCGGCCAGTCTTGCCATGTCGACCACGCTACCGGACGGGTTGCCGACGCTTTCGCAGAACACCGCCTTGGTGCGTGCGTCGATCAGTGACTCGATGCCTTCGATGTCGTCCTTGTCGGCGAAGCGCACCTCGATACCCTGGCGCGGCAAGGTATGCGCGAAGAGATTATAGGTACCGCCATACAGCTCGCTGATCGAGACGATGTTGTCGCCGGCCTCGGCGATGGTCTGGATGGCATAGGTGATTGCGGCCATGCCCGAAGCGACCGCCAGGCCGGCGATTCCACCCTCCAGCGCGGCGATGCGCTGTTCCAGCACCGCACAGGTTGGGTTCATGATGCGCGAATAGATATTGCCCTCGACCTTGAGGTCGAACAGGTCGGCCGCGTGCTGGGCATTGTCGAAGGAGAACGAGGTGGTCTGGTGGATCGGCACCGCGACGGCGTGCTGGTCGTCGGGAGCGTAGCCGTGATGGAGGGCGATGGTTTCGGGCTTCATGGCGTGTCCTGTCGGTCGTTGTCATTCTGCAGCAACTATTTCACCTGATGCTAACCAACACTCAACTCAACCACCAATATCGTTTAGTCTGGTGTTCCCAAGCCCCCTGCCATCTAAGAGACGGGATGCTCAGACGCTACTTACCGATCCTCACCTGGTTGCCTCACTACAACAGGCGCCTGGGCGGCGCCGATCTCCTGGCGGGCCTGATCGTTACCGTGATGGTGATACCCCAGTCGCTGGCCTACGCCGTGCTGGCTGGGCTGCCGGCTGTGGTGGGCCTCTACGCCAGCCTGTTGCCGGCCATCGCCTATGCCCTGCTGGGCACCAGCCGAACCCTGGCCGTGGGGCCGGTCGCCATCGTTGCGCTGATGACCGGAGCGGCATTGTCGGGGGTCGCCACACCGGGCACGCCCGAGTACCTGCAGGCGGCGCTGGTGCTCTCCCTGCTCTCCGGCCTGATCCTGCTTGTCATGGGGTTGCTGCGCATGGGCTTCGTGGCCAATTTCTTGAGCCACCCCGTCATCGCAGGATTCCTGACCGCATCGGGCATTCTCATTGCTGCCAGCCAGATGGGTTACCTGGTCGGCGTCGAACTCAGCGCTCGCGAGCTGCTGCCCAGGCTGGCGGAGTTTGCCCGTGGCCTGCCCGGCCTGCACCTGCCCACGTTGATCATCGGAATCGGCAGCCTGTCGTTCCTGCTCCTGCTGCGTCAGTACGGCCGGCCGACCCTGCGCCGCCTGGGCCTCCCTCAGCCTCTGGCCGACCTTATTACCCGTGCAGGTCCTGTCTTCGCCGTAATAGCGACCACGCTTGCCACCTGGTATTTCGAGCTGGCCGAGATCGGTGTCGCCGTCATTGGCGATATTCCCCAAGGGCTGCCACCGCTCACCGTGCCCGGTTTCGAGGCCTCCCTCTGGCAGGCGCTACTGGTACCCGCCCTGTTGATCAGCGTGGTGGGCTTCGTCGAGTCCGTCTCCATGGGGCAAATGCTGGCCGCCAGGCGTCGCGAGCGCATCTCGCCGAATCAGGAACTGGTCGGCCTGGGCGGCGCCAATGTCGTCGCCGCTTTTTCCGCGGGGATGCCGGTCACCGGCGGACTGACCCGCACCGTTATCAATCACGATGCCGGGGCGCAGACCCCGCTGGCAGGACTCTTCGCCGCTATCGGCATCGGCGCGGTGACGCTGTTTCTCACGCCAACGCTCCAGTACCTTCCCATCGCCACCCTGGCGGCAACGATCACCGTATCGATCATCACCCTGATCGACATCCCCATGATCCGACAGACCTGGCGCTACTCGCGCAGCGATTTCTCGGCCATGGCGGTCACCATCCTGCTGACTCTGGTGGAAGGCGTCGAAGCCGGCATCATCAGCGGTGTGGCACTCTCCATCGGCCTTTTCCTTTATCGCACCAGCCGTCCGCACAGCGCGCTGGTGGGCCGCATCCCCGGCACCGAACACTTCCGCAACGTCGAACGTCACGAAACCGAGAGCGTCAGCCACGTGGCATTGCTGCGTATCGATGAAAGTCTCTATTTCGCCAATGCTCGTTACCTGGAGGACACCGTCTACGACTTGGTGGCCACTCGTCCGGAACTCGAACACGTGGTGCTGATCTGCTCGGCGGTAAACCTGATCGATGCCTCGGCGCTGGAAAGCCTCGACGCCATCAATGCCCGCCTCAAGGACTCTCGCGTCACCCTGCACCTGGCCGAAGTAAAAGGGCCGGTCATGGATCGCTTGAAGTGCAGCGATTTCCTCGACGACATGACGGGGCGGGTCTTTCTCAGCAGCTATGCCGCCTGGCGCGAACTCTCCCGCCCCTCTGAGTAGCCGGATCGCCTATACCTTGGTCGAAGCCGGCTGTTTTCCTGCCTAACCCGATCGTGGGCAAGCCTTTCTTTTGTAGAGTGTTTTCACCCCTCCCTGAGCGACATTCCGCCTAGCGGAAAGCAGATGGCGACCCAACGTCAAGCATGCGTTGACACTGCAGCGGGGTCTTCCTAGTATCGAGTTCAGTTTCGGAATCAAATACCGCATAGCAAAACAACAATCACTTTTTACAGGAGTTGCTCCATGCGCCAGCTGTCTCGCTCCCTCATTGTTGCCGCTGTTCCTTTCACTTTGATCTCCATCGGCACGGCCCAGGCTGCCGAAGTCGAACTGCCGCGTACCATGGCCTGGACCGCCTACGGCACCAATTCCAGCGGCTACGCCCAGGCCGTGGCCATCGGCAACATGCTGCAGAATCACTACGGCACCTCGGTGCGCATCCTGCCCGGCGACAACGATGTCTCGCGCATGACGCCGCTCAAGCAGGGACGCGTCGATCTGTGCGCCTGCGGCATCGCCAGCTACTACGGTGCCGAGGGAGTAATGATGTTTGCCGATCGCGACTGGGGACCCCAGCCCATCCGCGTGATTACCACCTCCACTGCCTCCTTCGGCCTGTCGCTGGCGGTGGCCGGCGACCTCGACGTCGAGACCCCGGCCGACCTGGCCGGCAAGCGCATCGCCTACATCCGCGGTGACGACGCCTTGAACAAGGGCACCGAAGCCTACCTGGCCTTCGGCGGTTTGACCTGGGACGACGTCGAGCGCGTCGACTATCCCGGCTATGCGCGTTCGTTCGACGGCATCATCGCCGGCGATGTCGACGCCTCCTTCACTACCACCGTGACCCCACCCGCACAGCAGCTCGCCAGCAGCCCCCGCGGCATCAGCTGGCCGGTGCTCGACCCCGACGATGCCGAGGGCTGGGAGCGCATGCTGGCGGTGGCGCCCTACTTCCAACCGCATGAAGTCACCGCCGGGGCGGGCAACGTCAGCGCCGACAACCCCGTGCCCAGCGCCAGCTACCCTTACCCGATCGTGGTGGCCAACCAGGATCTCGACGACAAGGTGGCCTACGGCCTGATCAAGGCGCTGCAGGAGAACTACGACGACTACAAGGACGCCGCACCGGGCGCCGTGGGCTACGCCTTCGAGTACCAGGATCTGACCTGGGTGCTGCCCTTCCATGACGCCGTGGTCGAGTACTACGAGGAGATCGGTGAATGGACCGACGACATACAGGCCCACCAGGACGAGTTGATCGAGCGCCAGGAACTGCTGCTCGAGACATGGGACGGCTTCCTTGCCGACGCACCTGACGACGAGGATGAGTTCCGCGAAGCCTGGATGCAGGCGCGTGCCGCGGCCCTTCGCAATGCCGGCTTCGACCCGATCTTCGAGTGATCACTCGACGAATGTCTGACTTCGGGGCGGCACTGCCGCCCTTTTTCGCCTCACGGATGCTGCCATGACCACCGCCAGTTCCCCACCCGACACTTCGCAGCAGGTAAAGGAAAAGGTTTTCCACGTTCGCCAGCTCCCACAGGCGTTGCGCTGGATACCCGGCACGGTGACGGTCGTGCTGATGGCGATGACGCTGGACTACCTGTTCAACCTGGGCTGGCTGCGTTTCGTGACCGGGCTGGAAACGCAGTTCTACTATGCCGTGGTGGCTCTGCTGCTGCCGCTGGTCTATCTGCTGTGGCCGGTCGTGCCATCGCTGCAGCATCGCCCGGTACCGTGGTATGACTATGCGCTGAGCCTCATGACGCTGATCGTCGGCGGCTACTTCGTCTACCACGCCGAATCGATTCTCGAACGCGGCTGGGCCTTCGCCGCCCCCGACACCGCCATCTTGGCCAGCTACGCCTGGTGGCTGCTGATCGTCGAGGCGGCCCGGCGTGCCGGCGGCTGGCCCATCGCAGTAATCGTGGCCACCTTCTCGCTCTACCCGCTAGTGGCGGACATCGTTCCCGGGCCGATCCAGGCGTTTCCCTCCACCCTGGAGGAGACTGCCATGTACCACACCATGAGTACCGAGAGCATCATGGGCGTGCCGCTCCAGGCGTTCGCCGGATTGGTCATCGGCTTCCTGGTCTTCGGCGTGGTGCTGCAGAAGAGCGGCGGCGGCAAGTTCTTCATCGACCTGGCCTTCGCCCTGCTGGGCCACGTGCGCGGCGGGCCCGCCAAGGTCTCGATCTTCTCCAGCGGGCTGATGGGTTCGATGAGCGGCAGCGTAATCAGCAATGTGCTCACCACTGGCGTACTGTCGATTCCCGCCATGCGCCGCATCGGCATGGGCCGTTCGTTCGCCGGCGGCGTCGAGGCCTGCGCCTCCACCGGCGGAGTGCTGATGCCGCCAGTGATGGGCGCCACCGCCTTCGTCATGGCGATGTTCCTCGACGTGCCCTACGCCGCCGTAGCGCTGGCCGCGATCATTCCCTCGATCCTCTATTTCCTCGGTCTGTTCATCCAGATCGACGCCTACGCGGCTCGCCACGATATCAAGGGCCTGCCCGCCGAGGAGTTGCCTTCCCTGTGGCAGACCCTCAAGCAGGGCTGGTACTTCATCTTCGTCTTCGCCCTGCTGGTGTGGATGCTGCTGGTCATGCAGCGCGAGGCCGTGGCCCCCTTCTATGCCACCGCCCTGCTGCTGGTCCTCAACCAGTTCTCGCGCCGTAACCGCTGGGGGCTGGGCGAGCTGGGCGAGTCGCTGTCCTCTGCCGCCAAGCTGTTCGCCGAGCTGATCGCGATTCTGGCCGGCGTCGGCATGCTGGTCGGTGCCTTGTCGATGACCGGTCTCTCCGGCACCATCGCCAACGACTTCATCCATATCGCCGGGGGTAGCGTGCCGTTGCTGTTGATCATGGGCGCACTGACCAGCTTCGTGCTCGGCATCGGCATGACCGTCACCGCCGCCTATATCTTCCTTGCCGTGGCACTGGCGCCCGCGCTGATCCAGGGCGGCGGGCTCGATCCCATGGCGGTGCACATGTTCATCCTCTACTGGGGCATGCTCAGCTTCATCACGCCTCCCGTCGCACTGGGCGCCTTCGCCGCCGCCACCGTGGCTGGCGCACGCCCCATGGCCACCGGGTTGCAGGCCATGCGCCTGGGCAGCGTGATCTACTTCATTCCGTTCCTGTTCGTGCTCAACCCGGCGCTGATCATGCAGGGCGAGCCGCTGCAGATCGGCCTGGTATTCGTCCAGGCGCTGGTGGGCATCGTGCTGTTCGCCTCCGCCATGCAGGGTTACCTGATCGGCGTGGGTCGGCTGGGCATCGGCGCTCTGCATGAAATCCCGGCCCGCGGCCTGGTGCTGGTGGCCGGCTTGCTGTTCGCCCTGCCCGGTGGCGGCATGGTACCACTCAGCCAGATCGAACTGCTGGGTAGTGCGATGGCCGCCCTGCTGCCTGCCGTGCTCCTGGCGCGCTGGAGTCAGCGCCACGCGGGACCGCATACGGCGAAGATGGCGCCTCCCGTCGATTCATGAGGTAGCGTACATGTACCATCCATTCGAACCGAAGCCTGACACAGGGAGCCATACCGCATGACGTCCCCCGTCGCCTACCAGCGTCATGACGATATCGGCGTGATCGTCATCGACAACCCACCGGTCAACGCCTTGGGACAGGCCGTGCGGCAGGGCCTTGTAGAAGCCGTCACCCAGGGCAACGAAGATCCCCAGGCACGCGTCCTGGTGCTGGTCGCCCGCGGCCGCACCTTCATCGCCGGCGCCGATATCCGTGAGTTCGGCAAGCCGCCCCAGGCGCCGATTCTGCCCGAGGTGATCGCCTTTCTCGAAGCCAGCGCCAAGCCCATCGTCGCTGCCCTGCACGGCACGGCGCTCGGTGGCGGGCTCGAGGTCGCGTTGTGCTGCCAGCTGCGCGTGGCATTGCGCGGCACCAAGGTCGGCCTGCCCGAGGTCAAGCTGGGGCTGCTGCCCGGCGCCGGCGGCACCCAACGCCTGCCGCGTCTCGCCGGCATCGAGGCGGCGCTGGACCTGATCACCAGCGGGCGTTTCGCCGATGCCGACGAAGCCTTGGCGCTGGGTATCGTCGATGCCGTGCTCGATGTCGACGACCCGCTCGAGGCCGGGCTGGCAGCGGCACGCGACGTGCTCGACGGCAGGCGAACGCCGCGCGTCACCGGTGAACTCCCGCCCCCCGCGGCCGCCCCCGAGGCGATCGCGCGCTACCGCGCCAAGCTGGAAGCCGAAGTACCCCAACTCTTCTCGCCCTTCCGTTGCATCGAGGCGATCGCCACCAGCGGCGAAGGAAGTCTCGCCGAGGGCCTGCGCCGCGAACGCGAGCTGTTCCTCGAGTGCATGGAGTCGCCCCAGCGCGCCGGGCTGATCCACGCCTTCTTCGCCGCCCGTGCTCCGCACAAGGTGCCCGATGCCGGAGAGGCTCCCACCCTCACACGACTCGCCCTGCTCGGCGAGCATCCGCTGTTCGCACATCTACAGAGCAAAGCCGAGCGGGCCAACATTGAATTCACCGCTCGTTCAGACGACAACACCCAGGCCTGCCTGGTCGCCGCCGGAGTCGACGCGACCTGTCCGCCCCACTGCTTGCGCATCGCCCTGCTTTCCGTGGAAACGGCGGCCGATCTCGAAAGCATCGACGCCGATCTGGCATTGGTCGTATCGGCCGAGGGCGGCATGGCGGAGCTGGTCGCTCTACGCGCCGACGCCAACCAGCAGCAGGCCGCGGCCAACGCGTTGAAGTCGCTGCGTCAGGCAGTCGTGGTGAGCCGTCAGGGCAGCTTGCTGGCCACCCTGGCAAATGCCGCGCACGACGACGATGCCAACCCACATGCCGCCATGGAGGCGGCCAGCCTGGTGCTGGCCGAGCGCGGCTGGGCCTATCGCGCCAGCGACATCGACCTGCTCGCCATCGAGGCGCTCGGCTACCCGCGCCACCTGGGCGGCCCGCATCGCCAGGCCACCTTGGCCATGGATGGCAAGCACCGCTGAAGTCACTCACTGGCGTAGAGCTCACCGTCACCAGGGTGCGAACAGGAACCAGCCGGCCAGCAGCGGGATACAGGCCAGCAGGAAGCGGGCGTTCCAGCGATAGCCGATACGGGTCGAGGCAACGCCGGTGAAGCGCGACAGGATCAACATCGAGGCCGTCATCGGCGAGGACATCAACGCCAGCGCCCAACCCACCATCAGCGAGGCACCGACAAGCGCCGGCGATAGCCCCTCGATGGGCAGTGTCGGCAACAAGCCGACGAGCAGCGTCACGGTGACGATCGGGTTGATCCCGACCTGGGCCAGCCCCACCACCAGCAGCATCGCCAACACGGCGTTGGCCGCTCCCAGCGGCTCCACGATCGCCATGAGTGGACCGAGGCTGGAGATCGGTACCAACGCCACACATAGATGCCCGAGATAGCCTGCAGCACCGAGCACCACCACCTCGTTGGCGCTTGGTGCCAACAGCCACGGCAACTGTCGATGCAGGCTGACGAGCGCCGCCGGCACGCCAAGCATGCCGAGGTGGCGCCGCTGCCAGGCCAGCCAGCTGATCGCGCCGAGCGGCGCTCCCATCAGGGCAGCGATGGGTAGTCGAAGCTGCAGCGCCCAGGCCAGCAGGAATACCAGCGAAACGATGCCCAGCAGCAGCAGGCAAAACAGGCCGAGCGGCACCAGGGAAGGCGTCGGCAACGTCGCCTTGCGATTGGCGGGATGCGGGCCGGTAAGGTGATCGATGCCCCATCCCACCAGGAAGATGACAAGCGCCGCGCCGATCACATAGGGAGCAAGATCGAGCCAGCGCAGCTCGGGCAGGTTGGAGAGCACCACCGCCACGCCAATGCCCATGGGAGAGATCAGCGGTGCCAGCGAGAAGCCGCGCAGCAGGGCCAGCATCATCCGCCGCTGGCGTGCCCGCTGTACCCAGGCGCGCCCTTGCGCTGCCGCCAGGGTATTGCTCTTCTCGATCATTCCGGCAAACAGGTTGAGCACGCCGATGTTGAGGATGATGCCGAACAGGGCGGAGCCGAGGGAAAGGATCGGATAGCGCCGCCCCGGCGGCTGCAGCAGCATGGCCCGGCCGCAGCGACGCACCAGCCGCGAGCGATAGGCCGGTAGGCGCAGCAGGCTCAATGCCACCATGAAGGTGGCGAAGAAGGCGAAACGGCCGGCCGCTTCGAACAGCAAACGGCCGGGAGCCTCGACGCGCCACAGCGCGACCAGCGTGAACACGACGGCCACAATGAGAAGGCCGCGAGCCATGGGCGTCAGCCTGCCGCGCAACGAGACCAGGTAGACCGCCAGCGCCAGCACGCCGACACCCTGCAGGACGGTGCTAGCGGTGACGAGGTGGCCCAAGGTGGCCAACGTGACCAGCGCCAGCAGGCCGGCGCGTTGCCGCGCCGCTGTCACTCGGCGACGCCCTCCGGCGATTCGCTGCCACCGCGCCGACGAAACGCGCCTTCGGCCATGGCCAGCAGCTCTCCCCCGGCGCCTACGACCTCGCCGCTGGCCATGTAGACCTTGCGCCCGCCGCCGCGCAGCCTGCCGGTGGCACGCAGCAGGCCTGGACCGGCAGGCCCGACGAAGGTGGTCGTTAGCGACAGGGTCATGCCGCGGCGCACCCGTCCGGGAAGCTCGCAGTAGAGTCCGGCGAGACTCAGAGCGCTGTCGAGCATCGAAGTGAGCACCCCGCCGTGCACGATGCCACTGCGGTTGAGGTGACGCTCATCGGCCACCAGCTCGACCACAGCAACCCCTTCCGACCACTCCACCACCCGCATACCGAGCAGCTCGTGGTAGCCCATCAAGGGTGATTGGCTGGATTCACTCATGCCGTCCCCTCGCGGTTGGCCAGCTCACGCAGGCGTCCCTTGAGGATCTTGCCGCTGGCGGTGGCCGGCAGCGCATCCATCAATACCAGTTGCGTCGGTCGCTTGTACGGAGCCAGGCGTTCGGCGATGAAATCGCGCAGCTCCGCATCGCTGACAGTGGCACCGGGTTCGCACTGGATGAAGGCAACGACCTCCTCGTTGCCGGCCACCTGTCGGCCCACGACTGCCGAGAGGGTGACGTCCGGATGCTCGTTGATTACCGCCTCCACGTCCGGCGGATAGATGTTGAAGCCGGAGCGAATGATCAACTCCTTGCTGCGTCCGACGATATAGAGCTGCCCGTCCTCGTCGAAGCGGGCGATGTCACCGGTATTGAGCCAGCCCTCCTCGGTGAGGCTGGCGCGGGTGGCGGCCGGCTGGCGGAAGTAGCCCTTCATCACGTTGGGGCCCCGCACCCACAGCTCGCCGGCACCTGCATGGTCCGGTTCGTCCTCGCCGGCCTCGCCCAGCGGTTCGAGGCGATACTCCAGCAGCGGCAGTATGCCCCCCACGGTATTGCTGTCGAAACGATCGTCGAGGCGGGTCTGGCTGATGGTCGGGCTCGCCTCGGTGAGACCGTAGCCATTGTGCAGGGTGAGGCCGAACAGCGCCTCGACACGCCGCTTGAGATCGCCGTCGAGCGGCGAGCCGCCGGCAGAGATATAGCGCAGTTCGGGTGCAATGAGGGTGCGTCCCTCACGGCGCAGAAACTCCAGCGTGCGCGCAAACATGGCCGGCACGCCCTGCAGCACGGTAATGCGCTCCCGTTCCAATGCTGTCAGCATGGTGGCAGCATCGAAGCGCGGCACGGTGTAGAGGCAGGCGCCGTTGTAGAGCGATCCCATGCACACCGACGACAGGCCGAAGACGTGGGACATGGGCAGCACGCCGTAGACCCGCTCGCCCGCGCAAAGGTGGCGCATGCCGCCCGAAAGAGTGGCGATATACAGAATGCCCCGATGGGTCAGCATCACCCCCTTGGGCGTGCCGGTGGTTCCCGAGGTGTAGATCAGCGCCGCGACCTGATCGGCGCCGCCGGCCGCGACTGGCTCGGCCTCGACCTCGGCCAGTGGCGAAAGCCTCAACCGGCCCAGGCTGGGGTGGTCGTAAGCATCCGCGCCATGCCGCTCGCCGTGGATCTCCGCCTCCGGCGATGCCGCGCTGGTATAGAACACCCGGCGCGGCTGGCAGTTGTCACGAATGGCATCGATCTCCTGAGCCGTGAGGCGTGAATTGACGATGGCCACCCACACATCGCGTTCGCTCGCCGCCAGCAGCAGCACGACCAGCGCCCGGCAGTTTTCGCTCACCGTCATGAGACGATCGCCGGGGCCTATCCCCAGCGTATCGAGCCACTCGGCGGCGGCGCGGATCTCGCGTCCCAGCTCGGCATAACACCAGCGCACCTCGCCGTCGACCAGCGCCGGCTGGCCGGCCAGGCGCTCGGCGTTCTCCAGCACGCGGGTACTCAAGCGCTCCGGCAGCTCGGCCACCAAGTCGCTTGCCAGGCGGCCGAAGATCTCCTCGTCCGGCGCCCGGCGGGTCACTGACGGAGCCTTCAGCTCAGTGCCAAGCGCCTTTGGCTCACTGCCAAGAGCCATCAGCTCACCTCCCGCACCATGTTGCGTGCAATCACCACCTGCTGAATCTGGGTGGTGCCCTCGTAGATACGGAACAGGCGTACATCGCGATAGAAGCGCTCCACCGCATACTCGGCCATGTAGCCGGCCCCCCCATGGACCTGCACCGCGCGATCGGCCACCCGCCCCACCATCTCGGCGCAGAACAGCTTGCAGCACGACGCCAGCGTGGAGACGTTCTCGCCGGCGTCCTTGCGCCGCGCGGCGTCGAGCACCATGCAGCGGCCAGCGTAGGCCTCGGTCTTGCTGTCGGCGAGCATCGCCTGAACCAGCTGGTGCTCGGCCAGCGGCACGCCGAACTGCTTGCGTTCGATGGCGTAGTTGAGCGACTCCTCGACCAGACGCTCGGCCACACCCACGCACACTGCCGAGATATGCAGGCGGCCACGGTCGAGCACCTTCATGGCGGTCTTGAAGCCCTGCCCCTCGCGGCCGCCGATGATGTTCTCGGCCGGCACCCGGCAGTCCTCGAAGATGATGTCGCAGGTGTGCGCGCCCTTCTGTCCCATCTTGTTGTCGGCGGGACCGCGCTTGAGCCCCGGCGTGTCGCCCTCGACGATGAAGGCGGTGATGCCGCCGGCCCCCTTGTTGCTCGGGTCGGTGCGCGCCATCACGGTAAAGACGTCGGCCTCGGGGCCGTTGGTGATGAAGCGCTTGGTGCCGTTGAGCACGTAGTGGTCGCCATCGCGCACCGCGGTGGTCCGCAGGCTGGCGGCATCGGAGCCGGAGTCGGGCTCGGTGAGGCAGAAGGCGCTGAGCAGCTCACCTGTCGCCAGGCGAGGCACGTACTTGGCCTTCTGCTCCGGGGTACCATCGATCAAGATGCCTTGGGCGCCGATGCCGTTGTTGGTGCCGAAGACAGAGCGAAAGGCCGGCGAGGTCTTGCCGAGCTCCATCGCCACCAAGGCCTCCTCTTCCATGGTCAACCCCAGGCCGCCGAACTCCTCTGGAATCGACAAGCCGAACAGGCCTATTTCCTTCATCTCTCCAAGCAGCTCCCGGGGTACCTCATCCTCTTCCGCCAGCCGCGCCTCGTTGGGGATCAGGCGCTCGCGTACGAAGCGGGAAATGGTGTCGATGAGCTGATCGAGCAGTTCGGGATCGCGAATCATGGCATGTCCTCACGAAGGCAGCGGCTGACCCGGAAGTAGCGGGCCCTTGAAATGTCGGGTCTCATCTGTTTTGTTTCGCATAGCAGAATCAAAGACCGCACTTTATTGTCAGGCACTGTTGCATAGCCTAGGATGTCTAGTCAATATACGGAATCGTATTTCGCCTAGCGAAACAAAAATGCCTTTTGAGAGGATTCACATCATGCCGAACGGCACTCCGCTCGCCCCTTTCCAGACACTGGGCATCGTCGGTACCGGCGCCATGGGGCGCGGTATCGCCCAGATCGCCGCCCAGGCCGGGTTAAGCGTCTATCTTCACGACCTGTGCGAAGGCGCCGTCGACGAGGCGCGCGACTTCATCGTCGGCATGTGGTCCCGGGGCGTAGAGAAGAAGCGCTTGAGCGAGGCCGATGCCGAGCGCTATCGGGCCAGCCTCAAGGAAGCCGTCAGTCTTGCCGATCTCGCCGGGTGCGACATCGTCGTCGAGGCCATCGTCGAAAAGCTCGAGGCCAAGCAGTCACTCTTCACCGAACTCGAAGAAATGCTCGACGAGCAGGCGGTGCTGGCCACCAATACCTCGTCGCTGTCGGTCACTGCCATTGCTTCGGCCTGCCGCCGTCCCGAGCGGGTCATCGGCTTCCACTTCTTCAACCCGGTCCCGCTGATGAAGATCGTCGAAGTGATCCCGGGGCTGCGAACCGATCCGGAGGTGGCCGAGCGGGTGGAGGCACTGGGCCAGGCCATGGGACACTTCACCGCCCGCGCGACCGATACGCCAGGCTTTCTCGTCAACCATGCCGGGCGCGCCTTCGGCACCGAGGCACTGCGCATCCTTGGCGAGAGCGTGACCGACCATGTCACCATCGATCGCATCCTGGTCGACCAGGGCGGCTTTCGCATGGGGCCGTTCGCCCTGCTCGACCTCACCGGGCTCGACGTTTCCCATGCGGTGATGGAGTCGATCTACCACCAGTACTACGAGGAACCGCGTTTCCGTCCCTCGCCGTTGACACGTCAGCGGCTGATCGCCGGCCTGCTCGGGCGCAAGAGCGGCGAAGGCTTCTACCGCTACGTGGAGGGCAAGCCGCAGCTACCTGATGAACCGCCTCTGCCCCAGGCCGAGCCGCGACCGGTATGGATCGGCGCCGAGGACGGCGATGCCAGACAGCAGCTCAGCGACCTCGTGCACAGTGCCGGCTGGCCGCTGGAGAGCAGCGCGGCGCCCTCGGCCGAGGCCCTCTGCCTGCTCGCCCCGCTGGGCGAGGACGCCACCGGCTGCGCCCTGCGCCTGGGCCTGCCGGCCGAGCGCTGCGTGGCCGTCGACATGCTGGCCGGTCTCGACAAGCGTCGCAGCCTGATGACCACCCCGGCGACCCGCAGCGAGATTCGTGATGCCGCCACGGCCCTGTTCGGCCACGACGGCACACCGGTCAGCGTGATCAACGACAGCAACGGCTTCGTTCTGCAACGCGTGGTGGCCTGCATCGTCAACGTCGGCTGCGAGATCGCCCAGCAGAGCGTGGCCGAGCCGCAGACCATCGACCGTGCCGTGGAGCTGGGGCTCGGCTACCCCCGCGGCCCGCTGGCCATGGGCGACCATTACGACAGCCGCCGAATACTCGCCATTCTCGACAACCTGCTGGTCGCCACCGGTGACCCGCGCTACCGCGCCAGCCCCTGGCTGCGCCGTCGCGCCAGCCTCGGCCTGCCGCTGACCGCGGCTTGATGCCCTCAAGGAGCTTTCCATGCAAGACGCTTATATCTACGACGGCCTGCGTACTCCCTTCGGCCGCCACGGCGGCAGCCTGGCCACGGTGCGTCCCGACGACCTGCTAGGCCACTTGCTCAAGGCGCTGGTCGAGCGCAACGGCTTTGCCGCCGAGGCCTATGAAGAGGTATTGGCCGGCTGTACCAATCAGGCCGGCGAGGATTCGCGCAACGTCGCCCGTCATGCCGGGTTGCTGGCAGGGCTGCCCGTCGAAGTCGCGGCGCAAACGGTCAACCGGCTGTGCGGCAGCGGACTCGCCGCGGTGGTCGATGCCGCCCGTGCCACGCGCCTCGGCGAGGGCGAGCTGTTCCTGGCCGGTGGCGTGGAGTCGATGTCCCGCGCGCCCTACGTGCTGGGCAAGGCCGAGTCGCCTTTCGCCCGCAATCAGCCGCTGTACGACACCGTGATCGGCTCGCGCTTCCCCAACCCTTGGATCGCCCGTGAGTACGGCAGTCACAGCATGCCGGAGACCGCCGACAACGTGGCCCACGACCTCGGCATCGGCCGCGATGCCAGCGACGCCTTCGCCGCCCGTTCCCAGGCGCGCTACGCCGAGGCGCTGGCCCGCGGTTTCTACGACGACGAGCTGCTCGCCGTCGAGGTGCCCCAAGGGCGCAAGCAGCCGCCGCTGGTCGTGAATCGCGACGAGCATCCGCGCCCAGGCACCGATGCCGACAAGCTGGCCCGGCTCGGCCCGTTGTTCGAAGGGGGCGTGGTTACCGCGGGCAACGCCTCCGGACTCAACGATGGCGCCGCGGCGATGATCGTCGGTAGCCTTGCGGCCGGCGAGCGCGCCGGTACCGCCCCGCGGGCACGCATCGTCGCCAGCGCCGTGGCCGGCGTGCCGCCCCGCGTGATGGGCCTGGGGCCTGTGCCGGCCAGCCGTAAGGTGCTGGAGCGTGCCGGCCTGACTCTCGAGCAGATGGATGTCATCGAGATCAACGAGGCCTTTGCCGTTCAGGTGCTGGGGTGCGTCAAGCAATTGGGCATTGCCCCCGAGGACGAGCGCCTCAACGCCAACGGCGGCGCCATCGCCATCGGCCACCCGCTCGGTGCTTCCGGCGCGCGACTGGCCCTGACCGCGCTGCGCCAGCTCGAGGCCAAGGGCGGCCGCTATGCGCTGGTCACCATGTGCATCGGCGTCGGCCAGGGCATCGCCTGCATCCTCGAACGCCTGGACGCCTAGCCGGCCTCGTTGCCCCCGAGCCAGCGCCGCCAACGGACCCGCCCCGGGGCGTTATGCAATACTGCCCCGCAACGCTTTGCCATAGGGAATCCATCGATGAACAAGCCTGCCCCCCTGGAAGATGAGCCGGACACTCCGGCCAAGGATCGCAACTTCGTCACCGCCCTCGCCCGTGGGCTCGAACTGCTGCGCGCCTTCGGCACCGGCGAGGAATACTTGGGCAATGCCGAACTCTCCAACCGCACCGGCATTCCGCGCCCTACGGTGTCACGCCTGACCTACACGCTGACCCAGCTCGGCTACCTGCGCCACAATACCCGGCTGGAGAAGTACCGCCTGGGCCCGGGCATCCTGGCGCTGGGCTATCGCTTCCTGGCCAGCCAGGGCATTCGCGAGATCGCCCGCCCTTTCATGCAGCAGTTTGCCGAAGCCACCGACTGCAACGTCAGCCTGGGAGCGGCCGACAAGAACGACATCATGTACATCGAGAGCTGCCATGGCAGCGGCCCGCTGATCGTGCGGCTCGACGTAGGCTCGCGGCTACCGATGGCGACCACGGCGATCGGCCGTGCCTGGCTCTGCGGCCTTCCCGAGGTTCGCCGCGAGGCGGTTCTGGCGGAACTCGCCAAGGCACATGGGAGCGATTGGCCCGCTCTCGAAAAGGGCATCCGGCGCAGCCAGGAAGATTATGCCCGCTACGGCTTCTGCCTTTCCGAGGGCGACTGGCAGTCGCAGATCAGCGCCGTCGCCACGCCACTCATCCTCGAGGATGGCGCCGAGGTCATGGCCATCAACTGCGGTGGTGCCGCCCACCGACTCGGTCATTCGATCATGGTCGACAACCTGGGCCCACGGCTCAAGGAAGTGGCGAGGCGCATCCTCGCCGAATTGCAGCACGGCAGTAGCAGGTAGGCCACGACCGAGGCTCCCGCTTGCTGTCGCCTAACGGCGTATGACGATATAGTGATGGCGAGATGCCCCATTTTCAGGGAGAGATGGACCACTCGCCATGCCCGACACCGCTTCGCGTCCCGGCATGCTGGAGCAGGATGCCCATCGTCTGAGAGCCGTTGGCGACTGGACGCTGCCGCACTATGCCAGGCTGCGGGAAGCCGTGGCCAAGATACACGAGGCCGACTCGGTCGACCTGCAGCAGCTCGGTGAACTGGATACTTCCGGCGCCGCCCTGCTGGTCGACCTGCTAGGCCCCGACACCGTACGTGACATCGCCCAGTGGGCGCCCAACCTGCCACCCGAACGGCAGGCGCTGCTCAAGGCAGTCGCCAATGCCACTCGCACCCCTACGTTTGCCCCACCAGCGCCTCGCAACAACCCACTGTCGGCCCTGGCAGGGCTTGGGCAGGTCGTCGAACTGCTTGCTCGCCAGCAGCTCAAGCTCATGGCCTTCATCGGCCTCACGCTCAGCACACTGCTGGCCACGCTGGTCATGCCCTGGCGCTGGCGGGTCACCTCGCTGGTGGCGCACGTCCAGCAGGCCGGGCTCAACGCCATTCCCATCGTCGCCCTGCTCACCTTCCTCGTCGGTGCAGTGGTGGCCTTCCTCGGCGCCACGGTTCTGCGCGATTTCGGCGCTACCATCTATACCGTCAACCTGGTGGCTTACGCCTTCCTGCGCGAGTTCGGGGTACTGCTGGCAGCGATCCTGCTGGCAGGCCGCACCGCCAGCGCCTTCACCGCCCAGATCGGCTCGATGAAGGCCAACGAGGAGCTCGACGCACTACGCGCGCAGGGGCTCGACCCCATCGAAATGCTGGTGCTGCCCCGGGTGCTGGCAATGATGATCAGCCTGCCGATCCTGGCCTTGATCGGCATGCTCAGTGGTATACTGGGAGGGGCACTGGTGTGCGCCCTCGCACTCGACATATCCCCCACCCAGTTTCTCAACATCCTGCAGCGCGACATCCCGCTAGGGCACTTCCTGGTAGGTATCGGCAAGGCGCCGCTATTCGCCTTCGTCATTGCCGTGATCGGCTGCCTGGAAGGCTTCAAGGCCGGCGCCAGCGCCCAATCGGTCGGGGAGCACACTACCTCGAGCGTGGTGCAGTCGATCTTCATGGTGATCCTGCTCGATGCGCTGGCGGCGCTGTTCTTCATGGAGATGGGCTGGTGAATCAGTCGGGCGATGTCATCGTCGAGATACGCGGCCTGGTCAACCGCTTCGGCCGCCATGTGGTGCACGACGGCCTGGACCTGGACATCCGGCGTGGCGAGATCCTCGGCGTGGTGGGAGGCTCAGGCACCGGCAAGTCGGTGTTGCTACGCAGCATCGTCGGCCTCAAGCGACCCGACGGCGGCACCGTCCGCGTCTTCGGCGAAGACTTGCAGCGCTTGTCTCCCGCACGGCGTGCCAGGGTGGAGCGACGCTTCGGCGTGTTGTTTCAACGTGGTGCCCTGTTCTCCTCGCTCAACCTGCAGGAGAATGTCGCCCTGCCGCTGATCGAGCATGCCGGCCTGTCGCGTGCCGACGCCGAGCGCCTGGCTCGGGTCAAGCTGGCACTGGTAGGGCTACCGCCCGATTCCGCCCGGCTAAATCCGTCGGAGCTCTCCGGCGGCATGGTAAAGCGCGCCGCACTCGCCCGCGCCCTGGCCCTCGACCCCGAGGTGCTGTTTCTCGACGAGCCCACCGCCGGCCTCGACCCGATCGGCGCTGCTGCCTTCGACCGGCTGCTCATCACCCTGCGCGACGCCCTCGGCTTCAGCGTCTTCCTGGTCACTCACGATCTCGATACGCTGTACTCGGGCTGTGACCGGGTTGCCGTCATCGCCGACAAGCGAGTCCTGGTGGCCGATTCGCTGTCCATGGTAGAAGCCACCGACGACCCCTGGATACACGCCTATTTTCACGGCCCCAGGGGACGGGCTGCCAACCAGGCGGCACAACGACATTCGTCACCACAAGAGGGGAGAAGCTGATGGAGACCCGCGCGCACCACGTCGTGATCGGTCTTTTCGTCGTACTGGCGGCCGTCGGCGGAGCCCTGTTCGCCCTCTGGCTCAACCAGAGCACCCGCGACCAGGCCTATACCCATTATGAGGTTCTCTTCAACCACGGCGTCAGCGGTCTGTCGGAAGGCAACGCCGTGGAGTACAGCGGCGTTCGGGTCGGCGACGTGGTCAGCCTGCGCCTCGACCCCGCCGATCCTCGCAACGTCCTGGCGCTCATTCGCGTGGAGAGCCAGGTGCCGATCCGTCAGGACACCCGAGCGCGCCTGGCCCTGGCCAATATCACCGGCAGTATGTCCATCCAGCTGCACGGAGGTGCCCCTGATAGCCCGCTCCTGGTCACCCGTGGCGACCGGCCGGCCCGTATCACCGCCGACCAGTCGCCGCTGAGCGCCATGCTCAGCGACAGCGAGGAATTGCTGGGCAATGTCAATCGCGTGCTGTCGCGGCTAGAGGAGGTGCTTTCGGAAGAGAACGTGCACAACGTCGAACGGATACTGGCCAACCTGGAGCGCACCACGGCCCAGTTGGCCAGCCTCGGCGACGCACCCGGACGCCTGGTCGAGCGCCTGAATGACGTGTCCCAGGAGGCTGCCCGTGCACTTACCGAAATCCGCGGCCTGGCCAACCGCACCAGCGGCATGATGCAGGGCCATGCGGAAGGCATGCTGGTGGACGCCCACCAGGTCACCGCCAGCCTGGCACGTACCGCCCAGAGCCTGGAATCACTGCTGGAAGACAACCAGGGCGCCCTGGAGAGCGGCCTGCGTGGCGTGCAGGGATTGGGGCCGGCGACACTGGAACTGCGCAACACGCTCTCTTCACTGAACCGCCTGATGCGTCGCCTGGAGGAAAACCCGCGTGCCTTCCTACTGGGGCGCGATCATATCGAGGAGTTCAGCCCGTGACGTACCGCCTGTCCCTGCCTGCGGTAGTGGCAATCAGCCTGTCACTGGCCAGTTGCAGCCTGGTGCCTGAACGTACCCCGGTCGCCCTGTATGAACTCCCTGCCCGCAGCCTCGAGCCCGCCCCCCAAGCGGATGAGCGAATCGAAACAACCCTGCGCCTGGCAACACCGCGCGCCAGTGGCCTGCTCGATGGCTCGAGAATCCTCGTCGTCCCGTTGCCCCATCAGCCTCAGGTCTACGAGGGAGTCCGTTGGGCCGACAGCATGCCGCAGCTGATGCGCAACCGTCTGCTCGACGCCTTCCAGGACGATGGCCGTATCACGCACCTGGTGCATGACGACACCTCGATGTCGGCCGACCTGGAACTGCTCAGCGACCTCCGCACCTTTCACAGCGAATATCGCGACGGCCTGCCCGTGGCAACGCTACGCCTCGACGTCAGACTGATCGACACCCGCTCGCAGCGAGTCCTCGTCAGCCAGCGCTTCGTCCAGCAACAGCGGGTGGAGAGCGAAGCCATCCCTGAAGTGGTCGATGCCTTCGGCACGGCGGCGGACAGGCTGGCACGCGAACTGGTCGACTGGACAGTAGCGCAGATAGGCCAACGCTGACCTCTTTTTGCCAAGCCAAACGGCCCGCAGCGAATATAGACAGTTGATATGAATGTCGAGAGGTTACCAGCTACGGTAGCGATTGGTTATCATGCTCGACAAAAGCAAGGGAACAACGACAATGACGATGGATACGCCACGCCAGAATCTTGGTATCAGCGCCTACAGCTGGCTCAAGCACGATATCATTCGCGGTGTGTTCCAGCCTGGTGAGAAGCTGTTGATGAGCCGGCTCAAGGAGCGCTACGAGCTGGGTATCGGCCCACTGCGTGAAGCCCTCTCCCAGCTCGTTGCCGAGCGCCTGGTCGTGGCCATCAGCCAGCGTGGCTATCGGGTCGCCCCCATGTCGCTGGCCGAGCTCCGCGACCTCTACGATGCACGAGCCCAGCTCGAGGGGCTGATGCTCAAGCTGGCCATCGAGCGCGGCGACGACGGCTGGGAAGCCGACATCCTGGCCAAGGCGCACACCCTGTCAAAGGTCATGGAAGTGAACTCCCCCGATGAGCTGCTGGATGTCTGGGATGCTCGGCACAAGGCCTTTCATACGGCGATCGTGAGCGGCTGCCGCTCCCCTCACCTGTTGCAGGTGCGCGACAGCCTGTTCGACCAGGTCGAGCGCTACCGCCACCTGTGGCTGCGCGAAACGGTATTTTCCGAGGAGGCCCTGGAGCGCAAGCGCCAGGAGCACGCGGCGCTGGTCGAGGTGATACTCGAACGTCAGGCCACGCGAGCCGCCGACATGATGCGCGAACACCTGATGACCCCGGTGCCCATCATCACCGAAGTCATGACCCGCCGCGGCCTGGCCTGAAGCGCACGACCTGGCGGCCCTGCCTTCCGTCACCATCCTGTCATGCACGGCCCCCAGAATGGGAGATGACAGGCCGAACGCAACGGCTTATGTTGAGAGTAAACCAGAAGAGCCGGCCCGGTTGACGCAGGGCCAAGGGAGGGTGACATGCCACATCTGCTGCGGTTTTCCCGCGATATCGAATCCCGCCTCGAGAGACTTGCTCAGCGTACCGGCAAGAGCAAGGGGGAGTTGATCGAGAGCTGCCTTGCCGTCGGCATGCACGACCTGGAAGCCCAATTCCTGCTGGAAGAGGCCGTAAGCTCTCCCCTGCCAAGCAACCGGCCCACCCTCGACCAGCTGCTGCGCGAGAGCGGGCTGGGCGCCTGATCGACCGTTACGGCGGCATCGCTTTCAGCGGAACTCGTCCAGGCAGCGTCGGTGGCTCGCCAGCGCTCGCTCACGAGACGTCGCTACCAGACTCACTTCTTCGCCGGGCAGGCATTGGGCCAGGCGAGCGACTGACAGCGGAGTCAGCGCCCCCAGGCGTGGGTAGCCACCAATGGTCTGGCGATCGTTGAGCAGCACGATGGGCTGTCCGTCCGGGGGCACCTGCACTGCCCCGAGCGGGATCCCTTCGGAGATCATGCTGCCCAGCCGGCTGTGCAACTCGGGCCCGCATAGCCTGACGCCCATGCGGTCGGCACGGGTGTCGATGCGCCACGTCGCATTAAAGGCACGGTAGAGGCTCGCGCCGGTGAAATGGCCGATCTGCGAGCCGGGTACCAGCGCCAGTCGACTATCGGTGAGCGTAACGCTCCTGGCCGGATCGAACGGTAGGCGACGCCCCTTCGCCTCCTGTCGGACCCACTCCAGCCGATCCCCGCTACCCAACGCCCTGCCATCACCATGCAGCCCACCCAACTGCTCCCGGGGCGTGGCGCTGCAGCTGCCCAGCACTTCAGGTACATCGAACCCGCCTGGCACGGCCAGATAGGCGCGCAGGCCTTGGCGCGGCTGGCGGAAAGTCAGCCGCTGGCCGCCAGCGATGCGAAAGGTCGCGCCCGGTGCAATCGGCCGGTCATCGAGCTGAGCATCGAGGTCCGCGCCCATCAGCGCCAAGGTGGTCTCCTGCTCCGCTTCCAGCGTCAGGCCGCCGCCGATCACGATTTCCAGCGCCGCGGCATCCAGCGCATTGCCAAGCAGCCAGTTGGCCCAGTAGAAGGAGATCCAGTCAGCGGCACCGCCCTGGGTCACGCCTAGATGGCGTACGCCGAAACGGCCGCCATCCACGACGAGCGCCAGGGGGCCTGCCTGTACGACGCGCAGGGCATGACGTGCCATGTGGCTCATGGAGCAGCCTCCAGCGGCGCGGTATCGCCGCCCTGCCGCTCGAACTCGTCACGGGTAATCGCCGCAAAGCGAACCCGATCCCCCGGCAGCAGCAGCGGTTCGCCGCGACATGCATGCTCGAACAGCGGCAGCGCGGTTCGTCCCAGAATGTTCCAGCCACCCGGCGATTGCAGCGGATAGATGGCAGTCTGCCGATCAGCGATGCCTACGCTACCGGCCATTACCCGGCGACGCGGTGTCTTCAACCGGGGCGTGGCCAACGCCTCTTCCACCAGCCCCATGAAGCTATAGCCGGGAGCAAAGCCGAGGGCGAAGACATGGTAGTCACGGCTGCAGTGGCGCCGCACGACCTCGTCGATGGTAAGACCAGCCCGTTCGGCCACGCGCGCAAGCTCGGGGCCGACGCTGGGGTCATACCAGACCGGAATCTCATGACGGCGGCCAAGCCCGGCATTGGCCGGCTCGAGCCGTTCAAGGACGCGTTCGATACGCTGCAGCGCCTCTTCATGCGCCAGGCACAGGCAATCGTAGTGCAGCATCAGCGTGGTATAGGAAGGTACCAGATCGATCAGCGACTGCCCAAAGGCCTCTCGCAAGGCTCGGTCGGCGGCGAGTATCCAGGGCATGTTCTCTTCATCGATGCTGTCGAACAGGCGCACCATGAACACGTCCATGGCGGTCAGTTCGATACGTGGCCGTATCATCACGCCGTCTTCAATAGTTGGAAGGCCTCGCGAATGGCCCGCACTGCCGCCACCGATTCGGGGTTGTCGCCATGCACGCAGAGCGTGTCACAGGGTAGGTGCAGAAGCGTTCCGTCGGCGGCCTCGAGCGGCTCACCACGAGCCAGGCTCACCGCCTGAGCAACGATGGTTGCCTGATCATGGTGCACCGCTCCCGGCAGGCGGCGGGATACGAGATGGCCCTTGCCGTCGTAGGCCCGGTCGGCAAAGGTCTCGAACCAGATGGCGATCCCCATCTCCTCCGCCAGGCGCCGGCTCGGCTCGGGGTCGGCCGTGGCCATCAACATCAGCGGCAGGTTCGGATCGTAGCTGCGCACCGCCCGCATCACGGCACGCAACAGCTCGGGGTCGCGCGCCATGTCGTTGTACAGCGCGCCATGCGGCTTGACATAGCTGACGGTGGTACCTTCCGCCTGGCAGATACCGGCGAGTGCCCCAATCTGATAGAGCACCAGATCCTCGACCTCCTCGGCGGAGCAAGCCATGGAGCGACGTCCGAATCCCATCAGGTCGGGATAGGCCGGATGCGCCCCTACTCTCACGCCATGCTCCGCCGCAAGCCGTACCGTGCGGCGCATCACATGAGGATCCGAGGCATGGAAACCGCAGGCGATATTGGCACAATCGACATGGGGCATGACTTCACTGTCGAGCCCCAGCGAGTAGTTGCCGAAGCTTTCGCCCATGTCGCAGTTGAGCAGGGGAACGGCCATGACGACTCCTGTGTCAGCGGTGTCAAACGACTATTCTTGTAGCGCATTCAACTATATGAAGCGCTCTTTTCCATTACCAATCGTTTTTCACGATACTCAATATCGGCATCTCCTATCATATTGTTATTCGGTGGAAAAATGGTTGACGAGTCCTCTCTTGAGGATTATCAATGAAATAAAGCGAGACCCTATAACGCCAACAACAGGAGTCCCCCTCATGGCGGTAAAAGATCCTTTTCACCTGGCCATCCAGGTGCACGATATCGAAGCGGCGCGTCGCTTCTACGGCGACTTCCTCGGCTGCCCCGAAGGGCGCTCATCGGAGAGCTGGGTGGATTTCAACCTCTTCGGGCATCAGTTCGTCTGCCATCTCAACCCGGCCCTGAAGGACAATCCGGTTTCCAGCCACAAGAACCCCGTGGATGGTCATGGCGTGCCGGTACCGCATTTCGGTGTGGTACTGGAAATGGATGCCTGGGAAAGCCTGGCCCAGAAGCTGCGCGATCACGGCGTGGAGTTCGAGATCGAGCCCTACATCCGCTTCAAGGGCGAAGCCGGCGAACAGGCCACCATGTTCTTCTACGATCCTTCCGGTAATGCCTTGGAGTTCAAGGCATTCAAGAACCGCGAAGAACAGCTGTTCAAGAAAGCTTGAGCAGGTCCACCATGCTCGATTTCAAAGAGTTGGAGGCCTTCGTCTGGGCAGTCAGGCTGGGCTCCTTCTGCAAAGCGGCGGAGCGCTTGCACCTGACCCAGCCAACGATCTCCGAGCGTATCCTGCGTCTCGAGACGACAGTCGGCGAAACACTGCTGGAGCGCTCGGCCAGGCCCATCCAGCCCACCATGCGCGGCCGCGAATTCTTCGTGCATGCCGAAGGACTGTTGCGACAGCGCGATGAGGCCCTGAGGCTGTTCGACGACAAGGAGACATTCTCCGCCCCCCTGCGTCTGGGCGCCATCGAGACTATCGCCCATAGCTGGCTGCCCGATTTCATGCGCTGTCTGACCCAGCGCTATCCACAGCTCACTCTCGAGCTGAGCGTCGACTACTCGCCGGCGCTTAATCGGCGACTGGCGAAGAACGACCTCGACATCCTGCTGGCCATGAATGGCTATCTCGACCCCGAGCGTATCGACCGAGTCCCGTTGAGCCCCTACGAAATGGGCATGTTCGTCTCGCCGGATCATGTCGAGATGCTGGCCAGCTGCGGTGAAGAGTGGCTGACCCGCTTGCCCTTCATCTCCTTTGGCAAGAAGGCCAGGCCCTACGAGGAGCTGCTGGCCTACCTGGCCATGCAGGGAGTGGAATCGCCGCGCATCCATAGCGTGAGCACCTTGATGACCATCGTGCGCATGACCATGGAAGGGCTCGGCATCGGCGCCCTGCCCATAGCCACCGTGCTCGACGAATGGCGCTGCGGCAAGCTGTACCGCATCGAGCTGCCGCTGCCGCTGCCTGAGATGCACTACGACGTGATCTGGCGCAGCGCCAATCACCCGCGCTTCTGTCGCAGCGTCGGGCAACTGGCACAGCAGTGCGCCCAGCGCTACGCCCAGTCGCGTATCGAGGTCATGGCGCACAGCGATTTTTCCGGCCGTTGGGTGCGGCCAAGACGTCCCATCACACACCCACTGGCAACATGAAGGCAACCTGGTAGATCCAACAAGAGAGAAAACCATGAACAAGTTCCTGTCCCACTCCTTGCTGCTGGCGACCGCCTGCAGCCTTTCCGCCGCGGCCAGTGCCGCCGAATGGACCATGGCAACGCCCTATGGCGATGCCAGCTTTCATACCAAGAACGTCAAGCAGTTCGCCGAGGATGTGGCGGAAGCCACCGGTGGCGAACTAACCATCAACGTTCACAGCGGCGGCTCGCTGGTGGCTCATGGCGAGATCAAGTCCTCGGTACGTCGCGGCACCATCGAGGCCGGCGAGGTCTTTCTCTCGACCCTTTCCAACGAGGACCCGATCTTCGAGGTCGACACCCTGCCGGGCGTGGCCGGCAGCTACGATGAGGCCTACCAGCTGTGGCAGACCACCAAGCCGCTCATCACCGAACTGTTTGCCAACCAGGGCATGATGCCGCTTTACGCCGTCGCCTGGCCGGCCCAGGGCATCTACACCGATTTCGAACTCGACGACCCCGAACGCTTCGAAGGCCTTCGCGTACGTGCACCGAACATCAATACCCAGCGCTACGTCGACTATCTCGGCGGCAGCCCCACCGAAACCGAGGAGTCGGATATCCCCACCGCCTTCAGTACCGGCCGGGTGGACGCCATGATCACCTCCAGTTCCACCGGTAACTCGATGACCGCCTGGGACTACGTCTCCCACTACACCGACGCCAACCTGTGGCTGCCGAAGAACATCGTCTTCATCAACCAACGCGCCTTCGATCGCCTCGACGAAGCGACGCAGGAAGCCTTGCTGGAAGCGGCGGCACGGGCCGAGGAGCGCGGCTGGCAGATGAGCCGTGACGACAACCAGGCCAGCCTCGAGGCATTGCAGGCCAACGGCATTACCGTTTCCACGCCCAATGAAGAGGTCGCAGCAGCCCTCCAGGCCGCCGGCGACCGCCTGTTTTCCGCCTGGCAAGAACGTGCCGACGAGCAGGCCCAACAGGTGCTCGAAGAGTATCAGCAGCAGCGCGGCAACTGAGCGCGCCACCTTGTCATGACGACGTGGCAGGCAACTGCCACGTCTCTCAGTTCGCCACGAGGCTCCTGCCATGACCTTCAAGTTCAATGCGCTCTATCGCTTGGGCGCCTGGGGTGCCGCTACCTGCATGGTGGTGATCTGCGCCCTGGTCGCCCTTCAGGTCACCTTCCGTCTGGTCGACGCACTGCTGGTGCTGATCGGCTTGCGCCGCCTGGGGCTGGGCATTACCGGCGTGTCGGAGATCGCCTCCTACTTGCTGGTGGGTGCAACCTTCCTCGGTCTCGCCTACACCTTCGTCCACCATGCGCACATTCGCGTCACCCTGCTGATCTCCCGCCTGCCATCGGTGTTGCGCGCTTGGTTCGAGGTCTTCTGCCTGCTGGTGGCGCTGACCCTCAGCCTACTGCTGGGCTATGGGCTGGTGGAACTCGTCCACGAGAGCCGGGAATTCAATGACGTCTCCTCGGGCTTCCTGTCGATTCCGCTGTGGATTCCCCAGACGGTGCTGACCATCGGGGTGGGCCTGCTGTGCCTGGCGCTCGCCGAGGCCCTGGTGAACACCCTGCGCATCGCCATCCGTGAACCGGATCGCTTCCGCGAAGCGACCGCCAACGACGACAGCGATCTCCCTTGAGCCGCGCCCCAACTACACGGAGACACATCACGTGTTGATACTCAGTCTGGCCACCATCCTCACGCTGGCTATCCTGCTCGGTAGCGGGGTATGGATCGCCTTCGCCCTGATCGGTACCGCCTGGATCGCGCTGGCTTTCTTCAGTCCCTTCGCACCAGGCCCGATCCTGGCCTCCGACTTCTGGGGTGCCAGCTATGGCTGGGACCTGACCGCCCTGCCCATGTTCATCTGGATGGGCGAGATCCTGTTCCGCTCGGGGCTTGCCGACAACATGTTCCGCGGCCTGTCGCCATGGCTCAACCGCATGCCAGGGCGCCTGCTGCACACCAATATCATTGGTAGTGGCATGTTTGCCGCCGTGTGCGGCTCCTCGGCGGCCACCTGTGCCACCGTGGGCAAGATGACCCTGCCGGAGCTGGAGCGCCGTGGCTACGACAGCAACATGGCCATCGGCACCCTGGCCAGCGCCTCTACCCTCGGCCTGCTGATCCCACCCTCCATCGTGCTGATCGTCTACGGAGTGGTCACCGAGCAGTCGATCTCGCGGCTGTTCATGGCCGGCATCGGCCCGGGGCTAATGATCCTTGCCCTGTTCATGACATATCTCATTGCCTGGTCGCTGCTCAGGGGCAACCGCCGCGGCCTCACGGGCCAGGACGAATCCGGCCTGCCGCTGGCCAAGAAGCTGCGCCAGACACTGGAACTCGTACCCATTCTGCTGCTGATCGGCGGCATCATCGTGTCGATCTACGGCGGGCTGGCATCGCCCACTGAAGCGGCCGCTGTCGGGGTGGTTCTATCGATGGTCATCGCCCGCTGGAACGGCAGTTTCGGCCTTGCCGTGTTCCGCGAATCGCTGTTTGCCGCCATCCGCACTGCCTGCATGATCGCCTTCATCATTGCCGGGGCCTCGTTTTTGACCTCGGCCATGGGCTTCACCCAGGTGCCGATGCAGCTCGCTCGCGCCATCGGCGAGCTGGGCCTGTCGCCGACCATGTTGCTGGTAGCGTTGACCCTGCTGCTGCTGGTGATGGGCTGTTTCCTCGACGGCATCTCGCTGATCCTGCTGGTGACGGCCATCATCATGCCGCTGGTGAGCGCCGCCGGCTTCGACCTGATCTGGTTCGGCATCTACCTGGTGATCGTGGTGGAGATGTCGCAGATTACGCCACCGGTGGGCTTCAACCTGTTCGTGATACAGGGCCTGACGGGCAAGGACATCGTGACCATCACCAAGGCCACGCTGCCCTTCTTCCTGCTGATGCTGGCCGCGATCGCGCTGATGCACCTGTTCCCCCAGATCGCGCTCTACCTGCCGCAGAGCATGACCCGCTAGCAAGGAGGGTACCCTACGCCTGGACGCTGCCGTCCCGCGTTTCGTCACGAGGATTACGCGGGTAGTAGCGTTCGGGCTGGCGCTCGGCATGAGCAAAGAAGCGTGTGTCCTTGTAGGGCATCTTCATGAAACCGGAGACACCGAGCCCCTCGATCAGGCCCACCGCACCGAGTATGTCCTCGAGGCGGTCGCGGAACTCGGTCTCGCGGGAAGGATCGAGCAGGCGGTAGTAGCTGTGGATCTTGAGGTGCTGGGGCAGTGCCTCGAAGATGATCATGCCGGTGTGGTGGATCTCGTTGAGCGCCTCCAGCGAGGTGATAATCGTCTCCGGCAGGACCAGGAACTCCTCGGGGTCGGGCCCATCTTCGAAGTAGCTGTGCAGCCGGCTGCGATCCTCCAGTTCGGGCACAGCGCTGACTTCGTAACGCAATCGCATGCCGGGCTCGATGGAAAAGGGTTGCGTCGGGCTCTCGCGGTCCAGGTGCAGGGTATCGCGGGCATTGAACAGGCAGCTCTTGAAGATACCCTGGCGATAGATCGCCCGGGCCAGGTTGACCATGTTGTTGACCGCCGCCACGAATGCCGGTTTGAGCCTGGTGTCGTGCAGATTCAACGATGTGTCGATGTACACGCCATCGGTCTCCCAGCGCACCGCGAGCCCGCCCACCACCGGGTACTTGCCCAGGCGGCTAACCGCGGCGAGAAATGCTTTTTCGGTCTCGCCCATGCCCTGCATGAAGTTCTTGTAGTAGCGGTCGAGCTGGACGTCGTTGACATCGTTGAGCGTCTCTCTTCCGCCCTCCTCGCGCAGGAAGGCCTTGCGCGAGCTGTAAACCACGGTGTCGATCTCGCGCGACGAGGGCCTCACCCAGGTTGGCACCAGCGGTATCTCCGGCGCTTCGGGCAGGTCGATCATCACCACCCGCGCCAGGCGCGGCATCTCACGAATGAAGTGATCTCCCGCGCGCTGGCGTATCCGCGGGTCGGGGTCGAGCATGCCGTCAAGCATGCGCGCGAACTCCATGGGCAGGCCCAGGGAAGTGGCGGGAATGGCACGATGACCGAAACGACACGACTGGGCCGAGGCCAGCGCGTAGAGCGTACCGGCGGCGCCCTGCTCGTCGAAGCGCGGCGATGACAGCGCACCGTTCAACTGCTCCTCGCCGATGAAGTAGACGTCGCCGAGGCGCGCGTTGGTCTGCTGCAGATTCTCCGACATCAGCTCCATGACGTTGGCCGCCACGAACTGCTGGTTGGCGTCGAGCTGGGCGAACACCGACGAGCCCCAGTCGATCAGCGCCACCGCCTCGCGGCGCGCATCGAACACGAGGTTAGACGGCTTGATGTCGCCATGCACGATGGGCCGCCCCGCCGGCCCTGACTCGCGGCGCAGGCTGCGCAGGATGTCGGCGAGCTGGTCGGCGATGCGCACCACCAGGCGCGGTGGGAGGCGCCCCTCCCGCAGCGAGACCTCTTCCAGATTGATACCTGGCGCACGCTGCATCACCAGGATCGATTGGCTGCGCACGCGCTGGAAGGCGATCAGCCTCGGCACCCGGGGGTGGTCGACCTGCTCCAGCATGAACGCCTCCTCCTCGAGGCGATCCTGCAGCTGCTGGGGCAGGTTGACCCGGGTGAACTTGAAGACGTACTCCTCGTCGTGGGCGGTGATCCCAGCGAAGACGAAGCCGTAGGCGCCCTTGCCGATCAGTTCGGTATCCCGGTAGCCCAGTTGCTCGAGCTGGGCCTGACACAGCGCCACCCACTCCTTGAGCTTGCGCGCATCGTCGTGGCTGAGCAGGTAGATCGACTGCTCTTCCGGGATGTAGAACTGCTGCAGCGGCGCCTGGGACATGAACCGGCCTCAGCCTAGGTGAAGTAGCATGGTCTCCGGAGCCTCGAGGTATCCCTTCCAGGCATTGCAGAAGCGCGCAATGGTACCACCGTCGATGACCCGGTGATCGCCCGCCCAAGTGGCGGTCATGATCGCCCGCTTCACCACCGCGCCGCTCTCGTCGAAGCGCGGTAGCCACTGGCTCTTGCCGATGGCGACGATGGCCAGCTCCGGTGCGTTGATGATCGGCGCCGCATAGGTGCCGCCGAAGGCGCCGATGTTGGAGATGCTGATGGTGCCGCCCTTGAGGTCTTCCTGCGCCACCCGGCCTTCGCGGGCATCCGCGGTAAGGCGCTGGATCTCACGCGCCACGTCGAGCACGCTGCGCTGCTCCACACGCTTGACGTTGGGCACGATCAGCCCCGACCGGCTGTCCACCGCCATGCCGACGTTGACCGACGGCAGGTAGTGGATCTCGGTGACCTCGGCGTTGAGCCGCGCGTTGAGGATCGGCTCCTCGCGAACCGCCAGGGCCAGCGCCTTCATGAAGAACGGCATCAGCGTCAGGCGCACCTGCTGCGCCTCGGCCACCGGCTTGAGTCGCTCACGCAGCGCCAGCAGCTCGGTGACGTCGATCTCCTCACCGTACTGGAAATGCGGAATGGTACTGGCCGACTCCACCATGCGCCGTGCCATCACTGCGCGCACACCGCGAATCGGCTCGACACGTACCTCGCCCTCTTCGCGTACCGGCGTGGTGAGCGCGGGGCTGCGCCGGGAAACCTCGGAGCTGGCGTCAGAAGCCGCCTGTGCGGGCTGCGCTTCGCCGTGCTCGCGCTGATCGCTATCCAGATAGCGCAGCACGTCCTCCTTGAGCACGCGCCCCTCCTTGCCCGAGCCGGCAATCGCCTCTAGCGACAGGCCGTGCTCGCGCACCAGGCGACGCACCGCGGGGCTCGCCGGGATACGCCCATAGGGACCGCGGCCGCCGCCGGCTGGTGCCGCGAGGTTCTCCTCCTGCATACGCACTTGCTGCACACCGGGCTCGGCACGAGACGCCTCAGCGTCCCCCGCCTCCTCACTCTCCTCGGCGTGAGCCGGTACATAGGCAAACAGCGGGGCATGGACCTTGGCGATGTCGCCCTTGGGTACGTAGAGCTTGCTCACCGTACCCGCCTCGGGGGCGGTGATCTCCACCAGCGCCTTGTCGGTCATGACGTCGACCAGCGGCTGGTCCTCCTCGATGTGCTCGCCCTCGGCCACTCGCCACTCCACCACCTCGCACTCGACGATGCCTTCGCCGATATCGGGCAGGATGAAATCCTTGACCGTGGCAGTCGATCTGGCGGCAGGTGCGGAAACGGAATCTGGCTGCGGCTCGGGAGCCGGCGCTTCCGTGGCGGGACTCGCCACCTCATCCTCTTCTCGTGCGGCAGGTCGCGGCGGTGTATCGAGGTCTACTTCTCCCGTCGCCTCGTAGGCGAACAGCGGCGCATGCACCTTGGCAATGTCGCCCTTCGCCACGTACAACCGGGTGACACGCCCCGCCTCGGGGGCGGTGATCTCGACCAGGGCCTTGTCGGTCATCACCTCGACGACCGGCTGGTCCTCGGCGATCTCGTCGCCCTCACTCACGCGCCATTCGACTACTTCGCACTCCACGATACCTTCGCCGATATCGGGCAGCATGAAATCGCTCATTGTCTTCTCCTGTCCTGATATCGGGCGTCAGAACGCCACGGATGCCTTGATCGCTTCGAAGATCTTCAGATGATCGGGCAGGTACTCCTTCTCCAGCGTCAGCGGGAAGGGAGTATCCAGCCCCGTCACCCGCTCGATGGGCGATTCCAGGTACAGGAAGCAGCGCTCCTGAATGGTGGCGGCAATCTCGCCGGCGAACCCGCCAGTGCGCGGCGCCTCATGGGTGATCAGCAGCCGGCCGGTCTTGAGCACCGACTCCACCACGGTATCCTCGTCCCAGGGAAGAATGCTGCGCAGGTCGATCACCTCACAGGAGATGCCGACTTTCTCAGCCAGCTCCACTGCCTTGTCGATCACCTCCATCTGCGCGCCCCAGCCGAGCACGGTGATATCGGTTCCCTCCTTGATGACTTCGGCTTCGCCGATGGGGAGTTGGAAATCCTCCTCGGGAACTTCGCCCACCGAGGCCCGATAGAGGCGCTTGGGTTCGAAGAAGATCACCGGATCGGGATCGCGAATCGCCGACAGCAACAGCCCCTTGGCCTGGTAGGGGTTGCGCGGCACCACGACCTTCAACCCGGGAGTGTGCGCGAAATAGGCCTCGGGCGACTGGGAGTGATAGAGCCCGCCGGAAATGCCGCCACCATAGGGGGTACGGATCGTCAGGCCGCCGACATTGAACAGATCGCCGGAGCGGAAGCGGAACTTGGCTGTTTCGTTGACGATCTGGTCGAAGGCCGGAAAGATATAATCGGCGAACTGGATCTCGGCCACCGGCACCGAGCCCTGGGCCGCCAAGCCGTTGGCGAAACCGATGATGCCCTGCTCCACCAGTGGCGTATTGAAGCAACGCTCGCGACCGTACTTCTCCTGCAGGTTGCTGGTGGCGCGGAAAACCCCGCCGAATACCCCCACGTCCTCACCGAAGCAGAGCACCTTGTCGTCTTCGGCCATGGCGATATCCAGCGCGTTGTTGATCGCCTGAAGCATGTTCATCTTAGGCATCTCAGGCTCCTCCCTGCTCGTCGCCGGCCTTGTGGCCACCGTCCGGCGCCTTGACGTCCGGGTCGAGGGACCTCGCCCCTTTCGGATAGGCACCGGGGTGCTTGCGGATATGGGTCTTGAGGGCGTCGAGCTGACGCTGAAGCGCCGGCGTCACGTCGGCATAGACGTCGGTGACCAGGCTCTCGAGCGGCGGCGGCGGCCGCTTCTCGGCCCGCTTCATGGTCTCGAGGACCTCGCGACGCAGAGTGTCCTGCAGCTCTTTCTCCTGCTCCTCGCTCCACCAGCCACGCTCGATCAACCAGCGCTGCATGCGCAGGATCGGGTCCTTCTCGCGCCAGGCCTCCTCCTCCTTGCGCGAGCGGTAGCCGGAAGGATCGTCGGAAGACGAGTGAGCCGCCAGCCGGTAGGTCATGGCCTCGATCAGCACCGGCTGGTTCATCTCCACGGCGATCTTGCGCGCATCCTGGGTGGCGCGGTAGACCGCCAGCACATCGTTGCCATCGACACGGATCACGTGCATGCGATAGCCGAAGGCGCGTGGGGCAATACCGTCGGCGGCGAACTGTTCGCTGGCCGGCGTCGAGATCGCATAGCCATTGTTGCGGCAGAAGAAGATCACCGGCACCTTGTGCACCGAAGCCATGTTGAGCGCGGCATGGAAATCCCCCTCGGAAGCCGCCCCCTCGCCGAAGAAGGTGATGGTGCAGTGGCCCTCGCCGGCCAGCTTCTGGCCGTAGGCATAGCCGGTGGCTTGGGGAATCTGGGTCGCCAGCGGCGACGAGATGGTCATGTAGTGCAGTTTGCGCGAGCCGTAGTGGATCGGCATCTGCCTGCCCTTGCCGTAGTCGAGTTCGTTGCCGAACAGCTGGTTCATGAACTCGTCGTAGCTGAAGCCGCGATAGACCAGCGCGCCCTGCTCGCGGTACTGGGCCATTATCATGTCGGCATCGTCCAGCGCCGCGGTGGCGCCGATGACCGCTGCCTCCTCGCCGGTGCACTGCATGTAGAAGGAGAGCCGGCCCTGGCGCTGCGCCGCCATCATGCGCTCGTCGAGCACGCGCGTGACGAGCATGGCACGATAGATCCTCAGCGCCTTCTCTTCGTCGAGTTCGGGAGCCTCGGCGCCTTCGTACAGGGAACCATCCTGCTGCAGCAGGCGGAAGGTGGGAATGTGGAACTCGTCGCCGGTCATGAAGCTCGGCGTGTGGACATCGTGTGTTGTTGTCATCTTCCTGGTCCTTGGTAATGGCAGGAGGAATACCGCCCCTCGTGAGGGCAGTGTTGACTCTAATGTAGTCAGCTGCCAGAGGGTCACTCCAGCAGATCGCCAACGCTGGAAGGTTGACGTTAACGTAAGATGAACCTAAACGCACCTATTTTGCTAGTCAACCAGCGTTTATACGACGAATGAACTGGCAGACCTCCAGTCAACAGGCGAACTCGCCACCTCAGGTCTGGCTGGTGGGAATGAGCCGTTCAAAAACACTATCCACGGTAATTGCCAGCAGCCCGATCAGCAGCGCCCCCTGAAGGATATAGGCAGTATTTCCGTTGACGATGCCGGAGATGATCGGGTCGCCCAGGTTGCTTGCGCCCACGGTCGCCCCCAGCGCAGCGGTGGCAATGTTGATGGTCACCGAGGTACGAATGCCGGCAAGGATGACCGGGGCAGCCAACGGCAGCTCGACCTGGCGCAGGACCTGACCGGCAGTCATGCCCATGCCGCGGGCCGCCTCGTGCACGTCGGGATCGATGCTGCCGATGCCGACCAGGGTATTGCGTACGATCGGCAGCAAGCCATAGAGCAGCAGCGCAACGATGATCGGCAGGGTGCCGAAGCCTAGTGCCGGCACGGCCAGGGCCAGCACGGCAACGGGAGGAAAGGTCTGGCCGATGGAGGCAAGTTGCGACACCAGGGGCAGGAAGTCCCTGCCTGCGGGGCGGGTAACGGCAACCGCCGCTCCCACGCCCAGCACGACCGCCAACAGCGAGGCAACGCCCACCACCAGGATGTGCTGCCCCAGCAGCGCAAAGAACCCGGCACGCCGGTAAATGACTTCCCGCATGTCCGGCTCGATCAGGCGGAACAGCCACTCGAGCTGCCCCATGCCGGTTGCCAGCAGCAGGAGCAAAGCCAGCCAGGCGAGTGGCGCCAGCCACCGTCGCTGCCTGGCCCAGGGCGTGATGCGCCGACCGGTGAGCGAGACTGGCCTCATGGCGCCTTGGCTCCGAGCAGGCGTCGCAGCGACAGCTCGCCGATGGGAATGTCCTCCTCGTCGACCACCGTCAGGCGATCCACCTGGTGCCACAGCATGACCGACAAGGCCTGGCTCAGCGACGCACCGTAGGCGATCCGCTCGCTGGCAAGCAAGCGCGGACCCAGCGGCAGCATGCGTTCGCTGACCTGGATCAGCGCCGCCTCCTTGAGGCCACGGTCCATGCCACCCAGCAGCGACTCGACGAAGGGATTGACCGGGTCGTGCAGCAGCTCGAGCGGCCTGCCCTGCTGCACGATCCGCCCCTGGTGCATCACCACCAGCCGGTCGGCCAGCGCCAACGCCTCGTCCATGTCATGAGTGACGAAGACGACGGTCTTGTGCAGCCGCGCCTGCAGTTCACGCATTTCATGCTGCAACGTCTCACGGGTGATGGGATCCAGCGCCCCGAAGGGTTCGTCCATCAACAGAATGTCGGGGTCTGCGGCCAATGCCCGGGCCACGCCGACACGCTGAGCCTGGCCCCCGGACAGCTGACGCGGATACTTGTCGGCAAACTCCGCCAGCGGCAGACCCAGCAATTGCATCAGCTCCTCGACCCGTTCACGCACCTTCGCCCGGGGCCACTTGAGCAGGCGCGGCACCAGGCCGATGTTGCGCGCCACCGTCCAATGCGGAAACAGCCCGGTACTCTGGATGACGTAACCGATGCGCCGACGCAGCGTCACCTCATCGAAGTTGCGTACCGGCTGGCCGTCCAGGTGAATTTCGCCGCCATCGTGTTCGATCAGGCGGTTGATCATGCGCAGGGTGGTCGACTTGCCACAGCCCGAGGTTCCGACCAGCGCGCACAGCTCCCCCTTCTCGACCCGCAGCGAGATACCATCGACGGCGTTCTCGCTGCCAAAGCGCTTGGTCACGTCGAACAGTTCGATCATGCGGCCCCTCCAGGGCGAAATCGTTCACTCAGGGAGCCGAACAGCGCATCGGCCATCAGCGCCAGACCGATGATCGGCAAGGCGCCGAGCAGCACCATGTCCATGGCCGCCTGTCCCAATCCTTGAAAGATGAAGGTTCCAAGTCCCCCCGCACCGATCAGCGCGGCCACTGCCGTGAGGCCGATGGCCTGCACCGTGGTGATGCGTATGCCCTCCAGCACCACCGGCAGCGCCAGCGGCAGGCGCACCTGCAGGAAGACCTGCCGTCGGCTCATGCCCATGCCGCGGGCCGACTCGATCACCGCCGGGTCCACTTCCTCCAGTGCAACATGGATGTTGCGCACCATGGGCAGCAGGCTGTAGCCGAGCAGGGCCAGGAAAGCCGGCGCCCAGCCGATCCCGCTGACGCCAATCGTTGCCAGCCAGTCGACGCGTGAGCCGAGCCAGGCGAGCGGTGCCAGCAGCAGACCGAACAGCGCCAGGCTGGGAATGGTCTGCAGGAAGTTGAGCACGCCGAACCCCGCCCGCCGAACCCCGGCATTCCGGCGCATGGCCAAGGCCAGCAGCGAAGCCAGCACCAGGCTGGCGCCAACCGCGGCACCAACCAGCATCAGGTGTGTGGTCAGAGCACTGGTGAACTGATCGCTGCGTGCCTGGTACTCGCGCTGCAGTGCCAATGGCTCCAGCCACAGGGCCAGCGCCAGCCACCAGCCAAGCACCATAGGCAGCAGCAACAGCCAGCCCAAGGGCCGCGACAGCCCCAGCCGCGTGCGCAGCTCGATCAGCGCCAGCAGCAACAGGAACAGCAGTAGCCAGAGGGCAGAGCCGATACCGACGCGTGCTTGGGGCATGGCAGGATCCACCAGGACCGCCGTCGCCGCCGAGAGCCACAGCGGCAACAACGTCAGCAGTGCTACCACGGCAACGAGCGACAACCGCAGCCCCTTGTGGCTCGGCTGCCAGGCCAGTACCGCCACGGCCAGCATCGGCAAGGCCATCAGCAGCGCCGGCAAGCCGCCCATGACCTCGAGCGATGAGTAGGGAGAGCCGGGCACGATCCGGTTCGGCGCAACGTTGATCGCATCGAGCGTAAGCCACGCAGCCACCCCGGCCAGCATCAAACTCAACAGGACCCAGTTGGGAGCGTATCTACCCTCACCCACGCGTCAGTCCTGTAGTCCGGCCAGATACTCCTCGGCGACCTGCCGCGGGTCGAGCCCCTCCACCGCGACCAGGCCGTTGAGTTCCTGCAGCGTCTCGAGATCGAGCGACTGGAACAGCGGCTCGAGCAGCTCGGCAATCTCCGGGTGGGCATCGAGCACCTCCTGGCGCACCACCGGTGCCGGCTGGTAGACCGGCTGCACGCCGAGCGTATCCTCCAGCACCACCAGGTCCAGCGCGTTGAGGCCGCCATCGGTGCCGTAGGTCATGGCGCCGTTCACACCACTGGTCTGCTGGGCGGCGGCACGCATGGTGGCGGCGGTATTGCCACCGGACAGTACCAGTAACTGGCTCGACGAAAGCTCGAAACCATAGGCCTGCTGGAAGGCGGGCAAGGCCTGCTCCGACTCGACGAATTCGGCGCTGGCGGCAAACTTGAACTCACCACCCTCGCTGAGGTACTCGGCCAGGTCCTCGAGGGTCTCCAGGCCATGCTCTCGGGCCAGGTCGCCACGCACGCTCATGGCCCAGGTATTGTTGGCCTGTGCCGGCGTCAGCCACGCCAGGCCATTCTCGGCATCCCGCTCGCGTACCGTATCAAAGGCCTGTTCGGCATCGTGCCAGACGTCGCTGTCGGTCATGTCGAAGAAGAAGGCGCCGTTGCCGGTGTACTCGGGATAGAGGTCGATCTCGCCGCTTATCAACGCCTGGCGCACGATGCTCGTGGCACCCAGTTGCAACCTGTCCTCGGTCTCGATGCCGCCCTGCTGCAGGCGTTGAATGATCAACTGGCCCAGTACCGAGCCCTCGGTATCGATCTTGGAGGAAACCGTTACCGGATCGCTGGCCTGCGCGCCGCCAGCGAGCAGCAGGGAACCGGCAGCCAGCACCGCCAGACAGGACAAGGAGCGTTTCATGATCACCACCATCCGTTGTGAATGTCAGTAGAGTATAAGGCGTGTACAGTTTGACTGTCAGACCCGATCTCAACGCGGAGCTATACGCCCACCATGTCCGAGGACGCTGCCGCCCTGCTTGCCCGTTGCCATCACCCGCTGGTGCGCGACCTGGCCTGGATCGTGCTGGCGCCCGACCTGATCCGCACCCCTTGGCCAGGACGTCCCAGCCGCGCGGACCTGGGCCTGGAAGGCGACGACCGCTTGAATGCCTGGCTCGACGAACTGGAAGCCACCCCCCAGGCGCTTGAGCGCCGCGTGGGCGATACCGTGGATGGCCGCATGGGGCATTACCATGAACGCCTGTGGCAGTACCTGCTCGATGCTGCCCCGGGCACCCGCCTGCTGGCCAACAACCTGCGAATCCATCAAGGCAAGCGCACGCTGGGCGAACTCGACCTGCTCTATCGTCGACGCGACGACCCGACACCGATGCATCTCGAGGTGGCCATCAAGTTCTATCTGGGACTTCCGGAAGGCCCCGGCCAGCTCCACGACCAGGCGCGCTGGATCGGGCCCGGCGGCGCCGACAGCCTGGCGACCAAACGTGAGCACCTGGATCGTCATCAGTTGCGTCTGACCGAACGAGCCGAGACTCGCCTGACGATCCGGCAGCATACCCAACCACGCGACATCGGGCCCGCCTTCGAGGCCGCCATCCAGCCCCAGTTGGCGATACCGGGCGTGCTCTTCTACCCTTGGCACTTGGCCATGCCCGCACCCTGCGAGGCGGCGCCCGACCATCTGCACGGCCATTGGCTGCACTGGCGCGACTGGCAGCGCCTGCGTGACGGCCTGGCACACCAGACTCGCGCCGCCTGGCTGGTAAAGCCTCATTGGCTGGCGCTGCCACGGGAAGAAGCGTTCCTGCCACTGCGCGACGTCGAGGCTCGTCTGGCCCAGCATTTCTCGCGCCCGGCTTCTCCGGTCCAGATAGCGCTGCTTGCCCCAGCCAGGCCAGATAACCGCCATCGTCGGCTATTCATCGTGGATGACAGTTGGCCACTGCAGATACCGTTGCCGCCCCGCCCACGTCCTGCCACCTGAACGGAGACGAAAGCGCCCGGCCGAGGCCGGGCGCAGAGGCGTTACGGGGCGCTTATTGCCTGGGCGCCTCGAAGATCCAGCTCGTGCCCTCGCGAGAGTCCTTGAGCACGATACCGAGTGCGGCAAGCTCGTCGCGAATGGCATCGGCGCTGGCGAAGTCCTTGGCTTGCTTGGCCTCGGCCCGCTGCACGATGCGCGCCTCGATTTCTGCTTCGGACAGCGGCAGTGCCGCCTGGTCGCCCTTGAGAAAGGCCTGTGGGTCCTGGCCGAACAGTCCCAGCACGCCACCCAGACGGCGCAGTTCCCGAGCCAGAGCAGGCGCCCTCTCGGGCATCTCCTTCCTGGCCCGGTTGAGCTCGCGTGCAAGGTCGAACAGCACCGATAGCGCTTCGGCCGTATTGAAGTCGTCGTCCATGGCGGCGGTGAAGCGTTCGGCGAAGCGGCCTTCGGCCTCACCTGAGCCAGACTTCTCCCCGCTCTCCAGGTCCAGCCCTTCAAGAGCGGTATAGAAGCGCTCCAGCGACTTGCGCGCCTCGGCCAGCGACTCCGGAGCATAGTTGATCGGGCTGCGATAATGGCTCGCCACCAGCAGGTAGCGCACCACCTCGGGGTCGTGGACCTCGAGCACCTCGCGGATGGTGAAGAAGTTGCCCAGCGACTTGGACATCTTCTCCTGGTTCACCCGCACCGCACCGGCGTGCATCCAGGTATTGACGTAGGGCTTGCCGGTGGCTGCCTCGGACTGGGCGATCTCGTTCTCGTGATGCGGGAACGTCAAATCCGGCCCGCCGCCGTGAATGTCAAAGGTATTACCCAGGCAGCAGGTGGACATCGCCGAACACTCGATGTGCCAGCCGGGCCGCCCCTCGCCCCAGGGCGAGGGCCAGCTCGCCTCGCCCGGCTTGGCCGCCTTCCACAGCACGAAGTCGAGCGGATCCTCCTTGTGCTCGTCGACCTCCACCCGGGCACCGGCACGCATCTCGTCCGGGTTGCGGTTGTTGAGCTTGCCGTAGCCCTCGAACTTGCGCACCCGGTAGTAGACGTCACCGTTGGCGGCCGGATAGGCATAGCCCTTGTCGATCAGGGTCTCGACCATGGCGATGATCTCGGCCACGTGACCCGTGGCGCGCGGCTCATGGTCGGGACGCAGCACGCCGAGGCGCGCCTCGTCCTCGTGCATGGCGGCGATCATGCGCTCGGTCAGAGCCGCGATGCTCTCGCCGTTCTCATCGGCACGCTTGAGGATCTTGTCATCGATGTCGGTGATGTTGCGCACGTAGGTGACGTCGAAGCCGCGCCAGCGCAGGTAGCGGGTGATCACGTCGAACGCCACCATCACCCGGGCATGGCCCAGGTGGCAGTAGTCGTAGACGGTCATGCCGCAGACGTACATGCGAACCTTGCCCGGTTCGATCGGCGTGAACGTCTCCTTGCTGCGCGTCAGCGTATTGTAGATCTGCATGTCAGCCCTTCTTCTGTATCTTTGCCCAACTGTCCTTCAACCCGACGGTGCGGTTGAATACCCGCTTGCCGTCGCGACAAGCGTGGCGGTCGGCACAGAAGTAGCCCACGCGCTCGAACTGGAAGCGCGACTCCGGTGCGGCGTCGGCCAGACTCGGCTCGCCCATGGCCTGGCACACCTGCAGCGAGTCGGGATTGAGGTGCTCGAGGAAGTCGGCGTCCTTGTCCTTGTCCGGCTGCTCGACCAGGAACAGGTTGTCGTACAGCCGCACCTCCATCGGCACTGCATGGGTCGCGCTGACCCAGTGGATCACGCCCTTGACCTTGCGCCCCTCGGGGTTCTTGCCCAGGGTGTCGAAATCCACCGAACAGCGCAGCTCCTCGATCTCGCCGGCGTCGTTCTTGACCACCTCGTCGCAGCGAATCACGTAGGAGTTGCGCAGGCGCACCTCCTGACCCGGTGCCAGGCGGAAGAACTTCTTGGGTGGCTCCTCCATGAAGTCGTCCTGGTCGATATAGAGCTCGCGGGTAAACGGAACCCGGCGCATGGCCATGTCCTCGCGCGCAGGGTGGCCCGGCACCTCATAGACCTCCTCATGCCCCTCGGGCACGTTGGTCAGCACCACCTTGAGCGGGTTGAGCACGCACATGGCTCGCGGGGCGTTGTCCTCGAGGTCCGAGCGGATGGCGTGGTAGAGCATGGCGATGTCGACCAGCCCGCCGTCGGCCCGGGTCACCCCGATCATCTCGCAGAACTTGCGGATCGATGCCGGGGTGTAGCCGCGCCGGCGCATGCCGGAGATGGTCGGCATGCGCGGGTCGTCCCAGCCGTCGACGATGCCCTCGTCCACCAGCAGCTTGAGCTTGCGCTTGGAGGTCAGGGTATAGTTCATGTTGAGCCGTGCGAATTCGATCTGGCGCGGCTTGGCCGGTACCGGCAGGTTGTCGAGGAACCACTCATAGAGCGGGCGATGGTCCTCGAACTCCAGCGTGCAGATCGAGTGGGTCACGCCCTCGATAGCGTCCGACTGGCCATGGGTGAAGTCGTAGGAGGGATAGATCTTCCACTTGTCGCCGGTCTGGTGGTGATGAGCATGGCGAATGCGGTAAAGGATCGGATCGCGCAGGTTGATGTTGGGCGAGGCCATGTCGATCCTGGCCCGCAGCACCCTCTCGCCTTCGTTGAACTCGCCGGCACGCATGCGTTCGAGCAGGTCGAGGCTCTCCTCCGCGTCGCGGTCGCGCCACGGGCTCGGGCGACCCGGTTCGGTCAGGGTACCGCGATACTCGCGAATTTCGTCGGGAGAGAGGTCGTCGACGTAGGCCTTACCCTCGCGAATCAGATGCTGCGCCCAGGCATAGAGCTGGTCGAAGTAATCGGAGGCATAGCGCACCGCGCCGGCCCACTCGAAGCCAAGCCAGCTGACATCCTCCTTGATCGCATCGATGTAGGCCTGCTCCTCCTTGGCCGGGTTGGTATCGTCGAAGCGCAGATGACAATCCCCACCGAACTGCTCGGCCAGCCCGAAATTCAGACAGATCGACTTGGCGTGCCCCACGTGGAGGAAGCCGTTGGGTTCCGGCGGGAAGCGGGTAACGACCTTGCCGGCACGGCCGGCCTCGATCTCGTCGCGGATCTGGTTACGGATGAAATTCGGCGCACTGGCGTTTTCGGTGCTCATGTCGTTGCGGCAAACCTCTGGTTGGATCGCGAATCCGCGAGGGGCCTCGGATATCGATGGACCCGGCGCGCTTCGCGCATCGATGCAAAACCGCTATTATAACGCCACGCCCATGCACGGCGCCAAGGCGCGCTCCTTCTTACAGGAAAACTTCGATGATCATTCTCGAGACCAGCTTCGGCGACATCACCGTCGCCCTGAATCACGAACAGGCGCCCAAGACCGCGGCCAACTTCGAGCAGTACGTACGCGACGGGCATTTCGACGGCACACTCTTCCACCGAGTCATTCCCGGCTTCATGATCCAGGGCGGCGGCTTCGACCAGGATTTCAACCAGAAGCCAACCCGCGACCCGATCGAGAACGAGGCCGACAACGGCCTGAAGAACTTGACCGGCACCCTGGCCATGGCCCGCACCCAGGACCCGCACTCCGCTACCGCGCAGTTTTTCATCAACGTGGCCGACAACGATTTCCTCAACCACAGCGGCAAGTCGATCCAAGGCTGGGGCTACTGTGTGTTCGGTGAAGTGGTCGAAGGCATGGACGTGGTCGAACGCATCACTGCCGTGGACACCACGCGCCGCGGCATGCACGCCGACGTACCCGCCGAGGACGTGCTCATCAAGCGTGCCTACGTCAAGGACGAGGCCGGCGAAAACTGATCTCGCCAACCCAGCACGCCCGCCCTTGCGGGCGTGCCATCTCTCGCCCTTTCGTCCGACCCGAGCCAGCGAGACACGGCCATGACCACCACCCTGCTGATCTCCGACCTGCACCTGCACCCCGACACCCCTGCCGTCACCGAGGGCTTCCTTGGCTGGCTCTCTCGGCGGGCCAGCGGCATCGATGCGCTCTACATCCTCGGTGACTTCTTCGAGGCCTGGATCGGCGACGACCTGCTCGACCATGCCGACCAGGACCCCACCGGCAACGCTGCGCTGGCCATACGCGTAGCCGGTGCACTGCGCAAGCTGGCCGATGAAGGTACGGCCATCTACCTGATGCACGGCAACCGCGATTTCCTGCTCGGCCATCGCTTCGCCTCCACGGCCGGCGCCAAGCTGGTTACCGACCCAGCCGTGCTGCGCTTTGGCGATGAACCGGTGCTGCTCATGCATGGTGACAGCCTGTGCACCCGCGACGAGGCCTACATGGCCTTTCGCGAACAGGCACGCAGCCCGGCCTGGCAGAAGCAGGTCCTGGCCATGCCACTTGCCGACCGTATCCAACTGGCCGCTGCCCTGCGCCAACAGTCGGGTGAAGCGACGTCCAACAAGGCCGAGGACATCATGGACGTCACCCCCGAGGAGGTCGTGCGCGTCATGCACGATCATGGCGTGACGACGCTGATCCACGGCCACACTCACCGCCCCGCGGTGCACGAACTGGAGCTCGACGACCATCAGCCCGCTCGACGCATCGTGCTGGGCGACTGGCAGCCCGGCAAGGGTTGGGAAGTCGAGATCGGTCCCGACGGCGACCCGATACTGCGCGAAGTTGCGCTCTAGCCAAGGCCACTCAAGACAGCATGCCGTCTTCGCCACGGGCTAGGCGGCATGCCTGCAAGGCCTCGAGAACCTCCTCTGCCGATGGCATGTTCGCCACCTCACCGATCAGCTCCAGGCGTGAGTCCTTGCGCCAAGCGCATGCGACAAGGCTTGTAGCGCCTTCCCCACGATTGTAAAGCTTCCATCCAACGTTCGTATGCAAGACTCCCTTCACACGTAGCCCGGCCGGTAAGCGATCCAACACCAGGGTCAGGCGGTCGAGATCGAAGACATCCTCGGGACTCCAGCGCCAGCCCTGGGTGCCATAGCCAAGGGCCGTGCCGCTCACCTCTATCGGCTGACCCGGCTGTGGCAGGCTCTGGTCGAAGCCCTCCAGAACCACCACCTGGCGCGCCGCATCGCGTAGCGCACTGTGGCGCTCACTCAGTACAGTGCTCTCCTCGGCTGGTCGATGCCGCCCGCTCTCCAGCAGAAGCGAGACCGGCAGCTCTCCGTGGGACGCCTGGGCCACCCACTTCTTGGGTGGCCACAGCGTCTCGGCGTGACGTCGAGCGGCGATCAACTGCTCTGGCGTCACCCGATCTGTCATGGTCAGTGCTACCGCATCGGCCATGACCAACTGGTCGTTGAAGGTTTCGTGTTCGCGAGCGCGTGGGTCATCGAGCCGGACAGGATCGAGCAACACCACGATATCTCGCAGCTCGAGCACGTCGGCAAAGGCTTCGCTGCGCAACACATCGAGCAACCCGGCTGGATGCCCGAGCCCCGACGGCTCAATGATGAGCCGGTCGGGCCGGTAGCGATGTAGTAGATTGACCAGGGTAGCCTGTAGCAAGAAGGCCAGTTGGCAGCAGAGACAACCTCCAGGCAGCCCTTTCACGATGACATCGTCACGCGCCTCGAACATGGCCTGGTCGATACCTACCTGGCCAAACTCATTGACCAGGATCGCCCAGCGCTCCTCCTTTGGCTTCTGCTCGATCAGACGGCGAATCAGCGTCGTCTTGCCACTGCCGAGGAAGCCGGTAACCAAGTGAACGGGAATCGATGTGAGAGGCGCCGTGCTCATGGTGCGTCCTGTGGCGAAATATTGTTATAGAGTAACATCAAAATCTCCTATTTTCATTTACCGAGATCTCCTTTGCATGCTCTCCGCCGCGGTCGATAGGTGACGCTGCAGCCCGTTAGATAACGGTATAATAGTTCACACAAAAAAAGAGAGGGCTCCCAGGCCCTCTCTCCTTCAGACCCGACGATCGGGTCAGCGCCGCGTGATCTCGGCCGTCTCGCGCAGATGGTTTCTCAACCCCTGGATGGCAGCTTGGGCGCGCAGTTGCTCGGACATGCGTGCCACGAACGCTTCCGTCTGTTCGTCTGCACCGCCGGCCTCGACATTGTCGAGTGCGATCAGGATAACCCGATCACCGTCTGTGGTATGACCAAAGACGGCAGCGTCCCCGTCGGGCTGTGGCAGCCGAAAAGCTGCCTGCAGCACGGCGCGCGGTACATTGTCCTGCTGGCGGGTCGCCCCTTCCACCTGCTGCCATTCCAGCTCGAGCTCCTCGCCGGCCCGCAAGCGCTCGACCTGCTCCCGCGCCACCTCGAGCAACGCCTCGCGTTGCTTGCGTTGCTCGACGGAGGCGGCGATCCGCTGACGCACCTCATCGAGGGGTAGCACCGCAGCCTCGCGATGCTCGGCCACGCGCAGCACCATGCGGCGATCCTCGTCGAGTTCGATGACCTCGCTGTTGAACCCTTCTAGCAGTACGTCCTCGCTGAAGGCCTCGCTCATCACTCCTGGTTCGGAGAACACGCCGCTGCCCCCCTCACGGGACACCCACTCGCTCTCACGCAATTCGAGTTCCAGGCTATCGGCCACACTGGCGAGATCGTCGGCGGCAAAGCTCTCGTCGATGAGTGCCTGTACCCGGCGGTTGAACTCGCTGGTTACCTGATCGCGCGCCAACTCGCTTGCGAGATCATCGCGCATTTCCTCCAGGGGAATCTGATCCAGCCCCGTCACCTTGACCAGGTGCAATCCATTATCGGTTTCGACGATGCCGGACACCTGGCCCGGAGAGAGCGCGAAGGCCGCGTCGTCGAAGGCATCACCGAAGAAACCGCGGCTGATCACTCCCAGATCACCACCCTGCTCGGCCGTGGAGGGATCGTCGGAGTATTCGAGGGCGAGCGCGTCGAACGACTCGCCTTCAGCCAGCCGCTCGCGCACCTCCTCGAGGCGCGCCTCCGCCTCGTCGCGGCTGCGCTCACCGTTGAAGGTCGCCATGATATGCGACACGCGACGGTCGGCGTCCCGACCGCGCTCTTCCCACGCCTGGCGAACCGCCTCCTCATCGACATCGATCTGCTCGGCCATCTCCTGACGGTCGACGATCACATACTCGAGGCGAACCTGCTCGGGGCGCTGGTAGCGCTCGCGATTGTCCTGATAATAGGCCTCTAGGTCCGCTTCGCTGACCTGCACAGGCTCAGCAAGATCCTCAGCACCCAGTGCATGGTAGCGGAAACTGCGTACCTGACGCTGCAGCGATGCCAGGGTTTCGCGCTCGTTTTCGAGAACGAAGTCGCTGACCGCCAGCCCCTGCTGCAGCTGCTGACGCTTGAGGTCGACCCGCAGCGCCGCCCGAAACGAAGCCGGCGTGAAACCGGCACTGGCCAGCCGGTTGCGGAACAGGTCGGTATCGAAGCGGCCGCTCTGGTCCTGGAACTCGGGCAATGTCACGATCACCTGGTCGAGCTGCTCGTCGGAGAGGTAGAGCCCACCGTCCTCGGCGAATGCGAGCAGCAAGCGTTCACCGATCATTTCGTCGAGCACCTGGCCACGCAAAGCACGCTCCTGCTCTGGCGGTACCTGGCCGGAACGGATCGCTCGCTGCACTTCCATTTCCAACTCCTGGCGAGTGATGGTCTGGCCATTGACCTTGGCGACCTCGTCACCGCCACCACCGAACAACCCCACCAGGGACTCGACACCGAACAGCGCCATGGTCACTACCACGGCAGCTACGATGATCTTGGCGCCCCAGCTTCTGGAGCGGTCACGAATACTTTGCAGCATGCAGGCCTCGATTGCTGATTGTTGGCTGGCTGTGGCGCCACATTATACGGTGACGGGCCGCTGCGGGCCATCATGACGGCCCTGCTCGCCCGACCGTCAACGACGCTGACGGAACGTCAAAAAAGAAGGCGCACCGCCGAAGCGATGCGCCTGATCGTTTGCTGCCGACGTTGCTTGGCCCGCGCTTGGACCTATGGCGCAAATAATCCTTTGACTCAGTTAACGGAGTCCTTGAGCGCCTTACCAGCCTTGAAAGTCGGAACCTTGGCTGCGCTGATCTGGATCGGCTGGCCTGTCTGCGGGTTGCGGCCGGTGCGGGCGGCACGCTCTTTCACCGAGAAAGTACCAAATCCGACGAGAGACACGCTGTCGCCTTTCTTGAGGCTTTCGGAGACGGTGTCGACCATGGCATCCAGTGCGCGTGACGCAGCGGCCTTAGGAATATCGGCAGACGCGGCGATGGCTTCGATCAGCTCGGATTTGTTCACACTTCACCCCTTGACTGTTTCAGAAAATGGCTCTAATCGGCATGCCTTTCGCCCGGCAACTCGATCACAGCATGGCTGGCAGTTTATAGCAATGCTGCGAAAGAGGTGTCAAGCAACTGAGGCGCCAAACCGCGTCATGCCCGGGTTTAATATCCGGATATGACACGGTAATTATCGTTAATGCGTACTGATCATGCTGGAAGAAGAAGCCGAATCTTCCGTTCGTGATTCTTCCCCACCATTGCCGGTCCTTTCAGCAAGGGCCGACTCCAGCACTTCGTCGATCCAACGAACGGGCCGGACATCCAGCGCGTCCTTGATGTTATCCGGAACCTCCTTGAGGTCCCGACGGTTCTCTTCCGGAATGAGCACGATCTTTATACCACCGCGCCGTGCCGCCAGCAATTTCTCCTTTAACCCACCGATCGGCATCACCTCGCCGCGCAGGTTCACTTCGCCGGTCATGGCCAGGTCACAGCGTATGGGTCGCCCCGTATAGGCAGACACCATGGCCGTTACCATGGCAATGCCGGCGCTGGGGCCATCCTTGGGCGTGGCACCCTCCGGAACGTGGATATGCAGGTCCTCTTTCTCGAAGCGCTCCGGGTCGATGCCCAATGACGCTGCACGGGCACGTACCACGGTATGAGCCGCACTGACGGATTCTTTCATCACGTCGCCCAACGAGCCCGTCTTGTTGATACGTCCCTTGCCAGGAGTGACCACCGACTCGATGTTGAGCAGCTCGCCGCCCACCGATGTCCAGGCCAGGCCGGTCACCCGCCCCACCTGATCCTCCTTGTCGGCCAGGCCGTAGCTGTAGCGACGCACGCCGGCATAGGTCTCGATGTCCGCTGCGGCGAGCAACGCCGGCGCCTGCGCGCCCTTGCCCTCGTACTCGAGCCGCTCACGCAGAACCTTGCGGCACACCTTGGCGATCTGCCTCTCGAGTTCACGCACCCCTGCCTCGCGGGTGTAGTAGCGGATCAGCTCGAGTAGCGATTCATCGGAGAATGTCAGCTCTTCTTCCTTGAAACCGTTGGCAATGAGCTGCTTGGGCACCAGGTAGCGCCGGGCAATGGCAAGCTTCTCGTCCTCGGTGTAGCCAGGTAGGCGGATGACCTCCATGCGATCGAGCAAGGGCCCCGGGATGTTCATCGAGTTGGCGGTACAGATGAACATCACTTCGGAGAGGTCGTAGTCGAGCTCGAGGTAGTGGTCGCTGAACTTGTCGTTCTGCTCCGGATCGAGCACCTCGAGCAGCGCCGAAGCGGGATCGCCACGGTGATCCATACCGATCTTGTCGACCTCGTCGAGCAGGAACAGCGGATTCTTGACCTCGGCCTTGCTCATGCGCTGGATCAGCTTGCCGGGTAGCGAGCCGATATAGGTACGGCGGTGCCCGCGAATCTCGGATTCATCGCGCACGCCACCCAGCGCCAGGCGCACGTACTTGCGATTGGTGGCACGCGCGATCGACTGGCCGAGGGAAGTCTTGCCCACCCCGGGCGGCCCCACCAGGCACAGCACCGGCCCCTTGAGCTTCTTGACCCGCTTCTGCACGGCAAGGTACTCGAGGATGCGCTCCTTGACCTCGTCGAGGCCGTAGTGGTCCTCGTCCAGCACCTTGTGGGCATGCGCCAGGTCGTGCTTGACCCGGGTGCGCTTCTTCCACGGCACCGAGACCAGCCAGTCCAGGTAGGAGCGCACCACCGTAGCCTCGGCGGAACTCGGCGACATCATCTTCAGCTTGCCCAGCTCCTGGACCGCCTTGTCGCGCGCCTCCTTGGGCATGCCCGACTCCTCGATCGCCTTTTCGTACTTCTCGGCTTCGTTGGGTACGTTCTCGAGCTCGCCCATCTCTTTCTGGATGGCCTTCATCTGCTCGTTGAGATAGTACTCGCGCTGGGACTTCTCCATCTGGTCCTTGACCCGGGAGCGGATGCGCTTCTCCACCTGCAGCAGGTCGATCTCCGACTCGATCAGCGCCATCAAATGCTCGATGCGCTCGCGTACGCGGTCCATCTCCAGCAGTTGCTGCTTGTCCTGGATCTTGAGCGACAGATGAGCGCAGATGGTGTCGACCAGACGGCTAGGATCCTCGATGCCAGAGAGCGAATTGAGCACCTCGTTGGGCACCTTCTTGGACAGCTTGACGTACTGCTCGAACTGATTGAGCAGCACCCGGACCAGCGCCTCCTGTTCGCGCTCGCTCAAGGGCTCGCTGTCGCGCAGCACGGCCTCGGCCATGCTGTGGCCGTCGGTATGATGGACTTCACGCAGATCGGCACGTGAAACGCCTTCGATCAGCACCTTGACGGTGCCGTCGGGCAGCTTGAGCAGCTGCATGATTTCGGCAACGGTGCCAATGGTGAAAAGGTCGTCGGTGCCGGGGTCGTCCTGCCCCGCCTCGCGCTGAGCGACAAGCAGTACGCGCTTGTCGGCCGCCATCGCGGCGTCGAGCGCCTGGATCGACTTCTCGCGACCGACGAACAGCGGAATCACCATCTGCGGATAAACGACCACGTCGCGCAGTGGGAGTAGGGGCAGACTCAAGGTCTGAACGGCGTTCTGCTGCATCGCAGACGTTCCTCAAACAGAAATCGGTGGATACAGGGGGGGATGGGGGCACGGCACCCCCATTGCAAGGGGCATGTAGCGGCGAACGTGGAAAGGGGCCGCCCTAGCGACCCCTTTCCGTCATGGGCTTGGCAGCGAATGGCCGCCTCACCTCAGCCGTCAGTACCGTCGACCCGTTGGTCCTGCTGCGAATAGATCAGCAGGGGCTCGCTCTCGCCCGCGATGACCGACGCATCGATGACCACCTTGGAGACCCCCTCCATGGAAGGAATTTCATACATGGTGTCGAGCAGCACCGACTCGAGGATGGAGCGCAGCCCACGGGCGCCGGTCTTGCGCGCCATGGCCTTCTTCGCAACGGCGCGCAGGGCGTCCTCACGGAACTCCAACTCCACCCCTTCCATATCGAACAGACGAGCGTACTGCTTGACCAGCGAGTTCTTGGGCTCGGTAAGAATCTGGATCAGCGCATCCTCGCTGAGCTCGGTGAGCGTGGCGATGACCGGCAGGCGCCCGACGAACTCGGGAATCAGGCCGAACTTGACCAGATCCTCCGGCTCGACGTCGGCAAGCAGGTCGCCCACGCCCTTGGTCTCGTCCTTGCTCTTCACCACGGCGCTGAAACCGATACCGCCCTTCTCGGCACGGTCTCGAATGACCTTGTCGAGGCCGGCAAAGGCGCCACCCACAATGAACAGGATGTTGCCGGTATCCACTTGCAGGAACTCCTGCTGCGGATGCTTGCGCCCCCCCTGCGGCGGTACTGATGCCGTGGTGCCCTCGATCAGCTTCAGCAGCGCCTGCTGCACACCCTCGCCCGAGACGTCACGGGTGATGGAGGGGTTGTCCGACTTGCGCGAGATCTTGTCGATCTCGTCGATGTAGACGATGCCACGCTGGGCCTTCTCCACATCGTAGTCGCACTTCTGCAACAGCTTCTGGATGATGTTCTCGACGTCCTCGCCAACGTAGCCCGCCTCGGTGAGCGTGGTGGCATCGGCGATGGTGAACGGCACGTTGAGCAGACGCGCCATGGTCTCGGCCAGCAGGGTCTTGCCGCTGCCGGTAGGTCCGATCAGCAGGATGTTGGACTTGCCGAGCTCTACGTCGTCGCCCTTGAGACCGGCGCGAAGACGCTTGTAATGGTTGTAGACGGCCACGGACAGCACCGTCTTGGCGCGGTCCTGACCGATCACGTATTCGTCCAGGGTGCGACGAATCTCGCGGGGAACGGGCAGACGCTCCTCATCGCTCTCGGCATCGGCATCGAGAACTTCCTCGCGAATGATGTCGTTGCACAGGTCGACACACTCGTCGCAGATATAAACGGACGGGCCCGCTATCAGCTTGCGCACTTCGTTCTGGTTCTTGCCGCAGAACGAGCAGTAGAGCAGCTTGCCGCCTTCGTCCTTGCCTTTGCCGTCGGCCATTCGCGTACCTCTGTCACTTCGGCAGCCAGGTCGGCCGCCGCTAATCACGTAGTTGAAGCGTGCTTGATTTCACGCTATCAGGATGTGGGCCGCTTATCCAGTACGGCGTCGATCAGGCCGTACTCCACCGCCTGCGTGCCGCTCATGAAGTTGTCGCGGTCGGTATCCCGAGCGATGGTTTCGATATCCTGCCCGGTATGGTGAGCCAGAATCCGGTTCAGCTTGTCACGAATCCCCAGGATTTCGCGGGTGTGAATCTCGATATCAGCCGCCTGGCCCTGGTAGCCGCCCAGCGGCTGATGAATCATCATCCGCGAGTGTGGCAGCGAATAGCGCTTGCCCGCAGCGCCACCTGCCAGTAGCAGCGCCCCCATGCTGGCCGCCTGGCCGATGCACACGGTGGAGACATCGGGCTTGATGAACTGCATGGTGTCGTAGATCGACATCCCGGCGGTTACGGCACCGCCAGGGGAGTTGATATAGAGGTGGATGTCCTTGTCCGGGTTCTCGGACTCAAGGAACAGCAGCTGCGCCACGATCAGGTTGGCCATGTGGTCTTCCACCGCCCCCACCAGGAAGATCACACGCTCCTTCAGCAGCCGGGAGTAGATATCGTAGGCCCGCTCGCCGCGTGCGCTCTGTTCTACCACCATCGGCACCAAGCCGCCGGCGTTTCGGGTCTCGAACTCGTTGCTCATCAGTGTGATGTCCTTGCGTCCAATGAATGGAAGCGACTCCCACCTGCCGGCCGCCACCTCGGCGACCGGCAGGGAAGGGATCTCGCCGCCGAATCAGCTGTTGGCTTCTTCCTCGCCTTCGCTCTCTTCGGCCTGCCCGCCCTGCTGGGCAGCAGCCAGTGCCTGCTGGTAGCTCATTTCCACGTCCTTGACGGTGGACTGCTCCAGCAGTTTGTCAACGGCCTTCTCTTCGAGGATAGCCGACTTGACCTGAGTCTTGAGCTGATCGTTGCCCATATAATAGTCAACGACCTGCTGCGGCTCCTGATACTGCTCGGCAAGCTCCTCGACCTTGGCACGAATCTCGTCGTCAGTGGCGTCGAGTTCATTGGCCTTGATCACTTCGGCCAGCAGCAGGCCGACCTGAACGCGACTCTTGGCCTGTTCGGAGAACAGCTCGTTGGGCAACTGGGAAACGTCGAAATCCTCCCCCAGGCCGAACTGCTGAGCCGCCTGACGCTTGAGCGCATCGGTCTCCTGCTGCACCAATGCCTGGGGCACCGGAATGTCGTTGGCCTTCTTCAGCGCCTCGAGAACCTGCTGCTTGACCCGGTTGTCGACGGCCTGCTTGGCCTCGCGAGACATGTTCTTCTTCACTTCGGCGCGGAATTTCTCGATGTCGCCATCCTCGACACCGAAGCGCTTGATGAATTCCTCGTCGACTTCCGGCAGGGCCTGGCCCTTGACCGCATGCACCTTGACCTTGAAGGTAGCCTCCTGGCCGGCCAGGTGCTCGGCCTGGTAATCCTCGGGGAAGGTGACCTTGATCTCCTTCTCCTCACCCGCCTTGGCACCGACGAGCTGCTCCTCGAACCCGGGGATGAAGTTGCCGGAGCCCAGCACCAGGTCATGGCCTTCGGCACTGCCACCCTCGAACGGTTCGTCGCCGAGGAACCCCTGGAAGTCGATCTTGATCTGATCGCCCTCTTCGGCGGCACGTTCGACGTCTTCCCAGGAGGCGTTCTGCTTGCGCAGGGTCTCGACCATCTCCTCGAGATCGGCGTCGCTCACTTCCACCACGGGGCGCTCGATCTCGGCGCCCTCGATCGAGGACAGCTCGATCTCGGGATAGACCTCGAGAGAAGCCACGAACTCCAGGTCCTTACCTGCCTGGTCGACCTTGGGCTCGATGCTCGGGAAACCGGCCGGATTCAGGTTCTCCTCGGTGATCGCGCGCACATAGCGCTCACGCATCAGTTCGCCCACGACCTCGTCACGCACGCCGCGGCCATAACGCTGGCGCACCACGGACATGGGAACCCGGCCCTTGCGGAAACCGTTGAGACGAATGTTCTTCGCCGTGTCCTTGAGGCGGGCTTCGACGGCCTCGTCGACCTCGGCAGCCGGCACTTGGAACGTGACACGGCGCTCGATCTGGGAGGTCGTTTCGACGGAAACTTGCATGAATGGTCCTCTACCGACTAGGGGCGTTCTTGGAAAGCGTGGAATGTAAAAGAGAGATTCTAAGAATCCCGCCCTACGCTGGCAAGCGTTACGCCTACAGGATGGGGGCGATTGGGCATTTTACAAGGTCGTTTGGCGCTGCCATTGCAACGAAGGCAGCCATCATCCGGGAGCACGGCCTGCACAACGGGCAAAATCCAGTCGAGAAGACTCGGCCGGGGAACAGGACATCTCAAGAAACAGGATGGGGAAAGAAAAGGGTGCAATGGGGTGGATGATGGGGATCGAACCCACGACCACCGGAGCCACAATCCGGGGCTCTACCACTGAGCTACATCCACCATTGCAGGCGTAAATCACGAAGCAGTCGATTGGGGTGGATGATGGGGATCGAACCCACGACCACCGGAGCCACAATCCGGGGCTCTACCACTGAGCTACATCCACCATATCGACGCTGCTCGACCGACACTGTCCGAACCGTAGGCACCTGCCCAGACGGGCTCAACCAAACTGGCACGCCCAGCAGGACTCGAACCTGCAACCTACGGCTTAGAAGGCCGTTGCTCTATCCGGTTGAGCTATGGGCGCATTCTACGTTCCATGGCGTCCGACCGCAACCCCGTTTCGCCATTTCTTCAGCATAAACAAAAGGTTGTGGTCGGGGTGGAGGGATTCGAACCCCCGACATCCTGCTCCCAAAGCAGGCGCGCTACCAGACTGCGCTACACCCCGCCGGCCTTTGCACGGCCCACGACACCCAGCTACGGGCCTCGCCAAGCGCTGCGTATTCTACGCGAGAATCGACCGCGGTCAATAGCTTCCTGACACAGCGAGGCTTTTGCGCTTTGCCTCGAAGGCCCGGCGTGCGAAAATCGGCAGCCTTCGAGAATCCGCAGCCGGCCCCACAGCGCCGCTCACACCATCCACCACAGGGGAGAAACGATGACCGCCCAACTCATCGATGGCAAGGCCATAGCCGCCCAGGTCCGCGAACAGGTTGCACGCCAAGTGGAAATGCGTCGCACCGAGGGCAAGCGCATTCCTGGCCTGGCTGTCGTCCTGGTGGGCGAGGATCCAGCCTCCCACGTCTACGTCAGTAACAAGCATCGCGCCTGTGAGCAGGCCGGCATTCTCTCCTTTCAGCATGCGCTGCCCAACGACACCAGCCAACAGACGCTCGAACAGCTGATCGACGAACTCAATGCCGACCCCTGCATCGACGGAATCCTGCTGCAGCTACCTCTGCCGGCCCACCTGGATTCGCGCCCGCTACTGGAGCGCATCCTCCCGCACAAGGACGTGGACGGTTTCCACCCCTACAATCTTGGCCGCCTGGCCCAGCGTCTGCCGGTCCTGCGACCCTGCACGCCGAAGGGCATCATGACCCTGCTGCAGGCCAGCGGCCTGAAGGTGCGCGGCATGGACGCCACCGTGGTCGGCGCCTCCAACATCGTCGGTCGCCCCATGGCGCTGGAACTGATGCTGGCAGGCTGCACCACCACGGTGTGCCACCGTTTCACTCGCAATCTGGAGGAGCATGTGCGCCGCGCCGAGTTGCTGGTGGTCGCGGTGGGCAAACCAGGATTGGTCAAGGGCGATTGGGTACGCGACGGCGCCATCGTCATCGACGTGGGCATCAACCGCGAGGAGGATGGCCGGCTGGTCGGCGACGTGGAGTTCGACCCGGCCGCACAGCGCGCCGCCTGGATCACACCGGTACCGGGCGGTGTGGGGCCGATGACCGTCGCATCGCTGCTGGAAAACACCCTCTATGCCGCGGAGCGCCATGATGCCATGGAGAAGGAAGTCGCCCCGCTCTGAGCCGTAGCCTGACATGAGCGCGCCACTCGGATAGAATGCGCGCTTCCCATTTTCCCAGCCCCGAGGCCGCCCATGAGCGACAAGATGAACGTCGAAAGCTTCAACCTTGATCATACCAAGGTGAAGGCTCCCTACGTGCGCCTGGCCGACATCAAGACCGGCCTCAACGGCGACCGCATCCACAAGTACGACATGCGTATCTGCCAGCCTAACCAGGAGCACATGGAGATGCCGGCATTGCACTCCCTGGAGCACCTGATGGCGGAACTGTCACGTAACCACTCGGACCGCATCGTCGACATCAGCCCGATGGGTTGCCAAACCGGCTTTTACGTAGCGCTGATCAACCACGACGATTACGACGACGTACTGAGCCTGCTGCAGAAGACCCTGGAAGACGTGCTGGAGGCCAGCGAAGTGCCGGCTTGTAACGAGGTCCAGTGCGGCTGGGCGGCCAGCCACAGCCTCGAGGGGGCCAAGCAGATCGCCCGTGGCTTCCTGGCCAAGCGCGACGAGTGGACCCAGGTCTTCGCTGCCGATGCCTGAACCGCACGCAACGGCCGACCAAATGTCGCCCAATCGGAGCAACTGAGCAAAGATGAAACGCATCGGCATCATTGGCGCCATGACCCAGGAGGTGGAGCATCTCGCCTCGCTGCTGGAAGATCGCCGCACTCGAACCCACGTAGGCTGCACCTTCCATCACGGCAAGATGCACGGTGTCGATGTGGTGATCCTGCAATCGGGGATCGGCAAGGTGAACGCTGCCATCGGCACCACCCTGCTGCTCGACGTCTACCACCCTGAGGCCATCATCAATACCGGCTCGGCGGGCGGCTTCGGCGAAGGGCTCGATATCGGCGACGTGGTGGTTTCCAGCGAAGTACGCCACCACGACGTGGATGCCGTGGTGTTCGGCTACGAGCACGGCCAGGTACCGCAGATGCCCGCTGCCTATCTCCCCGATGAACGCCTGGTCACCCTTGCCCGCGAATGCGTCGAGGAACTGGGCGAAGTCAAGGTGGTGGAAGGCCTGATCGCCACCGGCGACGTCTTCATGGCCTGCCCGGAACTGGTTACCCGGACCCGCTCGCGCTTCCCGACGATGCTGGCAGCAGAGATGGAAGCCGCCGCCATCGCCCAGACCTGCCATCTCTATGGCTGCCCGTTCGTGGTCATCCGCTCGCTATCGGACATTGCCGGCGGCGGCGACAACCACCTCTCCTTCGAGCAGTTCCTCGAAAAGGCCGCCGCCCACTCGGCACGCATGGTCGAGGCCATGGTCGTACGGCTCGCTTCGCAAGTAGAGTCCGAACCCGCCATTGACTGAACGATAGCGGCCGACCCTCCGCAGGGTCGGCCGCCCATGCCCGATACTGCCAGCGAACTGCTCCGCTTCAGTGGCTCAACAGCCTGCTCCTGCCGACACGACGCTTGATCGTGGCTCGAAGAGAACCGCTCAGCGTATGAAAGGCAATTTTCAGGCACATCCAGCGGTTCCTGAACCCCAGCATCAACGCCATCAGCAGCGACAGGTCGTAGGGCACACGAACCGTGCGGCAAACGTTCATGTACTGGCCGGTATAGAGAATGGCGCGTTTCCTGATGTGGCGTCGGCAATCGCGATAGGCGGGATCGCGGTAAAGGGTCAGCAGCGACTCGAGCAGCTCATGCAAGCCTTTTACATGCTTCATGTTCTTGGGCATCGTCATGGTAGAGCCATGGCGTATCCGGCGCTGGAAGCAAACACGGTCGGTCACCACGTAGCGTCTGGCCGCGAAGATCAACGGATAGAAGATCTCTTCGTCCTCGTGATAGTGATCCTTGAACCTCAGCTTTCGCGACCATAGCATGCGTCTGCTGAGATAGAGGCACGGACTGCAGGTACCGCCACCATGCTTCTCGAACGCCGCAAGGAGGTCGGCGGCCCCCACGTACTCACCTTCGAAGCCACGTCGATAGCTACGAACGAAGTCCAGCCCTTCCGCCCCCTCGTCGACGAATGTAGTGCCTGAAAAGAAGATGATGTCCGGAGAGTTTCGCGATTCGATGACGGCCTGCATGCTCTCGATGAAATCGGGCTCCAGCAGATCGTCGGCATCGAAGAAATAGACGTAGTCTCCCGAGGCCCTGGCAATAGCCCGGTTCCTGGCCCTACCCTGCCCCTGGTTGTCGGTCGAAATCAGCTCCGTGCGATAGGGGTGGGGGAATGCACATATTCGCTCCCAGGTGTCGTCCACGCTGCCATCGTTCACGATGATGACCTCATGGGGCTGCACCGTCTGGCTGGCAAGGGAATCCAGCGCGGCCTCGATATAGGGCGCCACGTTGTATGCCGGAACGATAACGCTGATGGTCGACTCACGCTTGTCCATGACATCACTCGAATTCGCTGAAAGGGAAAGTGGCGACCAACTGCGCCGGATCGCCCAGGTACCTCGCCACCCCGCCCTGCGCAGGCAATGCTGCCAGGCATTCATCGGCCGCCGCTCGATCCGCGATCGACATGACGCGGGTATCCGGAGCATCCGTAGTGCTGTAGTAATCGTGAAACTTGAACTCCCCCCCAATGAGGCCATCGGAAAAGCGCACCCAGCGATTGGGAATGCGGTAGCAATCCGCCAGAATCAACCCGTGCAGGGACGACGAAATGACCGAATCACATTGGCCGAGGGCATCGATGAACGGCTCGGGCTGTTGCCTCACGTCGATTAGCTTGACGTCGGGCAGACTCGCCATGTAGCGAACCACCGGGCTCTCCCGATCCACGTAGTGGGGTACGAGTCCGATACGATACTGCGGATCGCCACGAGCGGGCTGGTGGAGCAGAGGCATCACGAGCGCCGGATCCCCAAGTACCGCCCCTGCTACATCCGCCCCGTTGGCGGCCAGCAGTTGCTGCGAGAGCCGGCCTCTCAGGGCCAAGAACCTGGCATGCTCAAGAGCATCGCGCCCGGGCAACCACGCCGGGTCGATGACTCCACTGCCCCACACCAGGCTACGACTTCTCGCCTGGTGGATAATGCTCCCCACCCCGAGCAGATGAACGACCGAGTTAGAGTGGACGCGGTAGGCCTCCTTGCCGGTGAGCTTCTGGACCAGATAGGGCGTGATCGCATCGCCGACGTTCAGCTGCCTGTCGAAATACACGACAGGAACCTTCCCCTTGGCGACGGTCAGCAGCAGAGCAAGTTCAATAAAATTCCGTGATACCGTGCGTGCCTGCTTGGGAGCCCATTTTTTCATCCTGTACCGGTTCTCTGAGTATAGCTTTCCACAGGCACCCAGCGGCCAGGCCAACCAGGCACGCCAATGGCAACGGAAGAAAACGATGAGAGAGCGCCTCCTGCGCTCAATTCACACCATAGCCTACCCAGTAGCGCTTCGCCGGAAGAAAGTCGCCTAAACGGTTATCTGCCCATGAAATGACGACGGCCGCCTCCAAGGCGGCCGTTGCGTTCGAGCCAGGAGCCTCCTAGGTGTGCAGCTTCCACGCCAGCGTTTCACCCGCCCCCAAGGGCACGATACGCTGGCCGTCGGCGTAGGGCAGCGATGCCGGCAGGGCCCACTCCTCACGTATCAGCGTGATGGTGTCGCCATTGCGCGGCAGACCATAGAAGTCGGGGCCGAAGTGACTGGCAAAGCCCTCCAGGCGATCCAGTGCCCCAGCCTGTTCGAAAGCCGTGGCATAGAGCTCGATCGCTGCCGGCGCAGTATAGGCACCGGCGCAGCCGCATGCCGATTCCTTGTCGCCTTGAGCATGAGGCGCGCTATCGGTGCCGAGGAAGAACTTGCCGCTGCCCGAGGTGGCCGCCGCCAATAGCGCCTCGCGGTGGCGCTCACGCTTGAGGATCGGCAGGCAGTAGTAGTGGGGGCGAATGCCGCCGACCAGCATGTGGTTGCGGTTGAACAGCAGATGGTGCGCGGTGATCGTGGCACCCACGTTGGCCGGCGCCCGGGCAACGAACTCGGCCGCATCGGCGGTGGTGATGTGTTCGAACACCACCTTGAGATCCGGATGACGCTCGAGCAGTGGCTTCATCACCCGCTCGATGAATACGGCCTCGCGATCGAAGATATCGATCTCGGCATCGGTGACCTCGCCGTGGACCAGCAGCGGCAGGCCCAGCCGAGCCATGGCGGCGATCGCGGCATCGCAGTGAGCGAGATCGGTGACCCCTGAATCCGAGTTAGTGGTAGCCCCGGCCGGATAGAGCTTCACTGCATGAACCAGGCCGCTCGCCACCGCGCGTTCGATCTCCTCGGCCGGCGTGTTGTCGGTGAGGTAGAGCGTCATCAAAGGCTCGAAGGCCGATCCCCCGGGCCGTGCCGCCAGGATCCGTTCGCGATAGCCAAGGGCCTGATCGGTGGTGGTGACCGGCGGCTTGAGGTTGGGCATGATGATCGCCCGCCCCATCTGCCGGGCGGTGGCAGGTACCACGGCCTTGAGCGCCTCACCGTCGCGCAGGTGAAGATGCCAGTCGTCGGGGCGGGTCAGGGTAATAGCGGTCACGGCGAGTCCTGTCGTTCAGCATGAGTGTCGACCTCAGAGTATACCGGAAGGCCCGGTCGAAATGCCCAGCCTCGAGCCGTGAAGAAGCACCGAGAAAATTGTCGTAGCGGCAGCAACACCCGCCGATTTGCCGTATCATCGACGCCGTTTTTGCCGTGAGAGACACCGCCAATGCCCCGGGTTCGCCACTACGCCGATATCGTCGCCATCCTGGCCGGTCTGATGTGGATCGTCTTCTTCTGGTCGATCAGCGTCTCGGCCAGGCTCGACAGCGTCGAACCCACCCTGGCCGCCATACTCGCCCTGGGCGCCATGATCCTGGTCAGCTTCATGCATCGGCCGTTTCGCGTTCACCTCAGCCGCTACCACGTACGCAAGCGCCGCACCGAGATGTGGATGCACATCCTGGCCCTGCCTGTGGCCCTGGCCCTGCTGCTCGGCATACTCATCGAAACCCTGTTCGCTCCCATGAGCGGCCAGCAGAAGATGCTGCTGTTCAACGTTCTCGCCACTGCCGGCTGGGTGGTCTACGTGATGACGCTGGTCATCAAGTTCATCCACCATCAGTATCGCCGGCGTCGCACTCGGGGCGACTGAATGCCCGCCGCAACCGACTCGCAGCTCAGTGCCCGAGCGCGGCGATTCCGCAGTCAGAACCGGTCTGCCCGAAACGGCGCCATATCCACTGCCGTCGGCTCCCCCTCCATCAATTCCGCCATCAACCGCCCTGTCACCGGCCCCATGGTGAACCCCTGATGACCGTGGCCAAAGGCCAGCCACAACCCCTTGTGCCGTGGCGCCGGGCCGATTACCGGCTTCATGTCCGGCAGGCAAGGCCGCGCGCCCTTCCAGGGCTCCGCTTCCAGCCGCCCGCCTAATGCGGGGTAGAGTTCACGCGCCTTGCGCTCGGCGGCATCCAACTGGCCTTGGGAAGGGGGCGCATCGAGGCGGGCCAGTTCGGCACCGGTCGTCAGGCGAATGCCGGCACGCATCGGCGCCAGGATGTAACCGGCATCGGCATCGGCAATCCAGTGGCGCAACCGTCGCTCCTGCGCGGCGCCATAATGCATGTGGTAGCCGCGCTTGACGAAGGTCGGCAGGCGGTAGCCCAGCCCCTTGAGCCACTCCCCTGCCCATGGCCCCAGCGCCACGACCACGTCGCGAGCGGCAAGCGTTCCCGTGTCGGTATCGATACGCCAGCCCTCTCCCAGCGGGGTCAGCTGACGAATACCGGCCTGCAGGAACTCGCCCCCTTGCTGCTGGAAGCTTGCGGCATAGGCGGCCACCAGCGCGCCCGGATCAGCCACGCTCCACGAGTTGGTCCAGTGAATAGCCCCCGCCAGGCCTGGGCACAGCTGGGGCTCCAATCGAGCCAGCCCATCGCCATCGCAGGTGGCGTGGGTGACTCCGAAACGCCTGGCGGCATCCTCGGCCTCACGCTGCCGACGCTCGAGTTCGGCCTGGCTGCGATGCACTTCCAGCCAGCCCTCCTTGCCGATCAGCTCGGCGGCACCTGCCGCCTCGATCATCGGCTCGTGCTCCTGAGTCGAGAGCACAATCAACGAGGCGTACTCGGCAATGATCCGCTCATAGTGGCGTGGAGCCGAATAGCGCCAGTAGCCAAACAGGGGGCCGGCGAACTGCAGTATGCCACTCAGTTGATAGCGGATATCCACCCGTCGATTGGGCAACGCGCTCAGCAACTTGCCGAGCTCACGGGGAAACGTGTAGGGTCGCACCGCCTCGCGCTGGATCAGCCCACCGTTGCCATAGGAAGTCTCCTGCCCAGGCGGGCGACGATCGACCAGCAGCACGGAACGGCCGCGGCGAGCCAGGTGCCAGGCAATGGAGACGCCGACCATGCCGGCACCCAGTACGACGGTCTCACGAGACATGCCACTCCTCCAATTGGCCAGATGCGTCCGACATACGTGCCGGAACGAGCGCCTAGTCTAGCAGCGCGGCACGACCGCAATCGCCTTGACTCCCCCTTTCATGCTTCGGATCAAGTCGATCTATTCGACCTTGCCCTGGACCTGCAGCTTGGTACGGATGAAGTCGGAGTGGCTGACGTGCAGTAGCTCGGCCAGGCGCCGGATGCGATGCTCCTCCAGGTGATGCGTCTCGCCATCGGCCTGTGCCAGAGACCACATCATGCGCACCAGCTCGCATCGCTGGCCGTAGTCATAATGCTGCTTGATCAGGCTGACGAACTGATAGTGGTCGACGGAGTGCTCCACCTCCTCACGCGCCATTTCCATCAGCTCCTCCACGGCAGAGCCGGAGAGCTGGAAATGGCCCATGAGCAGCTCGCGCAAGGCCGCAAGCTGTGCCTCGTCGGTGTGGTAGTCGGCACGCATCACCTCGCACAGCAGGGCAGCGGTGGCAAGCTCCAGAGTCGGGGCCGGGTTCTCCGAACGTTCAGGCTCGGCCAGGGCCTGCTGGAAGAAGCGCTGGATGGTATCGAGCATGGCGAATCCCTTGCAGTGTCATCGCTTGTGACCCGCGGCGGTCCCGGGCGTTCCGTCCGGGACCGCCGCTACCCCAGCCTCAGTAGCCCATCGCCCTGGGCAGCCAGGTCACCAGCACGGGTGCGGCAATGAGAATCAGGATGGTCAGCAGGATCGGGATCAGGAACGGCAGGATCGAGACGACGATCTGCGCATAGCGCAGCCGGGTGATGCCCACCATCAGGAACAGCACCGTGCCGAACGGTGGCGTGATGACCCCCACCGACAGCGTGATGACCATGACGATGCCGAAGTGGATCGGATCGAGCCCGGCGGCCAGCGCGGCGGGCACCACGATCGGCGTGAAGATCAAGATGCTCTCGATCACCGACATGAAACAGCCGATCAGCAGGAAGAACAGCGCGAAGGCCAGCAGCAGCAGTATCGTCGGCATGTCGATGCCGGCAACCTGGCCCGCCAGGGCCTGGGGGATACCGATGCGCACGAGGATCCAACCATAGAAGCTCGATACGGCAATGATCAGCAGGATCGCGGCACTGAACATGAGCGTGCGGCGAAAGGCCTGGAACAGATCGCGCCAGGACAAGTCGCGGTAGATGACCGTACCCAGCACGATCGCGTAGAGCGAGGCGATGGCACCGGCCTCGGTGGGCGTGAAGAGCCCGGTCCAGATGCCGCCCACGATGATGGCCGGCATCATCAGCGGCAGCACGGCCCGCCTGCCGGTGCGCAGCACCTCCTTGCCGTCGAACGGCACCGGCGGCGGCATGGATACACGCTTGCCGGCACCGAGCACCACCGTCATGCCCATGAACAGGATGGCCATCAGGATGCCCGGCATCAGCCCCGCCATGAACAGCGCACCGATGCTCACGTTGGCCAGCCAGCCATACACCACCAGGGCAATGCTCGGCGGCAGGATCGGCCCGATCACGCTCGATGCCGCGGTGATGCCGGCCGAGTAGCCCAGGTCGTAGCCGCGCTCCTTCATGGCCTTGATCTCGATGCTGCCGAGGCCGGCAGCATCGGCCACCGCGGTGCCGGACATGGTGGCGAATATCGAACTGGCCACCACGTTGGCATGCCCCAGCCCCCCCTTGGTGAAGCCCACCAGCGCAGTCGCGAAGTCGAAGATCCGTGTGGTCGTCGAGCCGGTATTCATGATGTTGGCGGCGAGGATGAACAGCGGTATGGCCAGCAACGTGAAATTGTTGAGGGTCTGTACCATGCGCAGCGACAGCAGCTCCACCGGCAGGCCGCCACTGCCGGTCACCACCAGCGCGATGAAGGAAGTGATGCCGATCGCCACCACCACCGGCAGGCCGATCGCCATCAGCACGAGCAAACCACCGACGAAAACCAGGAGTTCCTGCATCAGCCTGCCTCCCGCTCGGCCAGAAGGGAGTCCTGCCACGCCACCGGGCCGCGCAGGGTTTGCCATAGCGCCAGTACGGCCATGCCGGCGAAAGCGGTGAAGATACCGTAATAGAGGTAGCTGAAGCTGATGCCCAGCGACACGGTGCGGTTGTTGGCACTGACGATGGACATCGTCAACGCCCCCCAGGCCGCCAGAGCGAAGAAGCCGCAGGAGAGTAGCGCCACCAGCCGGTACTGCACGTGCCGCGCCCAGTGAGCGAGGCGATGACTGAAGAGGTCGACGACGAGATGCTCGAACCGCACCCAGGCCGATAGCGAGCCGAACGCGACGGCGTAGATCGCCAGCATGGAAGCGACCTCCTCCGTCCAGGGCATGCCCAGGCCAATGACGTCACGCGCCAGCACGGCAGCCACGATCAGCAGCAGCACACCGGCCAACAGCAGTACGCCAATGGCGTCGCACACCAGGGTGATGCCCCGGAGCAGGTAATAGGCGGCACGATCCAGGCCACCCCCGGGGGGCAGTGAAGCAGCGGTCAAGGTTGCATCCTCCAGGCAGAAAACGCCAGCGGCGTCCCGGTTGGGGCGCCGCTGGCAGTTCGGTACGCCACGCGAGCGTCAGTCGTCGACGCCGTTGCCCATGGCATCGTCCATCACGCCCTCGGCCATCTCGGCCATGACGCGCTCGATCGCCGGCATGGCCGCCTCACGGAACAGCGACACATCCGGCTCGATGATGGTCATGCCCGCCTTCTCCAGCTCTTCGAGATAGTACTCGTCGAACTCGCGCTCCACCTCGGTACCGTGCTGGCGAGCGACATCAATGGCTTCGGCGATCAATTCCTGGTCCTCGGCGTCCAGCCCGTTCCACCAGCGAGAGCTGGCTACCCAGTTCCACGGAAACATCACATGGCTGGTGAGGATGATGTGATCCTGGACCTCCCACAAGCGACGGGTATAGGGGGACGAAAGCGAATTTTCGTGGCCATCCACCTGGCGCGTCTGCATGGCGAGATAGATCTCCGGAGCCGGCACGTTGACCACCTGGGCACCGATCTCCTCCCATACCTCGAGCCATACCGGCAGCGACGGCAATCGCAGACGGAACCCCTGCAGGTCGTCGGGCGTATGAATCGCCTTGTTGGCCGTCATATGGCGCGGGCCGCGGTGCTGGGTACCGAAGTACTTGAGCCCACCCCTCTCTTCGGCAATCTCGACCAGACGCTGGCCCGACGGGCTATCCATGTAGGCGTCCACCTCTTCCCAGGTCGAGAAGACGAAAGGCACGGTGATGGCGTCATACTCGGGCGCATACTGCTGACGCCAGTTGCCGCCGGTGATGGAGATCTGGGTCTGCCCGAGGTTGAGCAGCTCGAGTACCGCATCCTCCCCACCGAGCGAACCAGCAAGGAAAGGACGTACGTTGAAACGCCCCGGCGCCTGCTCTTCGAGATATTCGGCGAAGCGCTCGACGGCCGCACTCTCGGAACCGCCTTCGCTCATGGTGTTGTTGACCTGGATCTCGATGGTGTTGGCGAGCGCGAACGGGGCGCTCAATATTCCAAGCGTAGCCAGCGTGGCAAGTAAGGACTTGCGCATGATGCTCTCCTGATCGTTATCGTTATGGTTGACGTGACACCTGTTGTGATCTTGAAACAAGCCCCCGCTGCGCTCAAATCGGTTTTGATGAAGGCTGACTTCGCCATAAACGAAGGCTTCAGGAGCCGCCCACCACAGTGACCTTCATGCAAGAAGCCTACAGGCTGCGACCAATGGCTAATATCCTGGCGGACCGGGGCACACGTCAATGAACCCTTCTCTCAGGAGCATTCATCATGCACGAAGCCAAGCCCATCGCTTTCCTTACCGGCGCCACCTCGGGCATCGGCCAGGCCTGCGCCGAGGCCTTTGCTGCGGCCGGCTGGGGTCTCGTCCTCACCGGTCGACGACAGGCCCGTCTCGATGACCTGCGCCAGCGTCTCGGCGCTGCGGTGCCGATCCACGTTGCCGCGCTCGACGTCACTGACCGCACGGCCATCGAACGTGTCGTCGACACCCTCCCCGAGCCCTTCGGCAACGTGAGGCTGCTGCTGAACAATGCCGGCGTGGCGCTGGGCAAGGGGCCCGCGCAAGACGCCGACCTCGACGAGTGGCACACCATGATCGACACCAACATCAAGGGGCTGGTCACGGTGACCCGATTGCTGCTGCCCCGGCTGATCGCCCACGGCGAAGGTGCCACCATCATCAATATCGGCTCCATCGCCGGGCATACGCCCTACCCCGGCGGCCACGTCTACGGCGCTTCCAAGGCCTTCGTCGAACAGTTCAGCTACAATCTGCGCTGCGACGTGAGCGGTTCGGGCATCCGCGTCACCGACCTGGCCCCGGGCATGACCGTGAGCGAATTCACCGAGGTACGCATGAAGGGCGACCGCGACTTCGCCAAGCGCTACTACGCTGGCACCCGTTCCCTGCAACCGGCGGACGTGGCCGCCCAGGCGCTGCACATTGCCGAGCTGCCGCCCCACGTCAATATCACCCGGCTCGAGGTCACGCCGCTCTGCCAGCAGTGGTCAGCTTTCACCATTCTGCGCGACGAGTGAGGATTCGCCGCTGAGATGGTCGACCAGATGCCGGGCAATGATCGGCAGCCCCTCGTACTCGCGAATGCCGATCACCAGCTTGCGCTCCGCCCAGGGGTCGCTCAGGGGAATGCTGCACAGTTCCAGGTCGCGCAGGTCGCGGTAGATGGTCTTTTCCGGCAACACCCCAACGCCCATGCCGTGATGAATCATGCGACAGATGGCATCGAAACTGCGTACCTGGATGCGCATGCGCAGGGTCTTGCCGGCACGGCTGGCCTGCTCGTGCAGCAATCCCTGCAGGGAGGTGTCCTGCTGCAGGCCGATGAAGTCGTACTGAGTAGCCTCGTGCAGCTGCAGCGACTCACGTCCGGCCAAGGGGTGGTCATGCGGCGTCATCAGTACCAGCCGGTCGCTGCGATAGGGCAGTATCTGAAGACCGTCGCCGCAAGGCACGTGGCCGGCGAAGATACCCACATCGGTGAGGCCATCGCGCACCGCGGCAATCACCTCGGAGCTGACGCGCTCCTGCAAGTCGATCTTGATCTGCGGAAACTGCCGCGAGAAGGTGCTCAAATCCTGAGGCAGGAAAGCGATGATCGCCGAGGTGTTGGAGTGGATGCGCACATGCCCCCTGACTCCCTCGCCATATTCGCTCAGCTCGGCGGAAAGCCGTTCGATGTTCTCCAGGATGCGTCGAGCGTGGTGCAGGAAGGCGTGCCCGGCCGGGGTCAGCTCGACACCGCGCGGCCGGCGGTAGAGTAGCGAGGTACCCACCAATGACTCGAGATCGCTGATGCGCTTGCTGACGGCCGCCAGCGCCATGTGCTCCCGCTCGGCAGCGGCGGTCAGCCTGCCCTCGTCGGCAATCGACACGAACAGCTTCAGGGTGACGAAATCGAATCGGCGCACGGCGTCATCCTCGCATGGCGTAACGACACTATCTTACGGCAAGACTTCGTCAGGAACGAATCCAGGCTTGCCGTTTCCTGAATTGTTGTGTCCGGCCTTCTCACGCATCCTGAGTTCATCCCGCACGAGGAGTGCCAAACATGACAACACCGGTTAACCGGCGCCTGCCGCTGGATGGCTTGAAGGTTCTCGAACTGGGCCAATTGATTGCCGGCCCCTTCGCGACCAAGTTGCTCGGCGAATTCGGCGCCGACGTCATCAAGGTCGAGCCTCCCGGCACCGGCGATCCACTTCGCCGTTGGCGAATGATCGAGGACGACACTTCGCTCTGGTGGCACGTCCAGACTCGCAACAAGCGCTCGCTATCGTTGGATCTACGCAGCCAGGAGGGGCAGGACCTGGTGCGCCGCCTGGTCGCCGAGGCGGACGTGCTGGTCGAGAACTTCCGCCCCGGCACTCTCGAGGGCTGGGGGCTCGGCTGGGAAGCGCTTAGTGCCATCAATCCAGGGCTGATCATGGTGCGTGTCTCGGGCTATGGCCAGACCGGTCCTTATCGCGACAAGCCCGGCTTCGGCGTGATCGGCGAGGCCATGGGCGGCCTGCGCTACCTCACCGGCCAGCCCGGCGAGCCCTCGGTGAGGGTCGGGGTCAGCATCGGCGATTCGCTGTCGGCACTCTACGCCGTCATCGGTACCCTGCTGGCGCTGCAGGAGCGTGCCCACAGCGGCCTTGGCCAGGTCGTCGACATCGCACTCTACGAATCCGTCTTCGCCATGATGGAGAGCCTGCTGCCTGAATATGATGCCAGTGGCGAAATACGTGAGCCCAGCGGCAGCGCCCTGCCCGGCATCACCCCCTCCAATGCCTATCGCACCCGCAGCGGCGACTACGTGCTGATCGCCGGCAACGGCGACAGTATCTTCAAGCGCCTGATGCAGGTGATCGAGCGCCCGGACCTCGCCGAAGACCCGGCCCTGGCTCACAACGACGGACGCGCCCGACAGGCCGAGCGTATTGACAGCGCCATCGAGGCCTGGACGCTTGAGCATGAGCGCGACGACATCCTCACCCGGCTCGATGCCGCCCGCGTACCGGCCGGCTATCCCTACACCGCGGCCGACATCGCCCGGGACCCCCACTATCTGGCGCGGGAGATGATCCAGAGCATCACCCGGCCCAACGGCAAGCCGCTCAAGGTTCCCGGCGTACTGCCCAAGCTCAGCGCCACCCCCGGGCGGCTCGGCAACGGCGGCCCGGCCCTGGGCCAGCACACCGATGAAGTGCTCGACGAACTGGGTATCGATGCGGCCACGCGCGACAAACTGCGCCAAGCCGGCATCATCTGACCCGGCCGCCCTGACCGACCGCTTTGAGGAGCGCTCATGACACGCTTGCAGATCAACGAGGTGGCACCCCGCGACGGCCTGCAGATCGAGGCCGGTTTCGTGCCCACTGTCGAGAAGATACGCCTGATCGATGCCCTCTCGGCCACCGGGCTGGCCCGCATTGAGGCGACTTCCTTCACCTCACCCAAGGCCATTCCCAACCTGCGCGATGCCGAGGAAGTGGTGCGCGGCATTGCACGCCGCGAGGGAGTGGGCATCACCGTGCTGGTGCCCAACCTGCGCGGCTGCGAGCGCGCGCTGGCTTGCGGCGTCGACGAGATCAACCTGGTGATGTCGGCCAGCGACTCCCACGGCATGGCCAACCTGCGCATGACGCCCGAGCAGTCGCTCGAGCGCTTCGCCGGGATTCTCGCCGCCACCCAAGGCAGCGGCGTCTTCGTCAACGCCTCGCTGTCGACCAGCTTCGGCTGCCCGTTCGAGGGCGAAGTGCCCGAAACACGGGTATTGGGACTGGTGGAGCGCCTACTCGAGCTGGGCGTGGAAGGCATCACCCTGTGCGACACCACCGGCATGGCCAACCCCGCCCAGGTCGGCAGGTTATGCGAGGCGGTGCTGGAACGCTGGCCGGATACCCCCTTCACCCTGCACTTCCACAACACCCGCGGCATGGGGCTCGCCAATGCGCTGGCCGCCTGGCAGGCGGGCATCGTGCGCTTCGACGCCTCGCTGGGCGGTCTTGGCGGCTGTCCCTACGCACCAGGCGCCACCGGCAATGTATGCACCGAAGATCTGGTGCACATGTTCGACCAGATGGAGGTGGCTACCGGTGTCGATCTGGATGCCCTGCTGGCAGTGTCGGCGAGCTTGCCCGGGCTGGTGGGTCATGACACCCCAGGGCAAGTGGTCAAGGCAGGCAAGGCGGACCGGCGCTACCCGATGCCCCGGCAATGAGCGCTGGGCACACGCCGAGCTGGCGCAATCAGCTCGACTCGCCGACTCCCTTCACCACATAGTGCTGCGCCACGCCGATGTGGTAGTCGATGGCCTCCCGGCATTGCTCGGGGTCGCCGCTGGCCAGGGCGTCGAGCAGTGCCCAGTGGCAGGTGGCAATGGTATCGGGTTCGGCGTGTGTCTTGCCGATCAGTGCAATGCAGAGCCGCAGTTCATGGGTAATGTCGTCGAACGCCTTGAGCAGGCGCCGGTTGCCGGCAAAGGCGATCACCATGCGATGGAAGATCAGGTCTTCCTCGATCTTGCGGCTATCGCTGTCCTTTAGCGCTACCTCGCACATGAGCTCGACCTGCCGGTGCAGGGCTCGCTCCTTGTCGGCATCGTAAATCTCGACCAGGCGCGCTAGTGCATGACGTTCCAGGCACAGGCGCAGGTCGAAGATGTCATTGAGTTCGGCAGCATCCAGTGCCCGCACGAAGAAGCCACGACGCGGTTGCGACACCAACAGGCCGCGGCTCTCGAGCAGGCGCGCCGCTTCGCGGACGGGCGCACGACTGATGCCCAGGTCACGCGCCAGCTGCACTTCCGATAGCCGTTCACCGGGCGCGTAGTGCTGGCCAATGATGGCCTGGGTCAGGAAGTCGGCCACCTGCTCCACCAGATTACGCTGCTGGATGACCATGCCGTTAGCGAAGGCGTTGGAAGCTGTCATTCATCGGGGCTCTCACAGGTTGACTTCGCTACAGTATGACGCAAAGCACGCTCATGTCGACCGTCGATTGGCGACTGTCGACAGTTTGGGGAGGCACTGCTAAGGTCAATAAGGCTGATAGTCGGCATCTATCTATCCGGCAACAGATAACAAAAGCCGAGACAACAAGAAGGAATCCGATGATGAGAAAGACGCCCTTGGCCGCGGCCGTCGCTGCCCTGGCCTTTACCACGACCGTCACCCTCGCCGACGAGCCGAAACACGGCGGCACCATCGATACCATCATCCAGCCCGAGCCTCCCGGCCTGGTATTGGGCATGGTCCAGAACGCCCCCACCCGCGTCGTTGCCGGCAACATCTACGAAGGCCTGCTGCGCTATACCACCGACCTCGAGCCCCAGCCGCAGTTGGCCGAGTCGTGGGAAGTCAGCGACGATGGCCTGACCTGGACCTTCCACCTGCGCGAAGGCGTGCTATGGCACGACGGCGAGCCCTTCACCGCCGAAGACGTGGTGTTCTCCGCCGACGTCTTCCACCGCGAACTCAACCCCAGCGCCCGTGCCGTGCTGCAGCATATCGAGAGCATCGAGGCGACCGACGACCATACCGTGGTGTTCACCCTGGCCGAGCCGTTCGGCCCCTTCCTGCTCTCGTTCGAAGCCGGTACCTTCACTATGGTGCCCAAGCACATCTACGAGGGTACCGAGTTTCGCGACAATCCGGCCAATAACCACCCGATCGGCACCGGGGCGTTCAAGTTCGACAACTGGGATCGTGGCACCGTCATCCAACTGGTGCGCAACGAGGACTACTACGAGGAAGACCTGCCCTATCTCGACGGCATCAATTGGCACATCATTCCCGATGGCGCCTCACGCGCCGTGGCCTTCGAGAACGGCACCGTCGACGTGCTGCCCAACGGCACCGTGGAGAACTTCGATATCCCGCGCCTCGCCGAGATGGAGAATGCCTGCATTACCGACGAAGGCCATGAGTACTTCAGCCCCTTCGCCATGCTGTGGCTGAACAACCGCGAAGGCCCCACCGCCGACAAGCGCTTCCGCCAGGCAGTGATGTACGCCATGAACCGCGAATTCGCCCGCGACGTACTGTGGAACGGCCTCGGCGAGGTTCCCCTCTCCGCCTTCGGCTCCAATGCCCGCTTCCGCCACGACGGCCTCGCCCCCTACGATCATGACCCCGATCGCGCCCGCGAGCTGCTCGATGAGATGGGCTACGACGGCGAGGAAGTGCGCCTGCTGCCGCTGCCCTATGGCGAAACCTGGACCCGCTGGGCCGAGGCCGTGCAGCAGAACCTGCGCGAGGTGGGTGTCAACGTGCGCACCGTGGCCACCGACGTGGGCGGCTGGAACCAACGCCTCTCCGAGTGGGACTACGACATGGCCTTCACCTTCCTCTACCAGTACGGCGACCCGGCGCTGGGCATCACCCGTTCCTACCTCTCGGACAACATCGAGAAAGGATCACCGTGGAACAACGTCGGCGGCTACGAGAACGAGCGGGTCGACGAGTTGTTCGACGAAGCGGCGACCGCCCACCCCGAGTCGGAGCGTGAGGCGCTCTACCGCGAGGCCCAGGAGATCCTGCACGAAGACGTGCCGGTAGGCTGGCTGCTGGAACTCGGCTTCCCGACCATCTACCGCTGCGACGTCAAGGACCTGGTCACCTCCGGTGTAGGGGTCAACGACGGCTTCAAGGACGCCTGGCTCGATCGCTGAGCCGGCCGTTGCCTGACGGGGGCGGCCCCGGCCGTTCCCGTTTTAAGAGCAACAAATCGCCGAGCGAGATGAAGCGCAAGGCACACGGAGCGCAGCAACCGGAGCCTATGAGGTATAGGTGAGGGTTGTGAGCACCGCGTAACGCAGCGATTCGCTCGCACAGGCATTTGTGTACTCTCAAGTACCAGAGGCTTGTTGCATGCTCTATGCCCGACTGATCGTAATGCGGCTGCTGAAAGCCGTCGTCGTCCTGTTCCTGATCGTGATCTTCAATTTCATCCTGATCCAGCTGGCACCGGGCGATCCCGCCGCTATCCTGGCCGGCGAGGCCGGCGCCACCGACCAGGAGTTCCTGCGCCAGTTGCGCGAGCGCTTCGGCCTCGACCAGCCGATGTACGTTCAACTGTGGCGCTACGTATCGGGCATCGCCATGCTCGACTTCGGCTGGTCCTACCGCCAGCAGATGCCGGTGCTCGACCTGATCCTGGCCCGCCTGCCGGCGACCCTGCTGCTGACGGGTACCGCCTTCGTGCTGTCGCTGGCGCTGGGCATACTGGCAGGCTCCATGGCGGCGGCCCGGGTCAAGAAGCCTTCCGGCTCGTTGATCATGGCGCTGGCGCTGATCTTCTATGCCACGCCGCTGTTCTGGGTCGCCCTGATGGCGGTGGTGCTGTTCTCGGTCTATCTCGACTGGCTGCCCGCCTACGGCATGTATACCGTGGGGGCGGGCCTGACGGGCTTTGCCCTGGTGCTCGACGTGGCCAAGCACCTGATCCTGCCGGCCACCACGCTGGCGCTCTTCTTCATGGCCATCTACACCCGCATGACCCGCGCCTCGATGCTCGAGGCGAGCCAGCAGGACTACGTCAAGACCGCCCGCGCCAAGGGGCTCGGTCCGCGTGTGATCCAGCGCCGACACATCCTCAGGAATGCCCTGCTGCCGATCATCACCCTGGCCGGCCTACAGGCGGGCCAGATGGTCGGTGGCGCCATCCTGACCGAGACGGTATTCGCCTGGCCCGGCATCGGCCGGCTGATGTTCGAGGCACTCCAACAACGCGACTACAACCTACTGCTCGGCATCTTCTTCTTCTCCGCCGCCCTGGTCATCGTCTTCAACATCATCACCGACCTCGTCTACCGCCTGGCGGATCCGCGCATCAAGGAGGCCTCATGAGCTTCTTCGCCCGCTTTGCCCAGAACCGTGGTGCCCTGATCGGCCTGCTCATCCTCCTGGTCATCATAGCGATGGCGATTCTTGCCCCGGTGCTCTATCCCGAATCGCCCTGGCGCATGGTGCAGCGCCCGTTTCTTTCCCCCATGGAAGTGGAAGGATTCTGGCTGGGCACCGATACCATGGGTCGTAATGTGGCCGCCGGCCTCATGCACGGCGCCTGGGTCTCACTGCTGATCGGCCTGGTCTCGACCACGGTGGCACTCCTCATCGGCGTACCGCTGGGCGCCATCGCCGGCTACTACGGTGGCCTGATCGACGATGCGCTTATGCGCTTCACCGAGTTCTTCCAGACCATTCCCAACTTCGCCCTGGCCATCGTGCTGGTGGCGATCATGCAACCCAGCGTGACCTCCATCGTGCTGGCCATCGCCATCGTCAGCTGGCCGCCGGTGGCCCGCCTGGTACGCGCCGAGTTCATGTCGCTGCGTCACCGCGAGTATGTCGAGGCGGCGCGGCTCGTCGGCCAGACCAACCGCACCATCATTCTCAAGCAGATCCTGCCCAACACCCTGTCGCCCATCATCGTGCTGGCCTCGCTGATGGTGGCCACCGCTATCCTGCTCGAGTCGGCCCTCTCCTTCCTCGGCCTGGGCGACCCCAACGTGATGTCCTGGGGGTACATGATCGGTGCCGCGCGCACGGTCATCCGCCAGGCCTGGTGGCTGAGCTTCTTCCCCGGCGTGGCGATCCTGCTCACGGTGCTGGCGCTGAACCTGGTCGGTGAAGGCCTCGACGATGCCCTCAATCCCAAGCTCGCCCGCGAACGCTCCTAGGAGAGGAACCATGAACGACGAGACTCCGGTACTGAGCATCCGCGGCCTTACCCTGGCCCTGCCCAAGGGCGCCGATCGCGACTACGCGGTCGAGGACGTCAGCTATGACGTCTCACGCGGCGAGATCATGTGTGTGGTGGGTGAGTCCGGCTCCGGCAAGTCGATGGCAGCCAATGCCGTGATGGGCCTGCTGCCCAAGGGCGTGCACGCCACCGCCGGCGAGGTACTGTTCGACGGCCAGGACCTGCTCCGGCTCAGCGAGAAGCAGCATCGCCAGCTGCGCGGCCTGCGTATCGGCATGATCTTCCAGGAACCGATGACGGCACTGAACCCGCTGATGCGCGTCGGCGCCCAGATCGCCGAGGTCTTCGAGGCCCACGGCAAGTACAGCGGTCGCGAGCGGCAGGCCAAGGCCCTGGCATTGCTCGATGAGGTAGGTATTCCCGAGCCCGACAAGGCGATCCGCGCCTACCCCTTCCAGCTCTCGGGCGGCCAGCGCCAGCGAGTGATGATTGCCATGGCACTGGCCTTGGAGCCGGAGCTGCTGATCGCCGACGAGCCCACCACAGCGCTCGACGTGACCACCCAGGCACAGATCCTCGAGTTGATACGCGACTTGCAGAAGCGGCGTGGCATGGCGGTGATGTTCATTACCCATGACTTCGGCGTCGTGGCCGAAGTCGCCAGTCGCGTGTGTGTCATGCGCTATGGTCAGGTCGTCGAGCTGGGCACTGCGACAGAGGTGCTCGACAACCCCCGGCACGAGTACACGCGTGCATTGCTGGACGCGATCCCGAGCAACGTCATCCCCGAGGCCCGGGATGGCGAAAGGCCGCAGCCGCTGCTGGAGGTACGCAACCTCCACAAGATATTCCGTTCACGCGGCGGTCTGTTCAAGCCCGCCCGCGAGGTACGCGCACTGGACGACGTCTCCTTCACCCTCGCTCCGGGCGAAACCGTAGGCATCGTCGGCGAATCGGGTTCGGGCAAGTCGACCTTGGGGCGCTGCGTAGTGCGCCTGGAGCGCCCGGACAGCGGCTCACTAAGCCTGGGCGGGACGGACTTCTCCGCTCTCAGGGGAGACGAGTTGCGCCGCGAACGACATCGCGTGCAGATGATCTTCCAGGACCCCTACGCCTCGCTCAACCCGCGCCACCGGGTGGGTTACGCCATCGCCCAGGGTCCCATGGCCAACGGCACTCCTCGCAAGAAAGCCATGCAGCAAGCCGAAGAGTTGCTGGAACTGGTCGGGCTAGGCGCCGTGGCAGTCGATCGCTTTCCCCACGAATTCTCCGGTGGCCAGCGTCAGCGCATCGGCATCGCCCGCGCCCTGGCGCTGAATCCCGAGCTCATCGTGGCTGACGAAGCGGTATCGGCGCTCGACGTCTCGATCCAGGCCCAGGTGCTCGAGCTGCTCGAGGAGTTGAAGCAGAAGCTGTCCTTGTCGTTGCTTTTCATTACCCACGACCTCAGGGTCGCGGCGCAGATATGCGATTACATCATCGTCATGCAGTACGGCCGCATCGTCGAGCAGGGCACGGCCCAGGAAGTCTTCCTCAGCCCGAAGGAGCCGTATACTCGCCAACTGCTCAATGCCATTCCCGGACGCGAACACGAAGCGGCCATGGCCTGAAGCGCGACACGAGGACACTCCATGCAAGTACGACTCGAGGACCTGGCCGCCATCGTCGGGGCCAGCAACGTGATGACCGGTGACGACGTCGCCCAGCGCCGGGTGGACTGGATGACCGGCGCGCCCTGCCGCGCTGGCGCCATCGTGCGGCCCGCCGATACGGCCGAACTGGCGGATGTGATGAAGCTATGTCATGCCGCCGGCCAACCGGTGGTGACCCACGGCGGGCTCACCGGGCTGGTCCATGGCGGTGAAGCAGGCCCCGACGAGCTCGCCATCTCGCTCGAGCGAATGAGCGCCATCGAATCGATCGACCCCATCGGCGGCACCATGACCGTCCAGGCCGGCACGCCACTGCAAAGGGTCCAGGAAGCCGCCGAGGAGCACGGGCTGGTGTTTCCGCTCGACCTCGGTGCACGCGGCTCCTGTACCATTGGCGGCAATATCTCCACCAATGCCGGCGGCGTGCGAGTGATCCGCTACGGCATGATGCGCCAGCAAGTGCTGGGCCTGGAAGCGGTGCTGGCCGACGGCACCGTGGTCAGCTCGATGAATCGCATGCTCAAGAACAATGCCGGCTACGATCTCAAGCAGTTGTTCATCGGCAGTGAAGGCACGCTCGGCATCGTCGCTCGGGCCGTGCTCCGGCTGCAGCCCCGGATGGTCAGCGAACGCACCGCGCTGGTAGCGTGCCCCGACTTCGATGGCGTTACCGGCCTGCTCCGGTACATGGGCCGGGAACTGGGCGGAAGCCTGGGCACCTTCGAAGTGATGTGGCGCAATCATTACGCCCTGCTCACCGAGGAGAGTGGCCGCAATACGGCGCCGCTGCCGACGCACTGGCCGTATTACGCAATCATCGAGTCGCTGGGGGCCAATGACGATGAGAATGCCGCACGCTTCGGCGCCGCCCTCGAAGCGGCCCTCGAGGCCGGTCTGATCGAGGATGCAGTGCTGGCACAATCCGATACCCAACGCCAGGGCATCTGGGCCATCCGTGAAGACATCGAGGGGTTGATCGAGAACCTGGCTCCACTCTTTACCTTCGACGTCAGCCTGCCCATTCCCGATATGCCGGTCTACGCCGAGCAGCTCGAGCAAGCCATCGTTGAGCGCTGGCCCCAGGGGCGCATCGTGGTCTTCGGCCACCTCGGCGATGGCAACCTGCACGTCTCGGTCAGCGTCGGCAGCAACGAGCCGAAGACCCGTCATGCGGTGGAGCAGCTCGTCTACGGCCCCCTGGCCGAACTCGGCGGTTCGATTTCCGCCGAACATGGCATCGGCCTCGAGAAGCGCGACTACCTGGCGATCTCGCGCACACCGGAGGAGATCGCCCTGATGCGAACGCTCAAGCAGGCACTGGATCCGCTGAGCCTGCTCAACCGGCACAAGATCCTGGCATTCGAAAAGTGAACTGCGCATGACGTTCCGTAGACTCCACGGCCACGACACCAGGCGCTGGCTTGAGTCTGCGGAGCGCTTCTGCAACGATCTTCACACCCTGTCCCTGGAGTGCAGCATGCCGCGTTTTCCCGACCACCTGACCGGCCCCGGCCCCAGCAATCCCTTTCCCGGCATCAAGGTGCTGGAACGACGCATAGGCCGCGAAATTCCCCATCGCCTGGGCTCCAACGAAGGCCTCGACATGCCCCACCGGGCACTGCGTGAACGTTTCGGCGATGCCATGGTGGAGCACGTCTACTGCTATGGCGACTCGGAGGCGCTGGGGGTACGTCGACGCCTCGCGTCGCTCTACGGCCTGCCGCTGGAAAACACCCTGGTCGATGCCGGGGCCGACAGCCTCATTGCCCTGTCGCTGCGCAGCGTGGCCACGCCCGGCTGCACGGTGGTGAGCGCCAGCGGTACCTACCCCACCTTCGGCTACTTCGCCCGAGGCCAGGGCTGCCACCTCGTCGAACGTCCCTACCGTGAGGCCCCGGGGCTGCTCTCGCCAGACCTGAATGCCCTGCTGGCCAGTGCCCATGAGCATGGGGCCCGGCTCGTCTACATCGCCAACCCCGACAATCCCAGCGGTCATTTGCACAGCGACGAGGAGATCCGCCAACTGCGCGCCGAACTTCCCGAAGAGTGCTGGTTGCTGGTCGACGAGGCCTACCACGACTTCCGCGATGATGCCGATTCGACCTTCAGCCGCGAGGTACTGCCCGGCGTGATCCGCTTGCGCACGCTCTCCAAGGCGCACGGCCTGGCGGGGCTGCGTATCGGTTACGCTATCGCCGAGCCAGAGACCCTCGCCATGATGATGAAGGTACGCATCCACTATGCGGTATCGACCCTGACCCAGGCCGCCGCCGAGACCGTGCTCGACCACCACAGCGAGGTGGAAGCTCACGTACGCGAGGTGAAGCAGCGCCGCGAGCGACTGGCCGCGCATTTCCGCGACCTGGGCGCCGAGGTGCTGCCCAGCGCGACCAACTTCATCGCCCTGCGCCTGCCCAGCGCGGAGCTGGCAGGGCGGCTGAATCAGGAGCTGCTGGAAGCCGGCCGGCTCATTGCCCGCCCCGCTCATCCCGACCTGGGCCACGTGCTGCGCATCACCGCGGTGGAGGATGCCCTGGCGCCCGGCCGTTTCGAGATCCTCGAACGGGCCATCATGGAGAACTCGGCTCAGCGCTGAATCTTTAGCCCGTGCCTCTTCAGCTTGCGCACGACGCTTGGCTGGCTGATGCCCAGCCGCTTAGCGATGGCGTAGGTGCTGGGGAGCGTCCGGCACAGCACCTGAAGCACCGCGTACTCGGCCCGGGCCAGGTAGTCGCTCAGCCCCTCATGCTCGGCCAGTGCGGTCAGCGCCGGGTCCCCGTCCGGGGGCGACATGTTCGGTGACGCCGTGGCGTTACCCAGCGTCGGCGATTGGATCACGTCCCCGGGGCTCGACAGCCAGGCGCGTTCCAGCCAGTTCTCCAGTTCACGCACATTGCCCGGCCAGTCGCCACCCATCAGCTCCGACCATACGCTGCCATGCAGCAGCTTGCGTTCGCCGTAGCGCTGGTTGAGACGCTCGAGACACGCCTCGGCCAGCGCCGGAATGTCCTCCCGACGCTCACGCAGCGGCGGCAGCGTGAGCGGGATCACATTGAGCCGGTAGTAGAGGTCGAGGCGGAACGCCCCCGTCTCCACGCGCTTGGCCAGATCCTGATTGGTGGCAACCACCAGGCGAAAGTCGACCCGACGCGGCCGGGTATCGCCGAGGCGCGTGACGCTGCCGTCCTGGATCACCTTGAGCAGCTTGGTCTGCATCGGCAGCGGCAGCTCACCGATCTCGTCGAGGAACAGGGTTCCCCCTTCCGCCTGCTCCAGCAGCCCCGCCTTGCCCTGGCGCGCCGCGCCGCTGAAGGCGCCTGGCTGGTAGCCGAACATTTCCGACTCGAACAGGTTCTCCGGGATGGCAGCGCAGTTCACGTCGACGAACGGCCCCTGGCTACGCCGGCTCCAACGGTGCAACTGCCTGGCAAAGGCGGTCTTGCCGACGCCTGACTCGCCCAGCATCAGCACCGTGGCATCCGAGGGCGCCACGCGCTTGAGCAGCAGGGCCAGCTCGCGCATCAGCTCGCTGCGCACCTCCAGGCTGTCGAGCATATCGTCGAGCAGACCTTCCTCAGCGCTCGACCCGCCCTGGCTGCGCTTGAGGTGTTCGCTGAAGCGTTTTTGCAGCAGCGCGTACTCATCCTGCAGCAGCTGCAGGTCGGTGAGGTCGCGGGAGCGGCTGACGATACGCTCGAGCCGACCGTTGACATAGACGGGATGCGCCTCTGCGATCACCCGCCGGCCCGTGCCGGTGACCTGCATCAGCTGTGCCGGCTTGCCGGTACGGATCACCTCGAGGCTGATGGAAGGCTTGAGTACCCCCTCTGCCTCGAGCTGCTGCACCGTGCTACCGATCAGGCGCTCCCGCGCCATGCCATAGACCGCCGCGGCGCCCGGGCTGACGTCGAGCACCCGTCCCGAGCCGCAGACGATGAAGAAATGATCGTTAGCCGTCTCGACGATGGTCTTGATCACCTCTCGGTCGATTTCATTCATATGGTCGCCCAGCGATTCAAGAGTGAATTGCAATTCGATATTGAATCAATTAACGCGCCGTATTGATGCAATCATGCATCACTTGACCTGACAAGCCCCTGGTGACGGGGCGCTGCAGTTGGCATGAAAGCTGCTACATGTTGGTAGACATGCAGACACAGCTTCCAGGAGCCCATCATGCCCGACTTCAACCAGCCGCTCGGCGGCAACGAGATGCCTCGCTTCGGTGGCCCCGCCACCATGATGCGCCTACCCACCCAGCCCACCGCCGAAGGGCTGGACGTCGCCTTCATCGGCGTGCCCTTGGATATCGCCACCTCAAACCGTCCCGGCACGCGCCTGGGGCCGCGCCAGATACGCGACGAGTCGCGCATGCTGCGGCCCTACAACATGGCCACCCGCGCCGCGCCCTTCGACAGCCTGCAGGTGGCCGACATTGGCGACGTGCCGATCAACACCTTCCATCTGCCCAAGACGGTGGACATCATCAGCGCCTTTTACGACGAGGTGCTCGGCCATGGCTGCATCCCGCTGACGCTTGGCGGCGATCATGTGATCACCCTGCCGATCCTGCGCGCCATCGCCCGCAAGCACGGCCCGGTGGGGCTGATCCATATCGACGCCCACGCTGACGTCAACGAGCACATGTTCGGCGAACCCCTCGCCCACGGCACACCGTTCCGCCGCGCCCAGGAGGAAGGGCTGCTGGCCAAGGGCAAGGTGGTGCAGATCGGCCTGCGCGGTACCGGCTACGCCGCCGAGGACTTCGACTGGTGCCGCCAGCAGGGTTTCCGCGTCGTCACCGCCGAGGAGTGCTGGTACCGCTCACTCGAGCCGCTGATGGCGGAAGTTCGCGAGCAGATGGGCGATACCCCGGTCTACGTCACCTTCGACATCGACGGTCTCGACCCCTCGGTGGCACCAGGTACCGGCACCGTCGAGATGGGCGGGCTGACCTCGACCCAGGGGCTCGAGATCGTGCGTGGCGCCGCCGGTCTCAACATCGTCGGCGGTGACCTGGTCGAGGTCTCGCCGCCGTACGACACCAGCGGCAATACGGCGCTGATGGGCGCCACCCTGCTCTATGAAATGCTGTGCGCCCTGCCGGGCGTAATGCGCCGCGACTGACATGACATTGCATGACACTACAACGACAACCCAAGGGAAATCCCATGTCCACCACTGACACCACCCGCCGAAGCGCCGCCGTCCCAGCGCCTTTCGAACGCGGCAACCTGCTGAAATTCATTATTCCCTCAGCCATCGGCGTCAGCCTGTTCCTGGTGCCGTTCAAGGTAGGCGACACCATCAATATCGGCATGGGGCTGATGGCCGATGGCCTCAAGGCGCTGCTAGAGGGTGCCTTGCCGGCCATTGCCGTGATCGTGCTGGTACTCTCGGTGCTGGCGACCTCTTGGGTCAAGCTGACCCGGCCTCGCTGGGCCGAGAAGGGCGTGCTGCGCGACATGTTCCACGTCGGGCCAGTGTGGTTCGGCATGCGCCTCCTGGGCGCGGCCTTCGCCCTGATGACCTTCTTCCAGTTCGGGCCCGAGTTCGTCACCGCCTCCTTCACCGGTGGGGTGATGCTCAACGACCTGGCCCCGGTGTTGCTGACCTTCTTCTTCTTCGCCGCCCTGCTGCTGCCGTTCCTGGTCGAGTTCGGCTTCATGGAGTTCATCGGCAGCCTGGTGCGCAAGCCGTTCCGGGTGATCTTCAACCTGCCCGGCCGCAGCGCGATCGATGCCACCGCCTCGTGGATGGGCTCGGGCACCGTGGGCGTACTGATCACGACCCAGCAATACGAACAAGGCTACTACAGCCGCCGCGAAGCCTCGGTCATCGCCACCAATTTCTCCATCGTGTCGATCGCCTTCAGCCTGCTGATCACCAGCTTCGTCGACCTCAACCACATGTTCGTGCAGTTCTACTTCACCGTGGTGGTGGCCGGACTGATCGCCGCGGTCATCGTGCCGCGCCTGCCGCCGCTGTCGCGCAAGCCCGACACCTACTACGAGCCAGTCGGCTGTCAACTGGCCGAGAAGCGCACCGAGGAGATGGGCCTGCTGCGCTACAGCCTGACCCAGGCGGTACGCCGCGCCGAGCACGCCCCGGGCCCCAGGGAGCTCGCCCGCAACGCGCTGTTCAACGTGGCCGACATCTTCCTCGGCCTGCTGCCACTGGTCTTCGCCATCGGTACCGTGGCGCTGATACTCGCCGAGTTCACGCCGCTGTTCACCTGGCTCTCCTACCCCATGGTGCCGGTGCTCGAACTGCTGCGCATTCCCGAGGCCGAGGCGGCTGCCCCTGCTACCCTGGTGGGCTTTGCCGACATGTTCCTGCCGGCGGTACTGGCCACCAACATCGAGAGCGAGCTGACCCGCTTCGTCATCGCCTGCCTGTCGCTGACCCAGTTGATCTACATGTCGGAGATCGGTGCGCTGCTGCTCAAGTCGAAGATCCCCCTCAAGCTGTGGGAGCTGGTAGCCATCTTCCTGCTACGCACGGCCATCACGCTGCCGATCATCGCCTTCATGGCCCATGCGTTCTTCTTTTAACCAGCCACGCGCAACGGGCTTCGAGTCGAGAGCAACCCACAGCGTCGCCCGTCGCCCGTCGCCCGTAGCCCGTAGCCCGTAGCCCAGAGAGGTTCACCATGACCTGCGCCCAGTTGCTTTTGACGCTCTTGAGCAAGCGCTATGGGGTCGACACCGTGTTCGGCATCCCCGGGGTGCATACCGTCGCGCTCTATCGCGGCCTCACCGACGGCGCGCTCCGCCACGTCACGCCGCGCCACGAACAGGGCGCCGGCTTCATGGCCGACGGCTACGCCCGCGCCACCGGCAAGCCCGGCGTCTGCCTGATCATCACCGGGCCAGGCATGACCAACATTGCCACCGCCATGGGCCAGGCGCTGGCCGACTCGATCCCCATGCTGGTGATCTCCAGCGTCAATCGTCGCGACACCCTGGGCCGCGGCCAGGGCCGATTGCACGAGCTTGCGAACCAGCAGCAGCTGATGGCGGGTGTCTCCCGCTTCAGCCACACCCTGCTCGACCCCACCGCCCTGCCCGAAGTGCTGGCCCGTGCCTTTGCCGTGTTCCAGGGCCAACGCCCCGGCCCGGTGCACATCGAGATCCCCATCGATCTGTTCGACTCGCCAGTGGAGATGACAGACCTGCCGCTGCCGGCGCGGCTCTACAGCCCGGCGCCCGACCCCGAGGGGCTGGCACTGGCCGCCGAATGGCTGCGTGAAGCAAAGCGCCCACTGGTGCTGCTGGGCGGTGGTTGCGTGGATGCACCCGAAGCGGCCAGGGCGTTGGTCGAGAGGCTCGATGCACCCACCGTGACCACCATCAATGCCAAGGGCCTGCTGGGTCGCGATCATCCTCTCGATCTGGGCGCCAACGCGGCGCTGCCGGCGGTGCGCGAGCTGGCCCGTAAGGCCGACGTCATCCTGGCGGTGGGCACCGAACTCGGCGAGACCGACTACGACGTGGTGTTCGACGATGGCTTCGCACTCCACGGCAGGTTGATCCGCATCGACCTCGACGCCCAGCAACTGGTGCGCAACCAGCAAGTCGCGCTGGGCCTGGTGGGCGATGCCGGACGCAGCCTGGCCTTGCTCACCGAGTATTTTGCCGAACCGCTCTCACGCGACGGCGCCGCACGCACAGCCGCCACGCTCGAGGCGCTCGGGCTCGAAGCCGACCCTGCCTTCGCTCCCTTCGTGCCGCTCTACGCCGCCCTGCGCGAGGCATTTCCCGAGGCGATCCTGGTCGGCGATTCCACCGCCCCGGTCTACGCCGGCAATCACCTCGTCTCGCAGCCCGCCCCGCGGCGCTACTTCAACGCCTCCACCGGCTACGGCACCCTCGGCTATGGCCTGCCGGCGGCACTCGGCGCCCAACTGGGCCAGCCGACGCTGCCCGTGGTGGCACTGGTCGGCGACGGTGGCGTGATGTTCACCCTCAGTGAACTCGCCACCGCCGTGGAGCAATGCCTGCCAGTGGTGATCGTGCTGTGGCACAACCAGGGCTATGAAGAGATCCGCCGCTACATGGACGCCCATGGCGTGGCGCGCTGCGGCGTCGACATCCAGGCGCCGGACTTCCAGACCGTCGCCGCCGGCTTCGGCTGCCTGGCCACCCGGATCGGCAATCCCGCCGAGCTGGCCCGAGCCCTCGCCATTCGCCCCAGCGACGGCCCCTTATTGATCGAAGTGGACGCCAACGCCTGGCTCGAGGCCATCGACTCATGAAGGGACTTTCCATGCAGCAGCTCGATCACCAATTCATCGACAACCGCTGGCTACCCTCACGGGGAGAACGCCGCCTGGCGGTGATGAATCCCTATCGTGAAGAGGTGATTGCCGAGGTTACCGCCGGCCACCCTGACGACGTCGACGATGCCGTAGCCGCAGCACGCCGCGCCCTGCCTGCCTGGCGAGCGCTCTCCGGTGCCGAGCGTGGCGCCTACCTCGAGGGCTTTGCCGATGGCCTGGCCCAGCGTCGGGAGGAGCTGATCCGGCTCTCCTCGACCAACAATGGCAAGGTGCTGGCCGAGGCCGCTATCGACCTCGACGATGCCATCGCCTGCTACCGCTACTACGCGCGTCAGGCACGCAAACTCGATCAACGCCAAGGTCAGCTCGTGGAGCTGGAATTGGGTGGCATCGAGGCGCGCTGCTATCACGATCCGGTGGGCGTGGTCGGCCTGATCACACCGTGGAATTTCCCGCTGGTGACCAGTGCCTGGAAGCTCGCCCCGGCACTGGCCGCCGGCTGCACCGCGGTACTCAAGCCCTCCGAGGTGACACCGCTGCCCGAGCGGGCATTGGCCGAGATCGCCCAGGAGATTGAGCTGCCCGCCGGCGTACTCAACCTGCTGTTCGGCGACGGCGAGGGCATCGGTGCACCGCTTGCCGCTCACCCCGGTATCGACAAGGTCTCGTTCACCGGCAGCAACCGGGTCGGCGAATCGGTGATGCGCGCCGCCGCCGAACGCACCGCCGACGTCTCGCTGGAACTCGGCGGCAAATCGCCGATCCTGGTGATGGACGGTGCCGACCCCGCGCAGGCAGCCGATTGGGTCATGGCCGGCATCTACTTCAACGCCGGGCAGATCTGCTCGGCCACCTCGCGGCTGATCGTCCACCAAGCCATCGCCGAAAAGCTGTACGCCGCCCTGGCGGCACGCATCGACGCCCTCGTACTGGGCGATCCCTTGGATGAGGGGACCGACATGGGGCCGCTGACCAGCGCCCGCCAGCGCGAGAACGTCCAGGCCTATCTCACCGTCGCCCAGCGGGAAGGGCTCAGCGCAGTGCGAGATGCCCATCACCGGCAATTGCCCAAGCAGGGCTATTTCGTTGCCCCGGTTCTCTATCGCGACGTGCCGACGCAGAGCCGACTCTGGCGCGAGGAGATCTTCGGCCCGGTACTGTGTGCCCGCAGCGTGGCCAGCGAACAGGAGGCGATCGACCTGGCCAACGACTGCGACTTCGGCCTGGCGGCAACCGTCGTGAGCGGCGATGTCGAGCGGGCCCGGCGCATCGGACGCCAGCTACAGGCAGGCAGCATCTGGTTCAACAGCGAACAGCTGGTACTGCCAGAAACCGGCTGGGGCGGCTTCAAGCGCAGCGGCATCGGCCGCGAACTCGGCCCTTGGGGACTTTCGGCCTACCTGGCCGTCAAGCATATCGTTGGCCCAGCATGAGAGCGAAATTGCCCTTCGGATGATGACATGACATAGAATCGAGGGCCGATGCCTGGTATCAAGGAGGAGACCGATGATCCGCATCCGCCCCTACCAGTCGGGCGACTGGCCCGCCATGTGGGAATTCATTGCCCCAGTGCTGCACGCCGGCGACAGCTATGCCGTACCCAGCCGCATCAGCGAGCCCGATGCCTACCGCATGTGGGTGGAGCTGCCCCGTGCCGTACGCGTGGCCGAGGACACCGCCGGCAACCTACTTGGCACCTATTTCCTCAAGCCCAACCAGCCGGGCCCCGGCGATCACGTGTGCAACTGTGGCTACCTGGTAGCCGAGCAGGCCCGCGGCCAGGGCATCGCCAACAAGCTGTGCGAGGACTCGCTGCGTGTGGCGCGTGAGCTGGGCTTCACCGCCATGCAGTTCAACATGGTGGTCTCGACCAACGAGGTGGCGATCCGTCAGTGGCAGAAGCATGGCTTCGAGATCGTCGGCACCCTGCCCTGTGCCTTTCGCCATCCACAGCAGGGGTTGGTCGACGCCCACATCATGTACCGCCTCCTGTAAGGAAATGGCCTGCGTGAGTGAATCGCTGTATCGCGCTTCAACTCGCCCGGTGACTTCTTTGGCGCTGTGTTACTCAATGTCAGCACGACGATTGACCCTGTCGGGGCCGTTGGGGCATCCTCACAACGGCTTGACCCGACAAAGGAAAATTAAAAATGAAAACGTTTGCACGCCGCACGCTGGCACTCGGCATTTCCCTCGCCCTGGCCTCCGCTGCCCAGGCTTCCGATTTCGAGGACATGGATCCGGTCACCCTGCGCCTGGCCCACGTGGTCAACGAGCAGGATGGCTTTCATATCGCCGCGGTCAAATTCCAGGAGCTGGTCGCCGAGCGCACGGAGGGTGCCGTCTCCATCGATATCTACCCCAACGCCTCGCTGGGCGACGAGCGCACCCTGCTGGAAGGCATGCAGATCGGCACCGTCGACATGGGCGTGATCACCAACGGCCCAGTGGCCAACTTCGTCGAGGAAATGGCGGTATTCGAACTGCCGTTCCTGTTCCCCTCGCCGGAAGCCGCCTACGAGGTGCTCGACGGCCCCATCGGCCAGGAGCTGCTCGACAAGCTTGCCGACGTCAATCTCAAGGGCCTGGCCTATGCCGAGCGCGGTTTTCGCAACCTGACCAACAGCGAGCGTCCGGTTCGCAGCCCGCAGGATCTCGATGGCCTGCGTATCCGCGTGATGGAGAACCCCGTCTACACCGACACCTTCCGTGAGCTTGGCGCCAACGCCATTCCCATGGCCTGGACCGAAGCCTTGACCGCCATGCAGCAGGGCACCATCGATGGTCAGGAGAACCCGGTCAACGTCATCCACTCGTTCAAGCTCAACGAGACCCAGGATCACATGACGCTGTCGCGCCACACCTACGCGCCGGCGATCTTCGTCATGGGCATGCCGGCCTGGAACCAGCTCCCCGAAGCCGCCCAGGAAGTGTTGGTACAGGCTGCCCGGGAAGCTGCCGAGCATGAGCGCCGCATGAACGCCGAGATGGAAGCCGACCAGCTCGACGAACTGCGCGCCGCCGGCATGGAGATCGTCGACGATGCCGACCTCGAGGCCTTCCAGGCCGCCGTGGCCCCGGTCTACGAGAAATACGGCGATCAGTTCGGCGACTACCTGACTCGCATCCAGGAGGCGTTGCAGTAACGTGAGCTCTCCGCTGCACGCCTTCACGGGCCTGCTGCAGCGTAGCGAACGCGCCCTCGACGCCGTCATGCAGCCCATCGTGTTCCTGGGCATGGCGGCGTTGATCGGCGTGATCACGCTGCAGATCGTGTCTCGCGTCTTCTTTACCGCGGTGGGCTGGACCGAGGAGGTCGCTCGCTTCCTGCTGGTCTGGATCACCTTCCTCGGCGCCACCCTGGCGTTCCAGCGTGGCCGCCATATCGCCGTGACCTTCGTCGTCGACGCCCTGCCCGAGCGGCTGGCCCAGTTGGCCCGCATTGCCGCCGTGCTGGTGGCACTGGGCTTTATGCTCGCGCTGATCGTGATCGGCTACCGCTACATGCAGGTGCAAAGCTTCCAGCGCTCCGCTTCGCTGCGACTTTCGATGACCTATGTCTACGCCGTGATACCGTTCTCCGCCGCGATCATGGCCTGGTATGCCTTGATCGACGTGATCGAACTCATCGTCAGAGGCCCCGGGGCCACTGGTACCGGTAGCGGCACCGCTGAGGAGCCGCCGGCATGACGGGGCTGCTCTTCCTACTGTTCTTCGCCTTCATGCTGCTGGGCGTGCCCATTGCACTCGCCATCGGCGCCAGCACCCTACTCGCCCTGAACGCCCAAGGCGTGCCGCTGATGGTGGTTACCCAGCAGATGTTCCAGGGCATCAACTCCTTCGCCCTGGTGGCAGTGCCCATGTTCATTCTCGCCGGCGACCTGATGGCACAGGGCAAGGTCAGCGAGAAGCTGGTCGATTTCGCCGATTCGCTGTTCGGCTTCCTCAAGGGCGGTCTTTCCATCGTCTCGGTCGGTGCCGGCATGTTCTTCGCCGCCATCTCCGGCTCCGGTGCCGCCACCACCGCTGCCGTCGGTTCGAGCCTGGTGCCGGAACTCAGGCGCAAGGGTTACGAGCCGGCCTCGGCGGCCAGCCTGATCGCCGCCAGCGGCACCATCGGCGTGGTCATCCCGCCCTCGGTGCCGATGATCATCTACGCCGTGGTCGCCCAGCAGTCGGTATCGAAGCTGTTTCTCAACGGCATCATCCCGGGCATTCTCATGGGCATCGGCCTTGCGGCCATTGCCATCACCCAGGCCTACCGGCGCAACTACCCACGCGGCACCGCGCTGTCGCCGACCACGATCTGGCGCACCTTCAAGAGTGCCAGTTGGGGACTGATGACGCCGGTCATCATCCTCGGCGGCATCTTCTCGGGGATCTTCACACCTAGTGAGGCGGCGGTGGTGGCGGTCAACTACGCCCTGCTGGTGTCGTTGTTCGTCTACCGGGACCTCAAGCTTGCCGATGTCTACCGAATCCTGATCCGCTCGGCGATCACCACTTCCGTGATCATGCTGGTCATCGCCACCTCGGCGGTGCTGAGCTGGACGCTTTCGAGCTGGCAGGTGCCCGGCGCCATCGCCCAGGCGGTGCTGTCGCTCTCCACCGACCCCTACGTGATCATGCTGCTGGTCGTCGCGGTCATCCTGCTCACCGGTGTGTTCATCGAAACCGCCAGCGCCCTGATCATTCTCACTCCGGTGCTGTTGCCGCTGGTGCTGCAGCTCGGCATCGACCCGATCCACTTCGGCATCATCATCGTGATGGGGCTGGCCATCGGCATGATCACGCCCCCCGTGGCAATCAACCTCTACGTCGCCTCGTCGGTCACCCAACTGCCGCTGGAGCGCATCACCCGTGCCATCCTGCCCTACCTGCTCGGACTCATCGCGGTCCTGCTGCTGGTGGTCTATGTCCCGATCCTGCTGGGCTGGTCGGGATGAAGCCGCTTCAACCACTTGACGACCTTGCGGTCTGGCCTCAGGCTGGCCGCTGAACCACCCATCGAAGGGATTCCACGTGATTACCATGCTGCGCCTCGCATTTCCTCTTGGTCTTGCCCTTGGCCTCGCCCTGCTCGCGGGCTGCACCACCTACACCTACGAAGACGGCAACCGCGAGACCCTATGGGGCGTCCCGGCCGAGGAGGAAACCCGGCGCTACGAGGACGATCGCCAGGCCGAAGGCGTACGCTATCGCGTACCGGGACAGGTCGACGAGACCCGCAGCGAAGCGGAGCAGTGACACCGCTCAGGCATGCAGGCGCAGCACCACGCTGAGGTTGTTGGCTGGCATCTCGATGGTCTGCTCGAGCATGAAGCCATGCGGCTGGGCCTCGGCCACGACGCTCTCGAGATCGCGTACCCCCCAGCGCGGGTCGCGCGCCTTGAGATCGGCATCGAAGGCCGCATTGCTTGGTGAAGTGTGCCGGCCCTCGCGCCGATAGGGACCGTAGAGATAGAGCACCCCGCCCTGCCGCAGGCGTTCGGCCGAACGCGCCATCAATGCCTCGGTGACATCCCAGGGCGAGATGTGCACGAGGTTGATCGCCACCACGGCATCGAAGGGACCGATCGGCCATATTCCCGCCACGTCCAGCGGCAGCGGCTCGAGTAGATTGCCGAGCCCCGCATGCTCACGCCAGGCGCTGATGGAGTCTCGGGCATGAGGGTTGGGGTCGCTGGGCTGCCACACCCAGCCCGGTTTGGCGGCGGCGCAGTGTACGCCATGCTCCCCGCTGCCGCTGGCGACCTCGAGTATCCGGGCGCTCCCGGGCAAGAGCGCGCTCAAGACATCCAATATCGGCTGGCGATTGCGAGCCGCAGCAGGGCTCATCATGCGACGACTCATGCGCTTGGTCGGCCTCACTAGGTAATGATCGATAGATGAACGGAAAGCCCCGGCGTTCCGGTGCGATCGACGCACCATAGCGCAGGCAATTGACGACGTGAACAAGCCCAATTTATCATAGGCCATAAATCGTTTAAGTGATTAATTAGACTTAGATATCAAACTTGGCAAGCTTCACTCCGCTCCTGTGTACCGTGCCATAGCGGTGGGCATCGCCTCAACGCACCGCAACGTCGATAGGGATGCGAAGAACGAAAAATATGGGGATTGATGTGTTTCCATCTTCGCTCAGGCTTTCCCTGGAGAGTTGCGACCAACTGCCTTCCCTGCCACAGGTCGTGCTACGTGTCATCGAACTGGCTCGTGACCCTCAGGTAGATCTGCGCGACATGGTCGCGGCGATCAGCAGCGATCCGGCCCTTGCGGTCCACCTTCTCTCCCTGGCCAATACCGTATTCTACGCCAACCAGCGCCCTGTCGAAGACCTGCAGCAAGCCGTCAATCGACTCGGTATCGAGCGCACCCTGTCGCTGGCCCTGGGCTGCAGCCTGATCCATACCGCCTCCCACGAGGCCGCTTCCAGCCTGAACCTGGAACGCTACTGGCAGCGCTCGCTGCTTAGCGCCCTAAGTGCGCGCCTGCTCGCCGAGCGCGTCGGACTCGAGTCGCAAAGCAGCATCATCTTTACCGCCGCCCTGCTACAGGATATCGGCATGCTCGGCATCCAGGCCGTGGATAGCGAGCGCTACCTCTCGCTGCTGGCGCAGGCGCCAACCCACCATGCCCTGGCCCAGTTGGAGCGCGAAGTCTACGGCATCGATCATACTGGCGTGGGCGAATGGCTGGCCCATCGCTGGAAACTTTCCGTGCGCACCGCCGATTGGATTCGCGGCAGTCACCAGCCCATGGTCTGTGCCGAAACCAACGATCAGAGAGCCAAGAACTGCATCGTCGCTTCAGGCTTGATCGCCGATGCCTGGCGTCAGGGGGAAGCAGCACTAAGTGAACTGGCCACCCAGCTGTCCGAATACTTCGATCTAGACACCAACGAGATGCTCATCCATCTGATCGACCTACAGGAGCAGCTACCCGCCCTGACCACTCTCTACAACATACGCCCACCGGAGCGGCTCGACCCCAAGCAGATCATGCACGAGGCGAAGATGATCCTGCTGGAGCGAACCGCACGCCTGCAGCAGGACCTGCACCGCAAGGAGCAGGAACTCGAACGACTGCGCCGCGAGCAGCAGGCGCTGGAACTCAAGGCGAGACTCGATCCGCTGACCGAACTCTACAACCGTCAGCATCTGGAGAAGACGCTGCGCGAGGCGCTCGAGCACAGTCGGCAAAGCGGTGTACCGCTGTCGGTGATGTTCATCGACCTCGATCACTTCAAGAAGGTCAATGACCGCTTCGGCCATGACGCCGGCGATCGGGTCCTGGTCGAACTGGCTGCCACGCTGCGTCAGGTCATGGAAGAGAATGCGGTCCATGCCGGGCGCTACGGCGGCGATGAGTTCGTGCTGATTCTGCCAAATTACGACGAGCAGAAAGCGCGCACCCTGGCCGAGGCTTTGAGGGCGCGCATCGCATCGCAGACCTTCCCCGCGGCCATTCCGCTACAGGTCACGGCCTCGTTCGGCCTGACAACGCTCGAGCCCGGCGCAACCTGCCATGACATCGAGTCGCTGATGCGCGCTGCCGACCGCAGCATGTACCGTTCGAAGCAGTCGGGCCGCGACCGGGTCTCAGTCGTTTAGCCCAGCCCGGCGTACTCATGGCGCGGTAGGTTGCCTGTCGCCCGCTCCTGTCTGGCTGGCCATGGCCTTGGCAATGAATTCCTCGCTGCGCCGATTGGCCGGGCGATCCTTCAAGCCAGCCCAGTAGGCTTCGAACTCGGGCCGCCTTTCCAGCGTACCGAACTGCATGCCCCATCCGATATGCGAACCGACATACACATCCGCGGCGGTGAAGGTATCGCCTGCGATGTACTTACGGCCCGCCACTGCGCCAGCAAGCGTCTCGACCACCGTCTCGTACTTGCCGCAGCCAAACTGCAGCTCCTGCTCCGGCGTAAGCGAGTAGCCGGCATGCTTGAGCGACACGGCCATTTCCACCGGCCCGGCAGTGAAGAACAGCCAGCGGAAGTAGTCCCCACGCGCCTCGGGCGCCGGCAGGAGACCGGCCTCAGGAAAAGCCTCGGCAAGGTAGGCGCAGATCGCCGCCGCCTCGGTCACCACGGTGTCACCATGGCGGATCGCCGGCACCTTACCCATCGGGTTGACGGCCAGGTATTGGGGCGACTTCATCGAGGTGCCGAACTCGAGCACCTCCATGCGGTAGGGCTGCCCAATCTCCTCCAGCATCCAGTGCACGATGCCGGCTCGCGACAAGGGGTTGGTATAGAAGACGAGTTCCTGTTCCATGATAGACGGCTCCTTCTCTTGGCTTGGGGTGGGAACAGGGTAGACCGTAGCAGTGACAGAACATGGCAGCAGCGTTTGCAGCCACTCCTTGTGCAGCACATGTCGACGCCGCGGATAGCGTTGGCCTGTCGTCACTGCCGCTTCAATGCGATCGGCACGAAAATGACGATAGTCATTACGTAGCTCACACCAGGCGGCAACGATCCGGGTCGATTCGAAGAAGGCAATCGCACAAGGCCAGATGGTGCGGAAAGAGTGCCGCCCCTGCTGGTCGCGGTAGCTGATCTCGAGCTTCTGCTCGTCTCGTATCGCCCGCCGGAGAACCTGGAGATCGACGGACTGTGGCACCTTCCAGCCAGGGCCGATGATAAGCGCCGAGTCCTCCAATTGGTGACGCTGCTCACCGGGCAGCACGGCTGCGACCTTGGCGAGCGCTTCGCCCGCAGCCACGGCCAGACCATCGTCGGCTCGTTCTTCTACCCATTTCAGGCCCAGGGCCACGGCTTCGATCTCCTCCTCGGAGAACATCAATGGCGGCAGCAGCAATCCGGGTTTCAGCACGTAGCCCAGTCCCGCCTCACCCTCGATATCGGCACCGATGGCCTTGAGCGCTGCAATGTCCCGATACAGAGTCCGTAGCGAGATGCCGAGTTCATCCGCCAGCACTGTACCGCTGACGGGCCGGCGATGGTGTCGCAGGGATTGCATGAGATCGAATAGCCGCGTCGTCCGAGACATGGGGGCTGCCTATCCTTACGTCCATTGGTCGAAGAAATACAGGGATTTACCTGCCCGGCTTCGTCCGGCGGGGCTTGCCCCCCCTGCCGGTCTGGCTGCCCGTCGGCTTGGGGTTGCCGTGCAGAGGTTTCCTGTTCCTGGCGTTGGCCGCCTGCTTCGCTCCGGCTCCCTTGCTGGCGGTTCCGCCCTTGGACGCCTTGGACGTAGTTGTCTTGGCCTTGGACGTCTTGCTCTTGGAATTGCCGCTCGAAGACGCCTTGCCTTTATTGGCCTGCCTACCTGTGGCCGCTGCCCCTTTTGCGGTCTTGACCGTCCTGCGCTTGCCTGGCGCCCTGGCTGGCGATGCCTTCCTGCCTTCGACCGCTGCGTCGGACCTGGATCTCTCGGTCAACGCGATGATGGTGTCGATCTCCTTTCCGGTCAGGTCGCGCCAGTCCCCGAGTGCCAGCCCCTTGAGCGATACGTTCATGATCCGGATGCGTTCGAGCCTGGTGACCTCGTAACCGAATTTTTCACACATCCGCCGGATCTGGCGATTCAACCCTTGCACCAGCGTTATGTTGAAAACGAAGGTCGACTCCTTGACGACTTTACAGCGCTTCGTCACCTCGCCCAGGATGCGCACGCCGGAACTCATCGCCACGACGAACTCATCGGTAATCGGCTTGTTGACGGTGACCCGATACTCCTTTTCATGATTGTTGCTGGCCCGCAGGATCTTGTTGACCAGGTCGCCGTTATTGGTCAGGAAGATGAGCCCCTGGGAATCCTTGTCCAGCCGACCGATGGGGAAGATACGCGCCCCGTGCTTGACGAAGTCGACGATGTTGTCCTTCTCGCTCGGCTCGGTGGTGCTGACGATGCCTACCGGCTTGTTCAGGGCGATGAAGATCAGGTCTTCGGCTTCCTGGGGTTCGATGCGCTGACCATTGACCTTGACCTCGTCCCCCGGAAACACCTGATCCCCCGTCCTGGCACGCTTGCCGTTGAGGAGCACGTTGCCCTGCTCGACATAGCGGTCGGCCTCCCGCCTGGAACACATGCCGCTTTCACTGATGTACTTGTTGATACGCGTTGAAGAACCGAGGGCCATAGTGCTCTTACCAGAAGGAATACGGGTGTCTGTCAGGCATTCAAGCATGCGATGGCTGATCGGCGAAAGGCCCAGGTAGGCATCAATCTCCGAATGCATTCATCACTTTCGGAAACCGTCGCCCTTGCAAGCTTCAGTTGGCGAAGATACCCAGACGCGAACTCAGCGTGTAGTTCGCTTCCAGCGCCATCAGGGCTGCGAGGAACAGCAGCGCCCCCGGTGGAACCAGCACGGTATAGATGATCGACAGGCGCTCCCAGGCCATGTGCATGAAGAAGGCTACGATCAGCCCAGCCTTGAGCAACATCAGCAAAGTGATCAAGCCCCACTTGAGCAGGCCCTCGAGCCCCGCGACATCGACCAGGTAGGAGAATACGCTGAGCACGAACAGCCATATCCATACGCGCAGGTAGACGCGCAGCTCGGGTTGGTGATGAGTGTTGTGTTGGTTCATGCCGACCTCCTACCACAGATAGAAGAATGCGAAGATGAAGACCCATACCAGATCGACGAAGTGCCAGTAGAGTCCCAGGCTCTCGATCATCCCGTAGCTGCCCTTGCGACCGGTAAGAAAGCCAGGGCGACCTCCTTCCAGAGACCCGCGCATGACCTTGACCGCCATGATCACGATGAAGATGACGCCGATGGTGACATGGGTGCCGTGAAATCCGGTGATCAGGAAGAACACGGCACCGAACTGGGCCGCCCCCCAGGGATTTACCCAGGGGCGTACCCCCTCTCCAATGAGCATGGTCCACTCGAAGGCCTGCATGCCGACGAAGGTCGCCCCGAGCAGCGCCGTGATCAGCAGCAGCACAGCCGTTCGACGGCGGTCGTTTGCATAGCCGTACTTGACCGCAAGCGCCATGGTGCCGCTGCTCGAGATCAGGATGAAAGTCATGATGGCGATCAGCAGCAGCGGAATCGAATGACCGCCCACATTGAGCGCGAACACCTCGCTGGCATCCGGCCAGGGCTCTACGGTAGACATGCGCAGTACCATGTAGCCGACCAGGAAGCAGGCGAAGATGAACACATCGCTGAGGATGAAGAGCCACATCATCGCCTTGCCCCAGGGCACATCGAACACACGGCGCTCCGCCGACCAGTCGCTGACCAGGCCGGCCATGCCCTCCTGAGTCACTGGCGGGGCAATCTTCTCTGACGACATCGGACTGCTGGGGTGCGGGTTTGCCATGATCCTGTCCTCATGTAGTCAGTAGCAACGCAAAGAGAATCCCCCACACCACCAGCAAAAAATGCCAGTACAGCGCACACAGCTCGATACTGGGCAACATGCTCCGCGGTGTGGCCCCCCGCCGCAGGCGAAACAGGCTGCGCGCCCAGGCAAACAGCCCACCCAGCAGATGCAGGGCGTGCAGTGCCGTCAGCAGGAAGAAGAAGGCATTGGCCGGGTTGGCGGACAGATAGATCCCACTGGCCTGCAGCTGCCACCAGGCTAGCGCCTGGCCCAGGATGAAGGCGATGGTAAATCCCCCTCCCATCAGCAGGCCCCGCTGCAACTGCGTTCCATTGTCACGACGAGCAGCCTTCCAGGCGAACTGCAGCGCCACGCTGCCGAGCACCAGGCAGGCGCTGTTCCACCACAGCAGACCGGGCACCGTCAGCGGTCTCCAGTCATGGCCCATCTCCTGGCGCATCAGATAGGCACTAATGGTCAGCGCAAACAGCGACGAGGCTACGGCCAGGAACACCGCCAGACCCACACGGGGGGCGGTCATCGCAGGCGGCAATTGGCTGCCGCTCTGCGCACCGGTCGCCTGCGACACCCAAGGGCGTACGTTGATCGAATGACTGAATAGCCAGCCACCGAACAGCGCCATCATCACCGCCAGGAACACCAGCGTCACGGTCATGGCGACAGCCTCCTTTCCGAAGCATCCACCGGATCGGCCATCTCGACCTCGTCGGGTGACATGTTCTGGGGAATGAAGTCATGCCTGGTGCCAGGCACCCCATAGTCATAGGCCCAGCGATAGACCACCGGCAGCTCGGCACCGAAGTTGCCATGGCGTGGCGGGGTGTGTTCCGTCTGCCACTCCAGGGTGGTCGCGTGCCAGGGATTGGGCCCTGCCTCGCGACCGTGGAAGTAGCTGCGCACCAGGTTGTAGAAGAACACCAGCTGCACCAGCGCAACGATGATCGCCGCTACGCTCATGAAGGCATTGAGGGTCTGGATCGAATCGGGGATGAAGGCGGTCTCTCCGTAGCCATAGTAGCGGCGCGGCACGCCGGCAAACCCCATGAAGTGCATCGGGTAGAAGATCGCGTAGGTCCCCAGGAAGGTCACCCAGAAGTGTATCTTGCCCAGGGTGTCGTCGAGCATGCGCCCGGTGATCTTGGGGTACCAGTGATAGATCGCGCCGAACACCACCAACACCGGCGCCACCGCCATCACCATGTGGAAGTGGCCGACCACGAAGTAGGTATCCGCCAGCGGCACGTCGACGGTGACGTTGCCCAGGAACAGGCCGCTGAGCCCACCGTTGACGAAGGTGAAGATGAAACCGATGGCGAACAGCATCGGCACCGTCAGGCGAATATTGCCGCGCCATAGCGTGAGCACCCAGTTGTAGACCTTGATCGCCGTGGGTACCGCGATGACCAGGGTGGTGGTGGCAAACAGGAAGCCGAAGTAGGGATTCATGCCGCTGATGAACATGTGGTGGGCCCAGACCACGAAACTGAGCACACCGATGATGATGATCGCCCAGACCATCATGCGGTAGCCGAAGATGTTCTTGCGTGCATGGGTGGCGAGGATATCGGAAACGATGCCGAAGGCCGGCAGCGCGACGATATAGACCTCCGGGTGGCCGAAGAACCAGAACAGGTGCTGGTAGAGCAAGGGGCTCCCCCCCGCTTGGGAAGACTGCTCACCGAGGTTGAGCATTTCCGGCATGAAGAAACTGGTTCCCAGCAGCATGTCGCAAAGCATCATCAGAATCGCCACCAGCAGCGCCGGGAAAGCCAGCAGCGCCATCACCGTGGCAATGAAGATGCCCCAGATGGTCAACGGCAGGCGCATCAATGTCATGCCACGGGTGCGCGCCTGGAGCACTGTGACCACGTAGTTGAGCCCACCCATGGTGAAACCGGCGATGAATACCGCCAGCGAAGCGAACATCAGCAGGATACCGCCATGGATTCCCGGGGTACCGGGGCTGATCGCCTGGGGCGGATAGAGCGTCCAGCCCGCCCCCGTCGCCCCACCGGGCACGAAGAAGCTCGCTGCCAGGATCAAGACCGCCGCCAGGTAGAACCAGTAGCTCAGCATATTGAGGTAGGGAAAGGCCATGTCCCGCGCACCGCACATCAAAGGGATCAGATAGTTGCCAAAGCCCCCCAGGAAGAGGGCGGTGAGGAGATAGACCACCATGATCATGCCGTGCATGGTGACGTACTGCAGATAGCTCGATGGGTCGATCAACGAGAAGGTGTTGGGAAAGCCCAACTGCAAGCGCATCAGGATCGACAGCACCAGCGCCACCAGCCCGATGGCAATGGCGGTCAGTCCGTACTGGATGGCGATCACCTTGGCGTCCTGGCTCCACACGTACTTACCGAGGAAGGTCTTGGGGTGAACCAGCTCCATGTTGTCGAACTCGCCCGCCTGGGCGTGTGGCACGCTGTGCTGTCCGTGTTCCGCCATGACTCACTCCTCCACGCCACCTGGGTTTACCGCCGCCATTTCCACCCCGGGCTGCGGCAGGGTCATGATATAGGCCACCACGTCGCTGACCGCCCGGTCGTCGACGAGCACCTGGGCCATCTCGATCATCTGGTTGCCGTAGGGGTCCTCGCGGTGTCGCCCGCGCACCCCCTGGCGGAAATTCTGCAGCTGCCGCTCCAGGTACCAATCCGGCATACCCGCCAGGCGTGGCCCATTGGTGGCGCGTATGCCCTGCCCCTGCTGACCATGGCAATTAGCGCAGGTGCGGTAGCGCCGCGCACCTCGCTCGGGATCGCCGCCGGCCAGGCTGGCCTGAACGGGTTGCTCGGGCAGGGTCCCGATATGAGCCGCCACGTCGGCTATCGCCTGGCGGTCGGGCAGCATGGTGGCGAATGGCCGCATCTGCTGGCCATGGGTGTCGTCCTCATGGCTGCCGCGGGCGCCGGAACGGAACAGCCCGAGCTGGCGTTCGAGATACCAGGGATCCAACCCCGCGAGCTTCGGTGCATTGAGAGCCTGATTCCCCTGCCCCTCCGTGCCATGACAAGCGGCACAGCTGGCATAGTGCTCCTCTCCCACCTCAGGGTCGCCTGGTGCCAGTTGGGCGAATTCGGCATAGGTGGGCTGTTCCATCAGCCAAGCGTCGAAGACTTCCTGCTCGACGACCTCGATGCGCCCGCGCATGGCGAAATGGGCGATACCGCACAGCTGGGCACAGACGATCTCGTACTCGCCAAGCGCAGTGGGCGTGAACCAGAAGTAGGAAGTCTGCCCCGGCACCATATCCATCTTGGCGCGGAAGTTGGCGACCTTGACGTTATGCAACACGTCCTTGGAACGCAGAACCATCTTGACCGGGCGGTCGACCGGCAGCACCAAATGCGGCGCCGAGATCAGGATGTCGTCCTGGCCGGCAGGATCATCGACCATGCCGAAAGGGTTATGCTCGTCGATGAAGCGATTGTGGACCGACCCGAAACGGCCGTCCTCACCGGGAAATCGGAAACTCCAGTGCCACTGCTGCCCCACCACCTCGACCTCGTGGGCATCTTCCGGGGGCGAAACGAAAGAGGCCCAGACGAGCAAACCGGGAGCCAGCAAGCCGGCAATCCCCAGCGTGGTCAGGCCAGTCAGCCATAGTTCGAGCGACTTGTTCTCGGGATCATACTGGGAGCGCCGCCGCCTGTTGAATCGGTAGCGGATGATCACATGAGCCAGGAACAGGTTGACGGCCAGGAAAACCGCCCCGGTCACCCAAAGCGTGATCTGAATCGTGTCGTCGATGGTACCCCAGTTGGAGGCCAGCGGAGTGAGATACCAGGGGCTGAAGAAGAAGAACAGCACCGACCCCACCGCCAGCAGGATGACAGCGACCGCAATTGCCATGGGCTATCTCCTTCCCATAAGCAAAGAGTTGAAACGACGATGATGACGGCAACGCGTTACCCTAGACACCGGTCCCACAATGATGTCGGCGCTCTTCCGGCGTGACCTTGTCGATGATGACCTCGGGGTGATGTCGATGAATCGCCGAGTAGATCATCGACTCACGCTCGTTGGGGACGTCCACCATCATCAGATAAGCCCCGTGCTCGATCTCCTCCTCGTACTTGTCGACTTTCACATCGTGTACCGACACGCCGACCATGGTGCTGGTCCAGACACCAAACAGGCCACCAAAGATGCCCATTCCGAGGATCACGGCGGCAATGCCGGCATTGGTAAAGCCTTCGCCCAGCACGTAGTAGACCACCACCCCGAGCGCACACCCGAGGGGAAAGCCGAACAGCAGGCCGCGTACCGCGGCATGTCCCACATCCGAGGTCTGCAGCAGGGTAGCGCTGTTGACGCCACGCTCCTTGAGTTTCAGCCAGTCACGGCCGGTGACATGAACTTCCTTGCTGGTCAGACCCAGATCGCTCAGTTCATGGGCGATATTGACGGTAGTATCCAGGTCAGGGGTGAGAAAATAGAGGCGCTGCATGGCATGCCCTCCTCAATTGCAGGGGAGACGCAACGCGACAGGGATGCACATTCACTGTGCGACATACTTCCTTAATTATTATTCCCTAAAACATCACGGCGTCTTTAGTTGACCCGATCCGTTGGGTATTTCCTTTATCAAGGTTGTCTATATTTCCTTTCTGGGCAAGTTCCTTTTAGCCTGATTGGCGACGCTTGGCGCCCGGGCGAACATGCCACGCAACCGGTAGCCGATCTTCAGGATTGAAGCCGGTAATAATGAAACCGCTGACCGAGCGCTACGCACGGCGAACTCCTGGCGACGACGCTGCGCGACGCACGGGAGGAGACGTCTCACCTCGAAGCGGCCCAAGAGGCACGAGACAACGGGTGCCTTGCGGCCGGCATCCGGCTAGACTGGCTGTATAGACAATTCGCCTTTTGCCAGAAGGAATCAGCACAGCATGGGTAGCACGCTTCCCCTCTACCTGCAGATTCAGCAGCACCTGCTGGAGAAGATCAACGGCGGTGATTGGCCGGCGCACCACCAGATTCCCCCTGAAGAGCAGTTGGCGCGGGACTTCGGCGTTAGCCGCATGACTGCCAACAAGGCGATCCGCGACCTCGTGCAACAGGGCTACCTGACGCGACAGCCGGGCCTCGGCACCTTCGTTACCGACCGCAAGGCGGAATCGTCGCTGGTCGACGTACATAACATCGCCGAAGAGGTGCGCGGGCGCGGCCACCTCTACAGCAACGACGTGCTGCTGGCCGAATCCATCGCCGCCGACGACGAAGTCGCGCTGCGTCTCGGCGTTCGCCTCAGGACCCAGGTCTACCATACCCGTATCGTGCATCGCGAGAATGGCATACCGATCCAGCTCGAAGAGCGCTTCGTCAACCCGCGTTGGGTGCCTGGCTACCTGGAAACCGACTTCCGCCATCACACTCCCAACGAGGTACTCGTAGCAGCCTGCCCGATCAGTGACATCGAGCATGTGGTCGAGGCAGTGCTAGTGGATGAAACTACCGCACGCCACCTGGACACCGACACGACCCGCCCCTGCCTGAGCATGATACGCCGCACCTGGTCCGGCGAGCACTTGATCAGCTATGCCCGGCTGATCCACCCCGGCGAGCGCTACAAACTGCGCTCCTCCTTGCATCGAAGCTGACGGCTGGCGTTGAAAGCACCGTTGCCATCTTGGTTTTTTGAGCCTACCGTCGCTTCGAGGTCACAAGATATACTGTCATCCAACGCCCGCAGGCTCCGACTGACAAGTTATAGTTAGGAGCCATGGCCGCCAAGCCCGATATTAAGTAAAATGAGAAAAAAGCGGACGATTCAACTCTGAAATGTCAAGCAGCCTGCCATGGGACTCTTCCCCCCTGGCAGATTCGCCAGAGACTGATCCTTGACTTTCAAAGTTGACCAGGGAGAAACAGCATGATCGAAAAGCCACTACTCAGAATAGCCCAGCATGGCTGACACTACGTCTCTCCCACCAAGGCCAGGCTCTTCGATCGAAATCTATATTCGCTCTATTGGCCGTTATTATATCGGCATAGCCATCGTCATGACCTTGCTCATAGGAGCCACGTATCTGACGGTAAAGCTAGCCCTCGACCGTCATGCGGTACAGCAGGAAATCAGCTTCCTGACCAGCCAAAAATTCATTCGATTTCAACAACTCACCCAGCAGACACGGGCAGTCATGGGCGCGTCAGCCGACCCTACGTTGCCAGAACAGATCGTCCTACCCATGCTTGAGGACATACAGACCGCCATTACCGATATCCGAGCCATCATGGCGCGCCTCAAGGACATGCACAGGCGACTCGACAGCAATCTACTCGAGCAGATCAGTCGACACAGCCCTGCGACCGAAGCACTCCACGTCAGCCTCGACCAACGGCTAGAAGACTTTCTTTCCCGTGCTGAAAGGATAGTCAACACCACTCATGAAGATCGGCAGCGGCGCTATATCTACTGGGGACCGATCGATTTTGCCGCTTCGGCCGATGGCCTCCTCATGCGCCAGTTCAACGACATCATTCAGCACGCCAATGGCCGCAGTGAAGTCAGCATCGGCAATGCCACTTCGATCAGTACGGCCCTTCTGCTCACCCTCGCCATACTTTTCATTCTGGCAAGCATGCTGCTGTTCTATCCACTACTAATGAAACTGCGCAGCGAGCATCACCGCAAGATGGAGTTCGAGAACAAACTTACCCATCTTGCCCAAACGGATCCGCTCACCAGGCTCAAGAATCGCTCTTATTTCAACTCGGCACTCAATTGTCTTCTTTATCGCTATAAAAAAGACGGCATTGGCTTTTCCCTGCTACTGATCGATCTCGACAATTTCAAGGCCATCAACGATAGCTTCGGCCACCCAGCCGGTGATGCCACGCTTCGCCACGTTGCCCGCGCTTTCCAGAGCGTTTTCCAAGCCAACGACATCATAGCCCGTATCGGCGGCGACGAGTTTGCCATTCTGTTGCCCGACATCGATGATGAAGCACGCCTCAACGATATAGCCAATCGCTCCATCAAGGCATTGGAGGCGGATTTTCCTTTCGAAAGTAACACTATTCGAACCTCGGCAAGCGTAGGTGGCGCAATCGTCCCCATTCACGCAACCGACGAACCCGGCCTCGTGCGGGTCGCGGACCTGGCGCTCTACGCCGCCAAGGCGGGCAGCCAGAATGCCTTCATCTTCGATGAAGAGACGCTTACTTCACGGCTCGAACAGAATGAACTGGCTGCGGCACTGGCCAACGCGGCCGATCGCGATGAGTTCATCGTGTACTATCAGCCGAAAGTTGACCTCGCAACAGGTAACCACCTCGGATTCGAAGCGCTCGTTCGCTGGCACCATCCCACACTGGGCCTGCTTGCACCGGGCGCCTTCCTGCCCTTGATGAAGAGTCCACGCCTGATCGCCGATATGAGCCGCGCCGTCATCCGGAGCGCATGCCGCGACCTCAGGGCATGGAAGAAGGCGGGGTATGCCCCCGGACCGGTTGCCATCAACTTGCCGGAGCCACTCCTCATCAACGAGAACGGATTCGAAATGCTCGCTGCGGCTATCCGCGAGTATGACCTCGACTGGCAGGACCTGGCCATCGAAGTGACGGAGGACGTTTTTCTCAACCGTCATGCCGAACAGATGCGCGCATCGATGAGGCGCTTCCGTGAACACGGCATCTCCATAGCGCTCGACGATTTCGGCACGGGCTTTGCCTCGCTACTGCACCTGCGGGATTTTCCCTTCGATGAGTTGAAAATAGATCGCGGTTTCGTCGCCGATATCGGCCGGGAGAGCCGCTCTGAGCAGATCATCAATGCGATCATCGATCTTTCCCGAAACCTGGGAAAGCGCTGCGTCGTGGAAGGTATCGAGACGGAAGCACAGCGCCAATTCCTTGTCGCAGCTGGCTGCACGATCGGCCAGGGCTATTTGTTCGACAAACCGATGCCGAATAGCGAAGTCGAGGCGAGGTGGTTCAAGCACCCTATTGCAGAAGCCAGGTGATTGGCAGTGAAAGGAAAAACGATGAAACCGCTGTTGAGAGGTCTTTGTCTGGCAGCCGCCATGACTGCGGCAAGCGCCAATGCGGCCACCTCCACCCCGGACTACACGATCGATGTCGTGCACTACTGGATATCGGAGAGTGAATCTTCTTCGCTCGACGTTTTTCGGAATGCCTGGACGAGTACCGGCAATCACTGGACCGACCTACCCGTGGACAACGAGGCCGCTCTGAAGAGGATCGTCAGCGAGCGGATCGCCAATGGCTACCCACCCGCGGTGACACAGTGGAATCTCGACGCCCGGGCCAGCGAATTACCCGCTTTCGGGGTCGTTCAGGACCTCGAAGCAGTCGCTCAGCAGGATCGTTGGCATGACATGCTGCCCCTCTTCGTGATCGATCTCATCAGTCATCAGGACAGGGTGTATTTCGCACCGTCGGGCATTCACCTGGAAAACTGGCTCTGGACCAGCCAGAAGATCTTCGATGAACTCGGTCTCAGCCAGCCCGAAACCTGGGAGGAAACCTTTGCAGCCGCCGAACGAATCGAGGCGGCAGGTTACCCGGCCATCGCCCTGGGCTCGGCTCCTTGGGAAGTCGTCTTGATCTTCCACAACATCATGTATGCCACGCTAGGCGCCGAGGGCTATGCAAGAGTCTTCAGTGGCGATACGGAAGCCGTACTCGACTCGCGAATGCTGGAGGCGCTCGATCTATTGCGTCGAGTATCGCACTTCGTCGAACCACTGGAGGCCCGCACGGGAAGAACCTGGGCGGACGCTACCAGAATGGTAGGGCGTGGCGAGGCTGGCATGCAGATCATGGGCGACTGGGCCAAGGGGGAACTCATGTCCCTCGGCTATAAGGCGGATCAGGACTTCGGCTGCGGTTTCACCCCCGGCACTGCGATCGCCTATTTCATGGCCATCGATGGCTTTGCCTTCCCCTTGAGCACTCGTCATGGCACGACTCAGGCGCAACACGCCTTTGCGCGCATGGTGCTCGACCCAGACAACCAAGTCGCATTCAGTCGCCGGAAAGGTTCGCTGCCGGTCAGGACCGACATCGATCCGCGCGGGCTGGATCGCTGCGGTCAGTTGGGCCTGCAGCGAATCCGGGACGAATCACACCACAACGGCGTGCACTCGAGAGCGATGCCCTCTCATGTGATGGCTGCCTGGATCGACGTACTCGCCGAATTCTTCGATGACGACACCATCTCCAGCCAGACCGCTCAGCAACGCTTGAGTCAGATCATCAGCGAGGGCTGAATCATTTCGATGAACAGGCCCATTATCCCTCTCTGGGGCGCAGCGTGCCCGACGCCTTTGAAGCCAACCAAGATGACTCCATCGCCTATCCGCCACTCAGTGCCTGCGCCAGGTACCCTGCCGGCACGGCCAGCATCAGGCTGAGCGCCACGCGCAGGAACCACACCGCCACGATGCGCCCCACCGACAGCGGGATACTGGTGGCGACAATGCAGGGAATCGAGGCGGAAAAGAACAGCACCGCCGAAACCGATACCACGCCAGCGGCAAAGCGGGCGACGAACTCGGCCTCTGCCATCAACAGCGCCGGAGTAGCTGCCGACGAACGACGCGACGGCATCAATAGCCGAGCGCCCCGGCGTACGCCAGATCGGCCGCATGATCGGCTGCAGCAGTACCCCGAGTGATTGTCTGCGTCTCCGATGGCCCTCCATCGAAGCCATGTTTGGGGTCTTATTGTATATACATTATGTCGCTTCCGCTCGCCACCCCCCTCTCCCCAAAGGGGCTAATACCTTGGTCTAACCACCTTCCCGAAGCAGGGCGGCCATTCATCCACGAGTGGTATAAAACACCAGAAATAACAGTGAGATGAAATACAATGTACAAGAGTCGATACGGCTCCGTTACCGAATCTTCCCGTGATTGACTTGACGCAGGCATGGAGATTGATTAAATGTATATACATTAACGCCACCAACAACATAGGGAGACCTCAATGCCAGCACAGCCTCAGCCGCGCCGACTGTGGCGTGACGTCACCCTCTTCGACGGGCACGACACCCTGCCCGAGCCGATGGCGGTAGTGGTGGCAGGAGCGACAATCGAGCGCGTCATACCCATGCGCGAGCTCGACCGCGCCGAAGCGGAAGCCTGCGAGGCTCTGGGTCAGGGCGGTGTCATGACACCGGGTCTGGTGGACTGCCATACCCATCTGGTATTCGGCGGTTCGCGGGCCGAGGAGTTCGAGAAGCGGTTGGAAGGCGTGAGCTACGAGGAGATCGCTCGCCAGGGCGGCGGCATTCTCAGCACCGTTCGCGCCACCCGGACCGCCAGCGAAGACGATCTCTTCAGGCTGGCTCGGCCACGCCTCGAGGCGTTGATGCGCGAGGGTGTCACCACCGTGGAGATCAAGTCCGGCTACGGACTGACCGTGGCCGACGAGCTGAAGATGTTGCGTGTGGCACGAGGCCTGGGTGCGGCGCTGCCGGTGCGGGTGGTGACAACGCTGCTCGGCGCCCATGCCCTGCCCCCGGAGTTCAAGGACGACAGCGACGCCTACATCGACCTGGTATGCCGTGAGATGATCCCGGCCGCCGTCGAGCAGGGCCTGGCCGATGCGGTGGATGTCTTCTGCGAGAAGATCGCCTTTTCGGTGGCCCAGTGCGAGCGCGTCTTCGCGGCGGCCGAGGCTCATGGCCTGCCCGTCAAGGCCCACGCCGAGCAGCTCTCGAACCTGGGCGGCAGCGCCATGGCGGCGCGCCATGGGGCGCTCTCGGTCGACCATATCGAGCACCTGGACGAGGCCGGGGTGGCCGCTCTCCGCGAAGCCGGCAGTATCGCCGTGCTGCTGCCTGGCGCCTTTCACACGCTGCGCGATACCCAGTTGCCACCCATCGCCGCGCTGCGCGAGGTCGGCGTGCCGATGGCAGTGGCCACCGATGCCAACCCCGGCAGCTCGCCGCTGTTCATGCCGACGCTGATGCTCAACCTCGCCTGCACCCTGTTCCGCCTGACACCGCGTGAGGCTCTGGCGGGCATGACCGCTCACGGCGCACGTGCACTGGGCCTGCACGATCGCTCGCTTGGTCGCATCGTGGAAGGCGCCCCGGCGGACCTGTGCCTGTGGGACGTCGAGACGCCGGCCGAGCTGGCCTACGCCGTTCAACCCGGCCGCCTGCGTCAGCGCATTTTCAAAGGAGAGCTGAGCCATGGCCAAATCCAGCACTGATCTGCACCTGGCCGACCCCGCCATCGATATGTCGCCGTGGGCCGGGCGCGAGGATTCGGAGCCTGACAGCCTGCGCTGGCACCAGCTCGTCACTCCGCTCAAGCGCGACGCCAACCCGGGAGTCGTCCTGCTCGGCTTTGCCAGCGATGCCGGCGTGGCGCGCAATCAAGGGCGCGTCGGTGCCGCCGAAGGGCCGCGGGCGCTGCGCCGGGCGCTGGCGCCGCTGGCCTGGCATCGGCTGGCTCCCGTCTTCGATGCCGGCGACGTGAGCTGCCACGCCAACGCCGATCTTGAAGCGGCACAACAGCGCCTGGCCGAACGAACCGCCGCCCTGCTGGCGGAATCTCACCTGCCGCTGATTCTCGGCGGCGGTCATGAAGTCGCCTTCGGCAGCTGGTCGGGCCTGGCCCGCCACCTCGAGGCTCAAGGCGAGGCCCGACCCCGGGTCGGTATCGTCAACCTCGACGCCCACCTCGACCTGCGCGATCCCAGCCAAGTGCGCTCCTCGGGCACACCCTTCGCCCAGATCGCCGCCGAGTGCGGCCGTCGTGGCTGGCCGTTCCGCTACGCCTGCCTGGGAGTCAGCCGGGCCAGCAACACCCGCGCCCTGTTCGCCCGCGCGCGGGAACTGAACGTGCTGGTCCGTGAGGACCATGAGATCGATGCCCCGCGTCTCGACGCCATCGTGCGCGACCTACAGCGCTTCATGGCGCGCTGCGACCACCTCTACCTGACCGTCGACCTCGACGTGCTGCCGGCGGCCGAGGCCCCCGGCGTCAGCGCTCCTGCTGCACGCGGCGTACCGCTGGCCATGATCGAGACGCTGATCGAGACCGTACGCGACAGTGGCAAGCTGCGCCTGGCCGACATCGCCGAACTCAACCCCAGCTTCGATATCGATGGTCGCACCGCCCGGGCGGCAGCGCGCCTGATTCACCAGCTCACTCTGGACAGCTGAACGCCCCCCCCCCCGAACGCCATCACCGCTACGGCAAAGCCACAACGCAACAAAGAGAGAACATACCGATGAACAGCCGTCCTCCCTTCGCCGACACACGCCACGACCCGACCCGCCGGATCGCCGCCCCTACCGGGACCGAACTCAGCTGCAAGAGCTGGCTCACCGAAGCCCCCATGCGCATGCTGATGAACAACCTCCACCCGGACGTGGCCGAGCGTCCCGAGGACCTGGTGGTCTACGGCGGCATCGGTCGCGCCGCTCGCGATTGGCAGTGCTTCGATGCCATCGTCGAGACGCTGAAGCGCCTGGAGGACACCCAGACCCTGCTGATCCAGTCGGGCAAGCCGGTGGGGGTGTTCGAGACCCACAGGGACGCGCCGCGGGTGCTGCTCGCCAACTCCAACCTGGTGCCGGCCTGGGCCACCTGGGAGCACTTCAACGAGCTGGATAGGAAAGGCCTGATGATGTACGGCCAGATGACCGCCGGCTCCTGGATCTACATCGGCTCCCAGGGCATCGTCCAGGGCACCTATGAAACCTTCGTCGAGGCCGGGCGCCAGCACTACGCCGGCGACCTGAAGGGCCGCTGGATCCTCACCGCCGGCCTCGGTGGCATGGGCGGCGCCCAGCCGCTCGCGGCAAGCCTGGCCGGCGCCTGTTCGCTCAATATCGAGTGTCAGCAGTCGCGCCTCGACTTCCGCCTGCGCACCCGCTACCTGGACGAGCAGGCCAGCGATCTGGACGATGCCCTGGCCCGTATCGAGCGCTACACCGCCGAGGGCAAGGCGGTCTCCATCGGGTTGTGCGCCAATGCCGCCGAGGTGCTGCCAGAAATGGTGAAACGCGGCGTGAAGCCGGACATGGTGACCGACCAGACCAGCGCCCACGACCCACTGCACGGCTACCTGCCGTCGGGCTGGAGCTGGGACGAGTACGTGGCCCGGGGCAAGACCGAACCCGAGACGGTGACCAAGGCCGCCAAGCAGTCCATGGCGGTGCATGTTCAGGCCATGCTCGACTTCCAGGCCATGGGCGTACCGACCTTCGACTACGGCAACAATATCCGCCAGATGGCCCAGGAAGAGGGCGTGGAGAACGCCTTCGACTTCCCCGGTTTCGTGCCGGCCTATATCCGCCCGCTGTTCTGCCAGGGCATCGGCCCGTTCCGCTGGGTGGCGCTCTCCGGCGACCCGGAGGACATCTACAAGACCGATCAGAAGGTCAAGGAGCTGATCCCCGACGACCCGCACCTGCACAACTGGCTCGACATGGCCCGGGAGCGGATTTCGTTCCAGGGGCTGCCGGCACGGATCTGCTGGGTGGGCCTCAAGGATCGCGCCCGCCTCGGCCAGGCCTTCAACGAAATGGTCAAGAGCGGTGAGCTCAAGGCGCCGATCGTCATCGGCCGCGACCACCTCGACTCCGGCTCGGTGGCCAGCCCCAACCGTGAGACCGAGGCGATGAGGGACGGCAGCGACGCCGTTTCCGACTGGCCGCTGCTCAACGCCCTGCTCAACACCGCGGGGGGTGCCACCTGGGTCTCCCTGCACCACGGCGGCGGCGTGGGCATGGGTTACTCCCAGCATGCCGGGGTGGTGATCGTCGCCGACGGCACGGACGACGCTCACGCCCGCCTGGGCCGGGTGCTGCGCAACGACCCGGGCACCGGGGTGATGCGCCACGCCGATGCCGGCTACGATATCGCCAAGCAGTGTGCCCGGGACAATGGGTTGGATTTGCCGATGCTCGACAAGGAAAGCGAATGATGGAAGAAATGACGATCCACCCCGGCAAGATGACCCTGGCCCAGGCACGCCAGGTCTTCGAGGCGCCGCTGCACGTGACGCTGCCGGAAAGTGCCGACGCCGCCATCGACCGCGCCGTCGACTGCGTCAATCGCGTGGTGGCCGAGGACCGCACGGTCTACGGCATCAACACCGGCTTCGGCCTGTTGGCCCAGACCCGCATCGATCACGACCACCTGGAGGACCTGCAGCGCTCGCTGGTGCTGTCGCATGCCACGGGCGTTGGCCAGCCCATGGAAGATGCCCTGGTGCGCCTGGTCATGGTGCTCAAGGTCAACAGCCTGGCGCGCGGTTTCTCCGGCATTCGTCGCGAGGTGCTCGACGCCCTGCTCGCCCTGGTCAACGCCGAGGTCTATCCGCACATTCCGCTCAAGGGCTCCGTCGGTGCCTCCGGCGATCTCGCTCCCTTGGCCCATATGAGCGTGGTGCTGCTCGGCGAGGGCAAGGCCCGCCACCGCGGCGAGTGGGTATCCGCTCGCGAAGCGCTCGAGATCGCCGGGCTCCAGCCGCTCAGCCTCGCGCCCAAGGAAGGCCTGGCGCTGCTCAACGGCACCCAGGTCTCCACCGCCTACGCCCTCAAGGGCCTGTTCGAGGCCGAGGACCTCTACGCCGCCGCCACGGTGTGCGGCGCATTGACCGTGGAGGCCACGCTCAGCTCGCGCGCGCCCTTCGATGCCCGCATCCACGATGCCCGCGGCCAGCGCGGCCAGATCGACGCCGCCGCGGCCTATCGCCACCTGCTGGGCGAGCGTAGCGAGATCAGCGACTCCCACGCCCACTGCGACAAGGTACAGGACCCCTATTCACTGCGCTGTCAGCCCCAGGTGATGGGTGCGGTGCTGACCCAGCTCCGCCAGGCCGCCGAGGTGCTGGCGGTGGAAGTCAATGCGGTATCGGACAATCCGCTGGTATTCAGCAACGAGGGCGACATCCTCTCGGGTGGCAACTTCCACGCCGAACCGGTCGCCATGGCCGCCGACAACCTGGCCCTGGCGCTGGCCGAGATCGGCTCGCTCACCGAGCGCCGCATCTCGCTGATGATGGATACCCACATGTCGCAGCTGCCGCCCTTCCTGGTGGACAACGGTGGCGTCAATTCCGGCTTCATGATCGCCCAGGTCACCGCCGCCGCGCTGGCCAGCGAGAACAAGGCCCTGGCCCACCCCCACAGCGTCGACAGCCTGCCCACCTCGGCCAACCAGGAGGATCACGTCTCGATGGCGCCGGCCGCCGGCAAGCGGCTGTGGGAAATGGCCGACAACGTGCGCGGCATCGTCGCTATCGAATGGCTGGCGGCCTGCCAGGGCCTCGATTTTCGACTCGACTCGAACAGGCAGCGCCTGAAGAGCACGCCGCGCCTGGAGCAGGCACGCCAGGCCCTGCGCGACAAGGTCGACTACTACGACCGCGACCGCTTCTTCAGCCCGGACATCGAGCACGCAACCCACCTGCTCGCTTCGCGAATCCTCAATGGGCTGGTACCGGTGGAGCTGCTGCCAAGTCACTGACCCGCCAGCGAAGCTGAGGTAAGATACCCTGCCCCGACGCCTCGGCCCGGGGCTTTATTCTGCCCGAAGCGGTAGCAACATCATCTTTCCTGCTTTCTGTGAGCCAACATGAATGCCATCGTTCTGGCCATCCTGGTCATGGTCACCCTGAGTCTCGCACGCGTCTCCGTGGTTTTCGCCCTGATCGCCGCCAGTCTGGTGGGCGGCCTGGTGGCGGGCATGCCTCTGGGCGCGATCATGGATGCCTTCAACCAGGGTCTGGGCAATGGCGCCACCATCGCCCTCTCCTATGCCGTACTCGGTGCCTTCGCCGTGGCCCTGTCTCGCTCCGGTGTCACCGAGCTGCTGGCCGAGCGTGCCATCCGTGGGCTGAATCTCGACGACCAACCGGCGAGCCGACGCTGGGTTGCCTACACCCTGCTGGGAGCATTGCTCGCCGCCGCGGTGAGTTCGCAGAACCTGATTCCCGTGCACATTGCCTTCATTCCGGTGCTGGTGCCGCCACTGCTCAAGCTGATGAACCACCTGCGCCTGGACCGCCGCGTGGCGGCCTGCGTGATCACCTTCGGCATCACCGCCCCCTACATGTTGCTGCCGGTGGGCTTCGGCTCGATCTTCCTCAACGACATCCTGCTCGCCAATCTCAACGAGAGCGGCGCCGAGTTCGGCCTGGAAGTGACCCGCGCCATGGTGCCCATGGCCATGCTGATTCCCATCGGCGGCATGGCACTGGGGCTGATCGTGGCCGTGCTGTTCAGCTATCGCCGTCCGCGCCACTACCAGGATCGCGACCTGGCCCACGGCGATGAAACGCCGGCCGAGGCCGCCCGCCACCTGGCGCCGTGGCAAATGGCGATACTCGGTGCTTCGCTGGTCGGCACCGTGGCGATCCAGCTGCTTTCGGGTTCGATGGTACTGGGCGGATTGTTCGGCTTCGCCCTGCTCTCGGTCAGCGGCGTGTTCCGCTGGCACGAGCAGGACGACATCTTCACCGAAGGCATGCGCATGATGGCGCTGGTGGGCTTCATCATGATCAGCGCGGCCGGCTTCGCCGGGGTGATGCAAGCCACCGGCGAGGTGTCTGCGCTGGTGGAAGGCTCGGCGGAGCTGATTGGCGACAACAAGGGCCTCGCGGCGCTGACCATGCTGCTCGTCGGCCTTTTCATCACCATGGGCATCGGTTCGTCGTTCTCCACCGTACCCATCATCGCCTCGCTCTACGTGCCGCTGGCGCTCAGCTTCGGCTTTTCGCCCATGGCCACCATTGCCCTGGTGGGCACCGCCGCCGCGCTAGGCGATGCCGGCTCGCCAGCCTCGGATTCGACCCTCGGCCCTACCGCCGGTCTCAACGCCGACGGCCAGCACGACCATATCTGGGACACCGTGGTGCCCACCTTCCTGCACTACAACCTGCCGTTGATCGCCTTTGGCTGGCTGGCGGCAATGATTCTCTGACAGAGCTCACCTGACAGGGCTCATCTGACTGGGATCATCCCAGGCCGCAACAGCTCTTGAACTTGCGCCCGCTGCCGCAAGGGCAAGGGTCGTTGCGGCCGGGCTTGAGGCGGTTGACGCTGGGCGTGCCATCCAGGTAATACCAGCGCCCCGCCTCGCGCACGAAGCGCGAATTCTCCTCAAGCACGCCCCAGCGGCGGCGCTCGCGAAAGGTCGCACGAAAGTGTACGCGGCCCTGATCGCCGTCCTGCCCATGATCCAGCACCTCCAACCGCACCCAGCGCGTACCGTCGTCCAGATCCAGCATCGTGGGGCGGGTGCTCCCATGCCAGGTGTCGCGCAGATAGCCTTCGAGCCCCAGGGCAAAGGCACTATAGCGGGAACGCATCAGCGCTTCGGGCGTCGGCGCCGGCTCACCGGCATGGAAGCGACCACAGCAGTCGGCAAGAACAAGGCCGCTGCCGCAGGGACAGAAAGGCGTAGTGGAATTCGACATGGCTCACTCTTTTCAATCGGGCCGTTCATACGGGCCGCCATCATAGCCGATACGCTTCCTTCGAGCCGGTCAGGCGATGATCCCGCCGCAACGACGTTTCGTGCTCTGCTGCCACTTCCACTGTGACCCAACGCTCGCCCGTTTTCAGGGCGAGCAGGAACTCATCGGTTCCAGGGCGCCTCGCTGCCTAATCCGAGGAGATAAGGAGTTGGGCAACGTTCTTGCGCTAGATCACTGCAGCGCAGCATCACGTGTGCTACATCTGCATCACACCATGCTATCGGAGAAAGGAAATGCCCGATCGCCGCGACGATTCCCGCACCGCCTGGCATGCTCTGCCTCCTGAAGAGGCCCTCAACAAACTCAAGAGCCGCAAGGATGGGCTCAGTGACGATGAAGCCGCTGCACGGCTGACGCAATACGGCCCGAACCGGCTCAAGCAGGAGAAGGGTCGCCCCTGGTGGAGGCGGCTGCTCGAGCAGTTCAACAATATCTTGATGATCATTCTGCTGGTGGCCGCGGTAGCCAGCCTTGCTCTCGGCCATACCCTGGATGCCCTGGCCATCGTCGGGGTGGTGATCATCATCGCCCTGATCGGCTTCATTCAGGAAGGCAAGGCAGAACAGGCGCTGGATAGCATCCGCAACATGCTTTCGCCCCAGGCAGCGGTGCTGCGCAACGGCCGGCGACGAACGCTCGACGCAGAAGAGCTGGTGCCCGGTGACATCGTCATGCTGGAGAGCGGCGACCGCGTTCCCGCCGACCTGCGCCTGCTCGAGGCCAGGCGCCTGCGCACCGAGGAAGCGGCACTGACCGGTGAATCCACGCCTGTCGACAAGCAGATCGACCCCGTCGACGGGAAGGCCGACCTGGGCGACCGCACGGCCATGGCCTATGCCAGCACCATCGTGGTCCAGGGCACGGCCCAGGGCCTGGTGGTGGAAACCGGCACCCATACCGAGATCGGCCGTATCTCCGAAATGCTGCGTGGCGTGGAGAAGCTCAAGACACCGCTGCTCCAGCAGCTCGATCGGGCCGGTCGCGTACTGGCGATCTTCATCCTCGGCGCCGCCACCCTTACTGCCGCGATCGGCGTGGTCATCCACGACCAGCCCATCAGCGCCATGTTCATGGCGGCAGTGGGCCTGGCCGTTGCCGCCATCCCCGAAGGCCTGCCGGCCATCGTCACCATTACACTGGCCCTCGGCGTCCAGGTCATGGCCAAGCGCAACGCCATCATCCGCCGCCTGCCGGCGGTGGAGACGCTGGGCTCCATCTCCACCATCTTTTCCGACAAGACCGGCACCCTCACGCGCAACGAGATGACCGCCCAGGCGATCTGGCTACCCGAGGGTGAGTTTCGCCTTACGGGGGTCGGTTTCGCTCCCGAGGGCACTTTTCACCTTGCCCCGGAAGACGCCGAAAGCGATGAGGACGGTGAGGAGATCACGCTGGAGGACCATCCGGCCCTTGCCCACTTCCTCAAGGTCGGCGTGTTGTGCAATGACGCCGAGATTGCACAAGAGGATGGCCGCTGGACCATCCACGGCGATCCCACCGAGGGGGCCCTGGTGGTGGCAGCCGCCAAGGGCGGTGTCGACACCTGCGAGCTTCGCTGCTGTCATCCGCGCCAGGACGCCATCCCCTTCGAATCCGAGCGCAAGTACATGGCCACGCTCAACGAGCTGGAAGGCAAGCGCCTGCTGGTCAAGGGCGCCCCCGACCGGCTGCTCGAGATGTGCCACAAGGTGCGTGGCGCCGAGGGTGATACCGAGCTGGACCATGGAGAGTGGGAAGAGCGCATCCATGCGCTCTCCTCCCGTGGGCTGCGCGTACTGGCCCTGGCGGAGAAGGAAGCCGACGACATCTCCGGCGAGCTGAGCGACGCGCAGGCCGAGGCTGGGCTGGTATTGCTCGGCCTGATCGGGCTGCTCGACCCTCCGCGGGAAGCCGCCATCGATGCCGTGAAGCAGTGCCTCGAAGCCGGCATCCGCCCGGTAATGGTGACTGGCGATCATGCCGTCACCGCCCGCGCCATTGCCGAGCAGCTCGGCTTCGCCCATACCGACCGGGCGCTGACCGGCCGTGAGGTCGAGAACATGTCGGATGCAGAGCTCGAGGCGTGCATCCTGGAGGTCGACGTTTTCGCGCGGGCCGCCCCCGAACACAAGCTACGCCTGGTCAAGGCCATGCAGGCCAGGGGCGGTATCTGCGCAATGACCGGCGACGGCGTCAACGACGGACCGGCGCTCAAGCGTGCCGACGTCGGCGTCGCCATGGGCATCCAGGGCACCGAAGCAGCCAAGGAAGCCGCCGAAATGGTACTGGCCGACGACAACTTCGCCACCATCGTCGGCGCCATCGAGGAAGGACGAAAGGTCTACGACAACATCCGCAAGACCGTCACCTTCATCCTGCCCACCAACGGCGGTCAGGGGCTGGCGATCATGCTGGCCGTGCTGGCCGGCACCCTGCTGCCGGTCACGCCGCTCCAGGCACTATGGGTCAATATGGTGGTGGCGGTCACCCTCGGCCTGGCGCTCGCCTTCGAGGAGGCGGAAGTCGACATCATGCAACGCCGACCGCGCGATCCTTCGGCCGCCCTGCTCGACTTGTTCCTGCTCTGGCGGGTGGTGTTCGTCTCGGTGCTGCTGCTGATCGGCGTGTTCGGCATGTTCAGCTGGGTCCTGCAGGGCCAAGGCGGCAGCGAGGCGCTGGCGCGCACCGGTGCCGTCAACATGCTGGTCATGGGCAGCGCCGCCTACCTCATCAACAGCCGCTTCTTGGTCAACAGCGCTCTTTCCCTAAAGGGCATCTTCGGCAGTCGTCCGGTGTGGCTGGCCATCGGGCTGGTCGTCCTGCTGCAGCTCGGCTGGACTTATCTGCCCTTCATGCAGACGGTGTTCGGCAGCGAGGGCCTCGATGTGCAGCACTGGCTGGCCATCCTGGCGGGCAGCATTGCCTTGTTCCTGATCGTGGAATGCGAAAAGCGGATTCTCCGCCGGCGCCGCGACGATGCCGCAAGCCCTTCGGAGCGCGCAGTACAGCGCAGCAACGGACGCACCGGAACACCTGCAGCAGGACGCTAGGTGTGCTACCCCTGTAGGAAGCAATGGGCAGGAGCCCGGCTACGGGAGATCAAGGATGAGCGGGCAAGACGAGCGGAAACAAGCGTCCTGGCATGCCCTGTCGGCTGAGGAGACACTGGATCGACTCGATGCCAGCCAGGAGGGCCTTGGGGCCGAGGAGGCGCGCAAGCGGCTCGAGCGGTACGGCCCCAACCGGCTCCGGCAGGACGAAGCGACCCCGTGGTGGCGCCGGCTGCTGGGCCAGTTCAACAACGTGCTCATGTTGATCCTGATCGTGGCAGCGATCGCCAGCCTGTTCCTGGGCAATTTTCTCGATGCCTCGGCGATTCTGGGTGTCGTGATCATCATCGCCCTGATCGGCTTCATTCAGGAGGGCAAGGCCGAGAAGGCGCTGGACAGCATCCGCGACATGCTCTCGCCCAAGGCCAAGGCGCTGCGCGACGGCCGCCAGAGCGAGATCGACGCCGAAGAGCTGGTGCCCGGCGATATCGTCAGGGTCGAGGGTGGCGATCGCGTTCCCGCCGACCTTCGCCTGCTCGAGAGCAATCGTCTCAATGCCGAGGAAGCTGCCCTGACCGGCGAGTCCACGCCGGTGGACAAGGGCGCGGATGCCGTCGACGAAAAAACCGAACTCGCCGAGCGTAGTTCGATGCTGTACGCCGGTACCATCGTGGCCAAGGGCACCGCCACCGGGGTCGTGGTCCAGACCGGCTCGCACACCGAGATCGGCCGTATCTCAGAGATGCTCCGCGGCGTCGAACAGCTCAAGACGCCGCTGGTCCAGCAGCTCGACCGCGCCGGACGCTTACTCGCGCTGTGCATCGTTGGTGCCGCGGTGCTGACCGGGGCCTTTGGCGTGCTGATTCACGACCAGCCCTGGACCGAGATGTTCATGGCAAGCGTAGGACTTGCCGTGGCGGCCATTCCCGAAGGCCTGCCGGCCATCGTCACCATCTCGCTGGCGCTGGGCGTGCAGGTCATGGCCAATAAGAACGCCATCGTACGTCGCCTGCCGGCAGTCGAGACGCTCGGCTCGATTTCCACCATCTTTTCCGACAAGACAGGCACGCTCACGCGCAACGAGATGACTGCCGAGGCGATCTGGCTACCCGAGGGGGAATTTCACCTCTCGGGAGTCGGCTTCGCTCCGGAAGGCAAATTTCATCTCGCCCCCAATGATGAGCACGAGCAGGGCGAAGGGCATGAGTACGGCGAGGAAATCGCCCCGGAGGACTACCCCGCCCTCACCCATTTCCTTCACGTCGGCGCATTGTGCAACGACGCTGAGCTATGCCATGAGGACGAGGAGTGGTCGATAGCAGGCGACCCCACCGAAGGCGCGCTGGTGGTCGCCGCCGCCAAGGCGGACTTCGACACGCATGAGCTGCGCGAGGCGCACCCGCGCGAGGACGCGATCCCCTTCGACTCGGAACGCAAGTACATGGCCACCCTCAACGATCTCGATGGCAAGCGCCTGCTGGTCAAGGGCGCGCCGGATCGCTTGCTGGAAATGTGCGAGAAGGAGCGCGGCCCCGACGGCGACACCGCGCTCGATCACGGCACCTGGGAGAAGCGTATTCACGAACTCTCCTCCCGCGGCCTGCGGGTGCTGGCCCTGGCCGAAAAGGATGCCGCCGACATCTCGGGCGGACTCGAGGACGAACACGCCGAGGAAGGGCTGGTACTGCTGGGCCTGGTCGGGCTGCTCGACCCGCCGCGGGAAGAGGCCATCGAAGCGGTCAAGAATTGCCAGAAGGCAGGGATACGCCCCGTGATGGTCACCGGCGACCATGCCGTCACGGCCCGTGCCATTGCCGATCAACTGGGCTTCGCCAGGACCGATCGCGCCCTGAGCGGCCATGAGATCGAGGCCATGAGCGACGAAGAGCTGGAACGTGAAGTCACCGAGGTCGACGTCTATGCCAGGGCGGCACCCGAGCACAAGCTTCGCCTGGTGCAGGCCATGCAGGCCAGAGGCGGCATTTGCGCCATGACCGGCGACGGGGTCAACGACGGGCCTGCGCTGAAGCGCGCCGACGTCGGCGTGGCCATGGGCGTTCAGGGGACCGAGGCAGCCAAAGAAGCCGCCGAGATGGTCCTCACCGATGATAACTTCGCCACTATCGTCAATGCCGTGGGCGAAGGTCGCAAGGTCTACGACAATATCCGCAAGACCGTCACATTCATACTGCCCACCAACGGCGCCGAGAGCCTGGCGATACTCATCGCCATACTCGCCGGCATCACGCTGCCGATCACCGGCCTTCAGGTGCTGTGGGTCAACATGATCACCGCCGTGACCCTGGGTATCGCCCTGGTATTCGAGCATGCCGAGGACAACGTGATGGAGCGCAAGCCGCGCGATCCTCACGCTCCCCTGCTCGACCTGTTCATGCTGTGGCGGGTCATCTTCGTCTCGATCCTGCTGGTGGCATGCGTGTTCGCCATCTTCAGCTGGATCCTGTACATCCAGGGCGGCAGCCCAGAACAGGCCCGCAGCGGTGCGGTGAACATGTTGGTGGTAGGCGAGATCGCCTACCTGATCAACAGCCGCTACTTGCTCAAGAACACCTTGTCGATCTCGGGCCTGTTCGGCAGCCGCCCGGTGCTGCTGGCCATCGGTCTGGTAGTGGTGGTGCAACTGGGCTGGACTTATCTACCCTTCATGCAGCTGGTGTTCGGCACGTCGGGGCTGACTCTGCTGCATTGGGGAGCGATCGTCGTCGCCAGCGTAGCCGTCTACCTGATCGTGGAGGCCGAGAAGTGGGTTCTGCGTCGACGTCAGGCACAGACGAAAAGCGATGCCGATCGTATCGCGACCGCTCCTGCCGCCAATTGATCAGACGCGTCGCTTGGTCCGCGCCGTAGCCTCGGCAGTGGTGGGATCCTCGGGCCAGGGGTGCTTGGGGTAGCGGCCGCGCATCTCCTTGCGCACTTCGGCGTAACCGTTGGCCCAGAAGCTGGCGAGATCCGCCGTGACCTGCAGCGGACGGCGCGCCGGCGAGAGCAGGTGCAGCAGCACCGCCACCCGCCCCTCGGCGATGCGCGGCGACTCCCGCCAGCCGAAGGTCTCCTGTAGTTTTACCGCCAGTACCGGCGCTCTGCCCTCCAGGCACGGCGTGTAGTCGATGCGCACCTGCGAGCCGCTGGGAACCTCGATTCGCTCCGGCGCCAGCGCATCGAGCCGCGAGCGCTGCGGCCAGGCCAGGGTGTCGAGCAGGAAGCGCCCCAGCGGCAACCGCTCTACGCCATCCAGGCGGGTCACGCCGCCGAGGTGCGGCCCCAGCCAGCCCTCGAGCCCTTCGAGCAACGTCGGCATCGACCAGTCAGGCCACTCGTCGCCCAATTCCCGCCGCAACAGCGCCACCCTGCCACGCAGTTGCTCGGCGCTTTCGTCGAAGGGCAGCTCGCCGCGACGGCGCAACGCTTCGAGGAGCGCTGTGCGCACCGCCTCCGGCGGTAGCGCCTGCAGCGGCCTGCGTTCGAACACCACTGCCCCAAGGCCACGCACCTCTTCGCCGACCAGTCGCCCCTGCCCCTCCGACCACTCAAGGCTCGCCCGCCACTCACGGGTTTCCGGAAACAGCGCCTCGAGCCGCACCCGCTCGATGGCCACACCGCGAAAGATTCGTGCGCCGCTGGCCTGACCGTCGAGTTCGGCGGCCACCAGCAGCTCGGCATGGGCCAGTGGGTGGTTCTCGGGCAGTGTCGCCAGGCCGCCACTGGCGAGGCGGAAGCGACCCGGCTCTGCCTCTTGATTGACGCGCTGCGCCACGCGGTCGGGATAGGCCATGGCAAGCAGCCCGCCCAGCGGCGCCAGGCTCGTCACTTCCAGACGCATGCCGGCGATTCGTGCCAGGCGCTGGGCATCGCGCTGCCACTGGCGATAGGCTGATGGCTCCGCCAGGCGCAACTGAAGCGAACGCTCCAGATCCTGCTCGCCGTCGAGGTCGCGGCCCTCCAGCGCCGCCACCAGCGAACAGGCAAGCGCCTGGGCATCGAGCTCAGTGGCCCGCTCCAGCATCACGGCAAGCCTCGGATGAGTCGGCCAGCGGGTACAGGCACGGCCCAGTTCGGTGAGATGCCACTGCTCGTCCAGCACGCCAAGCCGCCGCAACAACGCGCGACCTGCCGCCAGTCCGCCCGCAGGCGGCGGCGTGATCCAGGCCAGTGTATTGGGCTCGACGATACCCCAGCGCGCCAGCTCGAAGGCCAGCGGCGCCAGGTCGGCTTGGAGCATCTCGGGCTCGCCGTGGGCCACGAGCGGCTGCTCCTCGGCCCACAGCCTAAGGCACAGCCCAGGGCCCTGCCGCCCGGCACGACCGCGGCGCTGATCGGCGCTGGCACGATTGACGCGGCGAGTTTCCAGGCGCGTGAGTCCGCTGCGCGGCTGGAACACCGGCACCCGCTCCTGGCCGGCGTCGATGACGATTCGTACGCCATCCACGGTGACGCTGGATTCGGCGATAGCCGTGGCCAGCACGATTCGACGGCGCCCGTCCGGCTCGGGGCGAAGGGCACGACGTTGCTCTTCCAAGGGCAGGCGGCCGTGCAGTTCGCGCACCACGAGCTCGGGCTGGCGGCGCGCAAGCTCCCGCGCCAGGCGGCGGATCTCGGCTACGCCGGGCAGGAACACCAGCAGATCCCCCTTCTCCCCTGTTTCTTCTGCCCAAGCCAGCGTCTCTGTTACCGCCAGCGCCTGCTGGCGCGCCGCGTCCTCACGGACATTCAGCGGCCGATAGCGCGTCGCCACGGGAAAACTACGTCCGGGGCTGTCGATCAGTGGCGTCTCCTCGCCCAGTACGCCGAGCAACACCTTCACATCGAGGGTCGCCGACATCACCAGCAGGCGCAGGTCGTCGCGTACCGACTGGGTATCCAGCGCCAAGGCCAGGCCCAGGTCGGCCTCCAGGCTGCGCTCGTGAAACTCATCGAAGACGACGCCAGCCACCCCCTCGAGCAGCGGATCCTCCTGCAACATGCGGGTGAGCACACCCTGGGTGACTACCTCGAGCCGTGTCTTCGGCCCTACCCGGCTCTCGCCGCGCATGCGGTAGCCCACGGTGCCACCCACCTCTTCGCCAAGCGACTGCGCCATGAAACCTGCTGCCAGGCGTGCAGCGACGCGCCGTGGCTCGAGCAGCAGCAGACGTCCCTTCCGGCACCACGACTCATCGAGTAGCGCCAGCGGTACTCGGGTTGTCTTGCCCGCCCCGGGCTGGGCTACCAGCAGGGCGCGCGAATGCCCCGACAAGGCACGACGTATCACCGGCAGTTGGGCCGCGATGGGCAATTCGTCTGTGGGTGACATCGAACTGTCATCGTTTTTCATATACGATTTGCCATATATCTCAGGCACCGATTCAGTACAAGGAGCGCACCATGACCCTTCGCATCGGCATCAACGGTTTCGGCCGCATTGGCCGCCTGGCGCTGCGTGCCGGCTGGTCGAACCCCGATCTCGAGTTCGTGCGCATCAACGATCCCGGCGGCGACGCCGCCACCTTCGCCCACCTGCTGCAGTTCGACTCGGTGCACGGCCAGTGGACCGGCGGCGGCGATGATATCACGGCGACCCATGATGCCCTGATCGTCGCCGGTCGACAGATCGCCTTCAGCGCCAACCGCGAGATCGGCGATACCGACTGGTCCGACTGCGACGTCGTCATCGAGTGCTCCGGCAAGATGAAGACCAGCGACAAGCTGCAAGGCTATCTCGACCAGGGTGTAAGGCGCGTGGTGGTCAGCGCGCCAGTGAAAGAGGAAGGCGTGCTCAATGTCGTAATGGGCGTCAACGACCACCTCTTCGACCCAGCCAGGCATCGTATCGTTACCGCGGCGAGCTGCACCACCAACTGCCTGGCGCCGGTGGTCAAGGTGATCCACGAGCAGCTCGGCATCCGCCATGGCTCGATGACCACCATTCACGACATCACCAACACCCAGGTGATCCTCGATGCCCCGAGTTCTCCACAAAAGCCTGACTTGCGCCGCTCACGGGCCTGCGGGATGAGCCTGATTCCCACCACCACCGGCTCGGCCAAGGCCATCACCGCGATCTTCCCGGAGCTGACCGGCAAGCTCAACGGCCACGCCGTACGCGTGCCGCTGGCCAATGCCTCCCTGACCGACATGGTGTTCGAGGTGGAGCGCGAGACCACGGTCGAGGAAGTCAACGCGCTATTGAAGCAGGCCGCCGAGGGAGAACTGGCCGGCATCCTGGGCTATGAGGAGCGCCCGCTGGTTTCCATCGACTATCGCTCCGATCCGCGCAGCTCCATCGTCGATGCGCTCTCCACCATGGTGGTGGCAGGCACCCAGGTGAAGCTCTACGCCTGGTACGACAACGAGTACGGCTACGCCTGCCGCACCGTGGAACTTGCTGCCAAGGTAGGGAAAGCCGACGCATGATCGCCCGCGTTGCCGCCCTGCCCCGCGAGGTGCGCCAGTACCTGCTGGTCACCGGCAACTACTGGGGCTTCACGCTGACCGACGGTGCCCTGCGCATGCTGGTGGTGCTCTACTTCCACCAGCTCGGCTACTCAGCGCTGGAAGTGGCGCTATTGTTCCTGTTCTACGAGTTCTTCGGCGTGGTGACCAACCTGGTGGGCGGCTGGCTCGGCGCGCGGCTGGGGCTCAACCGCACCATGAACCTGGGCCTGGGCTTACAGATCGTCGCCCTGGCCATGCTGCTGGTTCCAACGGTCTGGCTCACGGTGCCCTGGGTGATGGCAGCCCAGGCGCTTTCGGGCATCGCCAAGGACCTCAACAAGATGAGTGCCAAGAGCGCGATCAAGACCCTGGTGCCGGCGGGCGATGAAGGACACACCGCGCTCTACCGCTGGGTGGCGCTGCTCACCGGCTCGAAGAACGCGCTCAAGGGAGTGGGCTTCTTTCTCGGCGGGCTGCTGCTCACCCTGATCGGCTTCCAGGGCGCGATACTCGCCATGGCGCTGATGCTCGTTGGCGTGCTCGGCCTCTCGCTTGCCCGCCTCGACGCCGACCTGGGCCGTGCCAAGGCCAAGCCGAAATTCCGCGAGATTCTCTCCAAGAGCCGGGCGATCAACATTCTCTCGGCGGCACGAATGTTCCTGTTCGGCGCCCGCGACGTCTGGTTCGTGGTGGCGCTGCCGGTGTTCCTGGCCACCCAGTTCGGCTGGGACCACTGGCGGGTGGGCGGTTTTCTGGCGCTGTGGGTGATCGGCTACGGGGCGGTGCAGGCGCTGGCGCCACGCATCACCGGGCGCCACTCGGGTCGCTCTGCCGCCATCCTGTGGGCGGCGGGCCTAGCCGCCCTGCCGGCGCTGATCGCCCTAGGTCTTCAAGTACAGGGCCTGGAATGGCTGCCGCATGTGGTGCTGCTGGGCGGGCTTCTGCTGTTCGGCGCGGTCTTCGCCGTAAATTCGAGCCTGCACAGCTTCCTGATCGTAAAGTTGGCTCGCGCCGATGGCGTCTCGCTGGACGTCGGCTTCTACTACATGGCCAACGCCATGGGCCGGCTGATCGGCACCCTGCTCTCCGGCTGGCTCTACATGACCGGCGGCCTCAGCGCCACGCTGTGGGTGTCGAGCGCCATGCTGGTGGCGACGGTGGCGATCAGCCTGGCGTTGCCGAGGGAGGCCTCACCCCACATCCCTTCAGGATTACCTGGGTCAGGAACTGGGTGATCCGCTCCACGTCGGCGTCCGATATCTCTTCCTTGCCGGTAATGCCCAGCACCTGAGCCTCGAAGTCGGCGTAGTGCTGCGTTGCCGACCAGATCAAAAAGATCAGCCATACCGGATCGACCTGGTCCATCAAGCCTCGCTCTTCCCACTGCTCGAAGACTCTGGCCCGGGTCTGCACCCATTCGCGCAGCTCGCCGCGCAGGTACTCCTGCAGGAACGGCGCTCCGCCGAGGATCTCGGCCGCGAACAGCCGAGAGCCCTCGGGGTGGCGGCGGGAGAGCTGCATCTTGCTGCGGATGAACGCCTCGAGCACCTCGGCAGGGTCGTCCTCCACGCTGATGTCGTCGAGCAGCGCGTTCCAGCGCGCCATCATGCGCTCGAGCAGGCGCACGTAGAGACCGCGCTTGTTGCCCATGTAATAGAGCACGTTGGACTTGGGCAGCCCCGCTTCCTCGGCGATGGCCTGAACGCTGGCGCCGCGATAGCCGTACTGGGCGAAGACCCGCTCGGCGGCTTCGAGGATCTCGCGCTCGTTGCGCTCGCGAGTGGCGCCATTGCTCTCGCCACCCTGCCGCGCTGGCGGCAAGGTCTCGGTTTCGGTCATGTCGGTCATCGACAGGCCCCTGCCCTGTGAATGATGAAGCCAAAAGAGTGCCCCACCGCAGCGGTTCCTGCAAATGAGACCATCGACGGCGGATTGGGCACCATATTGCCAGCATGACCATTGTCCGCTTGCCTGATAGCCACCTGACTCTTGCAAAGTGCGACATTCTGGCCCATGCTGAGATCATCCTGACCATTTGGTCAACTCGTATCGATACGGTCGAGCAGCGACCTCTCGTTGCGTGGCGACCGGTCAGCTATCACAACGTCAACAAGAGACAAGGCGATGATCGACTTCATGCTCAACGGGCAGCCATGTCGGAGCGAGGCCTCTCCCGAGACCAGCGTGCTCGAGCTGCTGCGCGAAACGCTCGGCGTTACGGGCACCAAGGAGGGCTGCGCCTCGGGTGACTGCGGCGCCTGCACGGTAGCCATCGGCGAGCCCGGCCCCGACGGCGAGCTGCGCTATCACAGCGCCAACGCCTGCATCACGCCGGCCCACCAGCTCAATGGTCGCTACCTGGTCACGGTGGATGGCCTGGCACAGGGCGAGGCACTGCATCCGGCCCAGGCGGCCATGGTCGAGTGCCACGGCAGCCAGTGCGGCTTCTGCACGCCGGGCATCGTCATGTCGCTGTTCACCCTGCACGAGCAACAGCGCCAGGCCCCGGCCCCGCTGACGCCCCAGCGCCTGGAAGCCGCACTGGGCGGCAACCTGTGCCGCTGCACCGGCTACCGGCCGATCCGCGATGCCGCCTTGAGCATGAATGCCCACCCGGACAATCGCCCCCTGTGGCTCGATGCTGCGGCACCCCGTGACAGCGAAGTGAGCGAGCAACGCCTCGACCGCGACGCCGCCTTCCTGCAGCCGACAACCCTCGCTGAGTTGACCGACTGCCTCACGCGGCATCCCAAGACGCGCCTGGTAGCTGGCGGCACCGACCTGTGGCTCGAATCCACCCAGCGCCTGGCGCGCTTCGAACGTGTCATCGACGTGACCCGGGTGGCCGAGCTCAATGTCATCGAGGAAGCCACGCTGGAAGACGGTCGCGAAGGCTGGTGGATCGGCGCTGCCGTCAGCTATACGCGCCTGGAGCCGCTGCTCGAGGAGCACTACGACGCCTTCGCCCACCTGCTGCACCGCCTGGGCTCCCAGCAGGTGCGCAACCGCGGCACCCTGGGCGGCAACGTCGCCAACGCCTCGCCCATCGGCGATACCCCGCCGGTGCTGCTGGCGCTGGGCTCGCGCCTGCGCCTGGTCGGCCCCAATGATGATCATGGAGTGCGCGAGCGCGAGCTACCTCTAGAGGACTTCTTCCTCGACTACAAGCGCACTGCCCTGCGCGAGGGCGAGGCCATTCGGGCGCTCTTCCTGCCTCGCCCCATCGAGGGCCAAACTCTCAAGGTGTGGAAACTGTCCAAGCGTCGAGAGGACGACATCTCCGCGGTGCTGGGCGCCTTCGCCTGGCGCATGGAGAACGGCGTGATGCGCGACGTGCGACTCGCCTTCGGCGGCATGGCGGCGATTCCTAAGCGCGCCGCCCGTGCCGAGGCGGCGCTGGAGGGTCAGGCCCCCGATGCGGCAGCCTTCCTTGCCGCACGCGAGGCCCTGGCCGAGGACTTCCAGCCCATGTCCGACGTGCGCGGCAGCGCCGAATACCGCCGGCTCTCCGCCGCCAACCTGCTCGAGCGCCTGCGCCTCGTGATCGCTCAGGCCGAGTCCGATAGCCCCCGGGAGGTGATGCTCCATGCGTACGCTCACTAAGCTGAATAAATCGACCGCACCTGACGTGAGCGCGGAGTCGGAAACTGCCCGCCACGAGCTCGACGGTCGCATCAAGGGCTCAAGCCCCTTGGCGCGGGATACCGTGCATGCGGCTCCTCATCCACATGCACAGGCCCATGAGAGCGCGGTCAAGCACGTCACGGGGCGCGCCGCCTACATCGACGATCTCAAGGCGCCCGCCGATACCCTGCACGTAGCACTCGGCCTCTCGCCCGTCGCTCACGGCCGCCTGACCCGCCTCGACCTGGACAAGGTCCGTGCCATGCCCGGCGTCGTGGATGTCATCGCCGTGGGTGATGTACCCGGCCACACCGATATCGGTCCCGTGTTCCCCGGCGACCCCATCTTCGTCGAGGAGGAGATCAGCTACGTCGGCCAGGTCCTCTTCGCCGTGGCCGCCGAGAGTCATCGCGCCGCCCGGGAAGCCGTCCAGGCAGCCGTCGTGGAGATCGACGAGCAGCCGGCCTGCCTCGACCCGGTCGCCGCCGCCGAGCGGGAAGAGTTCGTGCGCCCCACCCACGTTCAACAGAGCGGTGACTGGGAGCAGGCGCTGAAGGATGCCGCCCTGGTCGTGGAGGACGAGCAGTTTGTCGGCGGCCAGGAGCATTTCTACCTGGAAGGCCAGGCCTGCCTGGTGCAGCCCACCGAGGACGAGGGCGTGGTGGTCTTCACCTCCAACCAGCACCCCAGCGAGACCCAGAAACTGGTGGCCGAGGTGCTGGGCATTCCGTTCCACGCCGTCACCGTGGAAGTGCGCCGCATGGGCGGCGGGTTCGGCGGCAAGGAGACCCAGGCGTCACCCTGGGCCTGCATCGCCGCGCTGATCGCCAGGCGCACGGGCCGCACCACCCGTGTGCGCCTGCCCCGGGGCGACGACATGCGCGTGACCGGCAAGCGTCATCCGTTCCATAACCGCTACCGGCTGGGCGTCGACGACCAGGGCGTGATCCTGGGTGGCGAGATCACCGTGATCGGCGACTGCGGCTACTCGCCCGACCTGTCCGACGCCATCGTCGACCGCGCCATGTTCCACAGCGACAACGCCTATTCGCTGGGCGATGCCCGGGTGACCGGCCACCGCGCCCGCACCCATACCGCCTCCAATACCGCCTTTCGTGGCTTCGGTGGCCCCCAGGGCATGATGGTGATCGAAGCGGCCATGGACGATATCGCCCGGCGCATCGGCGAGGACCCGCTGACGGTGCGCAAGCGCAACTTCTACCGCCCCGACCGCCAGACCACCCACTACGGCCAGCATGTGGACCAGATCGCCCTGCTCAAGGCGCTGGTCGAACAGCTCGAGACCAGCAGCGAATACTGGACACGGCGCCGTGCCATCACCGAGTTCAACGCCGACAGCCCCATCGTCAAGAAAGGCCTGGCGCTGACGCCGGTGAAGTTCGGCATCTCCTTCACCGCCAAGCACCTGAACCAGGCCGGCGCCCTGCTGCACGTCTATACCGACGGCAGCGTGATGATCAACCACGGCGGCACCGAGATGGGCCAGGGGCTGCACACCAAGATCTGCCAGGTGGTGGCCCGCGAGCTGGGGCTCGATACCGACGAGGTCCGCATCACCGCCACGCGTACCGACAAGGTGCCCAACACCTCGCCCACGGCGGCCTCCAGCGGCGCCGACCTCAACGGCCAGGCCGCTCGCGACGCCTGCGTGAAGCTCAAGCAGCGCCTGTTCGACTTCGCCCATGAGCATCTCTATAAAGACCAGGGCCTCGATCGCGAGGACATGCGCCTGGAGGCTGGCCATCTCGTCGCCGGTCACGGCGAGAGCGAGCAACGCATTCCCTGGGGCGAGCTGGTCCAGGCGGCCTACCTCAACCGCATCTCGCTCTCGGAGAAGGGTTTCTACGCCACGCCGCTGATCCACTACGACCGTAACGTCGGCCAGGGCCGCCCCTTCTACTACTACGCCTTTGGCGCCGCCGTGGCGGAGGTCAGCGTGGATACCCTCACCGGCGAGTACCAGGTCGACCGGGTCGATATCCTCCACGACGTGGGCGATTCGCTGAACCCGGCCATCGACCTCGGCCAGGTGGAAGGCGGCTTCATCCAGGGCATGGGCTGGCTGACCAGCGAGGAGCTGAAGTGGAACGAAGCCGGCCGGCTGATCTCCGATGGCCCTGCCACCTACAAGATCCCCACCTACGGCGACCTGCCGCCGGTGTTCAACGTCAGGCTGATGGAGGGGCACCCCAACTCCATGGCCAGTATCTATCGCTCCAAGGCGGTGGGCGAGCCGCCCTTCATGCTCGGCATGGCGGTGTGGTCGGCGCTGCGTGACGCATTGGCAAGCCTGGCCGACTACGCCGAGGCGCCGCGCCTCGACACGCCGGCCACGCCGGAACGGGTACTGATGGCCGCCGAGACTCTGCGGGCTAAATATGATGCCTGGCCCCTGAAAAAGGATGGCGTGTGATGAGCGCGTCGCGTCCGCAGGCCTGGCATGAGGCTCTGCACCGCTTGCAACGGGACGGCCTGCCCCATGCGCTGGCCACCGTAGTGACCAGCGCCGGCTCCACGCCTCGTGAGCCCGGCGCTCGCATGGTGATCACGGCGGACGCCGTCCACGACACCTTGGGCGGAGGCACCTTCGAATTTCAGGTGATCGACTCAGCCCGCGAGCGGCTGGCATCGGGAGAGCTCGGCATGAGCCTCGAGGCCTTCGCCCTGGGCGGCCGCAGCGGCCAGTGCTGCGGCGGCTTCGTCAACGTGCTGCTGGAGATCTTCCCCGGCAGCGCGGCGACGCTCGCCCTCTTCGGCGCCGGCCATGTCGGCACCGAGCTGGTGCGCCTGGCCGCCCCGCTGCCCTGGCGTGTGCTGTGGCACGACAGCCGCGACGGCGTCTTCCCCGACTGGGCCGAGGCGCAGCCACGCCTGGCCTGTCGCCACGCGGCCGACCCGCGGGCCGCCGTGGCCGCCCTGCCGGCGGGCAGCCACGCGCTGGTGCTGACCCACGACCACGCCGAGGATCGCGCCCTGGTCGACGCCCTGCTCCAGCGGGACGACATCGCCTCCATCGGCTTGATCGGCTCCAAGAGCAAGTGGGCCAGCTTCCGTTCGCGGCTCACCGATGCCGGCCACGACGACACGGCCCTGGCCCGGGTACGCTGCCCCATCGGGCTGGCCAGGGGCCCGGATGGCAAACCGATCAGAGGCGGCGACAAGACGCCCTACGCCATCGCCATCGCCGCCCTGGCCGAACTGCTGCCGATGGTGGGCAATGCCGAGCGCGCCGATCAGCGCGGCCTGGCGCCGGCAGAGCTGCGTGCTCTGTTCTAACCCTACGAACCGGACGAATCACTGACCCTCGGCAGCGGACGCCGGGGGCAGCAACCAACGAGCCCCAGATATGACGAGCAACGACACCCGCGTAATACGCGCCGAACTGCTGAGCTTCGATGCCGACCCCGGCGAAGGCGACAGCCCCGCCGAAGGCAGCGTGCGTCACTACGCCGACGGCGCGCTGTGGCTGGAGAACGGCCGCATCAAGGCCATCGACGACTACGCAGCGCTGGCGCCACGCCTGCCCCAAGGCATCGAGACGGTGGATCATCGCGGCAAGCTGGTAATGCCCGGCTTCATCGACAGCCACGTGCACTACGTGCAGCTGGAGATCATGGCCTCCTACGGGCGTCAGCTGCTGGACTGGCTGAACGAGTACACCTTCCCCGAAGAGTGCGGCTTCGCCCAGCGCGAGCGGGCCGAGGTGATCTCCAACGCCTTCCTCGACGAGATGCTGCGGGTCGGCACCACCACCGCCCAGGTGTTCTGCTCCAGCCACCCCACCTCGGTGGAAGCCTTCTTCTCTGCCTGCCGCGAACGCGACCTGCGCATGCTGGCCGGCAAGGTACTGATGGATCGCAACGCCCCCGAGGCGCTGTGCGACGACACCTACGGCGGCATTCGCGACACCGAACTGCTGATCGGCGAGTGGCACGGCAGAGGGCGCCTGGGCTACAGCCTGACCCCGCGCTTCGCCCCGACCTCCACCCGCCAGCAGCTCGACGCCACCGGCGGCCTGCTGCGCAACGACCCGAGCCTGTGGCTGCAGACCCACCTCTCCGAGAACCCCGGCGAACTCGACTGGGTGGCCGAGCTGTTCCCCGAGAGCCGCGACTATCTCGAAGTCTACGAGCAGTCCGGGCTGGTCGGCCCGCGCAGCACCTTCGCCCATGGTATTCACCTCGACCAGGAGATGCGTTGCAGGCTGGCCGAGCGTGGCGCCAACATCGCCTTCTGCCCCAGCTCCAACATGTTCCTCGGCAGCGGCCTGTTCGACCGTCTGGCGGCACGCGAGGTCGGCCTCAACATCACCTACGCCAGCGACATCGGCGGCGGCACCGACCTCTCCGGCCTCGCCACGCTCAAGGCCGGCTACCAGGTAGGCCAGCTGCGCGGCCAACCGCTCACCGCTTGGCAAGGCCTCTACGGCCTCACCCTGGGCAACGCCAAGGCGCTCTCGCTGGACGACAAGATCGGCCGCCTCGCCCCCCGCATGGAGGCCGACTTCGTCGTGATCGACCCCGACGGCTCGCCACTGCTCGGGCGACGTCACGCACGTTGCAAGACCCTCGGCGAGCGGCTGTTCGCCCTGATGATGCTGGGCGACGACCGCAGCATTCTGGAAACCTGGGCCAGCGGACGCTGCAAGCACCAGCGCGACCAAGCCTGAAACGAAAATGGCGAGTGGCTCTCAGAATTCATGAGGACCACTCGCCACGATTTGAAATTTAGTGTGAAACCCGGTTTCGGAGCGGATGGTTCTCTGGAATCAGGTTCTTGGCGGAATGCACTGATTTCTCAAGAGAATACCATCCGCTATCTTCGTTTTCAGGCCTGCCTCATGAATAAGGCGGGATCATGGGAATTTCAGAATATCACGGAGTGTATAGAATTAAAGGTGAGCTCCCCGGGGCGGCGGTGGGCTGACCTCTCCCTCGTGGATCCTGGGCCGTGCCTCCGGTACGGGCAGGGGCAGCTCGTCGGGCGGCAGGGAACTGTCCGTCTTTCATCGCGGAGCCCTATCGGTGCTCCGTACACTAAGGATGGCTTACCACCAACCGGGCCGGCACGGCCGGCTCAGGGTGCCCGCCGGGACACGACGCCGAGCGAGAGCGCCCGAAGGGGAGGCTGTCATGAAAAAATCACTCGTACTGCTGTTATGCATAGCGTTGGCCCTCGTGGCGCATCAGGCGCTCGGCCAACGCCAGTTCCTCACCATCGGCACCGCCAGCGTGGTGGGTATCTACTACCCGGTAGGCGGCGCCACGGCGCAGATCATCAACCAGGCCGATGTGGGTCTGCGGGCCACGGTGGAGGCCACCGGCGGTTCGGCCTTCAACGCCCGGGCCCTGGCCGCCGGCGAGCTCGACCTGGCCATCGCCCAGTCCGACGTGGTCTATCAGGCCTACCACGGCGAGGCGGGGTTCGAGGGCGAGGCGGTAGATCAACTGCGCACCGTGATGGGCCTGCATGCCGAGCCGCTGCACCTAGTCTGCTCCCGGGAGTCCGGGATCACCGAGGTGCGCGATATCGCCGGCAAGCGGGTCAATATCGGCAACCCCGGTTCCGGCATTCGCTTCACCGTGGAGCAGGCACTGCAGGCACTCGAGATCGGCCTGGACGACTTCGAGCCGTTCAGCCTGACCGCCCCCGAGGGCGTCGACTTCCTGCGTGACCGTCGCGTCGACTGCTTCTTCTACACCATCGGCATCGGCGGCGCCGCCCTGCAGGACATCAGCACCACCCAGGACGTGGTCTTCGTGCCCATGGATGATGCGGTGCTCGAGGCCCTGGTGGCGGAGCACCCCTACTATGCCTTCACCGAGGTGCCCGCGGGCACCTATCGCGGCCAGGAGGAGGACATCACCCTGTTCGGGGTCAAGGCGCTGTTCGTCACCACCACCGACCTGGACGAGGAGGTGGCCTACAACGTGACCAAGGCGGTACTCGACAACCTGGAGGACTTCACCCGGATCCATCCGGCCCTCAACCTCCTCACCGCGGAGGACTTCCTGAGCGGCCTCGGCGCCCCGCTGCATCCCGGCGCCGAGCGTGCCTATCAGGAGGCCGGTCTGCTGTAAGCGTGGGACTAGGCCGGGGCCAGCGGCCCCGGCCGACTCCCGCTGACGGCCCCTCTGCGAGGCACCGCCATGGCCGTAGCTTCCCCACCCCCCGAGTCGCCCCGGGAGCCCGGATCGGCGTCCCGGGTCGATGCCGAAGCCGCCCGCGAGGCGCGGCGCCTGGTCGAGGAGTTCGAGACCGGGGCGCGGTTGCCCCACGGGTTGCTGCTGTGGGTGATCGTCGCCCTCTCACTGGGCTGGTCGCTGTTCCAGCTCGGCGTGGCCAGCGTGCTCGCCGTGGACGTGGTGATCCAGCGGGCGGTGCATGTGTTCTGCGGCATTACCCTGGCCTTTCTGGTCTTTCCCGCCATTCGCGGTCGCCGGCGTCCGGGCGTCTTCCAACTGGCGGTGCTGGGGGGCATCAGCCTGGGGGTGGGCTATGCCGCAGTGCGCCTGATCGGCGAGGTGACGCCGCTGGCTCCGCCGAACTGGCTGGCGCTGGGCATGGGCCTCGTCCTTTGTGTGGCGGTACTGGTCTCGCTACGCGGTGAGCAGATCGAGCGGCTGCCCTGGTTCGACCTGCTGTTCGCCCTGCTGGCCGGCGCCGGGGCCCTCTATCTGGTATTCGACTACCAGGGCCTGCAGGCCCGCCAGGGGTTGGCGCTCACGCGCGAGATCTGGATCGGCCTGCTGTTCATGCTGTTGCTGCTGGAGGCGACCCGGCGCAGCCTGGGACCGGCATTGGCGGTGATCGCCGGGCTCTTCTTCCTCTACCAGCTCACCGGGCCGCGGGGGGCCGTGCCCTGGCTGGCGGAGTGGATGCCGGACCTGCTGGCGCACCGCGGTGCCAGCCTGCAGCGGGCCATCAGCCAGCAGTACGTGACCACCGAGGGCATCTTCGGGGTGCCGGTGGGGGTCTCCACCGCCTTCGTCTTCCTCTTCGTGCTGTTCGGCTCGATGCTCGACAAGGCCGGGGCGGGCAAGTACTTCATCGACGTGGCCAACTCCTTCCTCGGCCATCTGCGTGGCGGCCCGGCCAAGGCGGCGGTGGTGGCCTCGGGGATGACCGGTATGGTCTCCGGCTCGTCCCTGGCCAATGTGGTCACCACCGGCACCTTTACCATTCCGCTGATGAAGCGCACCGGCTACCCGGCCCACAAGGCTGGAGCCTGCGAGGTGGCGGTCTCCACCAATGGTCAGTTGATGCCTCCGGTGATGGGAGCGGCGGCCTTTATCATCGCCGAGTTCGTCGGGGTGCCCTATATCGAGGTGGTTCGCGCCGCGGCCATTCCGGCCTTCGTCGCCTACTTCGCGCTCTTCTACATCATGCATCTGGAGGCCCTGAAGCTGGGCCTGCACGGTATCCCGCGCCATGATCTGCCGCCGCGGCTGGCGACCTTTATCGGCGGTATCCACTTCCTGATCCCGGTGGCAGTGCTGGTCTACTACCTGATCATCCTGCGGCGCACCCCCGGCTATGCGGTGATGGTGGCGATCCTGGCGCTCGCCGTGCTGATGCTGGTGCAGGAGCCGATCAAGGCCTGGCTGCAGGGGCGGCCGATATTGCCGGCACTGTGGCACGGCCTCGTGACCCTCTTCCATGGCCTGCTGGCCGGAGCACGCAACATGGTGGGCATCGCCGTGGCGGTGGCCACCGCCGGGATCATCGTCGGTTCGGTGAGCCAGACCGGGGTGGGGCTCAGGCTCACCGAGATCATCCAGATCCTCAGTGGCGCCATGGCCTCGGGGATCGGCCTGATCACCCTGCCGGTGGTGGAGTTCTTCGGTGGCAATGTGGTGACCTTCGATACCACCACCCAGTTCGCCATCGTGCTGCTGATCACCGCCGTGGCCAGCCTGATCCTCGGCCTGGGGTTGCCCACCACCGCCAACTACGTGGTGATGGCCACCCTGACGGCGCCGGTGATCTACAACCTAGGCAACGAGTTCGGCTTCGGCATCCCGCTGCTGGCCGCACACCTGTTCGTGTTCTTCTTCGGTATCCTCGCCGATGACACCCCACCGGTGGGGCTGGCCGCCTACGCCGCCGCCGGCATCGCCCGCAGCGACCCGATCCGCACCGGGGTGCAGGGCTTTATCTACGACATGCGCACCGCCATCCTGCCCTTCATGTTCATCTTCAATGTGTCGCTGCTGCAGATCGGCGTGAGCGGCTGGCTCGAGATCCTGCATATCTTCGTCAGCGCCCTGGTGGGCATGATGGCCTTCGCCGCCGGGGTGCAGGGCTTCGTGCGCCTGAAAACCCTGCTGCTCGAGCGCCTGGTGCTGCTGGCGGTGGCCTTTATGCTGATCCAGCCCAACTGGTTCACCGACCTGCTCGGGGTGAGCCTCTATGGCCTGGTCTACCTCTCCCAGTGGCTGCGTCAGCGCCGCCGTGCCGATACCGCCTGACGCGACGGTCGTGGTTCAGAGACGCTGCTGGCCAGGCGCCATGCCCGCTGCCGCACCCTCGGCGAGCGGCTCTTCGCACTGATGATGCTGGGCGATGATCGCAGCATATTGGAAACCTGGGCCGGCGGACGCTACCAGCATCGGCGCGACTAGGCTTAGGTTAAGCCTGAAACGAAAATGGCGAGTGGTTGGAAGACCACTCGCCATTATGTGAAACCCGGTTGTGAAACCTACTGCTTCGAGGGCCGTACCTCCCCGCTATCCGGATCGAAGACCCAGCGCTCGCCGCCTACTCGGAATAGCAGCTCTCCATTCCTCCACGCCAGCGCCTCGTAGATGCGCTCCTCGGGTGCTCGCGCCTCATGATCGGGGCTGCGCACCGGCATGGCAGTCGCCTCCACCGTTTCTCCCAGCCGCTCCCCATCGACCACCGTTAGCGTGCGACCTCCCGCAGGGCCTTCCTGCACGAAGACCACCCGGCGAGCATCGTCGCTCCACGGCCCGATGGCGATGATGCCGCCGTACTGGAACGCAGCCGGTCTTGGCTTCCGCGTGCCTTCTCGGATCAGCCAGCCGGCGCTGTGTGCCGCCCCCGTGGTGACCATGGCTAGCCAGGCACCGTCCGGCGAAAGCGAGGCCTCCTGGAAGCGCTCCGCAGCACCAAACTCAGCCTGTTGATCCACGCGAATGGAGTCCGGCACATCGGCAATGCCGACCAGCACGGATCCATCCGCCGCACGGATCTGCTCGTCGCCCACGTCAAGCGGAGCAAGCGCCGCTTCGGGTTGAGAGGTATTGGATGCTTCGGTTGCCGTTGGCGGCTCACCATTTCCCGGTGACGAACAGCCGCTGAGCACGAGGGCAGCGGTTGCGATTGTGAGAGCGTGCGGAAGCCTGAGTGACGTCATGAAGCCTCCTGATGCTGAATTGAATGCTTCATCTGCACGGCAGTGTAGGTGCCAGAGAACACCTGTAAACATCTGGCGCTAACGCTCCGCTAAAGCGCAACGCCTCTTTGCGGCAGTCTCAGCGGCTCGTTAAGCGCTTACCTCATCTATGTACAGGGTCATAAACACACTGTTCGGATCTTCCAGGTAATCTCCGAATGGCGCACATGGGGTAAAGCCAAATGAAGCGTATAGCTCCCTTGCAGGCTGAAAGTACTCCATTGACCCGGTCTCTAGACTAAGTTGGCTATAACCGCGTGTTTTTGCCTCACGCATTATGTGCGACAGAAGGCGTGAGGCAACTCCCCGACGCAAGTAGGGCTTTGCGGTCCTCATGGACTTTATCTCAGCGTGGGTTTGTGAAAGGCGCTTGAGCGCTCCAATACCGGCGAGCTCCGCCCCGTCCCACATCGCCCAAAGAGTAATGTCCGGGCCACGTAGCCCATCGAGATCGAGCGCGTGGCGGCTCTCCGGTGGAGCCGTCGGCGCCATCGACTCAAGGTGCTCTCGTATTAGCTCGATAACTTCTTCACTTCGCACGTCATCAACACGGATGCCCAAGGTTGCTTCCTCGCTGGGTTGACGCTTAACGCTGCCTAAGATAATGTTGTTCCGTTACTGAGCGCTACAGCCTTAAAATGAACTTTTTTGAAGTGTGACGGTATTTACCTGACAGTTGGCCGCTGAAAAGCAAATTAACTATAGGGAGCCCACGGGGGCATGTGTCAGGTGAATACCATCACTGTACACACTGACGCTCTTGTTAGCCATACAAATTGCTAATTACTGCGCCGGGTATAGCTACGCGAAGTAATGAATTTACTGTCGATTCCGCTCCGATACATCCACTTGCCTATTATTGATTAGCACGAGCACTGCAACGCCGCAAGCCAGCATAAGAAAGGTTGCTATAGCAACAATGAGGAATGCTAGTGATTCATAACCCAAATAAAAGGCGATAGGTGATCCCATGAGCACACATAGTACTAGAAACCCGAAGAATCCACTTTTAGGAGATGTGATTTGGTTACTAAATTTCTCCCCGTTCGATTAATAGCTAACGCCTTGGCTTTGCGGCGCACTGGAGCGCTAGCGTAGGTGCGTTGGACTTCCCCCGACAAAGTGGACACGCCACCATCAGTTAATCTCCTCGAACTCTATCGGAGTCCGGTAACCAAGGCCACTGTGCAGCCGATTGTTATGTTCTAGACAGCTTAGAGGCTCGAATCGCATCTGAAAGCCCTCTCTCAAAGGCTGACCAATCTTCAGATCCTTTTCCCCCATGGAACATATAGACACTTCCACTTAGATCTTCGTAATCCAAAATTGTTGCACTCACGGGAAATAGAAAGCCAATTTCATTGAGCAGCAATAGACCAGATACGACGAAAGCAAAAACCGAAATCGACAATGTCAAAGGGGAAGAGGCCAGAATGAACACCACAATCGACACTACAAGCCAGAATATAGACTTTTTTATATTCGTCACGGTGGAGTGAGGCCGACCACGCCAGTGATCTAACTCGGCAGACATCTCACTCAATGGATATCTATCATGAACTAGCGTCCGCAGTCCTTTCTTCCAGAACAAGTAAAAGTACTCATCATCAAATGAATACCTATATTTAGCTCTAAACTTCGCCACTTCAATGACGCGAGTGGTCAATCAAGCCTCCTCATAGAACATAACGCCAGTGGTAACGGGCGGCAACGGAGCGCAGCGTAGTTGGCGTCCCGTTGATCACCTTGTTAAGTGTCACTGTCAGGCTGATCACTTTGAGCCTGAAGATCTTCAACTGCTTTTAGAATTTGATTTGCTTGCCGTACATTTTCATCATTAGCATGAGAGCCTTCTATGATTCTGCGCAGCTCCAAGAGAAGGTTGTTCTCAAGCCCATCGATAAATAAATGAAACATCTCATGACCAAACCTATCGATATTTTCTGCTTGATGAGGTAATGCCGCTTTTATAATTTTCGTTATATTTTTATTATCGATGAGCTTCGCAGCATCGCGAATACCCTGCTGAAGGATTAGCATTTTCGCAACGTAATGCCCAAGTATTGTTTGGTACGCATAAAAATATGCCCAGGCGATAGGCGTTACGAATGGCCGGGACTTATTCGCCTCCACCGTCGAAAGGCAATCTTTGTCAAATTGTGCTCCCATCATCTCAAAAAGTTGCTGCAATTGTGGGTTTTCAGCTGCGGCTTTGGCCGTGTTCTCGAACTTAAAGTGAGCAACCTGCGTTGCGATACCTTTTGCAGGGGCCATTTGAATAACACCACCCCACAATTGTTCAACAGCAGAAACCTGACGTTGATATAGAACCGACTGCCGATTCACGATTCCAGATAACGCCCCACTTCTTAGCGCTTCAATTTGCTTTTGCTTACTGCCAAGTTCATCTCTTAATTTTTCGATTTTGACGTCATATTCATGTCTTACAGAGTTCGTCAATCTAGTAACAATGAGATTACGCGAGAGCCAAATCACGACTCCCAGCAAGAGCCCAAAAGCTGTTGTTGTTGTCAGTGCTGGTATCCATGCCATATATATATCTATGTTTAAACGAATACTTAACGCCCGCGTTTGCGGCTGGTTTGTAGCGCAGCGGAAAACCAGTCCGAAACATGCGCTTGTTAGCTGCGACCTTGATTAGCACTCCGCAACCTCTGAAATTTCAATTATCTTACTTGGCTCTGGGTCTATATTTTCTGCGAACTTTGATATGTCGATTTCAAGGTAACGCCACCCCTCATCATCAACTCCAGATTGAACAATCAGCTCTAGATTAAATCCCATTGGCTCTTTATCTTTGCCATATATTTTCTTCTCGATAACCATTGGGTTATTCATGGTTCTTTCAAAGAAATGATCAGAAGCACAAAATGCTGCTCTGTATTCATTCTGATACTTAAAGTCAGTATGTTTTAGGTAAACCTCACGCCAAAACTCACCCACAATAGGTTTTGGGTGGTTATTAATATTGTAATATTCAACTTCTCCGTGACTGAAGAATTTACGACCATCAGGGTTTTCTAATTCTTCATAAGGCTCATTTAACAACTGCATAAATAAATCAAAACTGTCTTTATAGAGTTCAACTGCATATTTAGAGTCGCCAATTGCCTTTTTGTCTATTTTTGTGCTCATGCAAAAAACAAAATATTGTTTTATGTACTCTTCATCATTACCTACGCTGATACACTTGAACTCAATACCCCTAAAGCTGCCTGTCGGTAGAAGCTCGGGGAAATTCTCGTACTCTTCATCAGGAAAGCTAACAGAGCATTCTGCTGAATCAGACCTACCCACATCATCTTCAATTTTAATGTACTTTGTTAATTCGTAAAATCGAAATATACCCACAGAGATCTTTTCAGCGATATCCAAGGTTGGAGTAAATTTATATAGTTTCACTATTTATTGGCTCCATGCGCTGAGGGTAACTCGGGCAGCTAACGCACGGCTCACGCGCCGGTTTGGAGCCGCGAAGCGGCGGAAAATCGGTCGCTGTGCAGCCGATTGTTAAGCAAAACCTGCACGAGCCTCGACTTCCGAACAAAGTTCCTGCTGCCGCCTCTCTATTAGCGAGAGATACTCCCCTAAGTGCTCGAGTCGTACAACATCGACTCGATATGGAGAATTCTTATAATGCTTCGAAGGGTAATCGAACCTAAAAGCGGCGCTGTTAATCTCCTCTACAGCAATCTCACCTTCATCTGAGAGCCGGGCTCGGAAAAGCGGTGCATTTAGAATCACTAGCGGCTGAACAAAGTGAATTTCGCAAGGATTATTAAGGATATCGTCTGTTTGCTTCGCACCGTCTGGTGAAATTGAATCGTAGTAATACTCTGAAGCTTTGGAAACAGAAACGAAAGATCCGTACCAACGTGACGGTTGGTCTGGGTTTTTGAACGATTCATGTATCCCACTTCCGAGCCACCCATTTTTCCTGATAGGCGAACTCTTTTTCAGGGTCTCTGCTAACTGAATTGGATTGCCTGGAAAATTAATAGCGGATATTAGATTATTCCAGGCGCACGACAGTAAGAATGGATGAGAGTGTTGATCAAATACCACCCATGGTTTTTCGGATTTCTTTACCTCTCCACAGACGTGAAACTCTGAGTGAGTGTATTTTTTCTCGCCATGCTTTAAACCAAGCACTCGCGTTGCGACAATATCGATCTCTCTTGATTTATCCTCATCCTTATCCAGGTAGCCGTAGCCGGCACTTACAGACCATCCGGAATCAATAAAAATTTGACGGGCCCTAAGCTCGGTGCTGAAGCCTGATTTTTCAAGGTCTTTTATGATTCTATCGATCAACTCTTTGCTCATAGTTTTACTGCTTAACAGTGATTGGACTGAACGTCCTGATATTGGATGAACACGTGTGCGCGTTCAACAATGTTATCCCGCACGTTCTCGCTCCCCTAACCTATTGATTTCACAAAAACCTAAATATAGCTCGACCACCTATGCAGAATTCGCGCGCACGCGCGTTTTGCCGGAATCAATATACTGTATGCACATTTTCTTATACAAAGAAGCCGAGTATGGAGGCACACACATGCCCTAAAACTCATTGATAAGATAAAGACGACCATTCGCGTAAAGCACGACAGTCCCGGCCCAGGAAGATCTACGGTGCAGAGGCATGTGCTGGGCAAAGGCTTGCCGGGGTGCGTAGCCCGTTGGGTTGAGTCACAAATTTCAGGGACGCTACCGCCCTGCTGGCAGAATGGATGATGATTCCCAGCATCCCTAATGCGGCATCCCTGAGTACGTCTTGGTTACGTAAGCCATCTTCTGCAGCTTTTTTCTCAACGTAACCGAGAGAAACGTTGAGGGCAACGCCAACCAAAGCACGACACCAAGGCAGCACCATTGGCGCAAGCGCATCCGCCCATCAGCTTGACCTGGATCAAATATCTCGCTGCCTACGCCTAGGCCGGCTAGTGAGTATTAGATTTCTAATGCATATTGAATCATTACAAACGATAACTAGGGTCATCCGTGCTCCCTCTGCCCACTTTGCTTCGACAGCCGTTGCCCTATTGCCATCTGTCGTTGGCGTGCCTGCTGTGTCTTGCCAGCCTGTTCGCCTGGGCTGATGAGCATGTAGCGGTCGAGCCCAGCGCCGAGCTGTTGGCTTCCCTACACCAGGGCGGCTACGTGTTCTACATGCGCCATGGGCCGACTGACACAACACTTCCCGATCGGGTACCGGTCGACTTCAACGACTGTGCTACCCAGCGGCCCCTGAGCGACGAGGGTCGTGAACTCATGGCCACTGTCGCCGAGCACATGGCGCGGCACGCCTGGCCCATCGTGGAGCCCATCCTGGTCAGCCCCTTCTGCAGAGCCCAGGAGACCGCTCGGATCCTGTTCCCGCACAAGCCCCAGCAGATCGATGAGCTGCTGCGCTATACCGCCGCGATGACGGACGACGAGAAGCGGCCGGTCATCGAGCATACCGGCAAGGCTCTCTCACTGCCGGTCGAGGGCAGCGCCAACCGCATGATCGTGGCCCATGGCCCCAACCTGGCCGACTTGATGGATTACTTCCCAGCCGAAGGCACCCTGGTGATCTTCTCGCCGCTCGGTGAGGCGGGTTATCTCTACCGTGCCAGCATTCCACCGGAGCTGTGGCCATCGCTGGCCTCCCAAGCGCCGTAAGGTTGCCCATGAAGTCGAACCGACCGCTCATCTGGATCTTTCTTCTGCCCACTCTGGTGGTGCTGATCCCTGCCCTGCTGTTCGGTCTTGCCGCGGTGCAGGTGCTCAAGGAAAGGATGACTCAGAACCACGCCATTCAGTCGGCGGACATGGCCGCTCTGCTGCAGGCCGCCAACTACACTCAGAGCCTGGGCGAGCTACATCAGGGCGTAGTGGACATGCTGCAGCAGGCCGACCGGGGCGAGCTGTCGGCGCTTGCCAGCTATCGGCTGCATTCGAGCTTCGTCAACGAGCTTGCCACCCTGGGCGGGCAGATACAGACGTTGACCGAAACGCCGCTGATGATCGATTTGAACCACGGCAGTGCCCAACACTTGCGCGAGGCCTTCGAGGGCTATCGGCGCTTCATCATCATGGCCGGCGACATCGCCACCGTGGATGCTACCCGGGCCCGACATTACCTGGACGAGGCACAGCATGAATTCCTGCGCTTCTCCATGCTCACGGGGCACCTTTCGTCCAAGCTGGCGCAGCGCAGCGGCGAGCGCACCAGCGATGCCTATCAGGACACTCTTGGGCACTTCAACACGCTGCTGCTGTTTGGCGGGGCGATCCTGGCACTGATGCTGGTCGCCGCCTTTTACTCCGCCCGGATCCTGAATCGTCACCTGTTGATCATCGCCGAAGGGCTGCTCGCGCTTTCCCATCCCCACCGTGAGGTTCCCGAGCTGCCGCGAGTTCAGCGCCTTGCCGAACTGGGGCAGGGTCAGTTGCAGCAGCTTGCCCTGGCGGTGCTGCGGCTGCGTGAAAGCGAGGCACGTCGACTCGTAGCCGAACGCAAGGCGCACCAGTTGGCCCACTTCGATGGCCTAACGGAACTGCCCAACTGGCGCATGATGAGCGAGCACCTGGCGCATTCATTGATGCTGTGTCAGCGCAACGGCCAGCATGGCGCGCTGATCTACCTGGATCTCGATCTCTTCCAGCAGATCAACGACAGCTACGGCCATCGTACCGGCGACCGCTTGCTGCGCGAGGTTGCCCAGCGATTGCGCACCTTCCAGCAGGAGGGGTGTATGGTAGGACGGCTGGGCGGCGATGAGTTTCTCCTCATCATCGACTCCCTGCCCAAGCAGCCGGACAAGGCGGCCAATCTGGCGGAAGAGCTGGCCGACCGAATCCGGATCGTCGTGGCCGAGCCCTACTCCATCGATGGGATTCAGCACTTCCTCTCGGCAAGCCAGGGCGTGGCGATGTTCGACGGCTCGAGCGACGTCGAGACCCTGTTCAAGCTGGCAGATGCCGCCTGTCACCATGCCAAGATGGCCGGTCGCGACACCATTTGCTTCCATGACGATGCCACCCAGGCCCTCATGGAAGCGCGCAACGAAACCAGGCGCGATCTGCGCTTGGCCCTACAGCGTGGCGAGTTCCGCCTCGTCTATCAGCTTCAGTACGACGCCGACCATCGGCCGCTGGGGGCCGAGGCGCTGATCCGCTGGCAGCACCCGTCTCGCGGTATGGTGTCGCCGGCGGAGTTCATCCCTCTGGCGGAGGAGAGTGGCCTGATCGTGCCCCTCGGCGATTGGGTGCTGGAACAGGCGTGTCGGCAGTTGGTGGTCTGGCAGCAGCTAGGGGCCACGGCACATCTGACCCTGGCCGTGAACGTCAGCGCCCGCCAGTTCAAGGAACCGGATTTCGTCGAGCGTATTGAACGGGTACTCACCGCTAGTGGAGCCAATCCCCACCGCTTGAAACTGGAGCTGACGGAGAGCAGCCTGCTGGACGACGTCGAGGCCGGAATCGACAAGATGCGGCGCTTGAAGCGTCTCGGCATCAGGTTCGCCCTGGACGACTTCGGCACCGGCTACTCTTCGCTGCAGTACCTCAAACGGCTACCGCTGGATCAGATCAAGATAGACCAGAGTTTCGTCAACGATCTGCTGCTGAGCGGCGATGACATGGCCATCGTGCGAACCATCATCGCCATGGGAGTATCCCTGCAGCTCGAGGTGGTGGCCGAGGGTGTAGAAACCGCCCACCAGCTCGACTGGCTCATCGAGGCGGGCTGTCATGTGTTCCAGGGCTATTACCTCTGCAAGCCGCTTCCCGTCGAGCAGCTCGAGCTGCCACTCACCCCAACATCGGTGAGCTGAACCGCCACCTGGCCTCGCGCCAGAACCTTGCCCTGCTCAGCTAGCTTTTCAGGGTCAAGCGCGGTTTGTTACGAAGCCAGGAACAGCAGAACGAGACCAAGCGCGGCGGGAACAGCTTGAATGAGGAGAATCTTCTTGTTCGCCGTGAGACCACCGTAGACCCCAGCGACGAAGACGCAAAGCAGGAAGAAGACTTTGATGGAGAATCCTGCTTGGCCAAGGGCAAGGCCCCAGAAGAGCCCTGCCGCCAGGAAACCGTTGTACAGGCCTTGATTTGCCGCCAACGTCTTCGTCTGCGCTGCGAAATCGGCACTCAGGCCAAAGGCCTTTCTCCCCAGCGGCTTGTCCCAAAAGAACATCTCCAAGGCAAGGATGTAGACGTGCAAGGCTGCGACAAAGAAGACAACGATATTGGCGATGGTAAGCACTAGGTGCTGCTCCGAAATGGGTAGGATTGACGTGGAAGTGACGCGGCTCGGCGGTAATTCAACTTAGATGACATCTAACCGTTCCGCTTGAGCCGCGACTTGGCCTCGAGCGCAGCGGAAGGGTAAGCCGCCGGACTCAAAGCGGTTGTCAGCCGTTCCCATCGAAGCGCACCCCGGCCTGGGGATCATAGAGAGGACAGCCGAACTCAGCCCCTAAATCGATAAGTCGGTTCATGTCCTCACCCCTCATACCGTAGCAGTCGACTCTAAAAAACTGCGGTGTGGTAAAGATCTGAAAAGCGCCCCGCTTCTCATTCTCCCAAGTAGTCTCATCTACCTGACGCCACCCATCGGCGAAGAGATCTTTTAAGCGTTCCAGCATCGCCCCAATCGGAAGCTCTTCAAGCCCTTCCACATGTTTGCCATCGCTCAATCTCTCGTAAACCACTTGATGTTCGAGGGCGATACCATCGTTGTACTTCCAAAAATTCAAGTCGTAGCTCATAGTTCCTCCTTAACGACTAAGGCAGAGTTCTGCGGCAATTTGGAACCACGAAGCGGTGTAAAATTGTCCGTCAACAGCGCATTACTATGTATTCCTTCCCGCCGCATAAATCCAACACTCTTTACCAGACTGTAGACAAGAGCACGAACACAGTTCGTTAATAGTTTTTGGATCGCACATGGAATTACAAACTTTGAAACTTCTCTCTTGTTTCTTGCGGGCTTTTCCGGAACCTGCTTGAGTCACTGGGCCAAGCCAGAGCGTTCATCGACCGTTGGATTCGGCACTACAACGAAGAACGGTCAAATCACTCTTTGGGCCATGTGGCGCCCTAAGCACCCTCGGCATTAGCCGCGTAGGTGTGCAGAAACCAGGAGCATTACACAAGCCCTTTACCCATGAAAATTGATGAGTCCGGGCATAGCCCAGAAAATTGCTGTGTCTCAGTGATGACGTTTGGAGCCTCCGAGCGAGTTAGTACCTCGTAGCCCAAGCGCTTGAAGAAATTATCAGCTGTGTTTGTCAGAAGATATAGCGCTTTTAGGCCAGAGAAAGTTGCCCACTCTTCAGAAAATGCTACAAGCTTCTGACCAAGGCCATTTCCTCGATGGGTTGCAGAAATAGCGAGCGAGCGAAGCAGTCCATAATCACCGCATACCTCAACCCCTATGACGCCCACTAGATCACTTTGATGACGAAGGCCAAAGAAACAAACGCCGCCATCATCCCGCAAATCAGAAACTGGCAGGTCACAAGCAACCAAGAGATCTATAACTTCTTGGCTGTAGGCAATTTTCTCCATGAACTCTCCTTAATCGCCAACCTCACCAACACGTGAAGATCTGTAGTGAAGGTGCAACCGCGGCGAAAAATCTATAGCCGTGCTTGGCCTTGCAAACTGCCCAGCACATGTTTAAAGCACTGAACTCTCGGGTCACTCAAGACTGGCTCTTTCAGTATCAGAATATGAGCATTCACATGCTCACGATACGAAGCATAATCTCCCACAACCTCGTGAGGAATCAACAATGCTTCAATTACGTTAAAGTCCTCGTCGTAAATTATGGCCGCCAGAGCATCAAAGTCCTTCTCAGCGTACTTCCTGATAGCACTTAGCTGACGTGAATCATTTCTTGGGGTCACACGACGCCCCTTTATCTGAATACGCACACCATCCTTGGTGATGCCATCATATCCCGCCATTGAGTTGGCCTGAAGCTCAAGACCCAAGGCCTCTGCCACCAGCCACTCTGTATAATCACCAAGCGGATTATTTTGAGTTCTGACCACACCCCGAACTCTGAGCTCATTGGTCGCGGCAGCCTGAAGCTGCAGAAGTTCTTTAATTGTCAGCTCACTGAGATGCATCTTCCCTCCCATTCGGCTATTGTCAACCGAAACCTCGTACGGAAGCATGCCATAGCGCGTCGGATTGAGCGTGGGCTTAGGCGTCACGGTATCTTGCAGCCGTTCTCTACGAAGCCAGGAACAGCAAAACGAACTGCTCGCTGTTAGTGCAGCTGAGGCTTAACGCCGGACTTGAGCGGCTGGCAGCAGGCAAAGCCCGCTGGAAGGCGTCCGCTCGATGGGCGGGATAGCCGCCTTCATACAGGACGCTTTGCGAGGAGTGCCCACACGCCAGCTGCTGAGAGCAGCGAACCACCTGCCAGGTTGAAGCGCCGTTGCGCCCGTGGCGAGGACAGCAGCTTTCGCGCCGAGCCAGCAAATACTGCATACAGCGTTGCGTTGAGCGCGGCCATCGCTACGAAGGTGACTGCAAGAACCCAAAGCTGCTGCGTGACGGCCAAGCTTGGATTGATGAACTGCGGCAGAAAGGCAACGAAGAATACGATGCCCTTCGGATTGAGCGCGGTGACCAGGTAGGTGTTCGCAAACAGCTTCCAACGGGATCCTGGTGCGGCCGGCGCAGACAGCTCAACGGCAGAAATGCCAGCGCGAAGGAGTTTGATACCGAGGTAAAGCAAGTACAGTCCGCCAACCCATTTGACGACCGTAAACCAGAAAGCCGAGGTTGCCAGGAGTGCACCCAAGCCAAGAAGCGACACCACCAAGGCCGTTGAGTCGCCGAGTGCAACGGCAGCGACGAGCGGCACGTTCGCACGCCGACCATGCGTCATGGAGTAGCTTATGACCGTGAGGATGGTCGGGCCAGGAATGATGAGAAGCACCGCAGATGCGGCAACGAAGGCAAGCCATAGCTCGATGGACATGATAGGACTCCCCTTTTAGCGGCTAACGTCGGCACTCAGCTGCGCTTAAGGCTGGCGCGGATTTGGGGCAACAAGGTCGCGACAAGGCCGAGCGTCGGGCTGCAGCGTCCTTGTTATGCATCAAATCCATTCTTGGTCCTCGGCGGAGACCGTAACATCAGTCTTGAGGTCGCCAGTATGCGCCGTGCTTCCAGGCTCAATCATCATGAAGTGTGTCCCTGGTTCCGCTAACGGGCAATGTTCAACCCCCTTTGGCACAACGAACATTTCATTTGGACCTAAAGTAACATCTCCTTCATGCATCTGTATGGTGAGGTGCCCTTTAAAGACAATAAACAGCTCGTCTTCGTTGTCGTGCTTGTGCCACACAAGCTCGCCGCTTCCCTTCGCGAGCTTTACAAGCTGGCCGTTGGTTTCGGCGATTATCTTAGGAGTCCACTCCTCGTGAAACAGACTAAATTTCTCGCCAATCGAAATCTTTTTCATATGCCTACTCCGAATGCATAACGCCTTGCTAGCTTTTTGTTCTTCGAACATGGCCAGGAAGATGATTCTTAGTTGTTGCCAGGATTCAAGAAATCGCCATCGATAATGAGCAAATGCACACCATCGGTTGTGATTGATCGGTGTGAACTCAATCCATCCGACACCACGTAAGACATGCCTTCACGCAAAATTGAACGGCTTCCATCCTCTAATTCGTTGACAACCTCTCCCTTCAGGCAATAAACAATATGCCCTTTCTGGCACCAGTGATCAGCTGTGTAATTTTTGGAATACTCAACGTGCCTTATTCTGAGTCCCTCAAACTCAACCGTTTGCCAATACGCGATGCCCGTTTCACCTTTGTGCTCCGTTCTAGCGATGCTCTTCCAGTCGATTGTTTGAAACGCTATAGTAGGGTTTACCACTTCATTCTCCAATTTAAAAGGCTAACGCCGCGCTCACCGGTAAATTTGGAGCGCAGCGTAAAATTTGTCCGAGTGCAGCGCTTTGTTAAATTTCATTACTTAGCTATTTCTGACCGCAGATCTATGGCAATTGAATAGATCGTATGATCATTGATCATCTGTAGCTTTTTAAAGTGCTTTCCGTAATCTCTTACTCTGGCATCAAACACAACGAGATAACCAAGCTTCGTAAATTTGTTTATTTGATAATGAATAATTTGACTCTCTCCAGAGAGGGCATAGCCTGAACTATATCCGTTACCACACATCTTCAATTCAATAACAACTTTTAGTCCACCTGGTAACAGCACATAGAGATCTATAAAACCCGCACCAGCCTTGGACTCTTGAAGGATTTCAATTGCATCCTTACCAAACTTTCCATTCAAAAAGGTAATCAGCATTTGCTTTGATAGTTCTTCTGGTTTTTTTGTCCATTTGTACTTTCCAGATTTTTTGTCTTTATCCCAGAAATGCATTCTCGAATCTGCACTAATGGACTTTGAAAATTCTTCTAAAGCTTCGTAGAATTGTTCGGCCGTTATTGCTATCTCGGGAAAACTATTTCCTTCCTGATAAGATATTATATCTTTATCATCAATATTTTCTAAGCAGTCCGCTATATAGTCACTTATGCCCTCAATAGATGGGTCTGATTTCTTAAAATATTTAAACGCCAATGGATACTTACGATTTTCATACAGAGCTTTAGCATAAGCAAAGCAAATACCAGGAAGCTCACCGATTAAATCTATTCTTTCTTTAATGAAGAATTCAGCTTCTTTCCATCGATTTTCATTAAATAGCATTGCAACACAATTTTGTGCAGCAGAATGATAAAATTGATTACACGCCAAAGATTTCTTGTAGTGCTTGAAAGCATCATCAATCATACTTTCATTGCGATATTTCTCCGCAATAGCGAAGTGAATTACGTCAAGCATTTGGTTATCATTATGTGATTCGACAGCAATTCTAGATCTATCAAGTAGCTCTATAGACTCTTCCAAACTAAAACCACTATTTGTAGATTGATACAGTAGAGCTGCTGATAATATCGAGCTATCTCCAGATGCAACAATTCGAGACATTAGGTCCTCATCGATAACTTTAGCTTCAACTAATAGTTCACCTATTTCACATCTCAGAGAAAAGTTGTCATCCTTTATTATGTCAGACAAGCTCTCAGCTTCGAATTTAAACCCCTCTGCTTTACTCGTCTCTCCATTGGTATTTGCTAGAATTTCAGCTAAAGATAGGCTTGCATGAAGTTCGATTTCATTTCCGATTAAGCCACGTCTCAATTCGCAGGCTTCTTCTGCAATAGGTAGTGCATCTATATTTTTTCCGATTCTCTGTAGATATGCAGCCTTTTTGTGTTTTAAGGATGCTAATAATTCTCTATCAATCAGTTTTTCTGATCCGTAGAGTGCAATGCACTTATCAATTAACTGGATTGCTGCTTGAGGGTCTGTTGGTGATTTAATGTTTGATATTTGAATTATATTTTTGACAGCTTCGTCTCTAGCTCCAGATTCTAGATGTTTGTCGGCAGCTTTCTCTGCGTAACTTATAACATCTTCATCAGCTTCAGATATCTTGGATAACCCTTGATATGCCCAAGCAATAGTTCCTGAGTCACTGTCATTTGATGAAATTACTTGTTTATAAATGAGCGAAGCTTTATTATAAAATCCCTTAATTGCAGAAATATTCGCTTTTTCTAGATATAGATTTTGAACCAAAATCGGATCTAATTCATCCTTGTATTCATCTAGTATTTTTTCGATATCTCCTAGCGTTTCTTCTCTCTTTCCCAAGTGTGACGATAATGCTATTAAAAAAGTTAGATATTCTTTTCTTGAGTCCTTATCGAGTCTTGATACATTCATGCATCTCAATTTTACTAGGATCTTCTTGTCAGTAGAAAACTGCAGCAACCCCCTATTTTCATAAAATATTTCATAAGCTTGTTGATAGTCTTCTTCTGCAACTTTTTCATCAAACAATTTTATCCAGTCAGAAGACAGACTCCGAAATGCACGTGATATTGACTCAGAAATTTTCCTACCAATATCTTGGTCAACTTCCTCTTTACTATCTGAAGATCCAATCATTCTTCCATTCGTTAGATTGATCTCGAAAGAAACATTTTTTGTGTCTTTATTTGCCATAAAATATATTTCGATGTTAGTTATTACGTAAATTTAACGCCGCCAGCACGAGCGGCTTTGTAGTGGAGGCGATGCCGGAACGGAAAAGCCGTCGCTGTGCCTGGCCTTGTTAGCCGCCCTCACTTTACTACTGTTCCCGGCACGACATATCTTCTCGGGTCTTCTACTTGCTTCAAATCGATGTGTGCCTGACAAACGCAGTGAGAGAACTGCCTGCGAAGCGCCTCTGGATCATCCCACGATAGCTCCCATGGCTCGAGCTGCTGGCTATCGACGGACTTGAAGCAAGTGCAATCATCCACACGAGAAATGGCCATCTCACTTTCTCTATGGCTGGCAGTGCTGCAAGCAGAAAGCGATACGACCATTACCAGCATAGCGAATACGTGTCTCATTAAATTTCCCCGGCTAACGTCCAAGCTCAGCCGCGGCCGGCGAGCGTAGCGAGCCAGACGTCGGCTGGAGCGCCTTGTTGGGCGTCATAGCTCGGGTTCCCCGAGGTGCTGCGGAAGCCGATCGCGGATCTCGAACCATGGCGCCTTCGACGCCACATAGATGTGTTCTGTGGGCCGGATCCCCGGATCGCCGTTCAAGGTGCCGCAACGAATAGAGACCACATTCTCTCTGTCCCGAGCCTTTGAGTATATGGGCGACCCACACTCCGAGCAAAAATACCGATTCTCTCCTGGGCTAGACTGAAATGCTTTGAGTAAATGTGCTCCAACGATTATGACTAGATCACTCTCTTTCACCAACATATTGGTTGCAAAAGAACTGCCCGTAGCTTTGCGGCACATACTGCAGTGGCAGTAGTACATGGACTGAGGCGGGCCGCGTAGCTCATACCTCACATTTCCGCAAAGGCAAGAACCTTCGATCATTTCAGTGATCTCCGTTTGACGCCCAACAGCGATTGGACCACGCGTCCTGATATTGGATGAACACCGCTGCGCGTTCAACATTATTATCTAGCGCACTTTACCCTACCTAACCTATTGATTCCTATAATTCCAAAGCATAGCTCGGCCACCTATGCAGAATTCTCACACACGCGCTTTGCCGGAATCAATATACTGTATGCACAAGTTTTTATACAAAGAAGCCAAGTATGGAGGCACACACATGCCCTAAAACTCATTGATAAGATAAGGCGACCATTCGCGTAAAGCACGACAGCCCTCGGACCGAGAAGACCTGCAATGGAACGCATGTGCAGTGCAAAGGGGTAGCTGTGGTGCGCAGCCCGTTGGGTTGAGTCGAGAATTTCAGGGACGCTACCGCCCTGCTGGCAGAATGAATGACGATTCCCATCATCCCTAATGCGGCATCCCTGAGTACGTCTTGGTTAGAGCCATCTACTGCGGCTTTTACCTACGGAAATGCTGCACAAATGCCTGCGCGAACGAATCACTGCGTTGCGCGGTGCTCGGAATCCTCACATATACCCCATATGCTCCGGTTCCTGCGCTCCGTGCGCCTTGTGCTTCATCTCGCTCGTCGATTTGTGAAGCGTTTCCTTACCGTAACCAAGCGAAGCGTTGACGGCAACGCCCACACGCGGGAGCGGCCTGCCGCGCCTGAGCAACGACCGCGATGAACTGAGCCCCACTCCAGAGTCTTGTCACTGCCCTCTCCCTTCATGCCCCACCTCCAGCCCTCTCCCACCCGACTCTACGACGTTAGTCGCATCACACCTGTCCAATCGGTCAAATATCTTCTAGGCTGTAGCCGGACATGCTGACCAAACGGTCAAGCCTGTCGCTGCCTCAACCAACAACGCTTATTCGACAACGCCATCCAACAACAACGGACACAAGCTATGGAACCGACTTCCTCCTCCCTGGCCGAAAAGGCAAGCGGCCAGTCGCTGGGCCAAGGTAACTGGCTGGACACGTACTTTGGCGCAAGCCGGCGGGGCTCCAGCGTGCGTACAGAGATCCTCGCGGGTATCGCCACCTTCCTGGCTTCGATGTACATCATCGTGGTCAACCCGGCGATCCTCTCACATGCCGGCATTCCCTTCTCCGCTGCGCTTTCGGCGACGGTGCTGATCAGCTTCATGAGCAGCCTGGCCATGGGCCTGTATGCCCGCAACCCGATCCTGGTGGCGCCGGGCATGGGGATGAACGCCCTGTTCACCTATACCCTGGTGCAGGGTGCTGGGCTGTCGTGGGAGGTGGCGCTGGGCTGTGTGTTCTGGTCCGGCGTGCTGTTCGCCACCCTGGCGATGTTCAACGTGCGCGAGGCGATCATCAACGCGATACCGCCCTCGCTGCGCTATGCCATCACCTGCGGTATCGGCTTGTTCATCACCTTCATCGGTTTCAAGAACGCAGGCTTCATTGTCGGCAGCGACGCAACCCTGGTCACCCTGGGCAGCATGGATGCCTCGCTGATCACTTTCTTCATCGGCATGATGGCTACCGCCATCCTGGTGATCATGCGCTTCAACGGCGCCCTGATCCTGGGCATCGCCCTGACCACCCTGCTGGCAACGCCCATGGGTCGCCTGTGGGGCGGCGATGTGGTGGTGGAATGGAGCGGCTTCGCCGCCTGGCCGGACTTCAGCGCGGTGATGCAGGTGGATATCTGGGGCGCGCTCAAGGTCGCCTACCTGCCGTTCATCTTCGTGATGCTGTTCACCAACTTCTTCGATGCACTGTCGTGCTTCATGGCGCTCTCCGAATCCGCCGATCTCAAGGACAAGGACGGTAACCCGCGCAACCTCAAGCGCTCGATGACCGTGGACGCCTTCGCATCGATGATCGCCGCTCCGCTTGGTACCAGCGCAGCGCAGACCTTCATCGAATCCGGTGCCGGCGTGGCCCAGGGCGGCCGTACCGGCCTGGTGGCGGTAACCATCGCCTTCCTGTTCCTGCCGTTCCTGTTCCTCTCGCCGTTGCTCTCGCTCGTCCCCGGCATCGCCACGGCGCCGGCCCTGGTGCTGGTCGGTCTGTTCATGCTGGCGCCGGTGAGCAAGATCGACTGGTCGAGCTTCGAGCAGGCCTTCCCCGCCTTCCTGGCGATCATCCTGATGCCGCTGACCTACTCGATCACCCTGGGCATCGCCTTTGGCTTCCTCAGCTTCGTGTTGATCAAGCTGGCCACCGGCAAGCTCTACGACATCAAGCCCGCCATGTGGGTCTCCGCCGCCCTCAGCGTGGTGATGCTGGTCACCACCCACTGACGAAACGGGGCCGGCACAAGCCGGCCCCGTTCCCAGCCACGTTGGATAGCTATCGGGAATCACATTCAGGAGCCTGTAGACAAGCGTTTGTTCGCCCGTAGGAGACGGAACGAATCAAACTTTGACCCACCTCAATAAGCACTCCATTCCGACCATTTCACTTGGTTGATACGGCTCAAGACTCATCCGTAACCTGGTGTTGCATAACAGGCTAAAACCGTCTCTAGCTTGCAACCCAGGGGATTCGTCATGTCACATTACGCTCTCGCCCGGCCGGCCCGTCTCGCCGCCGCGGTATCGCTGAGCGCCGCTCTGGCGGCTACTGGTGCCACCGCCGACGACGGCCTTGGCAATTACCGCGACCGCTTCGAGCCGCTGCCCCACCTGCCGCCGATCCCGGCGGAAAACTCGCTCACCAGGGAAAAGGTCGAACTCGGCAACATGCTGTTCTTCGAGCCGCGCATCTCCTCCAGCGGTGTGATCAGCTGCGCTACCTGCCACAACCCGGCGCTGGGCTGGAGCGACCGTATTCCGCGCGCCACCGGCCACGAGGGCCAAATCGGCGAGCGCAACACGCCCACCGTGCTCAACTCGGGCTTCCTCGGTTCGCAGTTCTGGGACGGCCGCGAGCCCGACCTCGAGGGTCAGGCGCTGGGTCCGATACAGGCCGATATCGAAATGGCCATGGTCCTCGACATGGCCCTGGAGCGTCTCGAGGGGTTCCCGCTCTACCAGGAGAAATTCGCCGAAGCCTTCCCCGGGGACGAGAATCCGATCAACAAGGACAACCTGGCCATGGCAATAGCCAGCTTCGAGCGGACGCTGAACACACCGAACTCACCGTTCGACCGCTACCTGCGGGGCGACATCAACGCGCTGAACCAGCAGGAAAAGGATGGCATGGTAGCCTTCGCCGACAACGGCTGTATCGCCTGCCATAGCGGCCCGGCATTCACCGACAGCAACTTCTACGCCATCCAGGTACCCGGCTCCACCGACGTTGGCCGATACGAGGTCACCGGTAATGAAGCCGACATGCACAAGTTCCGCACCCCCACGCTGCGCAACGTCGGCGTGACCTACCCGTACATGAACAACGGGGCCACCGAGACCCTCGAGGAAGCCGTGGCGATCATGGGTCGGGAGATGCTCAACCGTGAGTTCGACGACGCCACCATCGCCGACATTACCGCCTTCCTGCACACGCTGACCGGCGAGATGCCCCACTTCGAAGTACCCGCGCTGCCCTAACTCGGTATCGGCACGGCCCAACCACAGGGTACGTTGCAGGCACAGGAGCGCGCCCCTCGGCTCCCGCCGGGGGCGCGCTTCAGCTACAGGCGGCCAATTGCCGGTGCAGCTCGAGGCGCCGCCTGTCGCTCATGAAGGCGGATTCGATGGCGGTGCCGGCGAGTTGGATGAAGGTCTCGCGCGACCAGCCAAAAGCATCGTGGCAGGCCACGAAGTTCTCCAGCATGCCACCGCCGAAGTAGGCCGGGTCATCCGAGTTGATCGTCAGCCGCAGCCCGGCATCGAGCAGTTGGGGCAGCGGGTGCTCCTCGATGCGCTCCACCACCTTGAGGCGTACGTTGGACAGCGGGCAGACGGTCAGCACGACGCCTTCGTCGCGCAGCCGCGCCACTAGCGCCGGGTCCTCCAGGCAGCGCACGCCGTGGTCGATACGACACACGTCGAGCAGGTCGAGGGCCTCGCGGATATACTCGGGCGGCCCCTCCTCCCCGGCGTGGGCGACCCGGGGGATGCCCAGCATCTTGGCGCGCTGGAACACTTCGATGAATTTCGATGGGGGGTGGCCGCGCTCGGCGCTGTCGAGCCCCACCGCATCGAGCATCTCCCAATAGGGAGCGGCGCTTTCCAACACCTGCATGGCCTCATCGGCGGGGCGGTCACGCAGGAAGGCCATGATGAGTGCGGTAGACATGCCCAACTGACGCTCGGCCTCGCGGCGAGCCAGGCTCAGCCCCTCCATGACGGCTTCGAGCTCGACGCCCCTGGCCAGGTGGGCCTGGGGGTCGAAGTGCATCTCCACGTGCACCACGCCCTCCTGATGCGCGCGGCGGAAATAGTCCATGGCCAGGTCATGGAAATCCTCGGCGCGCTTGAGCACGCTCATGCCCTGGTAATACAGCTCGAGGAAGGAAGGAAGGTCCTGGAAGTCGTAGGCCGCACGCACCGCTTCGACCGAATCGAAGGGCAATTCGACTCCGTTGCGCTGGGCCAGAGCGAACATCAGCTCAGGTTCCAGCGAGCCCTCGATGTGCAGGTGAAGCTCGGCTTTGGGCAGCCGCTCGAGAAAGTCGCGCATGATGCACCTCATCGCCTTTATTGACTTATCCTGATGGATACACGGCATTTGCGCAAACGGTCAGCCTACCGGCTCCAACTGCTTCGTCCGAGTGATACCAGGCGGATCGAAGACACCGCCGTCGAGCTGGTGCACCAGGTAGAGCACGCTGCGCCCTTCCAGCCATTGGTCGAGCCGCGGCGTCAGCCGCGACACGGTGCCTTCATCCAGGCCGGCGAAGGGTTCGTCGAGGATGACCAGCCCCGGGTCGCGCAGCCATAGCCGCGCCAGGGCCAGGCGCCGCGCCTGCCCACCGGAAAGCGCCCGCCCCCCTTCTCCGACCTGGGTGGCCAGCCCGTGCGGCAGGGATTCGGCCCACTCTGCCAGTTCGACCCAAGCCAGGGCCTGCCACAGCCGGGATTCACTGGCATCCGGCGCCGCCAGCCACAGATTGGTCGCCAGGCTGCCCTGGAACAGGTCGATGCGCTGACCGAGAATCGCCACGCGTTCACGCAGCGACCGCTCCTCGATCCGTTCGAGCGGCACGCCGCCAAGCACAATCTCCCCTCGGCTGGGCGGCAGGCGGCGGGTCAGCAGCGCCGCTACGCTGCTCTTGCCCGCCCCGGAAACACCGGTAAGCGCCAAGCGCTCGCCAGGCGCCAGGGTCAGCGTGAATTCTTGCAGCGCTGGCGTGAGCGCGCCGGGATAGCGCAGGCTCACGTCGGTGAAGCGCACGCACAAGGCACCGTCGGGCAGACTGTCATGGCCCCTGCCGGACTCGCTCGTTGCCTGTTCCACCGCGTTGAGCCGCTCGGCCGCACCTCGAGTCGCCCCCAGGTGAGTGAAAGCCGCCGGCAACAGGGCCAGCGCTTCGCCGGTGGCAAGCACCGCCAGCGGCATCATGACCATCACGGCACCGCTGATCGTGCCCTGCTGCCACGCCGCCGCCGCCAGCCATAGGGCCGCCACCATGCCCAGCCCGACCACCAGATTCACCAACGCGTTGCCGAAACCCGCCAGCCGGCCGGTGCGACGCTGGTCGCGCCGTAGCGCTTCCTCGCGCTGGTGAAATCCGCGTCGATGCCAGCCCCGGCTGCCATAGGCCTCGAGCTCCGCCATTCCTTCCAGGTACTCGATGGCCTGGCTGCGCAAGCGCTGGAGATGCCCCACCTGACGACGGCTCGCGGCCATGCCCAGCCACGCCTGGCCAACGGTCAACCATGCCCAGGCAGGCACCAGCAGCGCGGCCAATGTCAAGCCTGCCGCCGGGACCCACAGCGCCAGGAAGGCACAGACCAGCACCACCGCCACCAACGCCACCACAGGGGGCGCCAGCAGGCGCAGGTAAAGGCTGTCGAGGGTATCGATGTCGGCGGTCAAGCGGTTGAGCCAGTCACTGGCGCGCTGCCGCGCCAGGGTGCGGTCGTCGAGCCGGGCCATGGCGTTGAAGAGGCGGCTGCGAAGATCGGCCAGCAGGCGCAGCACGGTGTCGTGGTTGTAGAGCCGTTCCAGGTAGCGCGCCACGGTGCGGCTAACGGCGAAGAAGCGGATCCCGCCGCCCGGCACGTAGACGTCCAGGCTCGCTGCCAGCCCCATCGCCAAGGCCAGGCCGGTGAGCGCGCTGGCGGCAATGAACCACCCCGACAGCGCCAACAGGCCGACCGCCGAGAACAGCGTGGCCGCCAGCAATGCCACGCCGATGACAAGCCGCCGGCGGCGGCGCCCGAGCAGCCGTAGCCAGGGGACAAGCGTTGCCCTCAACGATTCGTCACTCATGCCCTCGCCCTTCCGCCAGTTGGTGGCTGAATCGCCCCTCTTCGAGCATCAGCCGCCGGCTTGCCATGGCCATCAGCGCGGGATGATGGGTGGCAATGACCAGCGTCCGGCCCTCCTCGACCAGTCTTCGCAGCGATTCGATGACCCGCGCTTCGGTCTCCTCGTCGAGGCTCGCGGTCGGTTCGTCCAGCAGCACCAGGCCAGCATCCGAGAGAAATACCCGGGCCAGTGCCAAACGCTGCGCCTGCCCGCCTGACAGACCCGAGCCACGTTCACCCAACTGCGTATCGATGCCTTCTGGCAAGGTGGCCACGAGTTGCGCCAGGCCGGCACGCTCGAGCGCCCGCTGCAGGCCGGTCTCGCTGGCCTCGGGTGCAGCCAGGCGGAGGTTGTCGGCCAGGCTGCCATGGATCAGCACGGGCCTCTGATCCATCCAGGCGACCTTGAGTCCCGCTTGCGTGCGCCGCTCACCCTCGTCGGGCGTCACGAAACCCGCCAACAGCTGCAGCAGCGCCGACTTGCCGGCCCCGGAAGGGCCGCTGACGACCAGCGTCTCGCCGGAGGCCACTACGAGGCTCAATGGACCCAGCACCCGGCCGCGCCCCGGATGCGAAAGCGCCACGCCTTCCAGCGCAATCAGCCGATCCGCCGGCAGCGGTTGGGCTGTCGGATCGGCAGGCGAACGCACCGGTTCGCCGAGCAATGCCAACATGCCATCGGCTGCGCCCAGGGCAGCCGCACGATCATGGTAGTGCTGCGCCAGGATGCGCAGCGGCTGAAAGAATTCCGGCGCCAGCAGCAGCACCAGCAGACCACTGAACAGCGTCAGCTCCTCCGCCGGGCCGAAGTCGATATATCCCAGCAGGCCGAAGCCCACGTAGATCGCGACCACGGCAATCGCCACCGAGGCGAAGAACTCGAGCACCGCCGAGGAGAGAAAGGCCACACGCAGCGTCCGCATGCTCAGGCGCCGATAGCGATCCGCCGCCTCGTGGACCTCTACACCGGCTTCACGGGTGCGATGGAAGAGCTGTAGGGTGGCGATTCCACGTACACGGTCGAGGAAGTGGCCCGAGAGACGACTGACGGCAGCAAACTGTTCCCGGTTGAGTCGCTCGGCGCCCATCCCTACCAAGGCCATGAACAGCGGTATCAGGGGTGCCGCCAGCAGCAGGAACAGGGCCGCCAGCCAATCGAGCCAGAACACCACGATGAGAACCAGTAGCGGAGTGGCCACGCTGAGCCGTAACTGTGGCAGGAAACGGGCAAAGTAACCGTCCAGCGCCTCGACCTGCTCGACCAGTTGGCTGGCCAGCCCACCCGAATGACGAGCGCCTGCCCGCACCGGCCCCATCGCGGCAAGATGATCCAGCAGCTCACCGCGAATCGACTGGCGAATGCGCAGGCTCGCCTCCTGGCCGGCCACCTCCTGCCCCCAATGACACAGCGCCCTCGCTATCAGCACGGCAACCAGGGCGAAGAAGGCCCAGGTCAGCGCAGCCAGGGAATCGCCAGCGACCAGCAGGCGGCTGACGATCCAGGCCAGCAGGGTCATCTGGACGACCGTCAGTGCACCGACGGCAACCCCGGCGATGGCCGCCAGGCCCAACCAGACGCGTTGGCTGGCGGCATGAGTCACCAGCCAGCGGCGCGGCCCCAGGGCCGAACGGGTGTCGGACCTCATGGGCTCAGTGATAACCCTCGCCGGCCCGCACCTTGCCGCGGAATACCCAGTAGGACCAGAAGGTATAGACCAGCACGAAAGGCAACACGAAGAGCACGCCAATCAGCAGGAAGAGCTGGGATTCCGGTGCGGAGGCGGCATCCCAGATGGTGTAGTTCGGCGGCACGATCCAGGGCCACTTGCTGACCACCAGACCCAGGTAGGTAAACAGGAAGGTACCCAGCGTCGCGATGAACGGCAGCATCTCGTAACCGCGACGTGACGCCCAGTGCACCGTGAACATACACAGCAGGGTTAGTGCAGGCAGCATCCAGATCACATGAAGGTGACCGAACCAGCGCTCCCAGACGACCTCGTTCACTAGCGGTGTCCAGACACTGATGATGGCAAAGATGGCCAGCACGGCCAGCAGCAGCGGCGTGGTCAGCCGGTAGGCCCAGGCCTGGATATACCCCTCCGACTTGAGAATCAGCCAGGTGGTACCCAGCAACGCGTAGCCGATCATCATGCCGATCCCGGTAAGCACCGTGAACGGCGTCAGCCAGTCGAGCGGGCCGCCTACATAGACCATGTTCTCGGTCTCGAACCCTTGGATATAAGTGCCCACCACGGCCCCTTGGGCAAAGGCTGCCACGGCGGAACCGCCGCTGAAGGCGCAATTCCAAAACCGTCGGCCGGGGCGGTCTCGACGCGACTTGAAGCGCAGCTCGAAGGCCACGCCGCGAAACACCAGCCCTGCCAACATCAGGAACACGCCAATGTACAACGCCGGCAAGAACACCGAGTAGACCAGTGGAAACGCCGCCAGTAGCCCGGCTCCCCCCAGCACCAGCCAGGTCTCGTTGCCGTCCCACACCGGCGCCACCGTGTTCATCATCACGTCTCGGGCATCCTCGTCGGGGGCGAACGGAAAGAGGATGCCGAGCCCCAGGTCGAAGCCGTCCATCAGCACGTACATCATGATGGCGAAGCCGATGATCAGCGCCCAGATCAAGGACAGATCGAACATTTCCATGGTCAGACTCCCTCCTTGGATGGGTCATCGTCAAACGGGGTGTGGGTAGCCGACCACGGTCGCTTCGGGGTCTCGAAATCGTCGATCACCTTCTCCTCGTCCTTGGGTTGCATGCCGTAGCGGATGACCCGTGTGAGGTAATAAGTCCCGGCGTAGAAGACGATGCCGTACACCATCACGTAGCCGATCAAGGTGAACAGCGCCATGCCGCCGGTCAGCGAGGGCGTGACCCCTTCGGCGTGGGTCATGATGCCGTAGACCAACCACGGCGCCCGGCCCGACTCGGTGGTTATCCAGCCGGCAAGCACGGCCATGAAAGGCGTGACGGACATCAACCGCAGCGTCTGCAGGTAGGCTCGGGAGTGGTAGACCCTTCCGCCGCGCCGCAGGTAGAGGCCAACCAGCGATACGGCGATCATCAGGAAGCCGATACCGATCATCACCCGAAAGGCCCAGAACACCAGCGCTACCGGCGGCTGCTCTTCCGGCGGCACCTCGAGGATGCCGGGTATCTCGCCGTGCAGCTCATGTGTGAGGATCAGGCTCGCCGCATAGGGAATGCCGATCTCGAAGCGGTTCTGCTGCGCCGCCTGGTCCGGCCAGGCGGCGATCAGGAACGGCGCTCCTTCGCGGGTCTCCCAGTTGCCCTCCATGGCGGAGAGCTTGACCGGCTGGTGCTCGAAGGTATTGAGGCCATGGAGGTCGCCGACGAAGGCCTGGGCCGGCGTCAGCACCAGCAGCATCCACAGGCACATCGACAGCGCCTTGCGATTCGCTTCCACGTCACGGCCGATCAGCAGGTACCAGGCGCTGACCCCGGCGACGACGAAGCCGCCGGTAATGAACGAGGCCATGGCCATGTGGGCGAAGCGATACGGGAACGAGGGATTGAAGATCGCCTCGGTCCACGAGGTGACCCGGAAGACGCCATCGGTGAACTCGACGCCGGCCGGCGTATGCATCCAGCTGTTGGCCGCCAGGATCCAGAAGGTCGAGATGAAGGTGCCTAGCGCAACCATGCCAGCGGCGAACAGGTGCACCCCCTGCGGCACCCGACCGCGACCGAACAGCAGCACGCCGAGGAACGCTGCCTCGAGGAAGAAGGCGGTGACCACCTCGTAGCTCAGCAGCGGGCCGATGAAGTTGGCGCTCGCCTGGGAGAAATTGCTCCAGTTGGTGCCGAACTGGAAGGACATCACGATGCCGGACACCACCCCCATGCCGAAGGCCACGGCAAACACCTTGGTCCAGAGGTAGGCCAGGCGGTCCCACGCCGGATTGCGTGTCTTGTAGAACAGCGCATGCAGCACGGTGATGTAGGATGCCAGGCCGATGGTGAAGACCGGGAAGATGGCGTGGAAGGAGACGACGAAGGCGAACTGCAATCGCGATAGCAATACGGGATCAAGCTCCATGACGTACCTCTTGGCTGCGAAAGAGTCAACGTCTCAAGGGATGCGAAAGCACACAGGGTGCTGTTGTTGTGCTTCCGATCACGTCCTTCCTGGACATGTCGTGGCGCATTTCACCTCGATACTCGGCTAGGGTATTCCCAGAGACTAGAACAGTAGGCAATGCAGGGTATCGTTGCTTACAAAACCCTACATGCCTTAACTCTGTCCTGGGTCAATACTTGTCGGTTCGTCTTGTGCTTGTATCCGCAAAGCCTACTAGAGCGCGGGCGCCGAGTCCCTGCTTCTTGCTGTGTCGGGTTGTCGCAGCTTCCCCACTAGAGTGCGCTGGCACTCTGCACGACCAGGTGCACCATGAAAACGGTATAACCGATGAACAGCGTCAGCAGCATCGCGCCCTCGAGCCGGTTGATCCGTCCCGGACGCCCCTTCCAGCCAATCGCGAAGACCGTCATCAGCAGTGTCATGACGGTCATCAGACTCCAATCTCGCAACAGTACCTCGGCCCCTACCTCGATGGGATGAATGACCGCGGCCAACCCGACCACGCCCAGGGTATTGAACAGATTGGATCCCACCACGTTACCCACCACCAGATCGTGTTCGCCCTTGCGCAACGCACTGAAGGAGGACGCCAACTCCGGCAGCGAGGTACCGACGGCGACGACGGTCAGACCGATGATCAGATCGCTGACGCCGAAACCAACGGCAATCTCCACCGCTCCCCAGACCAGCACACGCGAACTCACCACCAGCAGGATCAGGCCGACGAGCGTCCAGATCACACCGCTGCGCAGCGACATGGGATGGGCCTGCAGGCTCTCCTCGGTTTCGTCGCCAAGCGGGTCGGGGCCGCTGCGCCGGGCATGCCAGATGCTGAAGCCGATCATGGCCGCCAGCAGCACGAGCAGCAGGCTGCCTTCGAGACGACCGATCAGGCCGCCCCACATCAGCAGCGCCGACAAGAACGTCACCGCCACCAGAATCGGCAGCTCGCGCCGAATCACGCTGGAGTGCACCGCCAACGGCGCGATGACTGCCATGAGCCCCAGGATCAGTCCAATGTTGGCGATGTTCGAACCGTAGCCGTTACCGAGTGCCAACCCCGGGTTGCCCTGGCTCGCCGCCAGCGAAGAAACCATCAGCTCCGGCGCCGAAGTGCCGAAACCAATGACCAGCATACCCACCAGCAGCGGTGAAACACCGAGACGACGGGATGTCGCTGCCGCACCATCGACGAAGCGCTCGGCGCTCCAGACCAGCAGCACAAGACCTGCCACTACGGCCATCACGGGAAGTAACAATTTGATCTCCTCAGGGAACATTCAGGGTCGAATGTTTGTATATGGTACGCATGGCGTCAACGTGTCACACTTCAATATGCCCAGTTCATGCAAGCGGATGGGCACTCCTCGCTTCATTACCGTCGTCGGGTCGTCTCTCAAGTGTTCAACCAGCCCCTTCGCTTCCTGCCCGCCCCTGGCGAACCCCGGGTCGACCAGACCCCACCCGAGGTACGCACCTCGCGTCGGCGCCTGCGCGCCTGCCATGAGTGCGACTGGCTGGTAGCATTGCCGCCACTGCGGTCAGGGCAGCGAGCGGATTGCCCACGCTGCGGGCACATCCTGGCCACGCGCCACCATCGCCCGGCCCAGCGCAGCATGGCACTGGCGATGGCGGCCATGGTCGCCCTGTTGCTGGCGATCTCCTTTCCCTTCGTCAGCTTCAGTGTCAGCGGCTTCGGCAACCGCATCGAGCTTACCCAGACGGCCACCACGCTGATCGGCTTCGATCAGCCACTGGTGGCCATTGCCGTGATCATGACGATCGCCGTGCTGCCCGGCATCTACCTGCTGTGCGTGATGTGGCTGCAGCTGGGCCTGCTGCAGGGTCAGCCGTTGCCGGCCAGCCGTGGCATAGCCCGCGCGCTGGCTCATCTTAACCCGTGGATGATGGCCGACGTCTTCATCATTGGCGCGCTGGTGAGCCTGATCAAGGTGGCAGACCTGGCCCAGATCGAACTGGGGATCTCCTTCTGGGCCTTCTGCGCCTTCGCCCTGCTGCTGCTGGCCACGACCCAGTCCATCGACTCGGACTGGATGTGGTTCTCGCTGGCCGGTGAGCCGCTGGCCCCCGAAGGAGCCCGCACCGGAGCAACGGCAGCCGGTCAGGGCCTGACCGGCTGCCCCACCTGCGGGCTGGTCAATCGCCTGGAGGCCGACGGACGCGGATACTGCCGACGCTGCGGCGAACGGCTGCATGCACGCTTGCCGCACAGCCTGCAGCGCACCTGGGCGCTGATCGCGGCCTCCGCACTCATGTACATCCCAGCCAACGTCTACCCCATCATGACCACCACCAGTCTCGGGCATAGCGCCCCCTCCACCATCATCGGTGGCGTGGTGGAACTGATTCAGATGGGTTCCTGGCCGGTTGCCGTGGTCATCTTCGTGGCCAGCGTGATCGTTCCGGTGGGCAAGCTGGTGGCGCTCGCCTGGCTCTGCCTGGTAGTCAAGCGCAGCGACGAACTCAATGCCAGCAACCGCACGCGACTGTACCGCCTGACCGAATTCATCGGGCGCTGGTCGATGGTGGACGTCTTCGTGGTCGCCATTCTGGTGGCGCTGATTCGTGCCGGCTCACTGATGTCGATCACCCCCGGCCCCGCCGCCCTGGCGTTCGCTGCCGTAGTGGTGCTGACCATGCTGGCCGCCATGACCTTCGACCCCCGACTGATCTGGGACACGCCCCTGCCGCGTGACTCTCGTGAAACGCAAGGAACCACTGAATGAGCGATACCCCTCGAGACAACGAGGCCAGCCGCGACATGCACCGCGCCAAACCGACGCCGCAACGTCGCCTGTCGCCAATCTGGATCGTGCCCATCGTGGCCATGCTGATCGGCCTATGGCTGGTCTACGACAACTATCGCAGCCGCGGCCCGTTGATCACCCTGACCATGAGCAATGCGGAAGGCATCGAGGCCGGCAGCACCCTGATCAAGACCCGCAATGTCGAGGTAGGCCGGGTGGAGCGCGTGCAGCTCTCCGACGACCTGACGCATACCGTGATCACCGCGCGAATGTCTCCCAATAGCGAAGCCATGCTGACCGAAGGCAGCCGCTTCTGGGTGGTCAAGCCACGCATCGGCCGCGAGGGCATAAGCGGCCTGGGTACCGTGCTTTCCGGCGCCTACATCCAGCTTCAGCCGGGTAGCGGCGAGCCCGGCGTGCGCGAGTTCCAGGTCAGCGATCTTCCTCCCGTGGCACCGGCCGATGCCGCCGGGCTACGTATCAACCTGGTCAGCGAGCTTGGCAACTCGCTGCGCGCCGGCGACCCCGTCACCTATCAAGGCTATACCGTGGGCCGCGTCGAGGAAGCCAACTTCGATGCCGATACGCGGCGCATGACCCAGCGTATCTTCATCGAGAGCCCCTACGACCGCCTGGTCACCGACAGCACCCGGTTCTGGTCGGCCAGCGGCATCGACCTGCGCCTCGATGCGGACGGCATTCGCATCAACGTGGAATCCCTCGAGGCCCTGCTCGGCGGCGGCGTGACCTTCGGCGTGCCCGAAGACCTGCCGCGTGGCGGTCCGGTAGAGAACGACACTACCTTCAACCTCTACCCCGACGAAGAGAGTGCCCGCCAGGGCACCTTCAATCGCTACCTGGAATACGTACTGCTGGTGGAAGACAGCGTCCGCGGGCTATCGCGTGGGGCGCCGGTGGAATTCCGCGGCGTGCGCATCGGCACCGTGGCAGCCGTGCCCTGGCAGTTCACCGCCGAGCAGCCGGGTACACGCAACGGCTTCGCCATCCCGGTGCTGATTCGCATCGAACCGCAGCGCCTCGGTATCGAGAACCAGCAGGTCGATCTCGGAGAGTGGGACGAACGCTTCAAGCGACTGTTCGGCGTCGGCCTGCGCGCCTCGCTCAAGTCGGGTAACCTGCTCACCGGCTCGATGTTCGTCGACATCAACTTCTACCGTGACGAAGCGGAGAATTACCTGGCGGAAACCTTCAGCGAACGTACCGTTTTCCCGACGACATCGACCGGTTTCGCCCAGATCGAGGCCCAGGTCACCGCTCTGCTGGAGAAGCTCAACGCGCTCGAGATCGAGCCGCTGCTCGCTGGCCTGGACCGCAGCCTGACCGCCTCCGAAGCCATGTTGAGCGAGGTGCGCGAGCTCAGTGCCTCACTGCAAGGCATGCTCGACGACCCGGGCACCCGCAACCTGCCAGCCAACCTCAACGCCTCGCTGGAGGCGCTACGTGAAACCCTGGAGGGTCTGTCACCGGATTCCAGTGCCTATCGCGAGCTGACCGCCACCGCCGAGCGGCTGGAGCGCCTGATGCGCGATCTGCAGCCGGTCACACGCACACTCAACGAGAACCCCAGGGCGCTGCTGTTCGATAGCCTCGACACAGAGGATCCGACACCGCGCGCACCGCGACGCAACTGATGAGGTCCGTCCAATGAATCGCTATGCTGTTGTCATCGCGTCGAAAGGAAGCTTTGCATGAGATGGATTCCCCAGCTTGCCCTGTTGGCAAGCATGCTGCTGCTTGCCGGCTGCGCTTCGCCCACGACGCCTGCCAACCGTTACATGCTACCCGATAGCGGCACCGCGCTGTCGGTCGGCAGCCCCGCGGCGGAGCACTTGCTGGTCGTGCAGCCGCCGCGCCTGGCGCACTACCTGGACACCGATGGCATCGTGTTGCAACTCGATGACATCACGCTCAACGCCGCCCGCCAGCACTTGTGGGCCGAGCCGTTGGGACGCCAATTGGAGCGCGGCCTTCGTGCAAGGCTGGCGGAGCGTCTCCCCGACACCCGCGTCATGCGCGACGAGGCCAGCCTCGGGCGCAGCGAGGCTCTGCGCCTGCGCCTCGAAGTGGACCGCTTTCAGGGCCGCCATGACGGCCTGGCCATCGCCAGCGGACAGTGGCAGCTACTGGCCCCGGATGGACGTCTGCTAGCCATGGAGCGCTTCCATGTGGAGACGGAACTCGACGACGACGGTTACCCTGCGCTGGTTCGCGCACTGGGCAGCAGTTGGGACCGAGTGGTAAGCGACATTGCCACGGGTATCAGGCAAGCGCGCTGAACCCTACCTGCATGGTCATCCTGGTCTAGTCTGATAAGCGAACTGACCACAAGGACGCCACATGCCGGCCAGCCCCTTCCCTGTCGCGACGGGCCAGGCAGTGCCTGATCGCGCTACCGCCCTGGCGCTGCAAAGCCTCGCCCAACGACTCGAGCGGGAACTGCTTGCCGCGCTGGAGTCGAAGTCTTCCCAAGCTGCCGTCGATCGGCTGGAGACGATCAGCGCATGCTGCGATCAGCTCGCGGATGCGCTCCAGCAGATCGATTCCCAACAGGCACAACCCGTACTGGAAAGCCTGCGCCTTGGCCTGGATCGGTACGCCTGCGATCTCTATCAGCGTGGGGGCTGGGAACATCTGGACGACACCCGGCGTACCACCCTGCTCTCACGCCACGCCATCAGGCTCACCCAGGTCAAGGGCGTCGGTCCGGCAAGTGCTCAGGTCCTCTTCGTTCATGGCATCAGCGATCCCGAGCGGCTCCATCGGCTGGAACCGCAAGCGCTCGACGAGATCGAGGGCTTGAATGCCGCCGTGCTCGCCCGCCTCAAGGAAGGCCTCGAAGCCGCCCCGGGTAAAAAGGCGGGAGCGCAAGGAAAGCTGCAGCGCGGGAAATAAACTGGCATAATGCCCCCACGCGGCGATTCGTAGTCCCTCCTGCCGCGCCCCTGAACCGAATTTCTCACGTCTTGGCCCGGGACTGGCCATGTGCAAGCTGCACGTGGCACGGCGAGGACGTATCTGCGGAGACCGCATGACCCTCTTTTCCGATCTCGGCCTGCGGGCCGAACTGCTGCGTGCCGTCGAGGCACAAGGCTACACCACACCGACCCCGATCCAGCTCCAGGCCATTCCCACCGTGCTCAAGGGTGGCGACCTGCTGGCCAGCGCCCAGACCGGCACCGGCAAGACCGCAGGCTTTACCCTGCCAATGCTGCAGCGCCTGGCCGACGGCCCGCGCCCCGGCCAGCGTCAGGTACGCGCCCTGGTGCTGACGCCCACCCGCGAACTGGCCGCCCAGGTAGGCGAGAGCGTCGCCGACTACGGCCGTCATCTCACCCTGAAGAGCCACGTCATCTTCGGCGGCGTAGGCCAGCAACCCCAGGTGGATGCCATTCGCCCCGGCCTCGACGTGCTGGTGGCGACCCCCGGCCGCCTGCTCGACCTGCACCAGCAAAGGCACGTCGACCTCTCCAAGGTGGAGATCCTGGTCCTCGATGAAGCCGACCGCATGCTCGACATGGGCTTCATCCACGACATCAAGAAAGTGCTGCGGGTACTGCCCGCAAAGCGCCAGAACCTGCTGTTCTCGGCCACCTTCTCCGACGAGATTCAGGCGCTGGCCGCCAAGCTGCTCGACAACCCCGAGAAGATCTCGGTGGCTCGCCGCAACACCACGGCGGAAACCGTCGAACAGGCGGTCTACCGCGTCGATCGGGAGAAGAAGCGCGATCTCCTGGCTCACCTGATCACTCGACATGCCTGGCATCAGGTGCTGGTCTTTACCCGCACCAAGCACGGCGCCAACCGCTTGGCCGAGCAGCTCTCCAAGCAGGACATCCCGGCCATGGCGATCCATGGCAACAAGAGCCAGACGGCACGCACCAAGGCGCTGGCCGCATTCAAGAGCGGCGACCTGCAGGTACTGGTGGCAACCGACATCGCCGCCCGAGGCCTGGACATCAGCGAACTGCCCCATGTGGTCAACTTCGAACTGCCCAATGTCGCCGAGGATTACGTGCACCGTATTGGCCGTACCGGCCGTGCCGGCAGCGAAGGTCAGGCCGTCTCGCTCGTCTGCGTCGACGAACACGGTCTGCTGAAGGGTATCGAGCGGCTGATCAAGCGCGACCTGCAAAAGCACATCGAGCCTGGCTTCGAGCCCGACCCAAACGCCAAGCCCGAGCCGATCGAGAACGGTCGCAACCGACGCGGCGGCCAGCCTCGCCAGGGCGGCAGCAATCGTGGCCAGTCGGGCCAGCGCGTTGCTGCTGGCAACACGACCAGCGGCGATGCCCAGGCACCGCGCCGCCGACGCAGCCGTGGGCAAGGCAGCCGCCGGGCCTGAGCGGCTCGCTTAGTGGGGCTTGGTAGTTGGCGAGGCGTATGGGATATGGGATGGTATACGGCTCATAAAACCTCACCTGACGATGCAAGGAGGCTCGAGCATGCTCAAATGGCTGACCGGAAAGCAACCCATTCCGGTCTGGGTCATCAAGCAGATCGATGACAGCCTGCTACATCTCTGCGGCCAGGGCAGCATCGAGCCTCGCGCCAAGCGTAGCAGCGTCATCGAGGATCTCAATGCCGGACGCTATGAAGGCCCCATCCACATGGCCAACGGCGGCATGGTGCTCAATGCACGCCTGTTCGCCACCCTGGTGCCGCTCGAGGCCCTGCAACTGGATACCCAAGGGCACGCCCATTGGCAAGGTCGCAGCTGGTATGTCGCTCAGGTACCACAGCGCTGCTGGACCTTCGAAGGTCGCCTGACTGCCCAGCGCCAAGTGCTGGGCAATCAGGAACTGCTGGTCAGCATCGAGGACGTTTCGGACATCCGTCGCCAGGTCCAGGAATCCACCGATCCGGGGCGGGTCAACTTCGATCCTCGTGGAGTGAACGAGGATTCCCTGATCGCTCGCCGCGAGGCGCACGCAGCTTCCTCAAGGCATGACACCCGCAGGAGAGCCGGCAAGTGGCGAGGCCATGACGACTGAGGCCCGCCCCGATCCGCGACGCGTTGTGCTCTTCCTTTTTCTGATGGTGCTGGTGGGTCTCAACCTGAGACCCGCCCTCTCCTCACTTGCCCCGCTACTGTTGCGAATCAAGGCCGAAACCGGCCTGACACCCCTCGCCATCGGCGCCCTGACCACGCTGCCGGTACTCTGCCTGGGCATCTTTGCGCCGCTGGCACCCTGGCTGGCCAAGCGCGTTGGCCCCGAGAGTACCCTGACCCTGTCTCTGGGCATCCTGATCCTCGGCCTGTTGCTGCGCGGCGTCCCAGCCGTGCCGTTGCTGTTCATCGGCACCCTGCTGGTGGGTGCCGCCATCGGCGTTGCCGGCACTCTGCTCCCGGCGCTGGTCAAGCGCGAGCTTCCCGGCGGCGCGGACCTCATGACCGGGGTCTATACCATGGCCCTGTGCCTGGGGGGCGCCCTCGGTGCCGGTCTGAGCATCCCCCTCGCCAATCTGTTGGGGGGCTGGCGCTTCAGCCTGATCAGTTGGGGGCTACTCGCCGGCCTGGCCTTGCTGGCCTGGGTAGCGCTCATGCCGCGCACGCCGCGCGCCATTGCCACGCCGCCTGTCGGCGGCAGCATGCGCGAACTCCTCGGGCAGCCGCTGGCATGGCAGGTCATGCTGCTGATGGGCAGCCAATCCTCGTTGGCCTACATCGTCTTCGGCTGGCTGCCAACCCTGCTGCAGGCCCGCGGCTACAGTGAAGCCGAGGCGGGTTGGATGATGGGCGCTTCGGTCATGGTACAGCTGATATCCGCCTTGGGGGCGCCGTGGCTGGCACGCTTCAGCCGCGACCAGCGTCCTGCCCTGCTGCTGGTGCTGGGTTGCGTAGGAGGCGGCCTGTGGCTGCTACTGCAGGCAGGCGAGAGCTGGCGCTGGCCGGGCGTGGTGCTGCTAGGGCTGGGCCAGGGCGGAAGCTTCAGTCTCGCCCTTACCCTGATCGTGCTGCGCACGGCCAATTCACGCCTGGCCGGCAAGCTTTCCGGCCTGGCCCAGGGCGGTGGCTATACCCTCGCGGCCATGGGGCCCCTGGCCGTGGGCGTACTGCTACAGCTTGAAGTGAACATGAACGTACTCACCCTCGTACTGTTGCTCATCGTGGCGGCCGCGGCCGGCTTCGCCCTGCTGGCCGGGCGCAACCTGCGCCTGGATATCGGCGACGACGGCAGGCTCCTCACTCGCTAGGCTTTTGCATTTCCATTGACATCGATCAAGCATGCCAGGGCAGTACGGCATGCTAGCCTAGCGTATAACTGCCCCCACCAGACGACTAATACGTCATGTCAGAAGTGGTGTTCCAGACCCGAGGCTTGAAGCGCTTCTACCAAATGGGCGAAGTCACCATACAGGCACTCCGCGGCGTCGACCTGGAGCTGTTCAAGGGTGAGCTGGTGGTGATGCTCGGGGCATCGGGCTCGGGCAAGTCGACGCTGCTCAATATCCTCGGCGGCCTGGACAGCCCCAGCGAGGGTTCATTGGTCTACTATCCGACCTCTCATCTCCCTTCTCCCATGGCGCCGTCACCAAAGCAGAGCGGGCTGGACCTGGCAGCATCGAGCCAGCGTGAGCTGACCCGCTTTCGCCGCCACCATGTGGGCTTCGTGTTTCAGTTCTACAACCTGATCTCGAGTCTCACCGCGCGGGAGAACGTCGCCATCGTGACCGACATCAGCCGCAACCCGCTAGCCCCGGAAGAGGCCCTGGCATTGGTGGGCCTGGAGCATCGCCTCGACCACTTCCCCTCCCAGCTATCGGGCGGCGAACAGCAGCGCGTCGCCATCGCCCGAGCCGTGGCCAAGCAGCCCGACGTACTACTGTGTGACGAGCCCACCGGGGCTCTCGACTTCCAGACCGGCATACGCGTGCTGGAGGTGCTCGAGCAGATCAATCGCAGCACCGGCACCACCGTGGCAATCATCACCCACAACGAGGTGATCGGCGACATGGCCGATCGCATCATTCGCCTACGTGACGGCCGGGTCGATCGGTTGCATGTCAACGCCAGCCGCCGTCAGCCGCAAGAGCTGCGCTGGTAGTTCGGCGACGCCTACGATGCAGACTCTCGACCGCAAGCTCTATCGCGACCTGTGGCGTCTCAAGGGACAGGCGCTGGCCATTGCCATGGTCATCGCCAGCGGCGTCATGACCCTGGTCCTTGCCGTGACCACCCTGGAATCGCTGTCCGGCGCCCGAGACCGTTTCTACGCCAGTCATCGCTTCGCTGAGTTATTCGTCGAGGTCAAGCGAGCCCCCCTGGGCATGCTGGAACAGCTGCAACGGCTCGATGGCGTCAATCTGATCGAACCCCGGGTGCGCGCTGCAGTGCGCCTGGCGGTACCCGGCTACAGCGACCCCGTGCGCGGCCAGCTGCTGTCGCTGCCCGACGGACGCCAGCCGCTGCTCAATCGCCTGCATCTGCTGGCGGGCAACCTCCCGGAGGCCGGGCGTGACGATCAGGTGGTGGTGTCAGACGCCTTCGCCGAAGCGCATGGCCTGGCCCCCGGGGACGAGCTGGAGGCAATCGTCAACGGCCGCCGCACACGACTGACCCTGGTCGGTATTGCTCTGAGCCCCGAATTCCTCTTCCAGGCCGCTCCTACCGACCTGATGCCAGACTATCGCCGCTATGCCGTGCTGTGGATGAACCAGCGAGCGCTCTCCCGAGCCCATGGCATGGAAGGGGCTTTCAACAGCCTGACCCTGACGCTTCAGGCAGGGGCCAGCGAGGCCGATGTCAGCGATGCCCTGGAGCTGGCCTTGGCCCGCTATGGTGCCCTTGGGGCCCAGACCCGTCACGACCAGCAGTCGCATCGCTTCATCGAGGAGGAACTGAACCAGCAGCGCATCATGGCTACCGTACTGCCGGCGATCTTCCTGTCGGTATCGGCATTTCTACTTAACGTGGTAATGGGACGCATCATCCAGACCCAGCGTGAGCAGTTGGCCGTGCTCAAGGCCTTCGGTTACCGCGATGGTGAATTGGCCCGTCACTACGGCCTGCTGGCGGCGCTGATCGTGCTGGTCGGCTGGGCCCTGGGCGTGGCACTTGGCGCCTGGGCCGCCAGCGGCCTGGCTGGGGTCTACCGCGAGTATTTCCGCTTCCCCGAGATGCGCTTCGGCGTACCGGGCTGGGTGCTGGCCCTGTCGCTTCTGGTGACGCTGAGCGCCGCCCTGGCCGGTACTTGGCATGCGGTATGGCGTGCGGTCAGCCGCCCACCAGCCGAAGCCATGCGCCCGCCCGCACCACACCGCTTCCGGCGCAGCTGGCTGGAACGCCTGGTGCCGGTAGCCCTGCTCGGCAACGAGGGACGCATCGTAGTGCGCAACCTGGCTCGATATCCGATCAAGGCCGGCTTTTCCGTAGTTGGAATCGCCCTCTCTGCGGGGCTGCTGATGATCGGCGCCTACCAGCTCGCAGCGGTGAACGAGATGATCGATCAGCAGTACCGCCAGGTGTTGCAGATGGACATCGAGCTCACCTTCAACGAGCCTACTCCGACACGCGCAGCCGGTGAACTTCGCCATCAGCCTGGTGTGCTGGCGGTGGAGACTTGGCGCCGGGTGCCCGTGACCCTGATACACGGCCATCGCCAGTACCGCACCAGCCTGCTGGGCATGGAGCCCACCCCGAGGCTGCGTCGTGTACTCGATGCCAGCGGCCGCCCTCAGCAACTGCCCGAGACGGGCATCATGCTGACGCGTCATCTGGCCGAGCTACTGGGCGCCAAGATCGGTGACGAATTGGAAGTGGTCATCATGGAGGGACGCCGCGAGCGTCTTCACCTGCCCTTGACGGCCCTGGTGGAGGAACCTCTGGGCGTGGGCGCCTACCTGCGCCGCGACACCCTCGACGCACTGATGCGCGAGGGTCCTGCGATCAGCGGTGCCTGGCTGCTGGCGGACACGGCGTACACGAGCGAACTGCATGCCGCGCTGTGGGATATGCCCGCCGTGACATCGATCGGCCTACTCACCGAGGCCGAACGGGGCATTCGCGAATACATGGACGAGACGCTGCTGATGGTCGCGGTGATCTTCGTCGGCATTGCCTCCTCGATTGCCTTCGGCGTGGTCTATAACAATTCCCGCATCGCCTTTGCCGAGCGCGCCAGGGAGCTGGCAACGCTGCAAGTGCTGGGTTACACGCGTTCGGAAGTGGCACGCATACTGCTCGGAGAGATAGCCCTGCTCTCCCTGGCGGCAATCCCGCTGGGCTGGGCCATCGGCATCGTCTTCATTCGCCTGCTGCATAAGGCCTTCAGCAATGACTTGTTCCGCATACCGCTGGTCTTCACCCCACAGATCTTCGGCTTCGCTGCCGCTGGCGTCCTGGTCGCTTCGCTCGTGGTCGGCATCTTGGTGTTTCGGCGTCTCGGCCGCCTCGACAAGCTGCGCGTCCTCAAGGCCGTCGAGTGATGAACTCATGGTCTCTATATACGAGAGGTTGAAAGAATGAGTACACGCCGCACGTGGCCCCGTCACGTGGTTTGGGGGGCGTTGGGGCTCGGACTGCTCGGGCTACTGGCCTGGGCGTTGCGCCCCTCACCAGTTCCGGTCAACGTGGCCCGGGTCACGGTGGGCCCCTTCATCGATTCGGTCATCGAGGAGGGACGCACTCAACTGCGCAACACCTGGAACGTCTCGGCGCCTATCGCAGGTTACCTCCAGCGCGTCACCCTCGAAGTAGGGGACAATGTCGAGGAAGGCCAGATACTGTTCCAGCTCGAGCCGAGTCCGGCACCGGCGCTGGACGTGCGCACCCGCCAGCAGGCCGAAGACAACCTACAGGCCGCACAGGCCCGATTCCAGGCCGCTCAAGCCAACCTCGAAACGGCCCGGGCCGACCGACGCTTCGCCGAAGCCGAATATCAGCGCTACCGGCAGTTGCATCAGCGTAACCTCGTCTCCACCGCCGAACTGGAGCAGCGCCAGAACCAGCGCGACCGACTCCGCGCGCTGGAGAATTCTGCAGCTTCCGGCGTCGAAGTGGCTCGCTTCGAAGTCGAAAGCGCTCGGGCACTGCTGGCGGTAGCAAGCGGCCAGCGCAGCGATGCGGATCAACCTAAGTTGCAAGTCCGCGCACCTGTAACCGGGCTGGTGCTGACACGCTACCGCTGCTGCGAAGGCAGCGTCTCCGCCGGCGACCCGATCCTCGAACTCGGCAGCCTCGACGACCTTGAGATCCAGGTCGACCTGCTCTCCATGGATGCCGTGAGATTGCGTCCAGGGATGGCCGTCAACATCACCGGCTGGGGCGGCGAGCCGCTGAAAGGAGAAGTCAGGCGCATCGCCCCTTCCGGCTTCACCCGCACCTCGGCACTGGGCGTGGACGAGCAACGGGTGCCGGTGATCGTGGATTTCTCCCCCAGGCTCGACCTCGCCACGCTTGGCCTTGGCAGCGGCTTTCGCGTGGATGCCGAATTTCTGATTTGGGAGGCGGAGCAAGTCCTGCAGATCCCTACCAGTGGGCTGTTTCGCCATGATGGAGAGTGGGCGGTGTTCGTAGTAGAAGATGGCCGTGCTGTCCGCCGCACGGTGGAGGTGGGCCGTCGCCAAGGGCTCGTTTCCCAGATACTTGCCGGCCTCAACGAGAATGAAACCTTGATCACGCATCCCGGCGACCGGGTCGCCGAAGGCGCAAGGGTCGAGGCCGACGAGTGAGATCCTGAGCGACTCCCGGTATCATTGTCGCTGCGCGCCCTTCGCTGCCTCCCGTGAACATTTCATTATCAGGATCTGCCATGAACGAACCTCCCTTCGTCGATCGCCCCGTGCTGGTGCTCTACACCGGCGGCACCCTGGGCATGGTGCCCAGTGCCGAAGGGTTGGCCCCAGGGGGCGATATCGAGGCGAGGGTCAGACACGCCCTGGCCGGCCTGCCGCCAAGTCGCCAGGCACGTCTCCCTCGCTTCACGCTCCGGTCGGTAGACGTCCCCATCGACTCGAGCGCAGCCAACCCGAGTGACTGGCAGCGGTTGGGCGGGCTCATTGCCGAAAGCGTGCGTGAGTATTCCGGCGTGGTCGTGCTGCATGGGACCGACACACTGTCGTGGACCGCTTCGAGCCTGGCCTACCAGCTCCAGGGACTGGATCGTCCCGTGGTCGTCACCGGCGCCATGCAACCGCTCGAAGCCGAAGGCAGCGACGCGCTCGACAACATCGAACTGGCCCTGCGCTACGCCGCCAAGCCGGAGCTGCAGGAAGTCACCGTGGCCTTCGCCGGCCGCCTGCTACGCGGCGTTCGCACGCGCAAGACCCATAGCGAGGCCGACGACGCCTTCGCCAGCCCCAACTACCCCGTGCTGGGGGAACGCATCGACGACGACGTGATCCTCTACCCTGGCCGTGGACTCGAGACTCAGCAGCGCGGGGCGCCTCGCTTCGAACTGCCGGATTACTCGGCGCTGGCCGATGGCGGCGTGGTCAGATTCGTACTCTGGCCCGGGGTCCAGGCCTGGCAGCTCGACGCCTGGCTTGGTGACACACGTGTGCGGGGCGCGCTGCTCGAGGTATGGGGCGGAGGCAACGTCCCGCCGGACCCCGAACTGATCGGTGTTCTGGCCAGGGCCAGCGGTGAAGGCAAGCTCATCGCAGCAATCAGCCAGTGTCCCATCGGCGGCGTCGCCCCCGGACATTACGCTGCCGGCCAGGGGCTGCTGCAGGCCAACGTACTCTCGGGCGATACGATGACCCCGGAGGCGGCCATGACAAAGCTTGTCCACCTACTGGCACAGCCACTTGACGACCAGGAGCGTCGCCGACGCTTCCTGACCCCGTTGATAGGTGAGCGTTGAGTGGCTGACTTCCTACTGCAGCCAAGCTAAGTTGAATGTAGTGAACCGAAACTGCAGGCCTAAGGAGTTGCGACATGGAGCCTCCCGTGCACCCCTTCACCGAACTCTTCGAGCAGCTCGGCCTACCCGCCGATGAAGCCTCGATTCAGGCCTTCATTGAACGGCACGCTCCGCTGCCCCCGACCATGGCACTCTACGAAGCCCCCTTCTGGAGCGCCGCGCAGGCCGAATTCCTCGAAACGGCGCTGGAGGATGACGCCGACTGGGCAGAAGTCGTCGACCACCTCGATACATCGTTGAGGAAGAACTAGGTCCTCAAACGCTTGATCATGGGCCGTTCTGCTAGGCTAGGCCGGGAACAACAAGAAACAGCATGGGCGGGAAAAATATGCCGATCGATAGGATATCGATAGCGGACTCTTCTGGCCTTGCCGGCCTCGCCACCCTACAGCTCCCCCCCTTGCCCGAACCCCTGCGCACCCGCCTGGCCGAGTGCCGTACCTTGCCCAGCCTGCCGGCGGCGGCAGCACGGGTGATCGCCATTGCGCGCTCCCCCGAGCCGTGTCTCACCGACTACGCTCGCACTATTGAACAGGATCCCGCGCTCACCCTGCGACTCCTCTCCATGGCCAATAGCGCCTCTTATTCACGGGGTGGAAACCCAGTCTCCACCTGCCTGGATGGTGTCTCGCGCATCGGCCTGGACGCCACCCTGGCGATAGCCTTGAGCTTCGGCCTTCCCCGCCCCGGTGCCAACGCCGTCCTCGATCACGAGTACCTGTGCCAGCGCGCCATCATCGCAGCCTCTGCTACCCAGGAGCTGGCCCAGCATCTCTGCCCACACGAGGCACCGCAGCTATTCACCACCGCGCTACTGCAGGACATTGGCATATTGGCCTTCGAGGCCTTGGATGGCGAAGCCTATGCCACGCACATCCCCGATGTTCGCCAGCACCAGAAGCTGAGCGAGGCCGAGAACGAGCGCTACGGCTGCGACCATGCCCTGGTCGGCTCGTGGCTTGCTGCGAGCTGGGGAGTGCCCGGCCCCATCGCGGCCGGCATCATCAACAGTCATGGCCCACTGGCCGACGGCGATGCTCACAAACTCTGCCTGCGCCTCTCCTGCCGCATCGCCGACTGCTGGCTGGCGGCCGACTCGGCTTCCGCTTTCAGCGCCCTGCTGCGCCAGCTCGCTTCGATCGCCTCGCTGGACATCGTCATGCTGATGACGGTGATGCAGGAACTGCAGCACCGCTTGCCTTCGCTGGCACGCCTGTTCGAGATCACCTGCCCGCCAGCCATCGACAGCACCCACCTGCTCGCCGAAGCCAAGGAACTGCTGTTCGAACAGAACCTGAAAATGACCATTCGCCTCGCCGAACAGCAGCGGGAGTTGGAGGCGCTGCATGCCAGCCATGTGGTGCTCGACGAGCAGCATCGCATCGATCACCTTACCCAACTTGTCAATCGCCCCTGGCTGGAGAAGCGCCTCGGGCAGCACTTCGACTGCGCCAAACGGGCGCGCCAGCCGCTCTCAGTGATGTTCATCGACCTCGACCACTTCAAGTGCATCAATGACCGTTTCGGGCATCGCTTCGGCGACGAAGTGCTGATCCACTTCGCCGCGGCACTCAGCAACATGGTGCGCGAGAGCGATATCGCCGGACGTTACGGCGGCGAAGAGTTCCTGGTCATCATGCCCAATACGAGCAGGCAACAGGCTGGCATCCTGGCCGAGCGCATACGTGAATATCTTGCCAGTCAGCCGCTGACACAGGCCGATGGCAAGCCGCTCCACGTAACGGCGTCGATCGGCATCGTCGACCTGGAGGATGGCGAATTCGAAGATGCGGCATCACTGGTCGATGCCGCCGATCAGGCCATGTACGGGGTCAAGCATGACGGCCGCGACGGCGTGGGACACTACGAAGAGTCCGGCCCCTCTTCATGATGGAAAGCGATCAATCCGGGTGATCGTCGTACTGCAGATGCTTCCTGCGGTACAGAGAGGGCGGCCGCTTGGCCGCCCTCTCTCGTGTCGAACCGATCCTGGTGAGATGAGATCCGCCAGGCTCAGCCCTTCAGGTCGCGCATCAGCAGTGCGAACTCGATGCGTTCCGGCGCGATGGCATCTCCGGGCACAGGGATGCGCACCACATGGCCCGAGCCGGGTGCTGCCTGCACCGATTCGCCATGCTTGTTCTCGATGTGCTCGAGAGTAAAACGCCGGTTGCCACCAGGCAGCATCAGCTCCATGCCATCTCCCTTCTCGAAGCGGTTCTTGACGTCTACTTCCAGCACGCCGCGATCCGGGTCGTAGCCGATTACCTCGCCGACGAACTGCTGATGCACACCCACCGAGTTGCCGCGCTCGTAGTTCTGATACTCGTCGTGGACATGGCGGCGATAGAAGCCTTCCGTATAACCACGGTTGGCCAGGTTATCGAGTTCGTCCATCAGGCGCATGTCGAACGGCCGCCCGGCCACGGCGTCGTCGATGGCGCGACGATAAACCTGGGCGGTGCGCGCTACGTAGTAGTGCGACTTGGTACGTCCTTCGATCTTGAGCGAGGTCACACCCATCTCGGTGAGCCTGGGCACGTGCTGTACGGCACGCAGATCCTTCGAGTTCATGATGTAGGTGCCATGCTCGTCCTCGAAGATCGGCATCAGCTCGCCCGGCCGGGTGGCATCCTCGATCAAGGCGGAAAGCTCGTCCTGCCCCTCCACGCCACCGGCCGTCGCCGTGCTGTGAGTGGTACTGCCGCCGCCCGAGGCGATCAGGCCGCCCTGGCCGGGTGTCCAGACACCACTTGCGGCATGCGCCGCCGCCGAGTTGGCCGGCACCAGGTCGCCGGTCTCGTCCTGTGCCGCGGCCACGGTGTTGTACTGCCAGCGGCAGGCGTTGGTGCAGGTGCCCTGGTTGGGATCACGGTGATTGAAGTAACCGGAGAGCAGGCAGCGCCCCGAATAGGCGATGCAAAGCGCGCCGTGGACGAAGGTCTCGATCTCGAGTTCGGGGCACTCGGCGCGGATCTCGGCGATCTCCTCCAGCGATAGCTCCCGCGACAGGATGATGCGGCTGATGCCCTGCTTGTACCAGAATTTCGCCGCGGCCCAGTTGACCACGTTGGACTGCACCGAGAGATGGATCACCTGCTCGGGCCAGCGCTCACGGATCATCATGATCAGCCCTGGGTCTGACATGATCAGTGCGTCGGGGCCGGCCTCGATCACCGGCTCCATGTCGCGCAGGTAGGTCTTGAGCTTGCTGTTGTGCGGCGCGATGTTGGAGGCCACGTAGAACTGCTTGCCCCGCTCGTGAGCGTAGGCGATGCCGCGATGCAGGTTGTCGAGCTTGAAGTCGTTGTTACGCACACGCAACGAATAGCGCGGCTGGCCGGCATAGACGGCATCGGCGCCATAGGCGAAGGCATAGCGCATGTTCTTGAACGTCCCCGCCGGGGAGAGCAGTTCGGGAGCTTTCATGTGGGGTCACCGTTGTCAGGACGATGGCGAGTCACTGCCTGAAAACTGGCTGCGCTCGGCCATACGGCGTTAAAAATCGACTCAAGGTACTCATTTACCTCCCGTAAACTCCGTCCTTTCGTCGATTCTTGCCTTGTCTGGCCTTCGCTCTCCGACTTTTCAGACAGCGCCTGGGCGCTGATATGGGGCTGGATTATAGCAGCATGCGCGCCGCACCAGCACCACCAAGCCACGTGCACTTGTCTTTCCGGTCAAGTAGAATGATGCGCGCCGGACCGGATCCCGGCACCCCGCCATGGGCGGGAGTGATAAATTCTCCGACTCAGAGTCTCACTATGCCCAACGCTTCCCCCAACGCCTCCGTGGTGATCTACTCCGGCGGCATGGACTCCTTCACCGTCCTGCACCGCGCCCTGCGCGAGGAGCGCGAGGTTCACGCCCTCTCCTTCGACTATGGTCAGCGCCACGTCCGCGAACTCGAAGTCGCCGCCAGGGTCTGTCGCACGCTCGGCGTACCGCACCAGGTGGTCGACATCCGTGCAATTCATGGCCTGATCGACAACTCGGCGCTGACCGATGCCAGCCGCGACATGCCGGAAGGCGACTATGGCGAGGAGAACCTCACCACCACGGTAGTGCCCAACCGCAACATGGTGCTGCTTTCGCTGGCCATCGCCAAGGCGGTGAACATCGGCGCAGGAAGGGTCGATTACGGCGCCCACGGCGGCGACCATGTGCTCTACCCCGATTGTCGCCCCGAATTCGTCGACGCCATGAACAGGGTGGCCGGTATCGCCAACTTCGAGCCGGTCGAGATCCATGCGCCTTACCTGCGCTCCAGCAAGGCAGAGATCCTTGCCGATGGGCTGGCCATGGGACTCGATTATGCCGACACCTGGACCTGCTATCGCGGCGAGACACTGGCCTGCGGCCGCTGCGGCAGCTGCCGTGAACGGCTCGCCGCCTTTGCCGCCAACGGCGTGGTCGATCCTCTTGGCTATTCACAGCGGCCCGAAACCACCGCATCACAGCGACCCGAAACCGCCGCATCTCAGCCGCCCGATACCAACGTCGGCGACTCAGCGGGAGGTAACGGCTGATGTACCACGTAAAAGAGGCTTTCTACTCTTTGCAGGGCGAGGGGGCACGAGCCGGGCGCGCCAGCGTCTTCTGTCGCTTTTCCGGCTGCAATTTGTGGTCGGGGCGCGAGGTGGATCGGGCAAGCGCCGCCTGTCGCTTCTGCGATACCGATTTCATCGGCACCGATGGGCAGAACGGTGGGCGCTTCGTCGATGCCGACACACTCGCCGACCACCTGACGGCGCTATGGCCAAATCAGGACGCTATGGCCACGCCCTATGTGGTATTCACCGGCGGCGAGCCGTTGCTGCAACTCGACGAGGCACTGATCGGCGCCATGCATGCACGAGGCTTCGAAGTGGCGGTGGAAACCAACGGCACCCTGCCTGCCCCCGCCGGTATCGACTGGCTGTGTGTCAGCCCCAAGGCTGCCACTTCCCTTGCGCTGACGGCCGGCGACGAACTCAAACTGGTCTACCCTCAGGCGGAGGCTCCTCCCGAGCGCTTCACCGATCTCGACTTCCGGCATTTCTTCCTGCAGCCCTTGGATACCGCGCCACTAATTGACGCAACCAACCACCTGGACAAGACCGTGGCCTATTGCCTGTCCCATCCCCAGTGGCGGCTATCGCTCCAGACCCACAAGATCACGGGAATCGACTGATGACTCTATTCGTCAATCGGCTGACCCAGCTCGACGCTTCGCTGTGGTGCCCGCAGCGCGGCCTGATCGGCGTCAGCTGGTTCGTCGATGCCGAACTCGACGGTGAACTCGGCGAGGATGGCATGCTGTTCGACTTCGGCCTGGTCAAGCCGTGGATCAAGACGCGCCTGGACGCCGGTGCCGACCATACACTGCTGGTGCCGACCCGTGCCCCCGGCATCAGCATCAGCGAATGCAGCGAGGGAATTTGCGTTCGCACCTCGCTACCCTACGCGATGGAGGTTCGCGCACCTCGCCAAGCCTTTACCTTGCTGCCCTGGCAGGAAATCACGCGCGAGCGGCTCGCCGACTCTCTCGCCCGGGAATTGATGAAACGCCCGCCTCCCCGGGTCAGCGACATACGCCTACGGCTGCGTGAGGAATCCATCAAGGAAGCCGCCTATACCTACAGCCACGGGCTCAAGCACCACGCCGGCAACTGCCAGCGCATCGCCCATGGCCATCGCTCGCGCCTGCACGTGTGGCAACGCGGTGAGCGTTGCCCGGCGCTGGAAGCACAGTGGGCCAGCCACCTGAACGACCGCTACCTGGTGGATAAAGCCGACATCGTCAACCAGGTCGAGCCCGAAATTCGCCCCAGCCTGACCAGCCGCTACCGCGCCGAGCAAGGCCGCTTCCAGCTGAGGTTGCCACTGGAACGCTGCATCCTGCTCGATACACCGACCACGGTCGAATACATCGCTGCCTGGTTGGCACGGCAAATCGCAGAAGAGACGGGAAAGCCCACCCGGGTGCAGGCATTCGAGGGGATCGACAAGGGCGCGATTGCCGAGGCCAAGCCGTGAGCCCCGGCTTAGGCAGCCAGCCGCACGAAGCAGCGGGCACTCCGCGGGAGAAGGGCTGCCGACCCGGCTGCGGCGCCTGCTGTATTGCGCCCTCGATAAGCTCAGTGATACCCGGCATGCCCCACGGCAAGCCGGCCGGTGTACGCTGCGTGCAGCTCGACGCGAACAACCTTTGCCGACTATTCGGCGATTCACGCCGGCCCGCGGTCTGTGAACGATTCGCCTTCGACAGCGAGCTTTGCGGCGAGGACCGCACCGAGGCATTGCAGCGTATCGCCCTACTCGAGTGCGGCACCTCGACCTGACCCTAGCCGTTGCCGACGACCATGCGCCCAACTGCACTGTTCGACTGAGGTAGCTGACGATCGAGTAGCGTACGCCATCGAATCAGCACCGGCGCATCGCTATGACTCACGCTGTCGAGCAGGGTCCGAAACTGTTCGCGCTTGGTTTCATCGTGATTGTCGATCAGCGTCAACCACGCCTCCAGCGCACACAACTCCTGATGGCGATTTTCGTGCAGGAGAGCGCACTCCAGTGCCTGCTCCACCAGCAGTCGTATCTCATTCGCCGGACGCCCGAGGCGGTGGCGAACACGTGCGAGCTGAACCGCCAGTTCGGAGGCGAACAGAGTGCTACGCTCGCGTGCGATCATCAGGCATTGATCCAGGTAATCCTCGGCCCGGGGCAGCTCGTCCAGCGCCAGGCAGGCGTCGCTGTACCACAACGTGGGGCGGTGATAGCGATCACGGCCGGTGATCTCACCGAGTTCCTCCTGCGCCAGCTCCATCATCGACAGGCCATCGCGATCGCCCGATAGCGCCCGACGCCAGCCAAGAATACCCTGGGCCGACACCTGCCACAGGTGCAGATCGGGGGTTTCGGTCAGGGCCACGGCCTGCTCGGCGCGGCGCGCCGCCAGGTGAACATGGCCGAGCTGACGGTAGAGCGCAGCGGCAAACAGCAGCGCCATGGCCAGCGAGCCGGGATGCCCGATCCTCTCGGCCAGGCGAATCGCCGCTTCGACCTGCTGCTCGGCGCGCCGGTAGTCGCCGCGCAGGCAGATCGCCCAGCCTTGGAAACAGGCTGCGGCCACCTGGGGATGTTCGGAAAATGGCAGCCACTCGATGATCATCGGTTGTTCCAGCGGCGCGATCTCATCGAGGTGTTCATAGGCCTGCCGGATGCGTCCCGCCCAGTATTCACAGTTGGCCCGGGCATAGTCGGCCAAGCGCTGGTAACGGGGATCCTCGAGCCGGCCGGCAATGGAAGCCAGGCTGGCGGCGAGCGAGAAGGCATCGGCATGAGCATGACGCTGGCTGCAGCCAACCCACAACCCCCACTTGACCAGGAAGGCCTGCTCCAGATCCTCGGCGTCTTCGGCATGACAACCTCCGTTCTGCACCAGCAGTTCGCGGGCGCGTACGAAGCTCTCATGGGCGGTTGGCGAACCGTGCCCCTCGAGGGCGAAGGCGGCCTGGCCGCGCACGGTCAGCAGGCTGATCTCGCGCTCCGCCTGGTTCTCGACGTGACGCAGGCTGGCCAGGCCGAAATCGGCCATCTTCAGCGCGGTTCGGTTGGCGCTGACCTTGAGCGCCTCGCGCGCCGCCAGTTCGAAGTAGCGTGCGCCGCGAGCATAGTGACCACTGCGCCGCAGGTGGGTGGCGAAGTCTCCCGGGTGCCGGCCGATCCACATCGGGAAGCGCTCCTCGATGAGGCTGACCACCTGACGGTGGATACGCACCCGAACATCGCGAGGGCAAGAGAGGTAGGCCGCCTCCTGCAGCAACTGGTGACTGAACTGGTACTCGCGACAACCGCCCTCGCCCCCGGCGGGCTCGATGATCTCGAGTCGGCGCATCTGCTCCAGGGCGCGGTTGAGCTGAGTCATGTCCCAGCCACTGCACTCGGCCAGGAAGTCGAGGCGGAAGCGACGCCCTAGTACGGCAGCGACATGGGCTACCTCACGATCGCCATCGAGTTGATCGATACGTCCGGCGAGCAGACCGAGCAGGCCACGGGGCAGCTCATCGAGGTGCACGCTACGACCTTCGCGCCGATCCATTTCCAGGCGTCGGCAGATCTCCTGCATATAGAGCGGGACGCCATCACAGCGTTCGATGATCTGACCGCGCAAGCGAGGGCTGAGGTGCAGCCGGTAGCGCCGGGCCAGTTGCGACAGCAGCCGTGACGACTGCATCGCATCGAGATGACTCAGGGTGACCTGCTGATCCCAGTGCAAGCGCGTGGGCAGGGCCTCACGGCCATGGTGGCTGGCGACCAGCAAGAAGGCGCAGTTGATCGGCAGGCGCGCCTGCAGGCCTGCCAGCACGCGGAACGACGGTTCGTCGAGCCACTGCAGGTCGTCGATCATCAGCACCTGGGTGCGCTCGACGGCCTGTCGCTCGATGGCCCGGCACAGTAGGGCCACGACCAGGTCCACCGCTTCGCCGCTCTTGGCCAGTTGCGCCACCTCAGGCGACTCCCTGACGCCCAGCGCCTCCTCCAGCAGGTCCAGCTGTTCCGGGCTCAGCGTGAGTTCACACTGGCTGACCAGGTCCACGAGCCCCTCCTGGTCGAGCTTGCCGTCGAGCCGCCAGCGCAGCAGCGTGCGAGCCACGCCGTAGGGCTCCAGTACCGACAGGCGGGTGGTGGGCTGCCAGCAGATGGCCGCGTCACGGCTCAGCTCGAGCTGGCGAAACCCGACCATCAACGCCGACTTGCCCATGCCGGATGCGCCCCGGACCAATACGCTCTGGCGCAAACCGATGCCGGCGCGCGCCAGGGCATCGCGCAGTACGCGCAGCGATGCCTCGCGACCGACCAGACTCGGCGGCATGGCATCACGGCCGCCTTCGTTGTGGCCCAGCACCAGCGCGCGCAGCCGTACGCGGCCATCGCTCGCCACCAGCCGCGAGGAGAGACGCGGCTGCAGGTCCAGGGCCGGCGGCATGTGCTGGCTTGCCTCCTGGGAGATGACCAGCTCGCTGCCCTCGGCGGCGCACATCAAGTCCAGCGAGCCCTGGGTCACCTGGCCCAGCGGGTCGACCAGCTGACGCTCGGGCAAATAGACGACACGGCCACTGTTGAGGCCGGCCGCCAATTCGATGCGCGGAGCTTCGCCTTCGCCGCTCCAGTGGCGCGCCACCTCGTCGGGCAGCACTCGTCGGCAGTGCTCGTAGAGTGCCACCAGTTCGGCCAACTGGTGCGCCGGGCCATGGGTGCCAAAACAGGCCAGCCCCAGACCGCCGGTCGCCCCGGGCAGCCAGAAACCTCCCAAGTGGTGGCATTGCTGCTCCAGCCAGCGCATCAGTTCGATCTGCAACGCGAGGCAGGCGCGGGTCTCGTCGCGGGCAGAAAAATCGCCCTTCACCCGCAGGCGGATGGCCATCACCGACAGCTGGCGCTGCTCGATCTCATCCTCGCGCAGCGGCGAGCTTCCCGCCGCCAGCGTGCGTGAGAAAGCCCCCTGCGGCGACAGGCTTTGCAGATCGGGATTGCCATCCGACCAGTAGCGCGCCAGCTGCAGGAAATTGGGCTCGGGCTGCTGGCCGGAAAGTGCCAGCAGCTGCAGGTAGGCGTTGTACTGCTCGTGGGCGGCAGCCAACTGGCCCTGCTCGGCGAGCTGGCGCACCAGGCGCCCATGGAAAGGCCCGTAGCCGGAGAAACGGCTGACCAGGGTCTGCAACAGCGCATCGGGCACTTCCTCGCTGCGCTCGAGCACGCCCTCGGCAAAGCGAATCACGCGCTGGCGCCATTCGTTGCGCAGCTGCACCAGCCAGCGCTGGAATTCGGTGCAAGCCGGCAGTTGCAGCTCCTCCACCAGGTCACCACGATAGCGCCGCAGAAGCTGTTCGAGAGTCGCCACGTCCTGCGCGCCTTCCAGCAGTTGCTGAAGTTCATGCAGATCGAAGCGCCAGCTCTCGGGCCGGCGGAAGGCGATGGTCTGGCGCGAAACGACCAGCACGCGCTCGGCCTCCTCACCCAGCGACTGGCGCAGGCAATGGAGGGCATGGCGAAGGTTGGTACGTCCCGAGGAGAGCCCCTGATCAGGCCATAGCAGCTCGGCCAGGCTGGCCCGATTGACTGGCTGTTGGTGCAACAGCAGATAGACCAGCAGCGCCTTGACCTTGTCATAGCTGAACTGGGTCAGTACATCATCACCCAGTGCCAGCGAGAACTGGCCGAACAACGCTAGATGATCACCTTCGCTGTTATGCACGATTACTGAAGCGTCCTGCATGACGGAACCCTGCATGGCAAAGTGGCGGCATCAAGCCGGCACGCCACTATGGAAACGAAACGCCGTGTCCGGCGTGACTATTAGTTGTGCTTCGCATTCGGCAAAGAAATCCACCCGCTTGTCAATGGGACCCGACGAAAGATACCGCGCCAGCATGAGGTAATCTTCGTAGTGCCGTCCTTCCGACTTGACCAGCGAGCGATAGAAACGGGCCAGCTCGGTATCGAGGTGAGGGATCAGCCTGGCGAAACGCTCGCAGCTTCTCGCCTCGATGAAGGCCCCTATGATGAGAATATCGACAAGTCGCTCCGGTTCTTGAGGACGGATGTGCTGGCGCAGACCTTCGGCGTAGCGTGAAGCACTGAGATGGCGGTATTCGATGCCTCTCGTCTCCATCAGCTTGACCACCTGTTCGAAATGCAGCAGCTCCTCGCGCGCCAGCTGTGACATCTTGGTCAACAGCAGCGGTTGGTCGACATAGCGATAAAGCAGGCTCATCGCAGTCGAGGCAGCTTTCTTCTCGCACTGGGCGTGGTCGATCAGCAGCAGTTCGGGATTGTCCAGCGCCCACGCGATCCAGGCATCCGGCGTAGGGCAGGCGAGGAAGGCGAGCAGGCCCGGCGGCAGCTCGACGTCTGAGTGGGTGGCTTCGGGGGTCTCGGACATTTTCAGGCTCGGTATTCTGGATCGGGCAAGCAACGATGGGGAATCGGCGTCTGGCTCGGGCGGCGACGCTCGCTCGCCTCCTCCAGTAGCTGCTCGCTGAGTCGTGCATGTAGCTCGGCAGCGCTGAGCCCGGCGACGCTCTGCTGCGGCACCAGGCCGTAGCGCTGCAGCTCGCGGATGCGATCGCGGCCGACCCGCAGCAATTCCACCGCCCGCGACAGCGGCGGCTGCTCGGGGCGAAAGCGAATGCGGTAGCGTTGTAGCTGCGCTTCCAGACAGGCTTCGTCTGCGACGTACAGAAAACGCCCGGCCACCCGCTCGCGCAAGGCATCCAGCTCCGCCATGCGGCTATCGCGCTGAGCGGCGGACAAGGCCATCCAGCCCACGATCTCGTCGTCCGTTCGCTGGCAGCCCCGGCACACCGGATCGCCCAGCGTCGTCGAGCAGAGCCCCACGCAGGGCGAGGCGATACGTGCGCACATCCCACTCTCCCATTGTTCACTCGGCCAATGGTAACGCGCCCTGCCTTGGGTGGCACCCTGTAGTTCAGCAAACATTGCGACGACCAAAGTCTAGGACCCCGCTCAACGGGGCCAACTTAACATTGTCGACAGTTTCCCGTAGAATCGCGCCACCCAGTGACTACGGTTGTTCCCCCGCCAAGGCAGTCATTTCGCCGATCTTCATCGCCGTATCGAACTGCTTTGGGCAACACACCAGATGAGGGCCCCAACGTGCTTGAAGCCTATCGCCAACATGTCGAAGAACGCGCCGCCGAGGGCGTCCCGCCGAAGCCCCTGAATGCCGAACAGGCCGCCGCGCTGATCGAACTGCTGAAGAACCCGCCCGCTGGCGAAGAAGAGTTCATCCTCGATCTGCTGACCCATCGCGTTCCACCGGGCGTCGACGAGGCCGCCTACGTCAAGGCCGGCTTCCTCACCGCCGTCGCCAAGGGCGAGGCCGAGTCTCCGCTGGTCGACAAGGTACACGCCGTCAAGCTGCTGGGCACCATGCAGGGCGGCTACAACATCGCCACCCTGGTCGAGCTGCTGGACGACAGCGAACTGGCCAAGGAGGCCGGCGAGCAGCTCAAGCACACCCTGTTGATGTTCGATGCCTTCCACGACGTGGAAGAGCGCGCCAAGAACGGCAACGCCGTGGCCAAGGACGTGATGCAGTCCTGGGCCGAGGCCGAGTGGTTCCTGTCCAAGCCGGCGCTGGCCGAGAAGATCACCCTCACCGTCTTCAAGGTGCCGGGCGAGACCAATACCGACGACCTCTCCCCTGCTCCGGATGCCTGGTCGCGTCCCGACATCCCGCTGCACGCCAACGCCATGCTCAAGAACGAGCGCGAAGGCATCGTGCCGGAAGTACCGGGCACCACCGGCCCGCTCAAGCAGATCGAAGAAGTGAAGGCCAAGGGCTTCCCGGTTGCCTACGTCGGCGACGTGGTCGGCACCGGCTCATCGCGCAAATCGGCCACCAACTCGGTGCTGTGGTTCTTTGGTGACGACATCCCCAACGTACCCAACAAGCGCGCCGGCGGCTTCTGCTTTGGCGGCAAGATCGCCCCGATCTTCTTCAACACCATGGAAGACGCCGGCGCCCTGCCGGTCGAGATGGACGTCTCCAAGCTCGACATGGGTGACGTCATCGACGTCTATCCCTACGAGGGCAAGGTGTGCAAGCACGGCACCGACGAAGTCGTCTCCACCTTCGAACTCAAGACCCAGGTGATCCTCGACGAGGTACGCGCCGGCGGCCGTATCCCCTTGATCATCGGTCGTGGCCTGACCGGCAAGGCGCGCGAATCGCTGGGCCTGCCCCAGTCCGACGTGTTCCGTTTGCCCGAGCAGCCCAAGGATACCGGCAAGGGCTTCACCCTGGCCCAGAAGATGGTCGGCAAGGCCTGCGGCATGGAGGGCGTGCGCCCAGGCATGTACTGCGAGCCGAAGATGACCACCGTAGGCTCCCAGGACACCACCGGCCCGATGACCCGCGACGAGCTCAAGGACCTCGCCTGCCTCGGCTTCCAGGCCGACCTGGTGATGCAGTCCTTCTGTCACACCGCTGCCTATCCGAAGCCGGTCGACGTGGAAACCCACCACACCCTCCCCGACTTCATCATGAACCGTGGCGGCGTCTCCCTGCGTCCGGGCGACGGCATCATCCACAGCTGGCTGAACCGCATGCTGCTGCCGGACACTGTCGGCACCGGTGGCGACTCCCACACCCGTTTCCCGCTGGGCATCTCGTTCCCGGCCGGTTCAGGGCTGGTGGCCTTCGCTGCCGCTACCGGCGTGATGCCGCTGGACATGCCGGAATCGGTGCTGGTGCGCTTCAAGGGCAAGCGCCAGCCCGGCGTCACCCTGCGTGACCTGGTCCATGCGATTCCCTACTACGCCATCAAGCAGGGCCTGCTGACCGTGGCCAAGGCGGGCAAGAAGAATGCCTTCTCCGGACGCGTGCTGGAAATCGAAGGCCTCGAGGACCTCACCGTCGAGCAGGCCTTCGAACTCTCCGACGCCTCCGCCGAGCGCAGCGCCGCCGGCTGTACCATCACCCTGGGTGAAGCGAGCGTCAGCGAATACCTGAAGTCCAACATCACCCTGCTCAAGTGGATGATCGCCAACGGCTACGGCGACAAGCGCACCATCGAGCGCCGTATCCTGGCGATGGAAGAGTGGCTGGCCAACCCCAGCCTGATGCGCGCCGATAAGGATGCCGAGTACGCCGAGGTCATCGAGATCGACCTCGAGGAGCTCAAGGAGCCGGTACTCTGCGCGCCGAACGACCCCGATGATGCCCGCCTGCTCTCCGAAGTGGCCGGCGAGAAGATCGACGAGGTGTTCATCGGTTCGTGCATGACCAATATCGGTCACTTCCGCGCTGCCGGCAAACTGCTGGAGAAGCAGCCCGCCGGTAGCCTGAAGACGCGCCTGTGGCTGGCACCGCCGACCAAGATGGATCAGCACCAGCTCACCGAAGAGGGCTACTACGGCATCTACGGCCGCGCCGGCGCACGCATGGAAATGCCGGGCTGCTCGCTGTGCATGGGCAACCAGGCCCGCGTGGCGGCCAAGAGCACCGTGGTTTCCACCTCCACCCGTAACTTCCCCAACCGCCTGGGCGATGGTGCCAACGTCTATCTGGCGTCCGCGGAACTGGCAGCGGTGGCCGCGGTGGAAGGCCGCCTGCCGAGCGTCGAGGAATACCAGCGTTACATGGGAGAATTCGACGCCATGGCCAGCGAGATCTATCGTTACATGAACTTCCATGAGATCGAGGAGTATCAGAACGCCGCTTCCAACGTGATTCCGGTCGCTCAGGAAGCCTGATATCCCGGATTCTGATAGAATCAGGTTCGACTCCGATGCTCGCAACATCGACGGTGCCCCTGTCAGGTACCTGAGCCGATGAACGAAGCGCCCCGCTGGGGCGCTTTTTTTTTGTGCCCCCTCTCCCCTCGCCTGCCGTCACTTTCGTCGCCGCTCGACGACGCTTCGCTACGTTATTTTACCTGGCGCCCCTTGAGAGCCGTAGGCGCCGAGGCTACGTTTAGAAAGCCTGCATGCGTTGAACCGGGTCGCCATGTCCGACTGCGCATGACTAGAAAAGAGGGATTTCAAGGCTGGGCTTCACAACAAACTCGCCAGGCATGAATCTGGGAGTTGCCGTACAGGCCCGAGGGACTTTTCAAGGAGTCAGAACATGCCAACCAGAACGCTCCTCACTACAGCACTGGCATCCGCTTCACTACTCGTTGCCACCGGGGTACAGGCACAAGCCGGCCAGCCCCATGAACGGTATGCCTATCTCGGCCTGGGTACCGGCTTCAGCTCGCTGGAAAACGACCGCGAAGACGTGGACAATTTCATTGAGAGCGGCAGCAGCGACTTCGATCTCGATGACGACGACAACGTCTGGAAAGCCTTCGCCGGCTACCAGTTCAATCGCTACCTGGCCGCCGAGGCCTTCTATGCCGACCTCGGGCGTGTACGGCTACGCGGTACCGATGGCGCCAGCACCGACCTGGAATCCAGCGCCTACGGCGCCAGCCTGGTCGGCCAGCTGCCGATCACGAGCTGGTTTACGCCGTTTGCCAAGATCGGTGCCGCCAGCTGGGAGACGGAGGTGAAAGGCAACCTGGGGGACGCCGAACTCGACCTGCAGGACAACGACGGCTTCGATCCGGTCTACGGCCTGGGCGCCCAGTTCAACTTCAACCCGGTGCTGATTCGCGCCGAGTACGAGCGCTACGATTTCGACAGCGACTACACCATCGATACCTTTACCGCTTCGGTAGGGCTTCGCTTCTAATCCCCTTCCCCTGCTTTCCTCCGACACCGGGCCCCGCCCGGTGTCGGCCAAGCCTGCGACGAATCGACAAAGGCCCGGCCGAACGAACCATGGCATCATTCCGACCATACCCCCAGGCAAGGAAATTTCGATGAGCGCGATCATCACGCCCGACATCTGCGACGCCCACCCGGACGTACAGGTGCTCGATCCGATCTTCGTCAGCTTCGGCGGCCGCGAGGCCTTCTGCGGGCCGGTGCGCACCATCAAGTGCTTCGAGGACAATTCCCTGGTCAAGCAGGCCGTTAGCGAGCCTGGGGAAGGCGCCGTACTGGTGGTCGATGCCGGTGGCTCGCATCGCTGCGCCATGCTCGGCGATGTCCTGGCAGAGCAGGCAGTGGATAACGGCTGGTCGGGTGTCGTGATGTACGGCTGCGTACGCGATGTCGACATCCTGGCCGAGACGGATCTGGGCGTCCAGGCGCTCGGCGCACACCCGCGCAGGAGCGAGAAGCGCGGCGAGGGAAGCCGCGACATTCCGGTCACCTTCGCCGGCGTTACCCTGCGCCCGGGCCAGTGGCTCTATGCCGACAACAACGGCATTCTGGTGGCCGAAGAGCGCTTGCCTCTCGACACTTGAGTGCTCACTTGAATTCGCTGGCATCTCAGTGGCACTTGCTTACCAGGCTGCCACGGTGCCACGCTAATGGCATGAACCTTCACCGAAAGCTTCCATATCGATGACGTCACTAGGCGTGGATGTGCTGCGCAGCCTGCGAGAGCACCTGCGTCCGCTGGTGGCGTATCATCTTTTCTTCACCCTGCTAGCCTCGAGCCTGTTGCTGCCGGCCGTCGCCTGGACCCTGACCGGCCTGCTCAGGCGCTTCGACCGCCCGGTCGTCACCAATGCCGCCTTGCTTGACCTGTTGCTAAGCCCTGGGGGCGTGCTGTGGCTCCTGGCGGCCACCGGGCTCACTTTCCTGATTCTCTACCTGCAGCAGGCCGGCATGATCCTGGTGGCGGTAAAGCGTCGCGATAACCATTATCAGCTGGCCTTCATCGCCCTGTGGCAGACCCTGCGCCGGCTACCCGCCCTGGCCAGCCTGGTCGTGCTGCAGGTAGGCGCACACCTGCTGCTGTTGCTGCCCGTCGCCCTGCTGCTGGGCTGGCTCTACGAATGGATCATAGGCGGCCTCGACCCCTACTACGTGCTGCGCATGCGCCCGCCTGCGCTGTGGTATTTCCTGGCCACCGCCGCGCCGTTGGTCCTCGCCTGGGTTCTCATTGCCGCCTGGCTCTACGTACGCTGGATCCTGGCGCTACCGGTGGCCACCCTGGAAAATCTCTCGGCCACTGCCGCACTCAGGCGCAGCCGTGAGCTGACTCGCGGCCACCGCGGCAGGGTCGCGGTGGTCGTAATCTTCGTTCTGCTGATCATCGTTGCCCTGCCCTTTCTTGCCAGCACGCTCTTCGACCGCGTCTTCACACCCATGCTGTGGTGGCTACCGGAGCAAAATACGGTACTGATTCCTGCCATGCTGGCCTATGTGACCGGTTATGTGCTGGCAACGCTTGCCATCACCTTCATCGGTATCGCGGCAAACGCCCTGCTCTCGGCCTGCCTTTACCTGCGCCTCGCCCATCGTGAGCCACGCCCCGCCCCACCGCCACCCGATGCACACCCGGGCCGGCTCGCCTGGGGTGTCGAACTCACCGTACTGCTGTTTGCACTGGCCCAGGCCTGGTGGATCGTCAACAGCTTCGAGCTGCGCGATGATGTCGCCATCATCGCGCATCGCGGCAGTTCGATGGCCGCACCGGAGAACACCCTCTCGGCCATCACACGGGCAATCGAGGATCGCGCCCACTATGTAGAGATCGATGTGCGGCTGACGGCCGATGGCGAGGTCGTGCTCTACCATGACCGCAGTCTCCAGCGGCTGACCGGCGAGCCGCGCAACTTGCAGGACATGACCCTCGCGGAGCTGCGCGAATTCGATGTCGGCAGCTGGTTTGGCGACGCCTTCGTCGGAGAACGCATCCCCACTCTCGACGAGGCCTTCGCTGCGGTGCGCGGCAAGAGCGCCCTGATGATCGACATGAAACCGGACCCGGGAGCGGAAGCCGATTTGGTGGAAGCCGTACTCGACGCGCTGCAGCGGGAAACCGAAGCGCGGCGTGAGTGCCTGGCCCGGGTGAACCCAGCACAGGCCGCCCGCTGCGGCAGCCCTGACGTCAGCGGTGAGACACGGCTGGCGGTGATGTCGGCCAGCGTACTGGACATGATCAAGGAGCGGGAGCCGGAGCTGCGGGTGACCCTGCTGGCCCAGCTGGTGATGCCGGGAACCCTCGATCGACGCAGTTTCGACGCCCTGGGGCTGCGCCACAACCGCATCACCGACAACGAGATCCGGCTGGCGCGTGAGCTAGGCTATGAGGTGCACGCCTGGACGGTGAACGACCGGGCGCGCATGTCGCAGATGATCGATCTTGGGGTGGACGCCATCATCACCGACTATCCGGATCGCCTCGCCGAACTCATTCGCGACCGCCGCGAACTGAGTGACGGGGCGACCCTGCTGGTGAAACTACGCAACTGGCTACGGCGTTGATGCCCGGACGGGCGTCAACGGAACAAGCTAGTCGCCCATCACCACGCCTTCACGGCGCGGGTCGGCGCCGCCGTAGAACCCCTCCTCGGTACGCTGGATCGCCTGCAGGCCGCTCACCAATTCGCGTTCGCTGGCCTCGTGGCCGAGTTCATTGAGCGCCTCGAATACCTCTGCCGGGAAGCGTCCCTCCTCGAGGTAGGCCGGACCGCCGAGCGTGATGGCGTGGGGCAGGTTGAGCGCCTCCTGCGCATCCAGCCCCCAATCGAGCATGGCCACTAGCGCCTTGGCGGTGTAGTGAATGATGGCAGCGCCACCCGGCGAACCGAGGCTGGCAACCAGCTCGTCGCTCTCACGGTCGAAGACCAGTGTCGGACTCATGCTGGAGCGCGGCCGCTTGCCGGCCTCGACGCGGTTGGCAATCGGCGAGCCGTCGGTGTCCAGCGGCCGGAACGAGAAGTCGGTGAGCTCGTTGTTGAGCAGGTAACCGCCCGCTAGGCCAGTGCCGCCATCGGCCAGGATACGTGAACCGAAAGCGGCCTCGATGGTCGTGGTCATGGCCACGGCGTTGCCCTCCTCATCGATGATGCTGATGTGGCTGGTGCCGTATTCAGGCTGGTTGGGCTGAATCGCCCAGGCCGTTTCCACTTCGCCGGGATTGCCAGGCTCGGCGCCGTCGGGCCCTACACTGCGCTCACCGACGAGCTCGGCACGCTCGGCCAGGTACTCTTCATCGAGCAAGCTGTTCCAGTCGCCGCCGGGAGGATTGACGAAATCCGGATCGGCGATGAACTTGCCACGGTCGGCGAAGGCCAGCCGCGACGCCTCGAGGAAGCGGTGCAGCCATTCCGTGCTGGGCCGATCTTCTTCCATCGGCTCGTCGAGTGCCGGCAGCTGCTCCATGATGCCAAGGATCTGCATGATGGTGAGATGCCCCGAGGATGGCGGCGGGAAACCGCAAACCCGGTAATCCTGCCAGTCGGTACACAGCGGATCGCGCGCCTTCGCCACGTAGGTGGCCATGTCCTCCAGGCTGATCGCCCCGGGTCGTGCGGAGTGTCCCTGTACCCGCTGGACGAGGTTCTCGGCAATCGGTCCGGTGTGCAGCGCCTTGCTACCGTTTTCGGCAATCTTGCGCAGGATCTCGGCCAGCGCCGGGTTCTGTAGACGGTGCCCCTGGGGCAGCGGCTCGCCCTCCTCGGTGTAATAGAACTGGCTGGCAAGCGGGTCGTCACGCAGTCTCTCCTCGGCGGCGAGGCTGGCATGCAGCCGCGGGCTGACCTCGAAGCCCTCCTCTGCCAGGGTGATGGCAGGTGCGAACAGTTCCGCCCAGGGCAGCTTGCCATGCCTTTCGTGAGCCATCTCCAGCATGCGCACGGTTCCTGGCACCCCGACCGACAGCCCACTGGCCGCCGCATCCATGAACTCGAGAGGCTCGCCCTCACCATTGAGGAACAACGATTCGCTGGCGGCACGGGGGGCCATCTCGCGGCCGTCGTAGGCCTTCACCTCACTGCCATCGTAGTGCATCAGGAAAGCGCCGCCGCCAATGCCGCTCGACTGGGGTTCCACCAAGGTCAGGACCATCTGCACGGCAATGGCGGCATCCAGTGCCGAGCCTCCGGCCCTCAGAACTTGGTAGCCGGCATCGGTAGCCAGCGGATTGGCTGCCGCCACGGCAAAGCGCTCGGTAGCCCAACCGGGTTTTTCGTTATAGCCCGATGCGGCCTCCGGCTCGATAGCCGGAGCTTCGTACTGAAAGGCCACCTCGGCACTCGCCAGCAGCGGCGTGCCCAGCATGCAAACTGAAGTAACAGTAACTAACCAGCATCGGCGAAAGGAAACTGATTGGATGTCCATTAACGGGCCCCTCGGTAACTCCATGTAAGAGGTGTACAGCATAGGCGAAAAAAAGCCCGATTGACGACTCTCAATCGGGCCAGTTTGTAACTCTAAGAAAATTTAGCTACGCGAGTGTCTCCCCCGCCAGCATGAACCAGGTTTCCAGCACCGCATCGGGATTGAGCGACACGGAATCAATACCTTGCTCCATGAGCCACTTGGCGAGATCAGGATGATCGGACGGCCCCTGGCCGCAGATGCCGACATACTTGCCCTTGGCCTTGCAGGCCTGGATGGCCATGGCCAGCAGCTTCTTGACCGCCGGGTTACGCTCGTCGAACAGGTGCGCCACGATACCCGAGTCGCGATCCAGGCCCAGCGTCAGCTGGGTCAGGTCGTTGGAGCCGATCGAGAAGCCGTCGAAGTGCTCGAGGAACTCCTCGGCGAGCAGCGCATTGGCCGGCAACTCGCACATCATGATCACCTTGAGCCCGTTGTCACCGCGCTTGAGACCATTGGCGGCCATCAGCTCGACGACCTCGCGGGCCTCTTCGGTAGTACGCACGAACGGCACCATGATCTCGATGTTGTCGAACCCCATCTCGTCGCGTACGCGCTTGAGCGCCTGACACTCGAGTTCGAAGCAGGGGCGGAAGGCATCGGAAATGTAGCGCGAGGCGCCGCGGAAGCCGAGCATCGGATTCTCCTCGCCCGGCTCGTAGAGCTTGCCACCGATCAGGTTCTCGTATTCGTTCGACTTGAAGTCCGAGAGCCGCACGATTACCCGCTGCGGATGGAATGCCGCCGCCAGGGTCGAGATGCCCTCGACCAGCTTGTCGACGTAGAAGTCCACGGGGCTGGCATAGCCGGCGGTGCGCAGGTTGATGGTCTGCTGCAGGTCCAGCGGCAGGGTGTCGTACTCGAGCAGCGCCTTGGGGTGCACGCCGATCATGCGGTTGATGATGAATTCCAGGCGCGCCAGGCCGACGCCGGCATGGGGCAGGCTGGCAAAGCTGAAGGCGCGGTCGGGATTGCCGACGTTCATCATGATCTTGAACGGAATCTCGGGCATCGAGTCGACGCTGGTGACGCGACGGTCGTAGTCCAGCAGTCCTTCGTAGACATGGCCGGTATCGCCCTCGGCGCAGGAGACCGTGACGTCGCGGCCGTCCTCGAGGATCTCGGTGGCATCGCCGCAGCCCACCACGGCGGGAATGCCCAACTCGCGGGCGATGATCGCCGCATGGCAGGTGCGGCCGCCACGGTTGGTCACGATTGCCGAGGCGCGCTTCATGATCGGCTCCCAGTCAGGGTCGGTCATGTCGGTGACCAGCACGTCGCCGGCCTTGACCTTGTCCATCTCTTCCGGCGTGAAGACGATCTTCACCGCGCCGCGGCCGATACGCTGGCCGATGGCTCGTCCGGCCACCAGGGTGCGCCCCTTCTCCTTGAGGTGGAAGCGCTCGAGCTTACCGCCCTCCTGCTGGGATACCACGGTTTCCGGACGCGCCTGGACGATGTAGAGCTCACCATCGTCGCCGTCCAGGGCCCATTCGATGTCCATGGGACGCCCGTAGTGCTGCTCGATGGTGACCGCCTGACGTGCCAGTGCCATGACCTGCTCGTCGTTGATGCAGAAGCGCGCACGGTCCTTGAGCGGCACATCGACCGTATCGACCGACTTCCCGGCGCTGGCGTCGTTGCTGTAGATCATCTTGATCAGCTTGGAACCGAGGTTGCGGCGCAGCACCGCCGGCCGCCCTGCGGCCAGGGTCGGCTTGTGCACGTAGAACTCGTCGGGGTTGACCGAGCCCTGTACCACCGTCTCGCCCAGGCCCCAGGAGGCCGTCACGAACACCGCGTCGCGGTAGCCCGACTCGGTATCCAGGGTGAACATCACCCCCGAGGCGCCCGTTTCGGAGCGCACCATCTTCTGGATGCCCGCCGACAGCGCCACGTTCTCGTGGGCGTAACCGCGGTGCACGCGATAGGAGATGGCGCGGTCGTTGAACAGCGAGGCGAACACCTCGTGCACGGCCCGCTTGACGTTGTCGAAGCCCTCGATGTTGAGGAAGGTTTCCTGCTGCCCGGCGAAGGAGGCGTCGGGCAGGTCCTCGGCGGTGGCCGAGCTGCGTACCGCCGCCTTGAGGTTCGGATGCTGGCTGACCAGTTGGTCGTAGGCGCTACGCAGGTGTTCCTCGAAAGTCGGCGGCAGCGGCGTATCGATCACCCACTGGCGAATCTCGGCACCGACGCGGGCAAGCTCGGCGACGTCATCCACGTCGAGCCGCGCCAGTGCCTGGTTGATACGCTCGTTGAGGCCTTCATGGGCGAGGAACTCGCGGTAGGCGTGGGCAGTGGTGGCAAAGCCGCCAGGGACGGTGACGCCGGCTCCCGAGAGGTTGGAGATCATCTCGCCGAGCGAGGCGTTCTTGCCGCCCACACGCTCCACATCGTCCATGCCGAGTTGATCGAACCACAGGATATAGTCTTCCACGTAACCCCCTCAATGATGTCCGTTGCCTAGGCTTCAGGCGAAAAGCGCAATGCTGCCCACCTTAAACGCAAGCGGCCATATTCGCCATTGGTCTAACATCGAAGTCACTGGAGGTTTTTTACAACAATCGGCCGATTTCCCCACTTCCTGTAGTCGGGAAGGGCCGAAGGGCGCAAGTTCCGCGCCTTGCCGTCGGCGCCACCAGCCCTGACAATGGGGCTTCACCCCCGTAACGGACATGCCGACACCATGACCCGCACTGCCTTCTTCATCTCCGACGGTACCGGCATCACCGCCGAAAGCCTGGGTCGTAGCCTGCTTGCACAGTTCGAGAACCTCGAGCTGCGCATGCTCACCAAGCCCTATATCGACTCCCTCGACAAGGCACGTGCCCTGGTCGATATCATCACCGGCACCGCGGTACGCGATGGCGAAGAGCCGATCATCATCGACACCATCGTCGACGAAGCGATCCGCGAGGTGATCCGCAGCGCCCCGGGCTTCAAGATCGATATCTTCTCGACCTTCCTCAAGCCGCTGGAGAAGGAACTCGGCACCCATTCGAGCTATACCGTGGGCCGCACCCACTCCATCGGCCAGGACGAGGTCTACATGGACCGCATTCACTCGGTTCACTTCGCCCTGGACAATGACGATGGCGCCCGCACCCACCAGTACGATCAGGCCGACGTGATCCTGGTGGGTGTCTCGCGCTGCGGCAAGACGCCGACCTCGCTCTATCTCGCTCTGCAGTTCGGTATCCGCGCCGCCAACTATCCGCTCACCGAGGACGACCTCGACGAGGACGGCAGTCTCAAGCTGCCGCGAGCCCTCGCCCAGTATCGCCACAAGCTGTTCGGACTGACCATCGACCCGCGCCGGCTGGCCGCCATTCGCCATGAGCGACGCCCCAACAGCCGCTACAGTTCGCTGGACCAATGCGTCCAGGAAGTGGAGCAGGCCGAAGGGCTCTACCGTCAGATGCACATTCCCTATATCGACACCACACGCTTCTCGATCGAGGAGATATCCACCCGCATGATCGCCGAGACGGGACTGACGCGGCGCTTCTCACCGCGCTGAAGGAGCCCGCCATGCCCAAGCTGCTCGTCGGCGTGGTGATCATGATATTGCTGCTGGCCGGCGGGCCACTCTACATGTGGGGTTTCGGTGGTATCGACACACGGGGTGACTGGCGCAGCGCCGATCGCAGCAGCATGGGGTTGGCACCCGACCCGGGCCAGACCCACCAGGCGGTGGTACAAGTCTACTCGGCCCGGGCCTTCAACTGGCGCGGAATCTTTGCCGTGCATAGCTGGGTGGCCACCAAGCCGCAGGGTGCCGCGCACTATACCGTGCACCAGGTCACCGGCTGGGGGCACCCTGCCCTCTCTTCGCGTATCGGCGGCCCCGACCGCGCCTGGTTCGGCAGCCAACCCACGGTGCATACCACCCTGTGCGGCAGGGCGGCCGAGCGCGCCATCGAGCACATCGAAACCCTCCTGCCGGACTACCCCCATCGCGACCGTTATCGTGCCTGGCCAGGTCCCAACAGCAATACCTTCGTCGCCTGGCTGATCCGCGAGGTACCGGAGCTGGACGTGGCGCTACCTTCCAGCGCCATCGGCAAGGACTACCTGGGCGAAGGCATGTTCGCACCTACCCCCAGCGGCACGGGCGTACAGTTTTCGCTAGGCGGCGTGCTGGGCGCCGCTGTCGGGCTGCGGGAAGGAGTCGAACTCAATCTCGCCGGCCTGGTACTTGGCATCGACCCGGCAGCGCTCGGTATCAAGCTCCCGGGCATCGGCACCCTGGGGCTGCTCACATACGGCCAGCCACAGGGAGAGTGCTCCGCCGTGGCTGGAGCTTCAGACTAGCGGACGATGCCCTCGCGGCGCAGCCGCTCGATGTCCTCGGCGGTCAGGCCCATCTCGGCGAGTATCGCATCGCTGTCCTGGCCCAACCGGGGCGGTGCCATCTCGCTCATGGCTGGCTGGCTGTCGAAGCGCAGCGGACAGGCCACCTGGGGCACCTCGAGTTCGCCGCGCTTGAGCGTACGCCGCATGCCGCGGTGCTTCACCTGGGGGTCTTCGAAGACTTCCGCGATGGTATTGATGGGGCCGGCGGGAATACCGCGCGCCTCTAGCTCGGCCAGCCATTCGTCGCGCTTGCGGGTCAGGAAGATCGCCTGGATCAGCGGCACCAGCGTGCTGCGGTTACCCACTCGGGCGGCATTGGTGGCATAGGCGGGATCGCTGGCCCACGCGGCATGGCCCAGCAGTTCGGCCAGGCGCGAGAACTGGCTGTCGTTGCCGACGGTGAGCACCAGGTAGCCATCGGCACAGGCGAAGGCCTGGTAGGGCACGATGTTGGGATGGGCATTGCCGTGGCGTTCGGGCGAGACACCGCTGACCAGGGCGTTGAGCGCCTGATTGGCCAGCGCCGCCACCTGTACGTCGAGCAATGCCACGTCGACGTGGCGCCCTTCACCGGTACGCGCGCGCTCGTGCAGTGCCGCAAGCACGCCGATGGTGGCATAGAGTCCAGTCATCACGTCGGTGATGGCCACGCCGGTCTTCATCGGCATGCCGTCGGGCTCGCCGCCGATGCTCATCAGCCCGCCCATGGCCTGGATCATGAAGTCGTAGCCGGCGCGGTGCGCATAGGGGCCGTCCTGGCCGAAGCCGGTGATGGAACAACCGATCAGCCGTGGGTTGAGCACCTTCAGGCTGGCGTAGTCGAGGCCGTACTTGGCCAGGCCGCCGACCTTGAAGTTCTCCAGTACGATATCGGCACCCTCGGCCAGTTGGCGGATCAGCGCCTGGCCCCTATCGCTTGCGATATCCACCGCCAGCGACTGCTTGCCGCGATTGGCGCACAGGAAATAGGCCGCCACCCGCTTGAGGTCGTCGCCTACAGCCTCCAGGTCTTCGTCAAGCCACGGCGGACCCCAGCCGCGGGTATCGTCACCGCGTTCGGGATGCTCGATCTTGATCACCCGCGCCCCAAGGTCGGCGAGCAGCTGGCCGGCCCAGGGGCCGGCCAGCACGCGCGACATGTCGAGCACAGTGATGCCTTCCAGCGGCCCGCTCATACTTGCTCTCCTTGTCGCCAACTCAATTCGCGAAGGCCTGGATACCGGTCTGGGCACGCCCCAGGATCAGGGCGTGCACGTCGTGAGTGCCCTCATAGGTATTGACCGCCTCGAGGTTCATCATGTGGCGAATCACATGGTACTCGTCGGCAATGCCGTTGCCGCCGTGCATGTCGCGGGCGACGCGGGCGATGTCGAGCGCCTTGCCGCAATTGTTGCGCTTGATCAGCGAGATCGCCTCCGGCACCAGCTGGCCCGCGTCGATCATGCGGCCCACCCGCAGCGCCGCCTGCAGTCCGAGGGCGATCTCCGTCTGCATGTCGGCCAGCTTCTTCTGGATCAGCTGGTTGGCGGCCAGCGGGCGGCCGAACTGCTTGCGGTCCAGGGTGTACTGGCGCGCGGCGTGCCAGCACGCCTCGGCGGCGCCCATGCTGCCCCAGGCAATACCGTAGCGGGCACGGTTGAGGCACGAGAACGGTCCCTTGAGCCCGGTGACGCCCGGCAGGCGCTGTTCGTCGGAGACTTCCACGTCCTGCATGGCGATCTGCCCGGTAATGGAGGCACGCAGGCTGAACTTACCTTCGATCTTGGGCGCCGAGAGCCCCTTCATCCCCTTCTCGAGGATGAAGCCGTTGACCACACCCTCCTCGTTACGCGCCCAGACCACGAATACGTCGGCGATCGGCGAGTTGGTGATCCAGGTCTTGGTGCCGTTGAGCCGCCAGCCGCTATCGGTACGCACGGCGCGCGTGGACATGTTGCCCGGGTCGGAGCCGTGGTCCGGCTCGGTGAGCCCGAAGGCCCCCACCCACTCGCCGGTGGCCAGCTTGGGCAGGTACTTCTCGCGCTGGGCTTCACTGCCGAAGGCGTGGATGGGGTACATCACCAGGCTCGACTGCACGCTCATGGCGCTGCGGTAGCCGGAGTCGACGCGCTCCACTTCGCGGGCAATCAAGCCGTAGCTGACGTAGTTCATGCCGGCGCAGCCGTAGCCGTCGATGGTGGCGCCGAGCAGGCCCAATTCGCCCATCTCGTTCATGATCTCGCGGTCGAAGCGCTCGTGGCGGTTGGCCTCGAGCACGCGCGGCATCAGCTTGTCTTGGCAGTAGTCGTGGGCAGTCTGGAGGACCATGCGCTCGTCTTCGTCGAGCTGGTCGATCAGGCGGAACGGGTCTTCCCAGGTGACGGGGGTGATCTGGCTCATGGTAGCTCCTAAATAATATCTACATTTTTATAGAATGTAGACCAAAGAAGCTCCTCTGCCAACCCTTCGTCATGTTTTTTCTCAAGGGAATCGCTCGATTCACCCTTTGAGCTCTGCCTCAACGGCCCGCATGGCATCGAGCCGTCGGCGCAGGGTGCGCCACGCCACCAGCCCTACCAGCACGTTGGCCAGGAACAGGCCAATGAAGATGCCCCGGGGGCCCCCGACAATGCCACCCAGCCAGGCCAGCGGCACCGTGAGCAGGAACAGCCGGATCACCGAGAGTCGCATGGCCCGGGAGGGTTCGTGCAGGGCATTGAACGAAGACACGGCCAGAATTACCACGCCCTGAGCGCCAAGCCCCAGCGGCACCCACCACAGGAAGTGACGCAGCACCTCACCCATCTCACCGCCCGCGGTGTAGCCGGCGACGAGCCAGGGTGCGAGAAGCTGCAACATTAGCCAGACGCCTAGCTGCCACAGCAGAACGAAGACGAAGCAGCCAAAGATGGCCCGCCGCACGCGCTCGTGTTGCCCTGCCCCGACGTTCTGGCTGACCAGCGGCGGCAGCGTCATCGACAGCGCCAGCACACCGATCTGGGCAATGGCCTCGATACGCGTGCCGACACCATAGCCTGCCACCGCATGATGGCCATGACCGGCGACGATGCGTGTCACCAGCGCCAAGGCCAGGGGTGTGAATACGCTGGTGATCGCTGCCGGCACGGCAATCCGCGACAGCTCGCGCCAAGAGGCGATCAGGCCACCCGGCGTAAGTCGGCGCAGGTCGAGGCAGTCGCGCAGCTCGCGCTGCCAGAACAGCGCCGCGGTCATGGCCGCCCAGCTCAGTACCGTGGCCAGGGCCGCGCCCTGCACGCCTAGCGCCGGGAATGGCCCTGCACCGAAGATCAGCAGCCAATCGAGCAGCCCATTGAGCAGCGCGGCCAGTGCCATCATCAACCCGGGGATGAGCGTATTGCCCTGGGCGCGCAGCACGCTGTTGAGTACGCGCGGCACGATCACCACCGCCGCGCCCAGGTACCAGATGCCCATGTAGTCATGGATGTGCGGCATCAGCTCTGCATCGGCCCCGAGCAGCCGGAATAGCGGCTCGAGCGTGGCCAGGCCAAGCACGCTCAGCAGCACGCCAACCGCCAGCGCCAACAGCGCGGCATCGGTGGCACGCCGCCGCACGGTCTCGATATCGCCCTGGCCCAGGCGCCGGGCCACCACCGCCGAGGTGCCGATGCCCAGGCCAATGGCTAGGCTGATCACCGCGAACACCACCGGGAAGGTGAACGACACCGCCGCCAGCGGTGCCGGCCCCAGCCTGGCGATGAACCAGGTATCCACCAGGTTGAAGCTCATCATGGCGATCATGCCGCCCACCACGGGCAGGCACTTGCGCAACAGGGTCAGGGCGATGGGGCCTTCGAGCAGTTCACGGCGCATGGGGCGTCGCGAACTGCCTTCAGCCGAGGAAGGGGACGTTGACATGGGACCTCGAAACGAGAAACGGGCACCCGATTGTGCCCGTTTCACGCCAACCTGCCAAAAGCGGGTTCAGCTCTTCTCGCCGGCCCGATAGAGCTTCTGAATACTGGAAAAATCCAGCCCGCCGTTGCCCTGTGCCGAATGCAAGGCGAACAGGTTGCGTGCCTGTGAGCCCATCGGCACCGTGGCCTTGCAGCCCAGCGCCAGCTCCCAGGCCAGCCCCAGGTCCTTGGCCATCAGGTCGGTCAGGAACCCGCCCTGGTAGTCGCGGGAGGCGGCAGAACCCTCCATCACGCCAGGCCAAGGGTTGTAGACGTTGAGCGCCCAGTTGCCGCCGCTGCTCTGCTTCATGATCTCGGAGAGCACGGCCGGGTCGAGGCCGTTCTTGACGCCCAGTGCCAACGCCTCGGCGGTACCGCTCATGAGGATGCCGAGCAGCATGTTGTTGCAGATCTTGGCCACCTGGCCGGCGCCGATCTCCCCGGCGTGGAAAATATTCTTGCCCATGCCCTCGAGCACTGGCCTGGCCTGCTCGAAGCCGGCCTGGCTGCCGCCGACGATGAAGGTCAGGGTACCGGCCTGGGCTCCGCCCACGCCGCCGGAGACCGGCGCATCGAGGTATGTCAGGCCGCGCTCGGTGGCAGCGGCGCCCACGACGCGGGCATCCTCCGGCGAGATGGTGGAGGCGTCGATGACCAGCGGCTTGCCTTCCAAGGCATCGAACAGCCCCGGCGAATCCTCGCGGCCGAGATAGAGGCGACGCACGTGCTGGCCGGCCGGCAGCATGGAGATGACAACCTCGGCCCCGCCAGCCGCGCTCTGGGCGCTGGCGCAAGCGTGGGCTCCGGCTTCCTCGAGCCGCTTCATGGCGGCATCGACCAGGTCGAAGACGCTGACCTCATGGCCGGCCTTGACCAGATTGTGGGCCATCGGGGCGCCCATGTTGCCAAGGCCGATGAAGGCGATTTTCATGTGAGCTGCTCCTGATTGTCGTTATCGAAGGTGAGTGATTGGAGTAACGCGTTCAGTGAATTCGCTTGCCACTGCCGAGGTCCCGCAACGGGTGCTCCTCCTCGCTCCAAAGGGGCACCAACAGCGCCTGCAGGTCCGCCTCGGGTACGCTCGCCACGCTCTCGTGCAGCCACTTGGGATTCTTGTCCTTGTCGATAAGCAGCGCACGCACGCCTTCGGCGATATCGCCCTGGCGGCAGCACTGCACCGAGAGGTTGAGTTCATCGCGAAAGGCATCGGCCAGTCCAGTATTGCGGTGCCGCTCGAGCATGCGCCAGACCAGATGGGCACTCAGCGGACTGCCGGCCTCGAGCCTCTTGCGGTTGGCGGCAAGCCACGCATGGTCGGTATCGTCTTGCAGTATACGCTTCACTGCTGCGGGGGCATCGATCTGACCGCTGAGGGCTTGAATATGATCGAGCAGCGGCCAGACCTGGGCAGCTGGTGCCTGCGAGCGGTCTTCGAGTTCGTCGAGGACACGCTGCACGCCGGCCTGGAGATCGCGCGGGCTACGCGAGCCGTAGTCGGCTTCGCCGAGGGCTTCGAGCAGCGCACCGCGGCGCTCGCGCGGTATGAAGTGGTCGGCCAGCCCCAGGTCCAGCGCATCGCGGGCGTTGAGCTGGGCGCCGGTGATGCCCAGATAGGCCCCCACCCCTGGCGGCATGCGATTGAGGAACCAGCTGGCGCCGATGTCCGGGTAGAGGCCGATGGTGATCTCGGGCATGGCGATCAGCGTGGTTTCCGTTGCCAAGCGCCGCGAGGCACCCGCCATCAGGCCCAGGCCGCCGCCCATGACGATGCCGTCACCCCACACCAGGACCGGCTTGGGGTAGGTGTGGATGCGGTAGTCGAGGCGATATTCCGTGGTGAAGTAGGTTTCGGCGAAGAGGCTGTCGCGGCCGGCACCGCGATTGTCGCCCTCTTCGGTCATCGAGCGGTACAGCGCCACCACGTCGCCACCGGCGCAGAAGGCCTTCTCACCCGCCCCCTCCAGCCACACCGCGACGATACTGCGATCCACTGCCCAGGCCTCGAGCTTGGCATCCAACTGTCGCGCCATGTCCAGCGTCAGCGCATTGAGCGACTTCGGCGAGTTGAGGGTGGCGACACCAATTCTCCCCCCACCACGGGTCGGCAACTCGTCGAAGATGACCGCAAGATCCGTCATGCCAGTAGTCTCCTCATGCTTATTGCAGCGCTTCGATCACGCCGTCCGCCAGCAGGCGGCGGGCCACGATCACGCGCATGATCTCGTTGGTACCCTCGAGAATCTGGTGCACGCGGGTATCGCGCACCATGCGCTCCAGGGGAAACTCCCTCAAGTAACCATATCCGCCATGCAGCTGCAGCGCCTCGTTGCAGACGTTGAAGCCCATGTCGGTGGCAAAGCGCTTGGCCATGGCACAGTAGGCGGTGGCTTCCGGGTCGCCCTGGTCGAGCCGCCAGGCGGCATGGCGCACCATCAGCCGCGCCGCGGTGAGTTCGGTGGCCATGTCGGCCAGCTTGAACTGCAATGCCTGGAAATGCGCCAGCTCGCGGCCGAACTGCTTGCGCTCCTGCAGATAGTTGCGCGACAGGGTCAGGGCGTGCTGGGCCGCCCCCAACGAACAGCTGGCGATGTTCAGGCGGCCACCATCGAGCCCCTTCATGGCCAGCTTGAAGCCTTCGCCCTCCTCGCCCAGGCGGTTGCCGACCGGCACGCGCACCCCATCGAAGCTGACCAGCCGCGTGGGCTGGCTCTTCCAGCCCATCTTTTCCTCGTTCTTGCCGTACTCGATGCCCGCGGCATCCGCCGGCACCAGGATCGCCGACACCCCACCGGCACCGCTGTCGGGTGCTCCGGTACGCGCCATGACCACCAGTACGTCATTGGCGCCAGCGCCGGAAATGAACATCTTGGAGCCGCTGATGACATACTCGTCACCCTCGCGCACGGCCTTGGTGCGCAGGCTGGCCGCGTCGGACCCGGAACCGGGCTCGGTCAGGCAGTAGCAACCCAGGCACTCACCGCTGATCAGCCGCTCGACCCAGGTCTCGCGTAGTGCCTCGTTACCCCAACTGGCCACCATCCAGGCCACCATGTTGTGGATGGTAAGATAGGCCGTCGTCGAGATGCAGCCTTGGGAAAGCTGCTCGAAGATCAGCGAGGCATCCAGGCGCGACAGCCCCAGGCCGCCACGCTCTTCGGGAATGTAGATGCCGAGAAAGCCCGCCTCACCGGCCCGGCGGATGACATCGACGGGAAAGTGAGAAGCGGCATCCCATTCGGCAGCGTGGTCGGCCAATTCCACCCGCGAAAAATCCGCGGCGGCCTGAACGAGCGCCTTCTGGTCATCGGTTAGGGAGAAATCCATTGCGGTGTCCTCTACGTGTTGGGCGGACCATTCGTCCAGCAGGAGCTGGCTGGCATGGCCATCGAAGCCGGGACTCAACGCCAACCAACCTAGCACTTGCTAGGTTTTATCGCATACATCCCTTGGTCGACAACCACTTTACGTTAACGTCAACGTCGTCTAGTGTTGCGGTTATGTGGAGGGACACCGCATGACGGCCCCGTCCAACTCACAGGAAACGAATGTAATGAGCACATCCAAAGCGGAAGCCTCTCCCCCGGTCAACGGCAGCCTGCCGCGGCATCGGCGTACCTATTCCATAGGCGAGTTGGCCCGGATGTTCGAGGTGACGCCGCGCACCATCCGTTTCTATGAGCAGGAAGGGTTGCTGGCGCCGGAGCGTCGTGGCCAGACACGTATCTACCATGAGAAGGATCGTGTCCGCCTCAAGCTGACCCTGCGCGGCAAGCGCCTGGGCTTCTCGCTCGCCGAGATCCGCGAGGTCATCGAGATGTACGACGCCATGCCCGACGGCAACGCGCGCCAGCTCAAGCGCCTGTTGGAAATCCTCGCCGACAAGCGCAGCAACATGGAACGCCAGCTGGAGGACATTCGCCTGATGCAGCGCGAACTCGATGACGTGGAGATGCGCGCGCGGGAAGTGCTCGAGCGTCTCGACCAGCACTGACCGAAACGGCGCCGTGCCCCTTGCCACACCGCACGAAGTGGTGGGCATTCCACTGGCAATCGTCCACCGCAAACTGCCACAACAAGACGGGTAACACGATGACACGCCAAGCACTTCAAACACGCGCCCCGAACAGTTACGTCAGCGGCATCAGCGACACGCCGCTGAAGGGGCAAACCATTGGCGATTGCTTCGACGATACGGTGGCGCGCTTTGCCGACGGCGAAGCCCTGCTGAGCCTGCACCAGGGCCTGCGCTACACCTGGAAGGAGCTGCAGCAGGCGGTCAACCAAGCGGCCCGTGCCATGCTCGCTCTGGGCGTGCAGAAGGGGGATCGGGTGGGCATCTGGTCGCCCAACTGCGCCGAGTGGGCCATCACCCAGTTCGCCACCGCCAAGATCGGCGCCATCCTGGTCAACATCAACCCCAGCTACCGTACTCACGAGCTGGAGTACGCCCTCAAGCAGTCCGGCACCTCGACGCTGATCCTGCAGGGCCGATTCAAGACCTCCGACTACGTAGCCACCCTCGCCGAGCTGGCGCCCGAGCTGCGCGACGACGCACCTGACAATTTTTCTGCCGCCAAGCTTCCCGAACTCAAGCGCGTGGTGTGCCTCGACGCCGGCCTTGCGCTGAGCGGCATGTACAGTTGGCAGAGCATGCTGGCCCACGCCGACGAAGTCTCGGAGGAGCAGTTGGCCGAGATCCAGGCCACGTTGCAGTTCGACGAGCCGATCAACATCCAGTACACCTCGGGCACTACCGGGGCACCCAAGGGGGCAACCCTCTCCCACCACAATATTCTCAACAACGGCTTCTTCGTCGCCCGCACCATGGGCTTTACCGAAAAGGATCGCCTGGTGATCCCGGTGCCGCTCTACCACTGCTTCGGCATGGTGATGGGCAACCTGGGCTGCATGACCCACGGCGCCACCATGATCTACCCCGGCGACGGCTTCGAGCCGGAAGCCACGCTCAAGGCCGTTTCCGATGAAAAAGCCACGGCGCTTTACGGCGTACCGACCATGTTCATCGCCGAGCTGGAGCACCCCAACTTCGCCCAGTACGACCTCTCCACCCTGCGCACCGGCATCATGGCGGGCTCGATCTGCCCCATCGAGGTGATGCGCAAGGTCATCGAAAAGATGCACATGGAGGACGTTACCATCTGCTACGGCATGACCGAGACCAGCCCGGTGAGTTTCCAGACCCAGATCGACGCCCCGCTGGAGAAGCGGGTGACCACGGTGGGCACCATCCACCCTCACCTGGAGGTCAAGCTGGTCAACCCCGAAACCGGCGCCGTGGTGCCACGCGGCGAAACGGGCGAGCTGTGCACCCGCGGCTACAGTGTGATGCTCGGCTACTGGAACAACGAGGAGGCCACCGCCAAGTCCATCGACGACGCCGGCTGGATGCATACCGGCGATCTCGCCACCATGGACGAGGAAGGCTATGTGGCCATCGTCGGCCGCATCAAGGACATGATCATCCGCGGCGGCGAGAACATCTATCCGCGAGAGATCGAGGATTTCCTCTACACCCATCCGGCCATTTCCGACGTGCAGGTGATCGGCGTGCCCGACGAGAAGTACGGCGAGGAAGTCATGGCCTGGGTCAAGCTGGCGGACGGGCAGCAGCTCAACGCCGACGAACTCAAGGAATTCTGCAAGGGCAAGATCGCTCACTACAAGATTCCGCGCTACGTGAAATTCGTCGACGAGTTCCCGATGACCGTCACCGGCAAGATCCAGAAGTTCAAGATGCGCGAGGAAGCCACCCACGAGCTGGGCCTGGCCTGAACACGTAGCGACTCCACACCTGCCTGACCGTCACCGCGCCCCTGCTCCGCCAGGGGCGCTTCCCGTTTACGGCTTCAAGCAATGCGCTCTCCGATCCAGTCGATGAAGGCCCGCACCTTGTAGAGATCGGCCATGTGCTCGGGATAGGCCATATAGTAGGCATCCCGGCTCTTCAGGCTGAAGGACCAGGGAACCACCAGCTTGCCCTCGTCGATCTCCTCCTGGGCGAGGAAGCGCGGCACCAATGCCACGCCGCAACCGGCCTGTGCCGCCCGCAGCGCCATATAAAAGGTATCGAAGCGCGGCCCATGGTAGCTGTGCTCGGTGTACTGGTCCTGGGCATCGAACCAGTCGTGCCAGGCTTCCGGCCGGGTGGCGCTCTGCAACAGCACCAGCTTGGTCAGGGCCAAGGGCTCGCCCACGCTCATCCCCTCCAGCGCCTGCGGCGAGCAGACCGGCACGATTTCCTCGTCGAGCAGCTTGATGCACTCAGCCTTGGGCCAGGCCCCATGGCCGAAGAAGAACGCCACCTCTACCCGTTCCTGCTGCATGTCGAACGGCTCGACGCGATTGCTGATGTTGAGGTTGATGTTCGGATGCCGAAAGCGGAAGCCGTTGAGCCGCGGTATCAGCCAGCGCGCCCCGAAGGTGGGTAGGGTCGCGACATTGAGCACGTCGGCCTCACCGCCATAGGACTGCATGTAGCGCGTCGACATCTCCACCTGGGCGAGGATCTTGCGCGCCTCGCTCAGGTAGATCGCCCCTTCGGGTGTGAGATGCAGGCGTCGGCGGATCCGCCGGAACAGCGGGTGCTTCAGGATCGATTCCAACTGGGCGACCTGCTTGCTCACGGCGCTCTGGGTCAGACTCAGCTCGTCCGCCGCACGGGTGAAGCTCAAATGACGGGCCGCTGCTTCGAAACATTGCAGCCCGGCCAGTGAAGGGAGGTGTCGTCGACTCATGTAGCCTACACAGCATGAAATTAAGGAATGATATATGTCGTAATCATCGCTTGTTGCCGCTTGCCGACGCTAGCAATACTTGGTGCCATGACATTCATTGATGATAACGATAGGAGAAAGAATGATCGAATCCCTGATGCAACGTCTCGGCGTGGCGCCCGAACAGTACCAGCACGGTGAGATCGTGGTCTCCACTCCCATCGATGGCAGCGAAATCGGTCGCGTGCGCATCGCTACCCCCGATGAAGTCGACACGGCCATCGCCAACGCCCAGCAGGCCTTCGAGGCCTGGCGTCAGGTGCCCGCCCCGCGCCGCGGCGAACTGGTGCGCCTGTTCGGCGAACAGCTGCGCCGTCACAAGGAGGACCTTGGCGCCCTGGTGACCTGGGAGTGCGGCAAGATCCTCCAGGAGGGGCTCGGCGAGGTGCAGGAGATGATCGATATCTGCGACCTGGCCGTGGGTCAGTCGCGCCAGCTCTACGGTCTCACCATCGCCTCCGAGCGACCCGGCCACCACATGCGCGAGAGCTGGCACCCACTCGGCCCGGTGGGGCTGATCACCGCCTTCAACTTTCCGGTCGCACCCTGGGCCTGGAATGCGGCGCTGGCGCTGGTATGCGGCGACAGTCTGCTGTGGAAACCCTCCGAAAAGACGCCGCTCACGGCCCTTGCCTGCCAGGCGCTGCTCGAGCGCGCCATGGCCGAGTTCGGCGACGATGCGCCGCAGCACCTCAGCCAGGTGATCACCGGCGAGCGTGCCGCCGGCGAACAGCTGACCGACGATCCTCGGGTGCCCCTGATCAGCGCCACCGGCAGCACCCGCATGGGCCGCGAGGTAGGTCCACGCGTCGCCTCTCGCTTCGGCCGCAGCATTCTCGAACTGGGCGGCAACAACGCCATGATCCTGACGCCCAGCGCCGATCTGGACATGGCCGTGCGCGCCATTCTCTTCTCGGCGGTGGGTACCGCCGGCCAGCGCTGTACCACCCTGCGCCGCCTGGTCGTGCATCGCTCCATCAAGGAGGATGTCGTGGCCCGCCTCAAGCAGGCCTATGCCGGCATCAGCATTGGCGACCCGTTGGAGGGCAATCTGATCGGTCCGCTGATCGACCGCCAGGCCTTCGACACCATGCAGCAGGTGCTGACCCAGGCCCGCGAACAGGGTGCCACGGTATTCGGCGGTCAGCGCCAGCTCGCCGAGCAGTACCCTGAGGGTTACTACGTAGCGCCGGCCATCGTCGAAGTCGACGGCCAGAGTGACTTGGTGCGGCACGAAACCTTCGCGCCGATTCTCTACGTCATCGGCTACGAAGAACTCGGTGAGGCCATCGCGCTGAACAATGACGTGCCCCAGGGACTCTCTTCCTGCATCTTCACCACCGACGTGCGTGAAGCCGAGACCTTCGTCTCCGCGGTGGGCAGCGATTGCGGTATCGCCAACGTCAACATCGGCCCCAGCGGGGCGGAGATTGGCGGCGCCTTCGGTGGCGAGAAGGAAACCGGCGGCGGCCGCGAATCGGGCTCCGACGTGTGGAAGAGCTACATGCGTCGCCAGACCAACACCGTGAACTACTCCCGGGAGCTCCCCCTCGCCCAGGGCATCAAGTTCGATTGACCGATGCAGCGTCACCCGGCCTCGGCGCAGCGGCTCGCCGAGGCCTTCCCAACCGCTCCAAGTACGGGAGGCACCATGAAGGAACGCTGTCTCTGGCACGATACCTCACCGGAGCCGTCCCTCGGCCTGAGCAAGCTGCAGGGCGATCACACTACCGATGTGCTGGTGATCGGTGGTGGCATCACCGGGCTCAGCACCGCCCTGCACCTGGCCGAGGCCGGCGTCAGCGTGACCCTGATCGAGTCGGGCGACGTGCCCAGTGGCGCTTCGGGGCGCAACGTCGGGCTGGTCAACGCGGGCTTGTGGATCCCGCCGGATGACATCCTCGAGGTGCTTGGCGAGGAGGTCGGCGAGCGTGCCAACACGATCCTCGGCGGCGCGCCAGCGGTCGTCTTCTCGCTGATCGAGCGGCATGGAATCGAATGCCAGGCGACCCGCACCGGCACGTTGCATCTGGCCCACAATGGCAAAGGCGGTCAGGAGCTGGCACGCCGCGCGGAACAGCTTCAGCGACGCGGCGCCCCGGTGGAACTGCTCGAGGCAGATGACTGCCAGCGGCTCGTAGGCACCCAGCGCATCCGCCGTGCCCTCCTCGACTACCGAGCCGGCACGCTGAATCCCACCGCCTATACCCGCGGCCTGGCGCGTGCCGCCAAGGCAGCCGGCGCACGCCTCTACACATACAGCGCCGCCACCGGGGTCAGCCGAGCAGGTGAAGATTGGTGGGTCACCAGCACCCATGGCAGCGTCAAGGCCCGCCGCCTGGTACTTGCGACCAACGCCTACACCGAGGATCGCTGGAACGATATCCGCCACCACTTCTTTCCCGGCTATTTTTTCCAGGTCGCCTCCCGGCCGCTACCCGAGGAACTAGCCGGCGACATCCTGCCCGAGCGCCAGGGCGCCTGGGACACCCGCATGGTACTGAGCAGCATGCGCCGCGACGCCGAGGGCCGCTTGATCCTCGGCAGCCTGGGCAAGGGAGACGGCAAGCCCGCCGCCTTCCTGCGCTGCTGGGCCAATCGCATCCAGCGCCACTATTTCCCCCAGTTGGGAAACGTCGAGTGGGAGTGTAGCTGGAGCGGGCGAATCGGTTTCACGCCCGACCATACGCTGCGCCTTTTCGAACTCGCCCCTGGCGTCTTGGGAGTCTCGGGGTACAACGGTCGCGGCATCACCACCGGCACCGTGGTGGGCAAGGGCTTTGCCCAGTACCTGATCACCGGGGATGACGACGCCCTGCCTCTGCCGATCCGCTCCCCCAAGCCGATACGCGCCAGATCGCTGCGCAGTTCCAGTTACGAAGGAGGTTTTACGCTCTACCACACCGGGCAGTGCCTGCGGGTACTGATCTAAGTGGGACACTGCCTCTGGCGAGACACCGGAAAGAGACCGAGCCAGCCGGTGCTCGCACTTCTACCGCTCAAGGAAAGACGTCGATGGGAACCGGCACCGTGACTTCATCCTTGACGAGTTCCATCACCACGAAGGAGTGCGTCTGATGAACATTCGGCAACCGGCCAATCTGCTGCACGAGTACGGCGCGGTAATGAGTGATGTCGTGGGTTCTCACTTTGAGCAAGTAGTCGAAATTCCCTGCCACCATGTAGCAGCCCTGCACTTCGGGGATGAGGCGCACGGCTTCGTTGAAACGGTCCAGGGCGTCTTCGCTGGTCTTTTCCATCGTCACCAGCACCACCAGCACGTGGCCCGCCCCCAACTGCTCAGGATCGAGGTCGGCACGGTAGCCGCGGATGATGCCGGCCTGCTCGAGCCGGCGAACCCGCTGTGCACACGGCGTCTTGGTCAGATTGACCCGGCTGGCAAGCTCCACGATGGAAAGACGCCCGTTCTCCTGCAGCTGGTTCAGGATCCGACGGTCTATGCGGTCCAGCTTAGTAGCCATATTACCTACTCATATTTGTTTTTAAGGACAAAGGTAAAACAATTTAGCGTTATTTGGAGCCAATTCCTATCGAAAATGGCCAACAATTAGCCCTGATGGACGGTACTCGAGATAACAAGACGACAACGAACCGAGGAGGTGAGCCCAAGACGACTTCAGGAGCGAACCCAGTGATCGGCCCAGCCGCCTGCCCATGGCGATGAGGGTTGGGAATCTGCGTAGTGCTTATCGATTAATAAGCAAACCAAGAACAACGCACATTTGTCCCAAGGTAAAGTTAATATGAAAAGTTCAACGCCCATCCAGTACCAGCAGCCAAGTTTGGCGCTGGCTCTGACTCCCGTCGTTCTGACACTGCTGGTACTGGCAGTGCAGCTGTTCTACTTCGGCGATTTCACGCCCCATATCCCCCTGGCCATCGGCCTGGCCATCACGGCGCTGGTAGGCGTCAAGCTCGGCTTTCGCTGGAAACAGATCGAAGAAGGCATCTTCCACGTCATCCACGTGTCGCTGCCCTCCGTCTCCGTGCTGATCTGCGTCGGCATGATCATCGGCGTATGGATCGCCAGCGGCACCGTGCCGACCCTGATCTACTACGGCCTGACGATCCTTTCGCCGACCATCTTCCTGGCCGCAGCCATGCTGTTGTGCTCGATCGTCTCGCTGGCACTGGGTACTTCCTGGGGCACCGTCGGCACGGTCGGCCTGGCCCTGATGGGCATCGGCGCCGGCTTCGACATTCCGATGTACTGGACCGCCGGCGCGGTGGTCTCGGGCGCCTTCTTCGGCGACAAGGTCTCGCCGCTGTCGGATACCACCAACCTCGCCCCGGCGGTCACCGGCACCGATATCTTCTCGCATATCAAGAACATGATGCCGACGACGGTCCCGGCCATGCTGATTGCCTTCGCCATCTATCTCGGTGCCGGCTTCGCCCTGATCGACGACAACTCCGCCTCCTTCGAGCGGATCGACGCCATCACCTCGGCACTGCAGGCGAACTTCACCATCTCCGCCTGGCTGCTGCTGCCGGCGGTGCTGGTCATCGTGCTGGCGGTCAAGCGCATGCCGCCCATCCCGTCACTGTTCGCCGGAGCCCTGGCCGGTGCGATCACCGCCATGCTCGTGCAAGGGGTCGGCGTGCATGACGTGCTGACCTATGCCAACAGCGGTTACTCGATCGATACCGGCATCGCGGCCATGGACAGCCTGCTCAACCGCGGCGGCATCCAGTCGATGATGTGGACCATCTCGCTGGTGCTCATCGCGCTGGGCTTTGGCGGTGCGCTGGAGAAGACCGGCTGCCTGGAGGCGATCATCCGCGCCATCATGACCAAGGTGCGTAGCTTCGCCGGACTGCAGACATCGGCCGTACTGACCTCGGTTTCCACCAACCTGGTCGCCGGCGACCCCTACCTTTCGATCGCCCTGCCCGGCCGCATGTATGCCCCCACCTACCGTGGCATGGGCTATTCGACTCTGAACCTGTCGCGCGCCATCGAGGAAGGCGGCACGCTCATCTCGCCCCTGATTCCCTGGAACGCCGGCGGTGCCTTCGTGATCAGCGCCCTGGCCCTCGGTATCGCCGATGGCAACGTCGAGAACCTGCTCTACATCCCGCTGGCCTTCGCCTGCTGGCTGTCGCCGGTAATCGGCCTGATCTATGCGCAGGCCGGCCTGTTCTCACCGCGGGCCACCGAGGAAGAGCGCCAGCTCTGGCAGGAACAGGGCGAGGCCATCGCGACCGACCTGGGCGCCGCTGGCGAGGCTTCCGCAAGCACCGCCCCAGCGCCACGGGCAAGTTGAGTCAGCGCCCCGGCGTCGACCGGGGCCATGCCAAAAACCCAGCAGGCCATGCCTGCTGGGTTTCACGTCGATTGCCATCACACTCTGCCACCTTCACTCACCGACCATGTGGCGGAGTTCCTCGAGGTAGGTTTCCAGCACCAGGTTGGGCGGCGCTCCCTTGCGAGTGATGGCGCTGTAGTGGGTGAGGTAGTGCCAGCGCTCTGGGTTCAGGGCGCGCATCCTGCCACTGCCCACCCAGCGCTCGGCATAGTGGGTCGGCAGGTAGCCGATATAGCGATTGGAGAGAATGAGAAAGGCGATGCCCTCCCGGTCCGTCGCCGAGGCAGCGGCCCTGAGCGGCTCATGCAATGCCTTGACCTCCGCCGTCTGGGCATAAGCGGGCACCACGGCGTCGCAGTTCGCCAGTTGCCGCTCGGTCACTGCTTCGCTATCGAACAGGGGATGCTCGGAGGCGCAGTAGAGCTGCGAGGTCTCCGCATACAGCGAGAGATAATCAAGCCCCGGCAAGGTCTTGAGCGCCGGGATCACCCCGGTATGCAGGCGGCCGTCCAGTACGGCCAGCTCGATGTCGCTGGGTGGAATCATGCGGATGTTGATGCGCACGTCCGGGCCGCGCTCCTTGAGCGCACTGAGGGCATTGGTGATGTGCATCTGGGGCATGGTCACCAGGTTGTCGGTGATGCCGATGTTGAGTTCGCCCTTGAGCCAGGCATGCAAGCCATTGACCCGGGTGCGAAACCCCTCCACCGCGGCCAGCAGCTGCATGGTGGCTTCATAGACCTCCGCGCCCTCGTCGGTCAGCGAGAAGCCACTACGCCCACGCTGACATAGCCGCAGGCCGAGCCGCGTCTCGAGATCGTTCATCGCCATGCTGATGGCGGCCCGACTGATGTTCAGCTCCACTTCGGCGGCGGAAAAGCCGCCGCATTCGACCACCTTGCGGTAGATCTTCAGCAGGCGCAGATCGGCATCGCTGGGCTGGGCCGACAGGGCCTCCTTGCGGCGTGACATGGCGTTTCCCTTCCTTCATGACGTTCGGCTTCGAGAGTATCGCCGCCGGGGAAGAAAGTTAAGCAATGGCTTGCATGAAATTAAAAACATCTGGATTTAACTTAGCACCGACCCGGACTAGCCTGCTTGCATAGAATCAATAACAGCAATGCCAATAGAGGGTGCTGCCATGACAGTTCGAGAGACTCTGCGCGCTGGCCTGAGCCAGGAGCAGTTGGACGCCTACTGGATGCCCTATACCGGCAACCGTCAATTCAAGCGTGACCCGCGGATCATCGTGGGCGCCGAGGGTAGCTACTTCACCGATGCCGACGGTCGCCGCGTCTTCGACGCCCTTTCCGGCCTGTGGACCTGCGGCGCCGGCCATGGCCGGCCCGAGATCACCGAGGCCGTGGCCCGGCAGCTGCAGCAGCTGGATTACGCCCCGGCCTTCCAGTATGGCCACCCCAAGGCCTTCGAGCTGGCCCACCGCATTCGCGGGCTGACCCCGCAGGGGCTCGACTACGTGTTCTTCACCGGCTCCGGCTCGGAGAGCGCCGACACCTCGCTGAAGATCGCCCGCGCCTACTGGCGCAAGAAAGGCAAGCCAACCAAGACCAAACTGATCGGCCGAGCCAAGGGCTATCACGGCGTCAACTTCGGCGGAATCAGCCTGGGTGGCATCGGTGCCAACCGCGTACTGTTCGGCCAGGGCGTCGATGCCGACCACCTGCCCCACACCCTGCTTGCCGAGAATGCCTTCACCAAAGGCATGCCCGAGCGCGGCGCCGAAAAGGCCGAGGAGCTGCTGGAGCTGATCGCCCTGCACGATGCTTCCAACATCGCCGCGGTGATCGTCGAGCCCCTGGCCGGGTCGGCCGGCGTGATCCCGCCGCCCAAGGGCTACCTGCAGCGGCTGCGCGAGATCTGCGATGCGCATGACATCCTGCTGATCTTCGACGAGGTCATCACCGGCTTCGGCCGCATGGGCGCCATGACCGGCGCCGAGGAGTTCGGCGTGGTGCCGGACATCATGAACGTGGCCAAGCAGCTGACCAACGGCGCAGTTCCGATGGGCGCGGTAATCGTGCAGGGCGAGATCTACCAGACCTTCATGGATCAGGGCGGCCCCGACTACATGCTCGAGCTACCCCACGGCTACACCTATTCGGGCCACCCGGTGGCCTGTGCCGCGGCGCTGGCGGCCCTGGACGTGCTCGAGAACGACCGCCTGATCGATCGCGTGCGTGAGATGAGCCCAGTGTTCGAAGCCTCGCTGCACGGCCTCAAGGGCACTCGCTATATCAGCGACATTCGCAACTACGGGCTCGCCGGCGCCTTGCAGATCGAGAGCTACCCCGGCGAGCCGGCCCGGCGCCCCTTCGAGATCGCCATGAAGTGCTGGGAGAAGGGCTTCTACGTGCGCTACGGCGGCGATACCATCCAGCTCGGCCTGCCCTTCATCGTCGAGCGCGACGAGATCGACCGGCTCGTGAATGTACTGGGTGAGACCCTCGGCGAACTCGACTGAATACAACAGACACTCGTTTCATCTAGAGGTAATGCAATGACTACGCTCGGCCACCTGATCAACGGCGCACGCATCAACAGCGAAGGGCGCACCCAGGACATCTTCAATCCCTCCACCGGCGAGGTCGCCGGCCAGGTCAGCCTGGCCAGCAAGGCCACCGTCGAGGAAGCCATCGCCGCCGCCCAGGCCGCCTACCCGGCCTGGCGCAACACGCCGCCGGCCAAGCGCGCGCGCGTCATGTTCCGCTTCAAGCAGTTGCTGGAAGAGCATGCCGACGAAATCTGCCGCCTGATCGGCCAGGAGCACGGCAAGATCGTCCACGACGCCCAAGGCGAACTGCAGCGCGGCATCGAAAACGTGGAGTATGCCTGCGGCGTGCCGGAGCTGCTCAAGGGCGAGCACAGCAAGAACGTCGGCCCGGGCATCGACTCCTGGAGCGAGTTCCAGCCGCTGGGCGTGGTCGCCGGTATCACGCCCTTCAACTTCCCGGCCATGGTTCCGCTGTGGATGTACCCGATGGCCATCGCCTGCGGTAACACCTTCGTGCTCAAGCCCTCCGAGCGCGACCCGAGTTCGACGCTGTTCATCGCCGAGCTGGCGCTGGAGGCGGGCCTGCCCGCCGGCGTGCTGAACGTCGTCAACGGCGACAAGGAAGCCGTCGACGCCCTGCTCGACGACCCGCGCGTGCAGGCCGTCAGCTTCGTCGGCTCCACGCCGATCGCCGAATACATCTACGGCCGCGCCAGCGCCAACGGCAAGCGCTGCCAGGCCCTCGGCGGCGCCAAGAATCACGCCATCGTGATGCCCGATGCCGACATGGACAACGTGGTCAACTCCCTGACTGGGGCCGCCTTCGGCTCATCGGGCGAACGCTGCATGGCGCTGTCCGTGGCCGTCGCCGTGGGCGACGCCGCTGCCGACGCCCTGATCGCCAAGATGCAGGAGCAGATGCAGAGCCTCAAGGTCGGCCCCTTCGCCGACGCTGGCAACGATTTCGGCCCGGTGATCACCAAGGCTCACCAGGAGAAGGTCTGCGGCTACATCGACAGCGCCGAGACACAGGGTGCCGAGATCGTGGTCGACGGCCGCGGCGTGCAGGTGCCGGGCTTTGAAAACGGCTTCTATGTCGGCGGCACCCTGATCGACCGCGTGACCCCCGAGATGACCTGCTATCAGGAGGAGATCTTCGGCCCGGTGCTGCTGGTGGTTCGTGCAGGCTCCATGGAGGAAGCCATGAAGCTGATCGACGATCACGAGTACGGCAACGGCACCTGCATCTATACCCGCGACGGCGAGGCCGCCCGCTACTTCAGCGACAACATTCAGGTCGGCATGGTCGGCATCAACGTACCGCTGCCGGTACCGGTCTCCTACCACAGCTTCGGTGGCTGGAAGCGCTCGCTGTTCGGCGACCTGGCCGCCTATGGCCCGGATGCCGTGCGCTTCTACACCAAGCGCAAGACCATCACCCAGCGCTGGCCGTCGGCCGGGGTCCGCGAGGGCGCGCAGTTCTCCTTCCCCTCCTGACGCCAGGCGGTAGCATGACGAAGCCGAACCAGGTCTCCTGGTTCGGCTTTTTCATTCATTTTCGCTCCTTCCCTCGGAGCGGCGGCCATTCAACCGACCAGTGCCTTCAATACCGTTTCGCGAGAAACCCGCTCACGCTCGGCATACAGCGCCAGCTCGTCGGCGACCGGTGCCCCGAGAGCCTGCTCGAAGGCTTCGCGATTGGCACTACCGGCATAGGTGCCACCGTGCTCACCGCCCAGGTTCGACTGGAAGATTCCGGCCGCACTCACCGGCAGGAAGTCCTCATAGGTCAGCGGCCGAGCCAAGACCAGGCCACGCTCGATCAGCTCCTCCAGGTTGCCGCTCTCCACGCGCCCGGCAGCCTCACCGGCTTCGGTGAGGCGGTAGTGGAAGAACGCCAGGCCCTCGCGCCGCAGGACCTTCTCGTCATCGGGGAAGTCGGCGAAGATCTCTTCGAGTACGCGCTGATGCGCCGCGTTGTCGAGGTCGACAGTGCGGTGCCGTGCTTCGCCAAGCAGGCTGTCGTAAAGCTCACGCCCCCTGGCGGTCAGCGCCATGCCACGCTGCTCGACCTCACCGAAGCGAGCGGTATGCGTGCCCTGCCGCTCGCCGGCAAAACACATCCCCTCCTCCAGGGCCTTGAAGCTGGTCTGGCGCAGCAGAATCGGGCAGGCGCGACGGGGCGGCCCTTCGATGACCGCCTTGGGATTCATGCCGGCATCGGGCATGCGCTGTTGTACCTCGTCGATATCCAGCGTGCGCGGCGTCAGGTGGTTGATATGCGGCCCGCGAAAGCAGACCACGTCGGCGATCAGGCGATGCTCGGCGTGCAATGCTTCGTAGGTCTCCAGATCCACCGTGGCATCGCGATGCCAGCGGAAGGTCTCCAGGGCCTCGGCGATGAAGCGCTCGGCCTGCTCCTCGTCGAGCCCGCCCTGTGCTTCGTGCAGTTCGATCGACTCACGGCAGCCGTCGGTGAAGATGTCGCGCCGGGCCAGAATGGCGGCGGCGCGCTCACGCAGTGCCTGGCTCTCGATCAGCTCGAGGCGCAGCAGCGAGGTGAAGATACGAAACGGGTTACGGGCCAGTGCCGCATCGTCGATCGGACGGAAAGCCGTGGCGTGCACCGGCACACCGGCTGCGGAAAGATCGTAATAGCCCACCGGATGCATGCCCATGACCGCGAACAGGCGGCGCAGCACGGCCAGCTCCCGTGCCGTGCCCACGCGGATGGCACCATGGCGCTCGGCACCGAGGCGTTCCAGCTCGCCGTGAGCGGCCAATCGCTCGGCCAGGGCGGGGTCGGTCTCCAGTGTTTCCCGATTCACGCGCTCGACCAGTTCGAGCAGGGTCCCGTACTGAGGCACCTCGGCCTGGTACATGGCCGACATGGCCCGGGCGAAACGCTCGCGAATGTCATCGGAAGTGAGAAAACGGGACGCGGGCACCTTCATGCCTCCTTGATATCGAATTGAATGAGTGACTCCAGGGCATGCTCGATGCATGCGAGCCCTTCCGTCATGATTTCGGGCTCGGCGGTGAGTGGCGCCAACAGGCGCAGCACGTTACGCCGACGGCCGCTCGGCATCAGCAACACACCGGCCTCACGCGCCGCCGTCAGCAGCGTGGCCAGATGCTCGCCACCGCTGGCCCGGGTCGTATCCTCGAAGACGATCCCGCGCATGGCTCCTATCCCGGTGAGCTTCCCCACCATCGGCAAGCGCCCGCTTGCCTGCCAGCGCCGATGAGCCTCGACGATCAGTCTCTCCTGACGTTCCCCCCAGGTGGCCAAGGCTTCCTCGCTCATCAGCGCCATCACTACCCGCGCCGCGGCACAGGCTACGGCATTGCCCGAATAGGTGCCGCCCAAACCGCCCTTGGGAACGGCATCCATGAGTTCCGCCCTGCCCGCTACCGCTGCCAGGGGTAGCCCCGCGGCCATGCTCTTGCCCATCAGCAGCAGATCGGGCTCGACCCCCAGGCGGGAGAAAGCGAAGCGCGAGCCGGTTCGCCCGAACCCCGACTGGATCTCGTCGAAGATCAGCACGATGCCGTGACGATCGCACACGTCACGCAGCCGCTTGGCGAAGTCGGCACACAGCACGCGGAAACCACCCTCGCCCTGGACCGGTTCGACGATGATGCACGCCACTTCATCGGCAGGCGTTGCGACCTCGAAGAGGCGCTCCAGGGCGGCCATGGCCTGGTCGGCATCGACATCGCTGTCACCACTGGGAAAAGGGATGTGATGAACCGGGCCCGGCAAGGCGCCCAGCCGGTTCTTGTAGGGTTTGACCTTGCCGTTGAGATTCAACGCCGCCAGCGTGCGCCCATGGAAGCCGTCGTCGAAGGCGATGACCGCCTGGCGCCCGGTAGCTGCACGCGCCACCTTCAAGGCGTTTTCGGTGGCTTCGGCCCCGCTGTTGGTCAACATGCAGGAAAGCGGATAGGAAACGGGTACGAAGGTAGCCAAGGCTTCGGCAACCTCCAGATAGCCGCGGTGCGGCACGGCATTGAACGCCGAATGCATCAACGTATCGATCTGCGCCTTTACCGCCTCGACGATGACGGGATGCGAATGGCCCAGGTTGAGTACGCCGATGCCGCCAGCGAAGTCGATGTAACGATTGCCGTGCTCATCCCATACCTCGGCATTGCGCCCCCGCTCGATGCAAATGGGGTGCACGACACCCAGGGCCTGGCTGATATGAGGAAAGTCCATGTCGAATGCCTGCACTCGTCAAAGGTTAAGTGACCTCAATGAGAGCAGACGGCTGGCCCGTTCCACAAACGAAAAAAAGACGCCTATGCATTCCCAAAAGTCATGCCGAAAGGCGCCCTTAACGTACTCGGGCGGATTTTCAGGTAGATGGAGGTACGATAGAAACCGCCCATTCCTGAATGTATGAATCAAAGCCCTTTGGGAGCGAAGATGCCCGGCGCGTTGCGCCAGTAGCCCTTGTAGTCCATGCCGAAGCCGAACACGTAGCGGTCGACCACTTCGAGGCTGCAGTAGTCGGCCTTGAGCCCCGGTACCGCTTTGCGGTCGTGTCGCTTGTCCACCAGCACCGCGGTGGAGATGCTGGCCGCCCCCGCCTCGCGGCAGTAGGCAAGTATCGCAGCCAGGGTCGCGCCTTCGTCGAGGATGTCGTCGACGATCACCACGTGGCGACCGGCCATGGGTATTTCGGGCGAGACCCGCCAGAACAGCTCCCCTCCGCGCAGGCCGCCGCGGTAGCGGGTGGCGTGGAGGTAATCGACCTCCAGTGGGAAGCCCAGACGGGTCAACAGGTGGCCGGTGGTGATCAGGCCGCCGTTCATCACGCAGTAGAACACCGGTAGCTTGTCGCCCAGGTCGGCGGAGATCTGCTCGGCCATACGGTCCAGCGCGCGCTCGACTTCCTCATGGCTGATCAGGCAGTCGGCGTTCTCCATGACGTCGCGCATGGTGGCCAGGGATTCGTGAAAATCGACTTCGAGCTTGGGCATGAAGGACTCGTATCAGTGCAGGTAAACGAATGGGTAAGGGGTCGGTCGGCTCAGTACGAGGCCATGGCCTCGAGGCGTGCATGCACACGCCGCCAGCGCCCCAGGGCCTCGATCGCCTCGATGTCGGGACGTGCCCGGCCGTAGCGCAAGCGCGCCGTCAGGCGTGTGGTTCGCCCCTGGCAGGCTTCAAGCGCCTCGAGCGCGGCGGCGCGATCGTTACACACCAGCACCATGTCGCAACCGGCATCCAGCGCCGCCAGGGCTCGCTCGCCCGGCGTACCGGCGAAGCCGGCGCCTGCCATGCCGAGATCGTCGGAGAAGATGGTGCCCTTGAAGCCAAGCGACTCGCGCAGCAAGCCCAGCCAGCTGCCGGAGAAACCCGCCGGACGCGAATCGAAGGCGGAGTAGATGACGTGGGCCGGCATGACGCCATCGAGCCGGGAGGCGAGTTCGGCAAAGGGTATCAGGTCGTGTTGGCGGAGCGCTTCGAGCGGGCGATCGTCGACCGGCAGCTCCAGGTGGGAATCTGCCGCCACGCTGCCGTGGCCGGGGAAGTGCTTGCCCACCGCCGCCATGCCGGCTTCGTGCAGGCCGCTGATGAACGCGCCGGCCATGGCCGCCACGGCCCGAGGGTCGGAGGAAAAACTGCGATCGCCAATCACGCTGGAGATGCCGGTATCGACATCGAGCACCGGGGCAAAGCTGAGGTCGAGCCCGCAGGCCGCCATCTCCATGCCCAGGAGCCAGCCGGCATCCAGGCATAGCCTCAGGGTCACTTCCGGCGCCACCGCATAGTCCCGGCCGATCCGCCCCATGGCGGGCAGGCGCGTCACACCTTCACGCAGCCGCTGGACACGGCCGCCCTCCTGGTCGATGGCCAGCAGCAACTCCGGGCGAACGCGCCGAATGCCGTCGCAAAGCTCCCGCACCTGCCGTGCATGCTCGACGTTGCGGCCGAACAGGATGACGCCCCCTACCTCGGGACGCTCGAGCAGCGCGCGCTCGTCCTTACGTAATGCGGTGCCTTCCAGATCGAGCATCACCGGGCCAAGGGTCTGGGTCATGATCGGTGTCCTTGGGGCATGAAAGGGAGCTGATTCTAGACTAAAGCCGCGTACGGCAACAGCCACCCGTGACACACTGCATTCACTCTATCTCGTCATTCATGCAGCCAGACGGGAGTACCCGGCAGTGCCAGCGCGAAGACTTCCAGCAGCGCCTCGTCACGCATGCGAATACAGCCATGCGAACGGGGCTCACCCATCGGCTGATCCGGCGGTGTGCCGTGTAGATAGATATAGCGCCTCTGGGAGTCGACGTCGCCGCCTCGATTGACATCGCGCTCGAGCCCGCACAGCCACAGGATGCGGGTCAATATCCAGTCGCGCCCGGGATGAGCGGCGGCCAGCTCCGTACTGTACACCTCGCCGGTGGGGCGTCGGCCGCGAAACACCGCGCCAGCCGGCTGACCGGCTCCGATCGCCGCCCGTACGTAGTGCCAGCCCAGCGGCGTGCATCCACTGCCCTCGCGCTGCCCCGTTCCTGCCAGCGCCGTCGATACCGGCCACTCCGCCATCGCGCACTCGCCCTGCCACTGGACGAGGCATTGGCGACCGATATCGACCTCGAACCAGCGCCCATCCCGGGGCGGCAATGCTTCCAGCCGAGGTGTGCGCATGTCAGCTCGCCTTGGCCGGCTGCACGGCGGGAGGTGGAGGCAGTGGAGCGTTCATGGCGGCCACCACCACGGGGCGCAGGCGTCGTATCAAGTCACGCACCGAGACGTGCTCGTGGTAGTCCTTCTCGGCAATGTCACGCAGCGCGTCGAGGCCGGAGAGCGTAAAGATCACCGTACCGAGAACGAAATGCAGACGCCAGAACCGCTCGGCATCGGGTAGCTCGGGGGTGGCGCGCCGTACCAGGTCGGTAAAGCGGGTGAAGACGCTGCCGTACTCTTCCTGGATATGGCGGCGCAGGTGTCCCTGGGCCTGGCTGTAGGCCAGCCCCAGCAGTTTCATGAAGACCTTGAGGCTGTGCTTCTCGGCAGGCACCTCGAGCACGGTGCGCGCCATGGTTTCCAGCAGTTCTTCCAGCGGAATGACGCCGCCAGCGTGACGTACCTCGAGTTCGTCGAGGGCATGGTGGAAGCGCACGGTAAACGGGTCGAGATAGCGCGAGAAGACCGCCTGGATCAGCGCCTTCTTCGAGCCGAAGTGATAGTTGACCGCGGCGAGATTGACGCGTGCCTTGCTGGTAATGGTGCGTAGCGAGGTCTCGGCGAAGCCGCGCTCGGCGAATAGCACCTCGGCGGTATCGAGGATGCGCGTAACGGTATCGGTCTGAGCCATGATCAGCCCCCACTGGAAACAACTGTTTTAAACATTACAAAAGTCTACGTGATTACGCCTTATCCCTCAACGTATAGGAGTCCAAGATCGTTTTAAACATCCTACGAACGAGTGCCGGTGCCACACACCGCCTTTTACTGTATGGGCTTCCATGCTGTATACTTGACCAATACGGCAGTCACGCCAATGGAGTTCGCCATGACACGCCCCCTCACCTCGCGCCAGCAGAACGTTTATGACTTCATCGTCAAGACCATGAACGAACTCGGCTACCCCCCGACCCGTGCAGAAATTGCCCGCGCACTGGGTTTCCGTTCGCCCAATGCCGCCGAAGAGCATCTGCGCGCGCTGGAGCGCAAGGGTGTGATACGGGTGATTCGCGGCACCTCGCGCGGTATCCGCCTTCCGACCCAGGAAGCCGATAGCGTCATCAATGAACCGAGCGGCGAGGGGCTGCCCATCATCGGCGAAGTGGCCGCCGGCAGCCCCGTCCTTGCCGCCGAGCACATCGATCGCTACTGCCCCCTGCCGCCGGACTTCTTCACCCCGCGTGCCGACTACCTGCTAAAGGTTCGCGGCCTGTCCATGAAGGATGTCGGCATCCTAGAGGGTGACCTGCTGGCCGTGCATCGTACCGATCGCGTACGCGACGGCCAAATCGTGGTGGCGCGCCTGGAGGACGAGGTCACGGTCAAGCGCTTCCACCGCCAGGGGCACCGTGTGGTGCTGAAGGCCGAGAACACCGATTTCGCCCCCATCGAGGTGGATCTGCGACACCAGGAACTCGAGATAGAGGGAATCGGGGTGGGAGTAATACGCGGCGGCAGCGGCCAAGCTCTAGGGTAAGAGCTGGCTGCGCTTGGCCATACGGCGTTAAAAATTGGCTCAAAATGCTCATTTGCAACGGCAAACTCCGCTTTTTCGCCAATTTTTGCCTTGTCTGGCCTTCGCTCGCTCAGCTCCGCCAGGCTGATAATTCACCATGAGCCGCAAGATCCTGCATGCCGATTGCGATTGCTTCTACGCCGCGGTGGAGATGCGCGACAACCCCTCTCTCCGTGAGGTGCCGCTGGCGATCGGCGGCAGCGCCGAGGGGCGTGGGGTCATCGCTACCTGCAACTATCCTGCCCGCGCCTACGGCATCCATTCCGCCATGCCGACAGCGCGAGCGCTGCGCCTGTGCCCACATCTCACCCTCCTCCCCGGCGACTTCGATCGTTATCGCGAGGCTTCGCGGCAGCTGCTGGCGATCTTTCACGAGTTGACGCCACTGGTGGAGCCGCTGTCGCTGGACGAGGCCTTTCTCGACGTCACCGACGTGACCCGCTTCTCGGGCAGCGCCACCTGGATGGCACGCTGGCTGAAGGAGGAGAGCCTCAGGCGCGTGGGTATCACCGTCTCGGTGGGTGCTGCCCCATCGAAATTCCTGGCCAAGATCGCCAGCGACTGGGAGAAGCCGGACGGCCTCACCGTCATCGCCCCCTCGCAGGTGGACGACTTCCTGCGCGAACTCCCGGTAACCAAGCTGCATGGCGTTGGACCGGCCACGGCCAAGCGCCTTCAGGCCCTGGAGATCGCCACCTGCGACGACCTGCAGCGCATTCCCCTGGAGCGCTTGCTGCAGGAGTTCGGCAAGTTCGGGCGACGCCTGTTCGAGCTGGCACGGGGCATCGACGACAGGCCGGTGCGCGTCGAGCGCGAACGTAAATCGGTGAGCGTGGAAACCACCTTCGCCGCCGACCTGCCTGACATGGTGCACTGTCATGCCCAACTGGCCCCGCTGTGCGAACGCCTCGAAGCGCGCCTTGCCCGCCATGGCCACCCACCCATCGCAGGTATCTTCGTCAAGGTGCGCTTCGATGACTTCTCCCTCACCACCCTCGACTCCCGTGGCGGCCTGCCCACTCTCGATACCTTCGCCTCACTGATGGAACAGGCCTGGGCCAGGCGCCAGCGTCCGGTACGCCTGCTGGGGGTCGGGGTACGGCTGGTGTCGGACGACGCGCGGCGACAGCTCAGCCTGCCGCTATAGGCTCACTTCGTATCGATGTAGCGATGGTCGTTGAACGTTGCGACCCAGTGGGGGTGGTAGACCATCAGCACGCTGAGCAGCATGCCGGTGAGAAAGGCTTCCGAGGGCATCAACAACGGCAGGAACAGTGCGTACTCCTTGGCCAGATGGACCGCCTCGGGATCGATGGCACCGAGCATCACCAGTCCCAAGCCCGCCAGCCCGGTACCCAGGGTAGCCAGCGCCGCGCCGAAGAAACCGCACAGGAAGAGGAAGATCATCAGATTGTCGGGCAGGTAGCGATCCACGATGCGCCATATCGACACTGTGATTGCAATCGGTATCACCCCGGTGATCAGCACGTTGACACCCAGCAGGGGCCAGCCGGCCTTGCCCAGCACGACCAGCGAGAGGTTGGCCAGCAGATTGGTCGTAAGCGCCAGCGGCGCCTTGAAGATCAGTGTCATCAAGGCCGTCAGCATCAGATGTAGCGTCAGCCAGTCGACCGACTGAGCCCTGAGCTGCCACAACAGCACGACCGCCACACTCGCCGCCAGCCAGCGGTGCTGAAGCCCGCGATCGGCCAGCAGGGCCTGCCAGGGGCGCTGGATCAGCGCCAGAGTCACCACCGTCAGCGAGATCAGTCCGCAGGCGATCAACAGCCACGCGGCAAGAATCGGCTCCGAAAACGTCATGCCACGCTCCCGCCAGCCGGGTCAGGCAAAGACAACGGTCTTGTTGCCATGAATCAGCACCCGGTCCTCCAGGTGCCAGCGCAAGCCGCGTGCCAGTACCGCCTTCTCCACGTCGCGCCCGAAGCGAACCAGGTCCTGCGGCGTATGACAGTGGCTCACGCGGTGTATGTCCTGTTCGATGATTGGCCCGGCATCCAGTTCCTCGGTCACGTAGTGACAGGTGGCGCCGATCAGCTTGACTCCACGCGAGTGGGCCTGGTGGTAGGGCCGCGCACCGGCAAACGAAGGCAAGAAGCTGTGGTGGATGTTGATCACCCTGCCGGCATAGCGTTGGCAAAGCCGCGGTGGCAGGATCTGCATGTAGCGCGCCAGCACCACGGTATCGGCCTCCAGAGACTCGACATGTCGCTCCATCTCGTCGAAGGCCGCGCTCTTGTCGTCGGCGGCAACCGGCACGTGGTAATACGGCAAGCCGTGCCACTCGACCATGCTGCGCATGTCGTCGTGGTTCGAGATCACCCCGACGATATCGCCCTCCAGCTCACCGGCCGTCCAGCGATACAGCAGGTCAACCAGGCAGTGCGACTCGCGCGAGACCATGACCACTACCCGTGGCCGACGGCGGGTATCGCGCAGCGCCCAGTCCATGTCGAATTCGCGGGCGACGGGCTCGAAGGCCTCCTTCAGCTCGGCAGCGGTCATGCCGATGGAGTCGGCGAGTATCTCGTAGCGCATGAAGAAGCGCCCGCCTTCCAGGTCGGAGTGCTGGCTGGCTTCCGTGATGGAACCGCCGTGGCCAGCGATGAAACCGGAAACGCGGGCCACGATACCGCGGCGATCGGGGCAGGAAACGACGAGACGATAATAGTGAGACATGGACCCAACCTGGTGCGGACGGTATTCAGGGAGCACGCATTGTAGCGAACTCGTCAGACCCGGGACATGTCCAACGCCCAACTCGCCGCCAGCCTCGCATTGTGGTGGGTCGCGACGTTCCCGTATAGTGAAGTTTCCATTGTCTGGTCATGATTTGCCGATGCATTCGACTCACGCCACTATTCGCCCCCGCCGCCGTTCTCCGCTTCACTTCCTGCCACTGGGGGGCTGCGGCGAGATCGGCATGAACCTGGGGCTCTACGGGCTTGAGAACGAGTGGATTGCCGTCGATTGCGGCATGATGATCCGTCAGGACCTGCCGGACACGCCGCTACAGGTACCCAGCCTGGAAACGCCCGAGGCACTCGGCATTCGTCCCACGGCCCTGGTCATCACCCACGGGCACGAAGACCATATCGGCGCGGCCGCCTGGCTATGGCCGAAATGGCAATGCCCCATATACGCCACGCCGTTGGCAGCAGGCCTGCTGCGGGCCAAGTTTCACGAGCGCGGCCTGAGCATCGACGCCATCCAGGTGATCGAACCCGGCGAAGCGCTGGAGAGCGGTCCCTTCACCCTGCGCTACCTTCCGGTGACCCACTCGATTCCGGAAAGCTGCGCCCTGCTGATCGTCGCTGGCGATTATCGGGTGCTGCATACCGGTGACTGGAAGCTCGATCCGGAGCCCTTGATCGGACCTCCGGTAAAGGGCTCCCTCTTTCGCGCCTTGGCACCAGTGGACTTGGTGGTCGGCGACTCCACCAACGCTCCCATGCCGGGCCATTCACGCAGTGAAGGCGAAGTGGCAAGGGCGCTCGAACACCGCCTCGCCCAGTGTGCGGGGCGCGTCGTGGTGACCTGCTTCGCCAGCAACCTGGCCCGGGTACTGGCCGTGGCCCGGGCCGCCGAGCGCTGTGGCCGCCGGGTCAGCCTGATGGGCCGGGCCATGGAGCGCATGGTGGCGGTGGCCCAAGGCCTTGGCTACCTGGACGACATGCCAGCGCTGGTACCGGTCAGTGATCTCGGCTACCTTCCACCAGCGGAAGTCCTGGTCATTGCCACCGGCAGCCAGGGCGAGCCTCGCGCCGCCCTCAGTCGGCTGGCCAACGGCCGGCACCACAGTTTCGAGCTGATGGCGGGCGATACCATCCTCTTCTCGGCCAAGGCGATTCCGGGCAATGAACGCCAGATCGAGCGCCTCAAGCACGCCTTGAGCCATCTCGATGTGGCGGTGTGGGACGAATTCAATCACCCCGAGCTTCACGCGTCGGGCCACCCCGCCCAGGACGAACTTCGCACCTTCTATGGCTGGATAAGACCGCGCCATTTGCTGCCGGTGCATGGCGAACGCCGACACCAGCAGGCACACCAGGAGCTGGCGGAATCGATGGGGATACAGGCGCCGCTGGCGCCGGTCAATGGCGATCTGATTCGGCTCGATGGCGATGGCCTGAGCCTGGAATCGCGCCATCCGCAGCGTCCCTGCATCGTCAGTCAGAATGCCGTCACTCCCTTGCCGGGGCTGACGGCGGAGCGGGGATCGTCGCGCCATGGCATCCTGCATCTCGCCCTGTCGATCGCCCCGACCCGGACAGGCTGGACACGTATCGGCCGCCTGCTGATGGATGCCCACCGCGTCAGCGCCATGGATGAAGACAGTTTTACCGAGTGGCTCGACGAGCGCCTGGAAGAAGTCGAAGCGGAAACCTTGGCCGAACTTCGCACCGCCCTGCAGCCTCTCATTACCTCCTGGCTGGGACAGCACTTGCGCCAATTACCGGACGTTCACCTCCAGCTGATAGCCGTGGAAGCGCCGGCCTACCGCTGAACACGTTCAGGCCATGGACGGCCAAACGCAAGGAAAGATGTTGTCAGCAGGCCGGAGGTGGTACCTCGTGCACCACCCCCGACCCGAGTTGCACAAGCAGACGATTCGTGCCCTGCCGGTTCACGAACCGCTGGCATTCTTGGGCGGACGACCACGCCGGCGGCGCGGCTGTTCCCCCACGAGATCTTCCACGGAGAGACCGGCATCACTCATGGCCTCACGGATCTCAGCCAGTTTCTTTTCCTTGTCCGCTTCTTCCTGTTTGCGGAGCTTCTCCTCTTCATTTTTCTGCTCGATGACCTCGCCGATCACATCGGAGAGCTTGTGCAGCTGCTCCATGCTCAACTGGCGAGCCGCGGCCCGAGCCACGTTCTTGTTACGGGCGATACGCTCCAGGGTTTCGCTGGACATTGGCCTCCTCCATGCAAGAAAACGACGAGTCAGCCTCAAGGCTCACTCGTCGAAAGTATATGCCGATTTGCCGAATTGGCAAGAAAAGAGCTTTCCAACGCAAGGCCGAATACCAGGAAAGAAAGCGAGGAAAAACGAGCTTCCTGCTGACGCTCAGCCGCCGGTCATGTTCATGAAGCGGACGATCTGGACATCACCATCGGTGGTAAAATGGTGGCGCTCGGGCTTGAGGGGCAGGGCTGCGACAATAGCGCGTTTCAAGGCATCGAGATCGCCCGGGTACTGACGCAACACGGCACGCAAATCGACCGAGTGCTCATTCCCCAGACAAAGCAATAACCGCCCTTCCGCAGTGACACGCACCCGGTTGCAGCTGGCACAGAAGTTATGGCTATGGGGAGAAATGAAACCAATGCGACTGTCGCTATCGGCCATACGGTAGTAGCGCGAAGGTCCAAGCGTCGATTCGGCGGTGGGAATCAGCTCGTGGCGCTGCTCGATGAAAGCCTTCACGTCATCGCTCGAGCAGAAGGTCTCGGCACGGGAGTGGTCGGACACATCTCCCAGCGGCATCTCCTCGATGAAACTCAGATCGACGCCCTCTGACCTGGCGAACTCGACCAGGTCGAGCACCTCGTCGTCATTGCGTCCCTTGAGGATGACGGCATTGAGCTTGATGCGCTCGAAGCCAACTTCCCGCGCCGCACGCAGCCCATTCAGGACCTGCTCGAGATTACCGGTGCGGGTCAACTGACGGAAGCGCTGAGGATCGAGCGTATCCAGACTGATATTGAGCCGATCCAAGCCAGCCTCGCGCAGGCGCCTGGCGTGCTTGACCAGCCCTGCCCCGTTGGTGGTCATGGCCAGATCGCGCAGCCCGGGCAGCGCACTGGTCTGCTCGATCAACTGGTCGATACCGCGTCGTACGAGAGGCTCCCCGCCGGTCAAGCGGATCTTCTCCACCCCCATCTCGATGAACGCCCGAGCCACCATACCCAACTCTTCGAGCGTCAGGATCTGTGCACGGGGCAGGAAGGTCATTTCTTCGCTCATGCAGTAGACACAGCGAAAATCGCAGCGATCGGTGACGGAGATCCGCACATAGCGAACCCTTCTGCCGAAGCCATCGATCAATTCGGACGGTAAGGTCTCAGGGGATTTTGTCATCATCGCTCTCCCAGCGGCTGGCATCCCGGTGGTCCGATTCGCGTTCGGCAACCCAGTAGTCCCCGGTAATGCTATGCTCCTTTTTCCAGAAAGGCGCACGAGTCTTGAGGTAGTCCATGATGAAGTCGCATGCCTCGAACGCCGCGCGGCGGTGAGCGCTGGCAACCACCACCAACACGATAGGATCTCCCGGGGAGAGACGTCCAACCCGGTGAATGACGCGCACCCCCTGGAGCGGCCAGCGCGCCTCTGCTTCCGCAACGATCTCGCCCAGAGCGGCTTCCGTCATGCCAGGGTAGTGTTCGAGCGTCAGTGCGTTCACGTCGGGGCGCTCGTTGAAGTCGCGCACCAGCCCGGTGAAGCTGACCACTGCCCCGACGTCCGAACGCCCTTCCAGCAGCTGACGCTGTTCGCTGCCTGCATCGAAGGGCACCTGCTGAACCCGGATCATACCGCTCAGCCTCCCGTTACCGGTGGAAAGAACGCCACTTCATCGTCATTGGTGATCGGCGTCGGATCCAGCGCCATGACTTGATTCACGGCACACAGCACCCGTCCCTCGCTCAGTCGCGCAAAGCGCGCATCACGCTTCAACAGTGCACTCTTCAACCCTCCGACATCCGCGCTTGGCAGGCTGTCGAGCGGCAGGGTGAGCTCGCTGATGCCGAGCCGTTCACGTAACTCGGCCAGGAACTTGACCCTGACGCAGGGCGAATCGATGTCGCAGCGACTGCCCACCGAGACCTGGCCCGAGGTGCCCTCCCCGGTGACGATCGGGGCCGCCGCCACGCTTGGCTGACGCTGATAATCACCCGATTTCCCACCACGCTTGGCGTCGAGATGGATGGCGCCAATCTCCATGTCCTTGTCCACTGCCTTGCACATGTCGTAGAGCGTGAGGCAGGCGACGGAGACCGCCGTCAATGCCTCCATCTCCACGCCAGTGCGACCGTTTAGGCGGCAAGTGGCGATCACTTCGACGCGGAAATTCTCTTCGTCCAGATGAAAGTCGATGGCCACCTTCGACAGCGGCAGCGCGTGGCACAGCGGGATCAGCTCATGAGTGCGTTTAGCGGCCTGAATACCGGCGATGCGCGCGGTGGCCAGTACGTCACCCTTGGGCAACCCACCTTCGCTGAGCAGGGCCAGGGTCTCGGGTTTCATCTGGATATGGCCGGAAGCGGTCGCCTCACGGCGACTCTCGGCCTTGTCGGCGACATCGACCATATGGGCCTCACCGCGCTGGTTGAGATGGGTCAAATTCATGTGAGGCAACCTCGGAATCGGTTGATCGTATGCTTGTGCGAAACAGGACAAAGAAGGGGTCAGATCCAGCTACGCGGCGCCCGCTCTGCAGGCCAGCGCGACGGCCAGGCGGCGACCCACTCGGCAATGGCATCCAGATCGTCCAGATCGAGCCAATCGACACCGGCCGGCACACTGACCGGCGGTTGGCTGGCCACCGCCTTGACCCAGGGGTCCTCGGCCACGCGCAGCGTCTTGCCGAGCGCCTCGCGGTACAGCTCGAGCTTCGGCAAGGGCCAGGCCTTGAAGCCTTCCACCAGTATCAGGTCGGGGCGCTGGGGCCGCATCGCCTCGATCAGCTGCGCCAGGTTGGCCTCCTCCTGGTCAGGCGTTTCCATCATCATGGCCCACCTGGCCCGGGAGGCAACCAGCATCGGCGCAGCGCCCGCCTGGCGTAGGCGATGGCTGTCCTTGCCTGGCTGATCGACGTCGAAATCGTGATGGGCATGCTTGATCACCGCCGTACGCAACCCACGTGCTGCCAGGCGTGGCAACAGGCTCTCGAGCAGCGTGGTCTTGCCGGTTCCGCTCCAGGCGGCAATGCCGAGCAGCGGCAGCGCATCGTCGAGCTGCAGAGGGGGATGCTCCGGTCGTGACGTCAAGGTCGACTCTCCTCGTTCAGGCGCGCCTCCAGGCGCTGCTTGTCCTCTTCGGTGTTGAGATTGCCGAAGGCTTCGGGGCAATCGCTGAAGTCCACGGTGGTCCAGGCGTGGCGGTCGAACCAACGGCCTACCTTGCGCTCTCCCGCCGCGAGGGCAGCAAGCAGATCATCCGCCAACGCGCGCTCCAGCAGCACCACGACCGGATGCAGGCGCTCCCCGTCGTGAGCCACGGCGATGCGGTAGTTGCCGACACCTGCCACCATCCTGTCCACCAGATCCTGCGGCAGGGCAGGCATATCACAGGGCACGACCAGCACCCAAGGTGTGGTAGCAGCACGCAGCCCACTGTAGATACCCATCAACGGACCTTGGAAGCCGCCTTCGGTGTCGGTTACGACACGGTCGGCCAGGCCCCGGTAGTGATCGAGGTGGCGATTGGCACTGACCAATACCTCGGCCACCCTGCCTGCCAGACGCGCCCGGACATGACCGGCCAGCGCAACCCCACTCAGCAACTCCAGCCCCTTATCGCGTCCGCCCATGCGGCGACCCTGCCCGCCGGCCAGGATCAAGCCAGTAATATCGGTCAGTGGGTTCAGAACGCTGATAGCGGGTCGATCGGACATATCTACCATGATGCCTTAGCCAACCCGCCGGTGCCATGGCCAGCAAGTCAATCGTCTGCATGCCATGATCCGGATCATCTTATGCATCACGGCGCTAGCGGGTATCATGTGTCAAACAAATCGAACGAACCCTGGACCTGACAATGGAAGGATTTGATGTGGGGACCCGTCTGCGCGAGTTGCGCAAGGCACGCAAGCTGTCCCAACGCGAACTGGCCAAGCGAGCCGGTGTCACCAACAGCACCATCTCATTGATCGAGCAGAACAGCGTCAGCCCTTCGGTCAGCTCATTGAAAAAGATTCTCGATGCCTTGCCGGTATCGATCAGTGCCTTCTTCGCTGGCGACGAGCCCTCTCCGCCGCGCGCCTTCTATCCTGCCGATGAGCTCACCGAGATAGGCGATGGCCACCTGTCGTGGCGCCTGGTGGCGGCACGCCGCCCCGATCGCAGCATGTCGATCATCCATGAGCGCTACCCTCCCGGAGCCGACACTGGCGATGAAATGCTCGAGCATGACGGCGAGGAGGGTGGCGTCGTGGTGGCCGGCGAGATCGAGCTCACCGTGGCCGGCGAGGCGCGGCTACTGCGCACGGGCGACGCCTACTACTTCGATTCACGCCTGCCCCACCGCTTCCGCAACGTGGGCGACGAGGAGTGCGTGATCGTCAGCGCCAACTCCCCGCCGACCTTTTCGGAAGGCGGCAGGGAGATGCACCACGCCTGAGCTTTGTCCGAAAACTGGCTGCGCTTGGCCATACTGCGTTAAAAATCAGTTCAAAGTACTCATTTACACCGCGCAAACTCCGTCTTTTCACTGATTTTTGCCTTGTCTGGCCTTCGCTCGCCGACTTTTCAAACAAAGCTCAAGGCTGTACGTTACTCCTCCTCGGCGCGGGGCAGCACCCAGTTGAGGACGATGCCCACCAGGGCTGCCAGGCTCACGCCCTGCAGGGTGAACTGACCGCCGCCGAACTGCATGCCGCCGATACCGAACACCAGGATCAGCGATACCACGACCAGGTTACGCGGCGCGGTCAGGGAGTGGCCGGCGCGTACCAGGGTATTCATCCCCACCACGGCAATCGAGCCGAACAGCAAGGTCATGATGCCGCCCATCACCGGCCCGGGAATGGTCTGCAGCAGCGCACCGAGCTTGGCGACGAAGGCCAGGCCGATGGCGAAGCAGGCCGCCACCACCATGATCTTCGGGTTGAACGCCCGAGTCAGCGTCACCGCCCCGGTCACTTCCGAGTAGGTGGTATTGGGCGGGCCACCGAACAACGCCGCCGTGGAAGTCGCCAGACCATCGCCCAGCAGCGTGCGGTGCAGCCCCGGCTTCTCCAGGTAGTTCTTGCGCGTCACCGAGCCGATGGCGATCATGTCGCCGATATGCTCGACGGCCGGCGCGATGGCCACCGGAATCATGAACAGGATCGCCGCCCAGTGGAAACTCGGCGCGGTGAACGAAGGTATCGCCAGCCAGGCCGCTTCGTGCACCGGCGAGAAGTCCACCAGGCCCATCAGCAACGCCATGGCATAGCCCACCAGGATGCCGCCCATGATCGGCACCAGCCGCAGCAGGCCACGGCCGAACACGGCCAGCACCAGGGTGACCAGCAGGCTGGTCATGGAGAGCAAGATCGCCGGGCCATAGCCGATATGGTCGCTGGTCTCGCCGGTGGCCATGCTGACCGCCACCGGGGCCAGCGCCAGGCCGATCACCATGATCACCGGCCCCACCACCACCGGCGGCAGCAGGCGGTGCAGCCAGCCCGTGCCCTTCATGCGTACCGCCTGGGAGATGGCAACGTAGACCAGCCCGGCCGCCATCAGGCCGCCCATGGTGGCGGGCACACCGAAGTTCGCCACCGACCCCTGGATCGGCGCGATGAAGGCAAACGACGAGGCCAGGAAGACCGGCACGGTAACCCGAGTCACGCCATGGAACACCAGGGTGCCGACCCCGGCGGTGAACAGCGCCACGCTGGGGTCGAGCCCGGTCAGCAGCGGCACCAGCACCAAGGCGCCGAAGGCGACGAAGAGCATCTGCGCGCCGGTCAGGAGCACCCTGGGCAGAGATTCGGTCGGCGCCTGTGCAGCCGCCACGTGTTCGTTCATGGGAAGCTATCCTTCTTTTGTGTCGTTAGTTCGAATGAAGGCATCCTGCCCAGAAAAACGCCCCTGGATCGCGATCTCAGGGGCGTCTTATCCGTATCGTGTGGCTTATCTCGTGCCGAAGATCTTGTCCCCCGCATCGCCCAGACCGGGGACGATGTAGCCGTGCTCATCGAGGTGGTCGTCGACGGCAGCGGTATAGATCTCGATGTCGGGGTAGGCATCCTGCACCCGCTTGATGCCTTCGGGTGCCGCCACCAGCACGATCACCTTCATCTGCTGGCAGCCGCGTTCGCGCAGCATGTCGAGCGTCGCCACCATGGTGCCGCCGGTCGCCAGCATGGGATCGATGACGATGGCCATGCGCTCGTCGAGGTCACCTGCGAACTTGGCGAAATAGGGCACCGGCTGTAGCGTCTCCTCGTCACGATAGAGCCCCACCACGCTGATCCGTGCGCTCGGGATCAGGTCGGTAACACCGTCGAGCATGCCGAGCCCGGCGCGCAGGATCGGTACGATGGTCACCTTCTTGCCCTTGAGCAGCTTCACCGGAATCGGCTTGCCGCTCCAGCCGTCGATGTCCTGTTCTTCCAGCTCCAGATCCTGGGTCGCCTCGTAGGTGAGCAGCTTGGCCAGCTCACCGGCCAGCTCACGAAAGCTCTTGGTGCTGATGCCGGCTTCGCGCATCAGACCCAGCTTGTGCTGGACCAACGGGTGTTGGATCGCATGGACGCTCATGACGGACCTCTTGGCGTGAATGGAATTGGCGACCTTCGTCTCATGGACGAGTCGCGCGCATTTTACCTGCAACCCGCGAGCAGGTTAAGGCATGTCCGCCACGCAGGCTCAACGCCTCAGGGTGTGGCGGGCAGTTGCCAGTCGATCGGCTCACGTCCATTCGCCTCGAGGAAGGCGTTGGCCCGAGAAAAATGACGATTACCGAAGAAACCCCGGTGCGCCGAAAGCGGCGACGGATGCGGCGATTCCAGCACCAGGTGTCGCGACGTATCGATCAGCACTTTCTTCTGCCGGGCATGGCTGCCCCACAGCAGGAACACGCAGGGTTCGGCCTGGGCATTGATGACCTCGATGGCACGATCCGTGAACGACTCCCAGCCCTTGCCGCGGTGCGAGCCGGCATTGCCCTGCTCGACCGTGAGCGAGGTATTGAGCAGCAGCACGCCCTGGCGCGCCCAGTACTCCAGATTGCCATGATCGACCGGCCGGAAGCCGACGTCGGCGGCCAGCTCCTTGTAGATGTTGATCAGCGACGGCGGCGTTGCCACCCCCGGCTGCACCGAGAAGCACAGTCCATGGGCCTGGTTGGGGCCGTGGTAGGGGTCCTGCCCCAGGATGACGACCTTGACCCGTTCCAGCGGCGTCAGTTCGAAGGCCCGGAACCAGTTCGAGGAGTGCGGATAGATGACTTTCCTGGCCGCCTTCTCGGCGGCCAGGAAGTCCCGCAACGACTGCATGTAGGAGGCTTCGAACTCCCCTCCCAGCCAGCGCTGCCAGCTCTCCGGCAATGGACGATTCATGGCGTACTCGACTCGTTTATCGCTTGACCTGGTCGACCAGGGGCTCCACGTAGGCCACCCCCATGTCCCAGGGAAACTGGATCCAGCAGTCCTGGGCCACCTCGGTCAGGTACTGGTCGACCAGCGGGCGCCCTTCCGGCTTGGCATAGACAGTGACGAAGTGCGCCTTGGGCAGCATCTCGCGCACCTTGCGCGCCGTCTTGCCGGTATCGACCAGGTCGTCGACCAGCAGCCAACCGTCCCCATCGTGGTCCACGCCCTTCATGACATCCAGCCCGCCCTGGTCCATGTGGTCGTAGCTGCTGATACAGACCGTATCGATCAAGCGCACGTTGAGCTCGCGGGCAAACAGAGCCGCCGGAATCAGGCCGCCCCGGGTGATCGCCACGATGCCCTTGAAGTCGCGCTCGACCAGGCGATGACAGAGCTCGCGCACGTCGCGATGAAGCTGATCCCAGGAAACGGTGAAGTGCTGATGATAGCGGGCGTTGCTCATGGTGATATCACTCATCCTCATTGAAGGAGCAGACCGCAAAGACGCCGAAGCCGGCCTCGCGAATCTTTGCCGACCCGCCGATCTCCGGCAGGTCGATGATGGTAGCGGTCTCCACCACCTGCCCTCCAGAGCGGGTGATGAGCTTGGCGGCGGCCAGCATGGTGCCACCGGTGGCGATCAGATCGTCCATGATCAAGATCCTGTCACCCTGGCGGAAGGCATCGGAATGCAGCTCCACCTCGGCCTGGCCATACTCCAGCGTATAGGTCTCGCTGATGGTGCGAAACGGCAGCTTGCCCTTCTTGCGCACCGGCACGAAGCTGCAGCCCAGCTCGTAGGCCACCGGCGCACCGATGATGAAGCCGCGCGCGTCGATGGCGGCGATCGCATCCAGCTCCATGTCCTGGTAGCGATGCACGAAGCTGTCGATCAGCTTGCGAAAGGCCGAGCTGTTCTGCAGCAGCGGGGTGATGTCGCGAAAGTTGACCCCCTGCTGCGGCCAGTCGGGGACGGTTCGGATCACGGACTTGATGTAGTCGCCGTAAATGCTCATCGCAGCTCTCGGTGAGGAAATGTCAGTCTAGGAACAGGAACTTCAATACGAACAGGATCGCCAGTACGACCACGGCCGGGTTGAGGTCGCGGAACCGGCCGGAGAGGGTCTTGATAGCAGCGTAGCTGATGAAGCCCAGCGCGATGCCCTCGGCGATGGAGAAGGTCAGCGGCATGGCCAGCGCGGCGATCAGCACGGGAGCGGCGTCGGTAGGGTCGTCCCAGTTGGCGTGGGCCAGGCTGCCGGCCATCAGCACCGCGACGTAGAGCAGCGCGCCGGCGGTGGCATAGGCCGGGATCGAGCCCGCCAGCGGCGCGAAGAACAGGCTGATCAGGAACAGCGCGGCCACTACCACGGCGGTCAGTCCGGTGCGCCCGCCCGAAGCGATACCGGCGGTGGACTCGATATAGCTGGTGGTGGTCGAGGTACCCAGCACGGCACCCGCCATGGAGGCACCGCTGTCGGCCATCATGGCGCGTCCCAGGCGCGGCAACTTGCCGTCCTTGTCGAGCAGGCCACCCTTGTGTGCCACGCCCACCAGCGTCCCGGAGGTATCGAACAGATCGACGAACAGGAAGGCGAAGATGACGCTGAGCATGGCGATGTCCAGCGCACCCCACAGGTCCAGCGCCATGAAGGTCGGCGCGATCGAAGGCGGCATCGACATCAGCCCGCCATACTGGTTGTGCCCCAGGATCATGGCCAACACGGTCACGCCGAGGATGCCGATCATCACCGCTCCGGTGATGCGCAAATAGGCCATGGCGGTGATGGCGAAGAAGCCCAGCAGTGCATAGATGGCGGCAGGCTCGGAGAGATCGCCCAGTGCCACGTAGGTGGCCGGATTGGCTACCACGATGCCGGCATTCTTCAACGCGATCATCGCCAGGAACAGGCCGATACCCGCAGCGATGCCCAGGCGCAGGGAGAGCGGAATGGAGTTGATGATCCACTCCCGGATCTTGAACACACTGAGCAGGAAGAAGCAGAAACCGGACAGGAACACTGCACCCAGTGCTGCTTCCCAGGTGTAGCCCATGCCGAGCACGACACCATAGGTGAAGAAGGCGTTGAGCCCCATGCCAGGGGCCTGGGCAATGGGGTAGTTGGCCCACAGGCCCATGATCAGACACCCCACGGCCGCGGCAAGGCAGGTGGCGACGAACACCGCACCGTAATCCATGCCCGCTTCGGAAAGAATGCTGGGGTTGACGAAAATGATGTAGGCCATGGTCAGGAAGGTGGTGATCCCGGCAATGACCTCGGTCTTCACGCTGGTATTGTGCTCTGTCAGCTTGAAGTGTCTTTCGAGGAGGTTCTTCATTTTTGGCATTCCTGCGCACTAGGGCTGGTGTTCGGCCAGGGAGCGAGAAAAGCCGCACATGGTACCCAAAGGCCACCGACGATGCGAGGCCGCCCCTGAACGCCATGCCACGGCACGGTTCGCTCTGTATAAGCAAACTCTGCGCCATGCGCCAGCGCGGCTACCAACGCAGACTTGACGAAACGGTCATTTGAACCGCCACTCAGCCGCCTCGTGATGCCAGGACGCGCTCGACCGTCTCGACGATGGCCTGGGTCTGGGGATCGATCTCGATATTGACCCGGTCGCCCGGCACGCGATCGACCAGGATGGTACGTTCCAGCGTCTCCGGGATCAGGTCGACGCAGAAGCGCGGGCCGTGGGCGGCGGTGGCATGCCGTACCTCCCCTATCGTCAAGCTGATGCCGTCGACACCGACATAGCCCTTGTCGAACAGGAAGCGCCCCAGCGCATGGGGCACCTCGAACCAGAGCCGGCGGTTGTTGGGTGCCTGGTCCAGCTCGACCAGTTCCGCCATGGCCATGACGTGCCCGGACATGGCATGTCCGCCGATCTCGTCGCCGAAACGCGCCGCCCGCTCGATATTGACGCGATCTCCTTCGCGCAGCGCACCGAGATTGGTCACGCGCAGCGTTTCGCGCATCAGGTCGAAGCTGACCCGCTCGCCTTCAACGGCGGTAACGGTCAGGCAAACGCCGTTATGGGCCACCGAGGCCCCCAGCTCGAGCCCTTCACGAAGGTATTCGGGCAGGCTCACCACATGGGTACGGAATGCCTCCGCTTCCTTGATGGCGACGATCTCGGCCGTCCCCTGAACGATGCCTGTGAACATGACGCCTCCTGGGCAGCCCGGCAGGGTTGAGAAAAAGCTTGGGTTCGCAGTGTAAGGAATTTGGCAACGCACCGTCCATCGGCACGGTTGCCTGCGACGGAAGGCCTGGCAGAGCGAAGTCATGCCAAAAGAGCCTTCATCAGAGCATTTTGCTATCACCTGACACTTAAAGCACAAACATACACCAGCGTATTGACAACATTCTTCTTTGCTCCTAGTATTTGCCCTCACATTTTAGGCGCCGATTTGTACCCGGATTGCGGGCGCCCATGCCGATGGGAGGTGGAACGCTCCATTTCCCAATGACATGAAGTGCAGCTAAAAGGGTGTGTCCAGCGTTGATGGCCACCCGTCAGGGTGGCCTTTTTTTCGTTCCGGCTAACCCACTGGCTATCGCTGCGCCCGCTTCACCGGGACGGCCTCTCAGGAAGCCAGATGATCACGCTACGCAACGTTTCCAAGACCTATCATCTCACCGGCCCCAAAAGCCGGCTGCCGTTCACTGCCCGCAAACGCGACACCTCGTCCCGGACGGTCGAAGCGCTCAGGAACGTCGACCTGCATGTCCCCCAGGGCAGCATTCACGGCGTCATCGGCCTGTCCGGCGCCGGCAAGTCGACCCTGATTCGCTGCGTCAACCTGCTCGAACGCCCGACGAGCGGCAGCGTCGTCGTCGATGGCCAGGAAATGACCGACCTCTCCGCCACTGCGCTCAACCAGGCGCGGCACCGCATCGGCATGATCTTCCAGCACTTCAATCTGCTGACGACGCGCAACGTCTTCGACAATATCGCCCTGCCCCTCGAACTGATGGGCATGAAGCGCAGCGCCATTCGCGAACGCGTGCTGCCGCTGCTCGACCTGACCGGGCTTTCCGACAAGGCGCGCCAGTACCCGGCCCAGCTCTCGGGCGGCCAGAAACAGCGCGTGGCCATTGCCCGGGCGCTGGCCAGTGAGCCCCGCGTGCTGCTATGCGACGAGGCGACCTCGGCACTCGACCCGCAGACCACCGGCTCGATCCTCACCCTGCTGCGCGAGATCAACCAGAAACTCGGCCTGACCATCCTGCTGATCACCCACGAAATGGAGGTGGTCAAATCGATCTGCCACCGGGTCAGCCTGATCTCCGATGGCGAACTGGTCGAGGAAGCCGAGGTCGGCGACTTCTTCACCTCCCCTCGCACCCGTCTCGGCCGCGAGTTCCTCAACGACTTCCTCCAGCTCGAGCCGCCCAAGGCCTTGGTGGAAAGACTCGAGGGCGAACCGGGCGAACATACCCACCCGGTGGTGCGCCTGGCCTTCTCTGGCGACGCGGTCTCGACCCCGCTGATCTCGCGGCTGGCGCGTGAGTGCGGCGTCGACGTGAGCATCCTGCAGGCCAAGGTGGAATCGATCCAGGAGCGCACCCTAGGACTGATGATCGCCGAACTGCTCGGCTCGCCGGAGCAGACCCGCCGCGCCATCGACTACCTCGAAACCCATGATCTTCACGTGGAGGTGCTTGGCCATGTCCAGCGCGATGATTGATCTGATACTCCAGGCGACCCTGGACACGCTCTACATGGTCGCCGTCTCGGGCGTGATCTCGACCTTGCTCGGCGTACCGCTGGGCGTGATGCTCTACGTCACGCGCCCGCGCCAGATACTCGCGCGCCCGGCACTCAACCAGATGCTGGGCATGGTGACCAACGTCGGCCGCTCGATTCCCTTCATCATTCTGATGGTGGCCATCATCCCCTTCACGCGCATGGTCGTCGGCACCTCCATCGGCACCAACGCAGCCATCGTGCCGCTGACCATCGCCGCCATCCCTTTTGTCGCACGACTGGTGGAAGGCGCGCTCAACGAGATACCGCCGGGGCTGGTGGAAGCCGCCCAAGCCATGGGCGCCACCCCCCATCAGGTCATTACCAAAGTGCTGCTGCCGGAGGCCCGGGGCGGCATCATCACCGGCCTGACCATCACCGTGGTCACCCTGGTAAGCTACTCGGCCATGGCCGGCGCCGTGGGCGGCGGCGGCCTGGGCGACCTGGGCATTCGCTACGGTTACAACCGCTTCAACCCCACCGTCATGCTGATCACCGTGGCCATTCTGGTGGTCATGGTGCAGGGCTTCCAGAGCCTCGGGGATTATCTGGTACGCAAATCGGATCGCAAGTGACGCCACACCCAAGGAGAACGACACAATGCAAGCAACCCTGACCCGCCTGCTCGGCGCCGCCACCCTGGTCGGCACTCTCACCACTGCCAGCCTGATTGCCGGTTGCGGCAATGACGATGGTGCCGCCGAGACCCGCTCGATCAAGGTCGGCACCATGTCCGGCCCGGAGTCGGAAGTCATGGAAGTGGCGGTACAGATCGCCAAGGATCGCTACGACCTCGAGGTCGAGATCATCGAGTTCACCGACTACGTCTCGCCCAATGCGGCACTGGCCGACGGCAGCCTCGACGCCAACGCCTTCCAGCACGAACCCTACCTGCAGAGCATGATCGACGATCGCGGCTACGATCTCGCGGTTGCCGGACACACCTTCGTCTATCCCATCGGCGCCTATTCCGAGAAGCACGACAGCATCGAGGAGTTGCCGGAACGCGCCATCATCGCCCTGCCCAACGACCCCACCAACGGCGGCCGCGCGATGATCCTGATGCACAACGCCGGCCTGATCGAACTGGACGATCATGAAAACCTCGAGGCCACGCCGGTCAACGTGGTCGAGAACCCGCACGACTTCCGCTTCCGTGAGATCGAGGCGGCTCAGCTGCCGCGCGTCCTGCAGGACGTCGACCTGGCCTTCATCAACAACACTTTCGCCCAGCCGGCCGGGCTGCGCCTGGACGACGCCCTGATCAAGGAAGGCCCAGAGTCGCCTTACGTCAACCTGATCGCCGTACGCGCCGGTGACGAGGAGCGCGAAGAGATCCAGCAGCTGGTCTCGGCCTACCAGAGCGAAGAAGTCGCCGCCAAGGCACTGGAGCTGTTCGACGGCGGTGCAGTGCCCGGCTGGGAGTAATCGCGCCTGCGCGACCTTCCTGACGGCAACGGGCCGGCGCTTGGCGCCGGCCCGTTCGCTTGGTCATTCGGCAGCGTTCAGCCGAGCTTGCGTTCGACCTTTTCGATCCGCCCTTCGAGACTTTGGTCCTTGTCGCTGGCGGTGGCGATACGGATCGTACTGTCCACCCGCGGCGCACCACGCTCGTGCAGCACATCATGACAGCGCTGCACGACCCGCATCACGTCCTCCCACGACCCTTCCAGGTTGGTACCATGGGCATGCAGGCGATACTTGAGCCCGGCCTCCTCGATCACCTCCTCGCAGGCGGCGATATGGGACGACAGCGAGGCTCCGGCCCCGATCGGGGTCACGTTGACATCGGCAACCACACGCATACTCAATCCTCCTGATCGACCAACGGGTATCCCTACCCGAAAGCTAGTGGCGCCACGGACATTGTCAAACCATCTTCCTGACCTCGCGCCGACGAATGCCGTAATGCAAAACGCCCCGTGGCACTGAGCCACGGGGCGTTCCAGGATGCTGGTAGGACCAAGCGGATTTGAACCGCTGACCTCCACGATGTCAACGTGGCGCTCTAACCAACTGAGCTATGGTCCTGAAAATCGTAGGGAAAGCTGGTAGGACCAGGCGGATTTGAACCGCCGACCTCCACGATGTCAACGTGGCGCTCTAACCAACTGAGCTATGGTCCTGCTTCCAGCTTTTGCGGCTGTCCTGCAACGCCCGTATCGAATACCCGGGTGCAATGACAGCCTGTTGCCGCCCAATTTGCGCTGTGGCAACGGATGCATATCTTACCGATATCGCTGCCTTTTGCAAGCTTCAAGCGCTGCTTTTTACACGCTCCACGGCTTCGAGCCAGCCCCGGTAAAGCCGCTCGCGCTCGGCTTCGGGCATGCTGGGCGTGAAGGTTTTCTCGCAACGCCACAGTTCGCCTATCTCCTCCAGATCACGGTACCAGCCGAAGCGCAGCCCCGCCAGATAGGCAGCCCCCAGCGCCGTCGTCTCGAGCACCGTGGGCCGATCGACCTGCACGCCCAGCATATCGGCCAGGAACTGCACCAGCCACGAGTTGGCTGCCATGCCGCCATCGACACGCAGCGTTCCTGGCCTCACCCCCATGTCGTCGCTCATGCAGTTCTGCAGGTCGCGGGTCTGATAGCAGACCGCCTGCAGCCCGGCGGCAACGATCTCGGCGATACCGGTATCCCGGGTCAGGCCAAAGATCGCCCCCCTTGCCTTGGGGTCCCAATGCGGCGCTCCCAAGCCGGTGAAGGCAGGTACCAGGTAGACGCTGTGGCCATCACGGGTCTGCTGGGCCAGGGCCTCGGTCTCGGCCGCCTCTCTGAAGAGCTTGAGACCATCGCGCAGCCACTGCACCGCAGCCCCGGCCACGAAAATGCTCCCCTCCAAGGCGTAGGTGGTCTTGCCGCCCAGCCGATAGGCCACGGTAGTCAGCAGGCGATTACGCGACATCGCCGGCCTGTCACCGGTATTGACGACCATGAAGCAGCCGGTGCCGTAGGTGCTCTTGCCCATGCCCGGCTCGAAGCAGGCCTGCCCCACCAGCGCAGCCTGCTGGTCGCCGACCACACCGCCGATGGGCAGCTCGACCCCCAGCCACTGGGACTCAGCGGTGCCGAAATCGTCGCTGCTGTCGCGCACCTCCGGCAGCAGGCCATGGGGAATGCCGAAAAGCGTCAGCAGCTCCTCGTCCCACTGTTGGGTATGGATATTGAACAGCATCGTACGCGAGGCGTTGGTGGCATCGGTGGCATGGACCCGGCCACCGGTCAGTTGCCACAGCAGGTAGCTATCCACGGTACCGAAGGCGAGCTCGCCACGTTCGGCACGCTCCCGAGCCCCATCCACATTGTCCAGCAGCCAGGCCAGCTTGGTCGCCGAGAAGTAGGGGTCGATCAGAAGACCGGTACGCGACTGGACGAGGGCGCCACGGTCCTGATCTCGCAGCTGCTGGCAATAATCGGCGGTGCGCCGGTCCTGCCAGACGATCGCGTTGTAGAGCGGACGGCCCGTTGCCCGATCCCACAGCAGAGTGGTCTCGCGCTGGTTGGTAATGCCGATACCGGCGATGGCGTCCAGCGCGACACCCGACTCCTTCACCGCCTCCCGGCATGTCATCAATACCGTATCCCAGATATCCTGCGGATCGTGTTCGACCCAGCCATCACGGGGAAAATGCTGGGGGAATTCCCGCTGTGCAACGCGGACCACATGACCACCACGGTCGAAGATAATGGCGCGTGAGCTGGTAGTGCCCTGGTCGATGGCGAGAAGATAGTCGGCCATGTTACGTCCCGTCGTTGTATGTTCGTTTATGATCACCAAGAGTACGCGAGTATGTTCGCAATGCTTTACGACTTTCGTAGCACAAAACCCTGATCGCCTGCCGATAGCGTGCCGAATCGCTTACACTCGCGTGATCGAAAGGGAGCCGACATGAACCAGCAACAACGACAAGATGCCATCGTTGATCTGGTACGCCGCCAGGGCTATGCCAGCATCGAGCAGTTGACCGAGCACTTCTCCGTCACCCCCCAGACCATCCGTCGCGACCTCAACGCTCTGGCGGAAGAAGGCATGATACGCCGCGTGCATGGCGGCGCGGGCCTCGAGTCCAGCACCGTCAATACCGCCTACAGCACGCGCAAGAACCTCAACCTCGAAGCCAAGCGGCGTATCGCCACCCTGGTCGCCAGGCACATCCCCGACCACGCCTCGCTGTTCATCAACATCGGCACCAGCAACGAGGTGGTAGCGGAAGCCCTGCTCGATCATCAGGGACTGGAGGTGATCACCAACAACCTCAATGTGGCAGCCATTCTCCAGCACAAGGAAGACTTCAACGTCATCATCGCTGGCGGCCAGGTTCGCTCACGGGATGGCGGCATCATCGGCGAGGCGACGATCGATTTCATCAATCAGTTCAAGGTCGATTTCGGCATCATCGGCATCAGCGGCATCGACGAGGACGGCTCGCTGCTGGAGTTCGACTACCAGGAAGCACGCGTTGCCCAGGCCATCATCCATAATTCCCGCCAGGTCTACCTGACCGCCGACCACTCGAAGTTCCACCGCAACCCCGTCGTACGCCAGGGCAACATCGCACAGCTCGACGCCCTGTTCACTGACCGCCAGCCTCCCGAGCGCATCGTTCATCTCATGCAGGTCAACGACGTCGCCCTGCATATCGCCTGACTCGCCTACACCAGGCTGGGCCACACTGCCGACGCCCCAGGCGTCGGCATTGTTGTCTTTAGACTCTTGATGTTCGGTTTCGATTGTTCTATGTTCGTTTTCAAACATTACTGGTTTGATCGGTTCCGCTCCCGCGGGCCGAAAGCTCGGAGCCCACTCTCCCATGGCGCAGACGTCTCGCAAGCTACTCGACATGTTCATCATCGGCGGCGGCATCAACGGTACCGGTATCGCCAACGATGCCGCCGGCCGTGGCTTGGCGGTAGGCCTGTGCGAACAGGGCGACCTGGCCGGCGCCACATCATCGGCCAGCAGCAAGCTGATCCATGGTGGTCTGCGCTATCTCGAACATCGTGAGTTCCGCCTCGTCGGAGAAGCCCTGCGCGAGCGCGAGGTCCTGCTGCACAAGGCGCCGCACATCATCTGGCCGTTGCGTTTCATCCTGCCGCACCGCTCCCACCTGCGCCCCGCCTGGATGATCCGTGCCGGGCTGTTCCTCTACGACCACCTGGGCAAGCGCAAGAAGCTGCCCGGCTCACGCGGCATTCGCTTCGATGGCGACTCCCCGCTGAAACCCTCGATCATGCGTGGTTTCGAATATTCGGATTGCTGGGTCGACGATGCCCGGCTCGTGGTACTCAATGCGCTGCAAGCCCGTGAAGGCGGTGCGGAAATCCTGGTGCGCACGCGCTGTACGAAGGCACGAGAGGAGAATGGGACCTGGCGTATCGAACTGGAGGACGTACGCAGCGGCGAGCGCTTCGAGCGCCATGCGCGCACCCTGGTCAATGCCGCGGGACCCTGGGTCGAGCAAGTGGTGCGCGAACAGGCGGCGCGGCCTTCGCGCTACGCCATCCGCATGATCCAGGGCAGCCACATCGTCGTGCCACGCCTCAACGCCGACGGCCGCGCCTACATCCTGCAGAACAGCGATCGTCGCATCGTTTTCGTCTTGCCCTATGAGGACGACTTCAGCCTGGTCGGCACCACCGATCGGCGCTACCAGGGCGATCCAACCCAAGTCACCATCAGCGAAGAGGAAACCGATTACCTGCTCGGCGTGGTCAATGAGCACTTCCGCCGCCAGCTCGATCGTCACGACGTCATCACGAGCTTCTCCGGCGTACGCCCGCTGTGCGACGACGAGTCGGCCGACCCCTCGGCCATGACCCGCGATTACACCCTGGCCCTGGACGATACCGGTGCCCCGCTGCTCTCGGTGTTCGGCGGCAAGATCACCACTTACCGCAAGCTGGCCGAAGCCGCACTGAAGCTGCTGGCGCCCAGTCTGCCCGGCATGGGGCCGAGCTGGACCGCCGCAGCCGCCCTGCCGGGAGGCGACATCGACAGCCAGGAGCACTTCATGGCGCACCTGCTTCACGAGTATCCCTGGCTCGACGAGGCGTGTGCGCGGCGCTTCGCCCGCAGCTACGGTAGCCTGTGCCTGCGCTTCCTCGAGGGCGCAAGGAACGCGGACGACCTGGGCGAAGAGTTCGGCGCCGGTCTCACCGCTGCCGAGGCCGACTACCTGGTCGATCATGAGTGGGCGCTCAGCGTCGAGGACATCCTGTGGCGGCGAACCAAGCTTGGCCTGCGCCTGACACCGCGCCAGATAGAACGCTTAACGGCACACGTCGAAGCTCACCGCCAAGCACTGGCGGCTTGAGGCTGCCATGGCGTAGGCTCCTGAGGAAGGAATTGTCCGCATCCGGGCGAGCCCTCAGGAGACGCTATGGCCATCTACTCACTCGCGCTGGGCAGTGCGGTCGTGCTGCTGCTCGTTGCCACCCTGATCGCCAAGTTGCCGTTGCGCTGGTGGTGGATACGAGCCTGTGAGTTCCCACGTCTGCAGCTCGCCTCACTGGCCCTGCTAACGGCCCTGCTTTCGCTGCCACTGGATCCACCGTGGCGATGGGTACTGCTTGGAGCGAGCCTGGGCGTAGTGGCACTTCAGGCCCGCTTCATTCTGCCCTGGACTCGCCTGTGGCCGGTCCAGGTCCAGGCTGCGGAACCCGGCCAGACGGAGCGCTGCATCACGCTGTTGATCGCCAACGTGCTGACTCCCAATCGGCAGGCTAGCCGACTCATCGAGATCGTTCGGCGACAGGATCCCGACCTCATCCTTACCCTCGAATCCGACGCTTGGTGGCAGGATCGGCTCGACGAAGCGCTCGCTGCGAAGTGGCCTCATGCCGTCAAGATCCCGCTGGACAACCTCTACGGCATGCATCTCTATTCACGGCTGCCGTTGGATAACACCCGTGTCGAATGGCTGATCCAGGATGACGTTCCCTCGATCCATACCGAAGTGACACTCGGCAGCGGCGAAAGGCTGACACTGCACGCCCTGCATCCCCGACCACCGGCACCCAACGAGAGCGAGGAGTCCCTGTGGCGCGATGCCGAGCTGCTCCTTGTCGGCAGTGAGATCCATCGCCACCCAGGCCCCACCATCGTTGCCGGCGACTTGAATGATGTAGCCTGGTCGCGCACCACTCGCCTGTTCTGCCGCATCAGCGGCATGCTCGATCCCCGCCAGGGACGCGGGAGGTACAGTACCTTCCATGCACGCTACCCTCTTCTGCGCTGGCCCCTCGACCACGTATTCACAAGTGAGCACTTCACCCTGAAGGCATTGAGGGTACTGCCGGGCTTCGGTTCGGATCACTTCCCGATCCTGGCCTCGCTCTGTTTTCGCCCGTCCCGAAGCACCGAACACGACACACCCGAGGCCGACGGTGCCGAACGCGCCTGGGCGAGCCGGACCATCAGCGAAGCCCGCGCTCGCGAGCAGAAAACGTGAGCACGCCCCTCATTCAGGTATGCCACCATAGGTCAGCTTGGCTGGATCGAGCAGGCGCTCGAGCTCATCCCGCCCCAGGTCGGTCTGCTCCTCGGCCACCTCGATGATCGGCCGCCCTGCCTGGTAGGCCTGCTTGGCAATGGCCGCAGCAGCGTCGTAGCCGATCACACCGTTCAATGCCGTGACCAGGATGGGGTTGCGCGCCAGCGGCTCGGCAAGGTTCTCCTCCCGTACGCGGAAGGTCGCGATGGCGCGCTCGCCGAGCAGCCGCGCCGTATTGGTCATCAACCCGATCGAGATCAGCAGGTTATTGGCGATCAAGGGCAGCATCACATTGAGCTGGAAGTTACCGCTCTGCCCCGCCACCGTTACCGCCGCATCCAGACCGATCACCTGTGCGGCAGCCTGGGCCGCCGACTCCGGGATCACTGGGTTGACCTTGCCCGGCATGATCGAGCTGCCGGGCTGCAGCGCCTCCAGCTCGATCTCGCCCAGGCCGGCCAAGGGGCCGGAATTCATCCAGCGCAGGTCATTGGCAATCTTCATGATCACGCAGGCCAGCCCCTTGAGCTGCCCCGAGAGTTCCACCGCGGCATCCTGGGAACCCAGGCTGGCAAAGAAGCTGTCGTTGGGGCTCAGGGAGAGGCCCGTCTGCTCACTCAGCTCACGCGCCATGCGCTCGGCGAACTCCGGGTGTGCATTGATTCCCGTCCCTACGGCCGTACCGCCCTGTGCCAGCCGTGTGATGCGCAGCATGGCGCTGTCGATGCGCTCGATCGCCTGGCCCACCTGGCTCGACCAGGCGCCCAGCTCCTGGCCCAGACGCAGCGGCATGGCATCCATCAGGTGGGTACGCCCTGTCTTCACCACCCTGTCCAGCTCGAGAGCACGCTCGTCGATGGTAGCGCGTAGTTGCACCAGCGCGGGGCGCAGTCGTGCGGTCACTTCCAGTGCCGCCGAGAGATGAATGGCGGTGGGGATCACGTCGTTGCTCGACTGCCCCATGTTGACGTGGTCATTGGGTCCGACCTTCAGCCCATCGCGGCTGGCGAGATGCGCGATGACCTCGTTGACGTTCATGTTGCTAGAGGTACCCGAGCCGGTCTGGAACACATCCACGGGAAACTGTTCGTCATGCTGACCATCGACGATCGCCTGCGCCGCCGTGATGATGGCTTCGGCCCGTTCGTCGTCGAGCAGCCCCAGCTCCCGATTCACCCTCGCCGCAGCCAGCTTGATGCGGGCAATGGCGTGGATGAACGCTACCGGCATTGGCTGGCCCGAGACCGGGAAGTTCTCCACCGCCCGCTGGGTCTGAGCGCCATAGAGCGCCGAACTCGGCACCTTGAGCTCGCCCATGCTGTCGCGTTCGATACGATGTTCGCTCATGTCACTCCCTCGCTCCTCGATCCTCGATCCTCGATCCTCGATCCTTCCTTCACCATGGTGCCAAGCCTTGCTGCATGCAAGGCATGTGTATGCCGCACTGCCCCAACATGCACCTGAAGCAATTTTGGACAGTTCTCAACCTTCCTACTCATGTCGGCATTATCGAAGCGGAACATGATAACTGTCGTTGCAGCGCAAAAGCCCCCTTTCCTAAGATCACTTTGCCTACCCACTCCAGGCAATACCGATAACGGCCCCATCCAAGTAGAACAAAGCGGACGAAACACCTCATGGACATGACCACTACCCTGCTGCTTCTGCCACACGAGCAACTCACCCTCGCCAGTGCGCATGAAGCCAGCGAACTCCAGCGCTACCGCCGGCTCACGCTCAGCTTTCTGCCGCAAGCCCTCCAGACGAGCCGCTTGATGGCCACCCTGGGCCTGCAGAGCGAGAAGCGCCTCGACATGCTTCGCCAGGCGGCCAGGTGGCTGGAACTCGAAGCCTGCGTCAGTGAAATGCCGATGTATAAACCGACCTTTACTCTGGACCAGCGGCATTTCTTCGTCATCGACGACATCATGGGAGATCAGGTCATCGAACAGGCCGTGCGCGCGGCGGTGGAATCGAAGAACTTCTTTGAATGGCTGTTGAATACCAATGCCACCCCGGAACTGCATCAGCCATTATTGAACTTCGTCAGGGAGAAGGAAGGCGAGTGCCAAGTCCTGCTCGAGCACTGGGAACAGAATCGAGCGTCCGTGATGATTCAGCGAACCTGATCGACCGACCTGCCTCGAGGCCTCTTCTGCCGCCTGCCGGTAGAAGAGGCCAACCGCTCGAGTCGGGCGAAGTCGAGAAGATAGTACTCACGTCCATGCACGCGAAGCAGACGCTGGGTCTGGTAGGACGCAAGGGTCCTGCCGACGGTTTCCTGGGCGAGCCCCAGGTAACTGCCAATGTCGTTGCGCGACAAGGGTAAGCGAAAGTGCCTTGGCGAATACCCACGGCGTTGAAAGCAAGACGATACGGACAGCAGGAAGTACGCCAGGCGAGCCTCGGCCGTGCGAGCCAGCAGTTGATGCAAGCTCAGCCGTTCTTCGTGCATGGTGCGGCTGATGTTGCGCTGAAGGTGCTGGCGCAGCCTTGGCATCTTCTGCGCCAGTGCCTCGAACCGGTCGAAAGGAAGCTTGCACAGCGTTGCGGTCTCGAGCGCGCTGACGGTGCCAGGGTAACGCCCCAAGCCGATGGCATCGCAGCCAATGATGTCCCCAGGAAGCCACAGAGCGGTCAGGAGACTCTCGGCTTCTTCGAGAGCCGTCTCCTGTTTCAAACAGCCGGTGCGCACGGCATAGACACTATCGAACGGCGCCTCCTGGAAACAGAGCACTTCCCGCTTCTCCAGCCGGATGGGGGAGAAAACGATTTCATCGAGCAGCGCTGTCTCATCACGCGACAGGCCTTGTGGTACGCACAGCGCATTCAGATAGCACGAAAGGCAGCCGGTGGCCTCCGTTGCACCATGTCCGTTCCTGCCCTGGCTCGGCATAGTGCGGCTCTCCTCTCCATGAGACACACCAGTCAGTATAGGAGCGCTGCACAGCGCTGTAGTTTGAGTTGCCTCATGCTCCGATTAGCCCAATGTGACCCCCCACCCATCTATGTAATGACGAAAATCATGCTGCACGAAAAATTACCGCCACCTAGTGTTAATGCTGCAGTGCCGCAGGCAGAGCGTTACCTCTGGAAACAAGAGGAGCGCCACTCAAGGGAACCTAGCCATGCATAAGACATCCTGGATGACGTCTGACATTCTCAACCGGCTCAATGCCAATGCTGGCATGCTGCTGGTACGCAGCCTCTGGGAATATTGTCCCGAGCACATGTTCATCGTCCGCGTCGAAGGCCCCGCCGAGTTCGTGATCGAAGCCATGAATCCGACGCGCCGAGCCATGCTCGGCGATGAAACCGCCTTCATTGGCAAACGCATCGAGCAATTGCTCCCGCCCCCCATGTGCCATGGGGTGATCGCCAACCTCAGCCGTTGCGTCGAGTGCGCCAGTCCCATTCGTTATGAAGAGAAAGGCGGATACATCGACCGTAACGGGATCTATCAGCAAGGCCACTGGCAAACACTGCTGGTTCCCATCACCAATCAGGAAGGTTTCGTCACCCACCTGTTCGGTGTCTCCCGCGACGTGTCAGTGCTGCCCGGGGAGCCGGCCGGGGCTTACCGCGACAGCAAGGAGCTCGAACGGCGGGTACATGAGCGCACGGCTGAGCTCGTCGCCACCAACGAGTACCTGACCCACCTGGCGACCCATGACCACCTGACCGATATCTACAACCGTCGTTACATGTTGGAATTGGCCGAACTGGAACTTCGCCGCGCCGCACGCTACCAGCAGCCGCTTTGCCTGATGATGCTCGATATCGATCATTTCAAGGAGATCAACGACACCGAGGGCCACCTTGCGGGCGACGAAGCCCTACGTCGCGTCTCCCGTACGATACTGGCCACGGTGAGGGAGTGCGATCTGGTCGGTCGCTATGGCGGCGACGAGTTCCTCATACTGATGCCGGAAACCACGACCGACGGGGCAAGAGAGATCGCCGAGCGTCTACGACGAACCCTGACGCAGACATCGCCCTTCACGATAAGCATTGGAATCGCCGGCCTGGAACCCACCGACCACTTTGTCGTCGATCTGATCCATCGGGCCGATGACCTATTGCTGCAAGCCAAGCGCAATGGACGCAATCGCATCGAATACGCCGTCTGACAGAAAGCAACAGGGACTTACCGAAACGCATATTGCAGTGCAAAAACATCTTTGCTATGTTGCGATGCAGCAGGACGGGTTTCCCGTTCGTTATCTATCGCGACCCGGAGGTTCACAGGAAATGATGAAGACATTCAGCTTCGACACCAAGCCGTTCGAAGCCATGCTTCTCGGCCCGGCCCGTGCCTATGCCGCCCTGAGCATCGATTACACCGAAAAGCTCCTCACCGCCCAGTTGGATACCGCCAAGGCGTACGCTGACACCGGCCTGGCCCAGGCCCGCGAACTGCTCGACGTGCGCGATGCCGATGGCCTGCGCAGCTATATCGAAGGTCAGCAGCAATTTGCCAAGGACATGACCGAGCGGCTCAAGGGCGATGCCGAGAAGGTCGTCTCCCTGAACCAGGACTTCATGCAGCAAAGCCAGAAGCTCGCAGAGAGCAGCCTGAAGCAGGCGCAGCAGACCACTTCCACCAAGTCGTAACGCTGCTGCAAGGCCCATGGCTCCCAGAGGCCCGTCGAACCCGGTTCGGCGGGCCTTTCGCTTGGGTTTTGGACCTGTCGTCTGCCATCCCCATCGTTTATGCTCACGCATGGGCATGGCATTGAGGATACAACTGAATGAAAGCCTGGATTCCCCTGGCCCTGCTGGGCCTGTTTCTCGCCGGCTGCCAGATGATGGAGCCGGGCCCTCCGCCTGAGCGCATCGAAGTCATCGACATCGGCGACCCGGAGCGCCCTGAAGTCGAGGATCCCGATTCGCAGCGCCCTGCCCCCACGCCGGGGCGAATCGTCCGACAGGTCGCCTTTCCAGCCGCCGAGTATGCCTCACTGCAGAAGAGTGGCACGGCGGCCATTTCCGGCAGGCTCAGTCTCAATGGCACTCCCGGCACCGGTGAGACGATCTCCGTAGCCCCGGTCACGACCTACTCGGCCGAGGCCGCGGAGCACGCCCTGGCCGGCCAGGCCGTCGAGCCTGCCGACCCACGTGCACGCGAGTACACCCATACGACACGCACCGACGGCAATGGCAACTTTACCCTGCAAGGTCTTCCGGCCGGGGAATTCTACGTCTCGGGCAGCGTGGTCAATTCGCGTGGACAGCGTCAAGTGATCCTGCGTCAGGTTTCACTGCGCAACGGCCAGCGCCTTGAGGTCAACCTGAGCCGCTGAACCGCCGCTACCAGCCTAGCGCCTGCTTGACGAAGGGAATGGTCAGCTTGCGCTGGGCGGATAACGAAGCGCGGTCGAGCACGGCGAGTTCCTCGAACAACTCGTCGAGGCGCCGCGGGCCACGATGCAGGATATAACGCGCCACTTCGTCGGGAAGCTGCATCCCACGCACCCGAGCACGAAGCTGCAAGGCCTGCAGCCGCTCGCCATCGTCGAGTCGTTGCAGATGAAAGGTCACGCCCCAGCTCAAGCGTGACGCCAGGTCCGGCAGCTTTACCGGCAACTGCCGCGGCGCCACGGCGGCAGAGACGACCAACCGCTTGCCAGCATCGCGCAGGCGATTGAAGGCATGGAAGAGCCCCTCCTCCCAGCGCCGCCGACCGATGACGCTGTCCACATCGTCTATGGCCACCAGGTCGAGGCGCTCGGCCTCCTCCAGCATCAGCGGGGGAAAGTGGCCCAAGTCCTGCAGGGGCAAGTAAAGTGCACGTAGGTCACGATCCGAGGCCGCGTGACAGGCTGCCTGTAACAAGTGGCTACGGCCACTGCCGGGAGCTCCCCACACATAGAGGAACGGCTCACCCTCGGCATCGAGCTGACGCGAGAGGCGATCCACCAGGCTGGCATTGGCCGCCGGCAGGAAACTGTCGAAGGTGGCATCGTCACGCAGCCCCACTCCCAATGGCAGCTGCGCAGGCGCTCGGCTCATGGTGCATCCTCGTCGCGACGTTCGCGCTGGTCGGCGTCGTAAAGACTGCTTCGCTTGTAACGTTCGTTGAGCTCACGCAAGAGTACCATGATCACCGCAGCGGCCGGCAGCGCCAGCAGCACACCGGTGAAGCCGAACAGGTTGCCCCCGGCCAGCACGGCGAAGATGACCGCTACCGGATGCAGGCCGATGCGATCCCCCAGCAACTTGGGCTGCAGCAGCACGCTTTCGATGATCTGGCCAATGACGAATACGATCACCACGCCCAGCAACGCCAGCCAGCTACCGAACTGGAAGAAGGCCACGACCAGCGCCACGCTGATGCCGACGATGAACCCCAGGAACGGCACGATGCTGGCAAGCCCCGCCAGCATGCCGATCAGCAGGCCGAAGCGCACCCCCATGACGGTCAGGCCGGTGGCATAGATGGCCCCCAGCGTCAGCATGACCAGCAGTTGGCCGCGCAGGAAGGCGGAGAGGACCTCGTCGCAGCGCTCACTCAGCCGCACCGCATCGGGCTCCCAGTGGCGCGGCAGCATGCTACGCAGATTGTCCAGCAGCCGATTCCAATCGAGCAGCAGGTAAAAGGTGACCACCGGGATCAGTGCGAAATAGGTCACCCAGGCCAGGAACGCCGCGCCGGAGCGCCCGATCTGTCCCAGGAACGGGGCCAGATAGCCACCGGCATCCTGCCAATGCTGGGCCAGCGTCTGCTGCACGTCATCCAGTTCTGCCGCCACGTCCAGGCCCGTCCAGCTGTGAATCTGTGGCGCCAGTGCCGTCTCGACCCATTCGAAGATGCCCGGGATCATCTGGCCGAACTGGCGCACCTGCTGCACTGCCAGCGGGATCAGCACGAGTAGCGCCACTACCAGAACGAGCAGGAGTATGAGGAAGACCCCGCATACCGCCAGCGTACGCGAGAGCCCCAGGCGCTGGAGCCGGTTGGCCAAGGGATCGCTCAGGTACGCCAGGATCATGCCGGCGATGAACGGCATCAACATCGTTTCCAACTGGAACAGCAGCCATACCACGGCCACCGCAGCAACAAGTACCCACCACTCTCTGCGCATCACACCTCCCTGCGTTAGACGTTCACGGCGATGCGAGCCGTGCGTCGTGATGCTACAATTCCGGCCCGATCTTGCCCACTGCTTCGGCTATCAGGCGTCATACCCGCCTGGCGCCAGCCAACGGACCACTAACCGCGTTTCTTCTGTACAGGACAGGCCATGACCGATTCCACCTCTCCCGACAACGCCAAGGCATCGCTGAGCTACAAGGATGCCGGTGTCGACATCGATGCCGGCAATGCCCTGGTCGACCGCATCAAGGGCGTCGCGAAGCGCACCATGCGCCCCGAGGTGATGGGCGGGCTGGGCGGCTTCGGCGCCCTGTGCCAACTGCCCACCGGCTATCGCGAACCGGTCCTGGTTTCGGGCACCGACGGTGTGGGCACCAAGCTGCGCCTGGCCATGGACCTGGGCCGTCATGACACCATCGGTATCGACTTGGTCGCCATGTGCGTCAACGACCTGGTGGTAGCCGGCGCCGAACCGCTGTTCTTCCTCGACTACTATGCCACGGGCAAGCTGGATGTGGACATCGCCGCCGACGTGGTGGCCGGTATTGGCGAAGGCTGCGAGCGGGCCGGCTGCGCGCTGGTTGGCGGCGAGACCGCCGAGATGCCCGGCATGTATGAGGGCAGCGACTACGACCTGGCGGGCTTCTGCGTCGGTGTGGTGGAGAAATCCGAGATTCTCGACGGTAGCAAGGTCGGCGAAGGCGACGTTCTGCTGGGTATCGCTTCCACGGGTGCTCACTCCAACGGGTACTCGCTGATCCGCAAGATTCTCGAGGTCAGCGGTGCATCGCTGGACACCGCGATCGACGGCCAGCCGCTTGGCGACGCCCTGCTCGCCCCCACGCGCATCTACGTCAAGCCGCTGCTCTCGCTGATCAAGGAGAGCGGGGTGGCCGTCCATGCCCTCTCGCACATCACCGGAGGCGGACTGCTGGAGAACGTGCCGCGAGTGCTGCCGGAAACGCTCGCCGCGCGTATCGACGTCAAGAGCTGGACGCGCCCCGCACTGTTCGACTGGCTCCAGAAGCAGGGTAATGTGGCGGAACAGGAGATGTACCGGGTGCTCAACTGCGGCATCGGCATGGTCATCGTCGTCCCCACCGCCCAGGCCGACCAGGCCCGTGCGCATCTGCAAGCCCAGGGCGAGACGGTTTATCGCATCGGCGAGATCGTCGCTCGTGGCGAGGGCGAGGAAGCGGTTCAACTGGAGAACCTCGAGGCATGAGCGAGAGCTATCCCAGCGACACTCTCAACGACCTGACGCCCGAGCCCACCGGCGCGCGTCGGGTGGTGGTGCTGATCTCCGGCAACGGCAGCAATCTGCAGGCGCTGATCGACGAGCAGACCCACGACCGGCTGGGTGGCGAGATCGTCGCGGTAATCTCAAACGTGGCGGATGCCTACGGCCTGCAGCGCGCCCGCGACGCCGGCATCGACGCAGTGGTGTTGCCCCATGGAGAGTATGACAGCCGCGACGCCTACGACGGCGCCCTGATCAAGGTGATCGAGCGCCACGAGCCCGACCTGGTGGTGCTGGCGGGGTTCATGCGTATCTTGACCACGCGATTCGTGCAGCGCTTTCACGGTCGCATGCTCAACATCCACCCCTCCCTACTGCCCGCCTATCGCGGCCTGAATACCCACGCCAAGGCGCTGGCGGACGGCGTGGCCGAGCACGGCTGCAGCGTGCACTTCGTCACCGAGGAGCTCGACGGTGGCCCGGTGGCGATCCAGGCCGTGGTAGAAGTGAGCGAGGGCGAGACCGAGGCCAGCCTCAAGGAGAAGGTGCACGCCCGCGAGCACCTGATCTACCCCATCGCCGTGAAGTGGTTCCTGGAAGGGCGTCTGCGTCTCGAAGGCGACGCCGCCATTCTCGACGGCACGACGCTGCCGCCCCAGGGCCTACGCCTCTCCCACGCCGATGCCGCCGAAGAACTCGACGAGGAATAGTAGAAAGCTGGCGATTTATGTCGCGAGCGATGACAGGCTGATCGCCGCCGGAGCGCAATACCGAGCGAAGCGACAAACAGCCGTAGGCTGGCCCCGAAGGGGCGAGAAGCCGAAGGCTGCGAGTCAACCGGAGTGTAGCCTGCTACATGAGGATTTTGACGGTCTGACGCCTCGGCTCCGCCGGCGGTCAGGATGGCTAGGTTCGTTCCCGACGAACCAACGCACTTCCCACATCCATGTGGGTCGTCGAGCGCAGCAATAAATCGGCGCTTTCTCTCAGGTGCGGGGCAAGGTGACCCCTCTCTGCCCCATATACTTGCCACCGCGATCCTTGTAGGAAATCTCACACACTTCGTCCGACTCCAGGAACAACATCTGCGCCACACCCTCGTTGGCGTAGATCTTGGCCGGCAGGTTGGTGGTGTTGGAGAACTCCAGGGTCACGTGCCCTTCCCATTCGGGCTCCAGCGGCGTCACGTTGACGATGATGCCGCAGCGAGCGTAGGTCGACTTGCCCAGACAGATGGTCAGCACGCTGCGCGGAATGCGGAAGTATTCCACCGTGCGCGCCAGGGCGAAGGAGTTGGGTGGAATGACGCAGACGTCACCCTTGATGTCGACGAAGCTCTTCTCGTCGAAGGCCTTGGGGTCGACCACGGCGGAGTGAATGTTGGTGAACACCTTGAACTCGTCGGCACAGCGTACGTCGTAGCCGTAGCTGGACGTACCGAAGGAGATCACCCGCTGATCGTTCACGTAACGCACCTGGTCGGCTTCGAAGGGTTCGATCATGCCTTCCCGCTCGGCCATGCGGCGGATCCAACTGTCGGGCTTGATGCTCATGGGACGTCCTGAAAGAGTTGTGCCGAAGAAAGAAGAAGGAGGCTATGGCCGAAAAGTCGGCGAGCGAAGGTCAGACCAGGCAAAAATCGGCGCAAGAGCGGAGTTTACTTTAGTAAATGAGCATTTTAAGCCGATTTTTAACGCCGTATGACCGAGCGCAGCCAGTTTTCGGATATAGCCTAGGGCCGCTATCATAGCGGCCCTAGGTGCACTCGTCACGGCCCTGTCGCAAACGGGCCAGGTCCAACCGATTCAGTCGCTGAACGAGATGCTGGGCCCTTCGTCCGCCGACTTGCCCTTAAGTGCCTCGGCGACCTGTCGCGCCATGTCGCGGAAGATTCCGGTCACCTCGCCCTCCGGTTCGGCGACCACCGTCGGCCGCCCCCCGTCCACCTGCTCGCGGATCGACAGTGCCAACGGCAGCCGGCCCAGCACGCGCGTATCGTACTCGCCGGCAATGCGCTCGCCGCCGCCCTCACCGAAGATCGGCTCGGCATGGCCGCAGTTGGAGCACACGTGCAGGCTCATGTTCTCCACCACGCCCAGCACCGGTACGTTGACCTTGCGGAACATCTCGATTCCCTTGCGGGCGTCCAATAGCGCAATGTCCTGCGGCGTGGTGACGATCACCGCCCCGTCCACCGGCACCTTCTGCGCCAGGGTCAGTTGAATGTCTCCGGTACCAGGGGGCATGTCGATGAACAGCACGTCGAGATCCTTCCAGGCCGTCTGGGTCAACAGTTGCTGGAAGGCACCCGCCACCATCGGCCCGCGCCACACCATGGGCTCCCGGGTGTCGACCATGAAAGCCATGGACATGGCCTGCAGGCCATGCATTTCCAGCGGCCTGAACTTGTTCTCACCAGCCTGCTGGGGCCGCACGCCTTCGGGCACGCCAAGCATCTGGGCCTGGCTGGGGCCATGTATGTCGGCGTCGAGAATGCCTACCCGATAGCCTTCGGCCACCATGGCCAACGCCAGGTTGACGGTGACGGTGGACTTGCCCACCCCACCCTTGCCGGATGCCACGGCCACGATATGCTTGACCCCTTCGATCACGACTGACTCCTTATATGATGACGTATGCAGCGAGTGTCTATCGTCTGTCTCGACAGTATAACGCGCCGATGCAGGCGTCCGGCATGACTCTCACGACACGAACAGGTATCTGAAACGGCCTGCGGCGAGCCGTGGCCCGCCGCATCGCCTTTTACGTTGCCCCATCAGTTACGTTCGGCATCGGCAGCTTCCTCCTCCTGCTGGCCTTGCTGCTGCCGGTTTTGCTGCCGGTCCTGCTGTTGCTGATCTTGCCGTTGCTGCCCCTGATCGGCTGATTCGGAGCGCAGTTCGAGTTCGGCCAGTGCATCGCGCCACTGTGCCAGCTGTGCCTCGATCTGCTGGAGTTGCTGCTGCCGACGCTCTACCTGGGCTTCGACTTCCTCGAGTTCGCTGCGGCCCGACTCGATCTCCTGGGTCAGCTCGTCGCGCTCCTGGCGAGTCGACTCGATTTCGGCCGTGGCAGCATCACGTTCGTCGCGGATCTCGCCGACCTCGTCTTCGACCTCGCTACGCCAGCCTTCCAGCGCTTCTATGTCATTTTCCAGCGCTTCGAGACTCTGCTGGCGCTCCTCTATCGCCTCGTTGAGAGTCGCAAGTCGTTGTTCGGCACTCGCGGCCTCTTCGCGCCTCTGGCTTAGTTCATTGGCAATCTGTTCGAGCTCGGTTTCGGCCTGCTGACGTGCCTCTTCCGCCTGCTGGCGCTCATCTTCGGCCGCCTGACGAGCAGCTTCCGCCTCCTGGCGCGCGTTCTCCGCATCTTGGCGTGCCGCTGCAGCGTCGTCACGGGCCTGATCCACGGCCTGGTAATCGTCGCGCAGCGACGTGACGGCCTCTTCCATCTCGGCCTGCTCGCCGCGGCGGGCCTCCAGCTCGCTCTCCAGAGTCGCCTGCTCTTCCTGCAGCTCTGCAAGACGAGACTCCCTCTCAGCTGCTTCGGCCTCGAGCCGCTCGATTTCGCCGCGAACGGCCTGCTGCTCCTCGGCCATGGCAGCCTCTACCGACTGACGCTCTTCCTCGAGTTCGGCCAGACGTGCTTGCTGCGCCTCGATATTCTCTCCGGCCTGACTGCGCTCATTGAGTTCCGCGACCAGGTCCTGATGCTCGCCCTCGAGTGCCGTCAGTTGCTCTTCGAGGGCTTCACTGCGTTCACGGTGATCGCTGGCACTGTTATGCGCAAAGATCGCCCAGATGATGGCGAGCACGGCAACGGCCACCAGGGCCATGACGCGCCTATCCTTGTATAGGGGACTCTCGGGTATCTCCGACATGGGCTAGACCCTCCTGGTGGTCCTTTTCAGTATTCTCTTACCGCTCCTTCCTCAGCATACATAGCCATACCCGCGGGTGAAAGGAAGCACCTCCGTGTGCTCGGCCCCGCACAGTATGACGAAAGGCAGAGCCGCCCAGGCTCAAGGCATGGTGACTCGCCAATTGGATAGCCAGGATGAGCCTTCGACCTCGACATCCAGTGCACGCAGCCAGCGCGCAACGACCAGGTTCGACTGGTGGGCGGCGGAATATCCACGTGGATGGGGGACGAACTCCAGCCCGAACTCATCACTCGGCACCGGCTCGCCATCGGCACGCTCGAAATGCCTATCGAGCCGTCGCCGCAACGCGATAACGCGCACCGCCTCAGCTTGAAGCGGGTAGATATCAGTCAACCCTTCCGGAGCCAGCCGATGGAACTGGCCGGGCGAATCTATCTCCGGGTACACGCCTCGCCCCAACCCGGCAGCGGTAGGCCACAGCATCGCCGCGGCTCCGGCCGGTAGATGACGTCGCCCCTCGACGTACCAGCGCCACTCGCCATAGCTGTAGCGCACCACCCCACCTTCCTCGCGCGGCAGCACCAGGCTGGCATGGCGGCCATGGTCGAGCAGGTAGATATCGACAGGCTCCGTGAGCGAATGAGGCTCGGGCGGTATGACACGGCCAACGCAACCGGTCAGCAACAGTGCGCACAATCCCGCCCCCAGCCAGCGTAGCAGGTAGCGTTGGTGTTCCATGCTCTGCCTCCCGATGCGTTGAGTTTGGATGAGCCTGCCCCATTCGGAACCTCCAACAACATGCGGTTCTCGAATAGGAGAACGGGATTGCAAGAGAGGACAGGCATGTCGAATATCCTAGCTGTCCTTGCACGCCACCTTAACCATCTCTGGCTTTCACTCTGGCTCCCACTTCTGCTGCCGGCCCTGCTGTGCATGCTCCTGATTGGCTCGCCATCGCACCGAGCCCTGGCGCAGCAAGGCGCGCCGGCTAGCGTAAGCGAGCAGGCTCTGGCACAACTGGCCAACGAGGCGGAAGATATCTCCCGGCTGCATGCCATCGTCGTTGCCGAACGGGGCGAAATCGTTCTGGAACACCGGCGGGGTGGACCCGCCACCGATCAACCGGTCAACATCAAGTCACTGTCCAAGACCGTGCTGGCAGCCCTGGTCGGCGCAGCCATCGAGGCCAACCTGATCGAAGGCGTCGATCAACCGATCGTAGCGCTGCTCGGGCCACGGGTTCCTGAGCAGGCCGATCCGCGTATCGACGAAATCACGGTGGATCATCTGCTGACGCTGCAGGCGGGGCTCGAACGCACCTCCGGCAACAACTATGGCGCCTGGGTGGCCAGCGACGACTGGGTGGCCGATGCGCTGAGCCGCCCATTCGTTGCCCGCCCTGGTGGCGGGATGCTCTATTCCACCGGCAGTTCCCACCTGCTGTCGGCCGCCCTCACCGAGGCAAGCGGCGAAAGCACCCTGGCACTGGCCCGACGCCTGCTCGGCGAGCCACTCGATATCGTCATCCCGCCCTGGCCACAGGACCCGCAGGGTATCTACTTCGGTGGTAACGACATGGCACTCTCGCCCAGGGCACTGATACAGATCGGTGAACTCTATCGCCATGACGGCGTCGTCAATGGCGACCGAGTACTGCCCGAAGGGTGGGTCGAGGCGTCCTGGCAGCCATACGGAACCTCGCGCTGGACGGGCGATGGCTACGGCTACGGCTGGTTCGTCACCACGCTGGCGAACGAGCGTGTCTACTACGGGCGGGGTTTCGGCGGACAGGGGCTATACGTGGTCCCATCGCGCAGCCTGACCATCGCCATCACGGCCGATCCGACGCCAAGCTCGGACGGCAGCCGTTTCAATCAGGAGCAGCTGCACAGCCTGGTGGAAGGGTTACTCGCAGGAGCATGACGGCCTGTCGATGGATCACGACCGGCGAGATGATGCCGGCCATGACCTCGGGATCGTTCACCCGGTCCTAGCGCAGCCCCAGCATGGACAGGATAAACAGCACCACCACGATCAAGCCGATGATATAGATGATATTGCGCATACAGCTCTCCTTGCTGCCCGGTTCAGGATGGTCGGCACGGCGGCTACCACGCCTCCGTCAGCCCCAGTGTAGCGGACCTGCGCGAAGCATCCAGCGAAGCGACAGGCTTGTAGCCGCCGGCCAGCACGAATACCTTGATCAGCAGGATCCCCAAATTCGGCACAAGGAGCGATGCTCACCATGCCTCGAGACCGCAGGTCGCAGCGCGTCATGTTCGTCCTGATTCCACGGACTGGCGCCTTCCTGTGGCGAGTTCTGGCTGCCTTCCTGCGCAATCGCGGCATCCTGCTGGCCGGTGGGGTCGGCTACAACATCCTGCTCTCCATCGTTCCGCTTTTTGCCTTGCTTGCCGTACTGCTGACGCGAATCGTGGATGAGAACGTGCTGCTCGACGTGCTCAGCGTACAGCTGATTCACCTGGCTCCCGCCCATGCCGATGGCCTGATGGAGGCAGTACGCGCCCTGCTGGAATCGCGCGACGTGATCGGATTGTTCGGCATTCTGATGCTGCTGATCTTCAGCTCCTTCGTTTTTCGCATGCTGGAAGATGCCTTGGCGATCATCTTTCATACTCCGGAAGCCCATCCCAAGCGCAGGATCTGGGTCTCGGTGCTGCTTCCCTATCTATTCATGCTGGTGCTGGGTGCCGGCCTGGCTGCTCTCACCCTGATGGTGACCCTGGCCGAAGCCATCGGCACCCTGTGGCAAGTGGCGCTTGGGCGCGACATGCCCCTCGCAGGCCTCTCCGGCCCGCTGATGAACCTGTTCAGCTTCATTGGCGTCTTCCTGCTCTTCAGCGCCATCTACAAAGTGCTGCCGGTCGTCAGGATCGCACTGAAGAGAGCCTTGATAGGTGGCTTCGTCGCGGCATTGCTGTGGGAGGGCGTGCGCTTCCTGCTAATGTTCTATTTCCTCAACGTCTCGCTGGTCAACGTGGTCTACGGTTCGCTCGCCACCCTGATCGTGGTACTGCTCACGCTCGAAGTGGGGGCCATGATCGTGTTGCTAGGCGCCCAGGTGATCGCCGAACTCGAGCACAATGCCCGTCGCGGCCTGCCATGGTACGTCGATCCACGGCGCACAGCGGTGACCCATGTAGATTGACCTCAAGAGCGCGAACGACGAGTGCGCAGGCGAGCCAGCAAGTGGAATAGAGCCTTGCCACTGACCATGCCCAGTACGTAGATCACCAGCAGCAGCAGGGCCAACGGCACCCGCGCGCCCCAAGCCAGGAAGCGTACCTCGACCAGAACGATGTTCTGCACGAAAAGAATCGCGACCAGCAGCGTGATGAGGATCTTTATTGCCAGCAGCAGCGTATCCATGAGCCCTCCTTTCCCGAATCGGCTCCCTTCAAGCTGGGCGGCGGCGCGTTTCCTGTCAATTATTGCTCATACGACACACCCGGCCGGAGCCGGGCGTGTCTCCAGGCCACTGGCCCGACTCAACCAAAAGCGAACAGCGCACCGGCAGCGGCGATCGCCACGCCCAGAGCCCGCAGGATGCGGTTCTCACGCGCCATGAGGAATGCACCCACCGCACGGCCTGCGTAGGTGATGGCAAGCGTCGCCAGGGTGAAGCCTGCCAGGTAGGCCAGCATGGAGGCGCCACGCGGCATCTCGCTGCCGTGGGCATGGCCGTGGAAGAGCATGAACAGCACCACCACGCCGGCACCGATGGCGGCGGGTACCTTGGCCAAGGCGGCAATCAGCACACCGGCCAGCAGCACCGACATGGCGATACCGAACTCCACCCCTGGAAGCGCAAAACCGGCCCAAGCCAGCCCCGCCCCCAGCAGCATGCCGCCTGCGGCAAGCAGCGGTGCGGCAAGGCTGAAGGCGCGACTCTGGCGCAGGCTCCACAGCCCCACCGCCAGCATGGCCAGCAGGTGGTCGACACCCAGCAGCGGATGAGCCAGGCCGGCAGCGAAGCCGCTGTCGTGGGCGTGTTCATGCCCAGGGTGGGCGAAGGCCAGGCCGGCGATGAGCAGAAGGACCGGCGCAGCGGCCAGTGCCAAGCGCGAGGTAGAAGCGTAGCGATGGATCATGGGACGATCTCCTTTCCGATGACTAGCGAAGACACGAGTGGTCAGGCGTTGGCCGGCCGGGCCTGGAGCCGACGCTCCGGCAGCATGCCGCGGTCGAGAATGAACTGGATGATGGTCTCCAGGCCGACGCCGTCGTAGAGGTTGGTGAAGACGAACGGGCGCTCGCCGCGCATCTTCTTCGAGTCACGCTCCATCACCTCCAGCGAGGCGTGTACCTGCTCGGCGATATCGATCTTGTTGATGATCAGCAGGTCCGACTTGGTGATCCCCGGCCCGCCCTTGCGCGGGATCTTGTCGCCGGCGGAGACGTCGATCACGTAGAGCGTCAGGTCCGAGAGTTCGGGGCTGAAGGTCGCCGAGAGGTTGTCGCCACCCGACTCCACCAGTACCAGCTCGAGGTTAGGATGACGTGCCTGGAGCTCGTCGATGGCGGCCAGGTTCATCGAGGCGTCCTCGCGGATCGCCGTGTGCGGGCAGCCCCCGGTTTCCACGCCGAGGATACGGTCGGCCGGCAGCGCCTCGTGACGCAGCAGGAAGTCGGCGTCCTCGCGGGTATAGATATCGTTGGTGACCACGGCGATGTCGTAGTGGTCGCGCAGCGCCAGGCAGAGTTGCTTGAGCAGGGCCGTCTTGCCGGAGCCCACCGGGCCGCCGACGCCGATACGTAGGCAATGTGTCATGTCGTTCTCCTGGTTATTGAGCACTAACTGCGAAATAGCCGTGAATACTGGGTTTCGTGCAGCGCACTGGCCAAGGCCAGGCCGGGTAGTGCCGGGCCGAGTTCGTCGTCATCGAGTGCAAGCGCCGCGTCCACCGCGGCAACCAGCGCCGGCCGCAGCCGCTCGACCAGGCGCTGGGCGGCGGTATGACCCAGCGGCAACGCCTTGCAGGCCACCGCCAGTTGGTTCTCGAGCCAGGCCCAAGCGAAGCCGAGCATGGCCTGGCGCGGTGTGACACTGCGGACCTGGGCGGCCCAGGCGAATACGGTCACATAGCCTGCCCCGACCGGCAGTACGGGCGACTCACTCGATAAATCAGAGGGCAACAGTCCAAGGCTGCCCAGCAGACGCGAAAGCGACGCACCCAGGCGGGAATCTTCTGCCGCCAACTCCGCCGTCTCGCGATTGGCGGCAAGCCACTGGTCCCATTGGGCTATCGCCTCGCCATCTCCTGCTGCCCAGGCTTGCTGCAGGCGAGCCAGGGCGGGCAATTCGCAGCGTGTCAGTCCATCGTCGAGGACTCCTTCCAACCATTCGCCGAGGCCCTCCTCATCGCGCACCCAGCCCAGCTCGAAGGCGCTCTCGAGCCCCTGGGAGAAGGCGAAGGCGCCGATCGGCAGCGCCGGGCTGACCAGTTGCAGCAGGCCGAGCAGCGCCATGTCGCCGCCCTGCCCGGCCGGTTCAATGGGCATGGCTGTGGCCATGTCCATGGAGGTGGCTGTGTTCATGCTCATGCGAATGCTCGGGATCATGGTGATGACCGTGGGAGTGAGCATGGGCATGGCCGAGCTGATTGTACGCGCCGGGCTCGGGGTCGAAGGGAGCCTCGTGCCGCTCAAGGATCGCCCCCAACAGTTCGGCCAGCTCTTCCAGCACATGATCCGGCGGGAAGCGTACGTAACCTCCCCGCTCATCCTCCCCGAGCGCCAGCTGCACGTGGCGGTTGCCCAGGTGATAGGCGAGCCTGGCGAGCGGCAAGCCGGCGGCTACGCGCGCTGTGACCACCGGCTCGACGGCCGCCCGGATCCGCACGATCTCGCCGCTCTCGGCGCGCAGGCCCTCGCCGTCGCGCAGCACCGGGCCGCGTTCGAGGAACAGGCCCAGCTCACGGCCGGCGTCGCTCATTGCCTTCAGCCTGCCGCGTATACGCAGCTCATAGGGCAGCGTCAGGGTATCGGTGGCCTGGCTTGCCTCGATGGGCCCCAGGCGTTCGATCAGTTTCAGCATTGCTATTGCCTCTTCGCTGGCCGCCAGCCTTGCCCTCGCTCAACGCCACGTGACCGAAACCCTGCCCCCTCGTGCGGACTCCTGCGGTCGGAAAGACGGCACATCCCTGTGCCGGCTTTCCTCGATCTTCATCCATGAAGATCGACCGCGTCGCTTCGCCCGAGGGGTCAGCGGTCACGCAAGGTTTCGCGATGACAAGCTGGCTTGGCGATGTAGTCATGGTTCAAAACAGGTGGTAACGCTGCGCCAAGGGCAGCTCGGTGGCCGGCTCGCAGGTCAGCAGCTCGCCATCGCAGCGCACCTCGTAGGTCTGCGGATCGACGCTGAGCTCGGGGCAAGCGTCGTTGAGCTTCATATCGCCCTTCCTTACGCCCCTGACATCGCGGCAAGCCGCCAATTGGCTCTGCAGGCCCAGGGTTTCCTTGATGCCGGCGTCCAGCGCCGCCTGGCTGACGAAGGTCAGCCGCGTCTGGCTCGCCGCCCGGCCGAAAGCGCCGAACATGTAGCGGTAGTGCACCGGCTGCGGCGTGGGGATCGAGGCATTGGGGTCGCCCATGGGTGCAGCCGCGATCATGCCCGCCTTGAGGATCAGCGCCGGCTTGACACCAAAGAAGGCCGGTTTCCACAGCACCAGGTCGGCGAGCTTGCCCACCTCGATGGAGCCCACTTCATGGGCGATGCCATGGGTGATCGCCGGGTTGATGGTGTACTTGGCGATGTAGCGCCGTACGCGGAAGTTGTCGGCGCCTAGCACCTCGTCCTCCGGCAGCAGACCGCGCTGCACCTTCATCTTGTGGGCGGTCTGCCAGGTGCGGCACACCACCTCGCCGACCCGCCCCATGGCCTGGGAGTCCGAGGCGATCATCGAGATCACGCCCAGGTCCTGCAGGATGTCCTCGGCGGCGATGGTCTCGCGGCGAATGCGCGAGTCGGCGAAGGCCACGTCCTCGGGAATGTTGGGGTCGAGGTGGTGGCACACCATCAGCATGTCGAGGTGCTCGTCGATGGTGTTGACCGTGTAGGGCCGCGTGGGGTTGGTCGACGACGGCAACACGTAGGGCTTGGAACAGGCGGTGAGGATGTCCGGCGCGTGACCGCCCCCGGCGCCCTCGGTGTGGTAGGTGTGGATGCCCCGCTCCTTGAAGGCGGCCAGCGTATCCTCGACGAAGCCCGACTCGTTGAGGGTATCGGTATGGATGGCGATCTGCACGTCGTACTTTTCGGCCACGCTCAAGCAGGTGTCGATGGAGGCCGGCGTGGTGCCCCAGTCCTCGTGCAGCTTGAGACCGATGGCGCCGGCTTCGATCTGCGCCTCCAAGGCTTCGGGCAGGCTGGCATTACCCTTTCCCAGCAAGCCGATATTCATCGGCAGCTCGTCCACCGCCTGAAGCATCCTGCCGATGTGCCAGGCGCCCGGCGTGCAGGTGGTGGCGTTGGTGCCGGTGGCCGGCCCCGTGCCACCGCCGAGCATGGTGGTGATGCCGCTCATCAGCGCCTCCTCCACCTGCTGGGGGCAGATGAAGTGGATGTGCGCGTCGATACCGCCTGCGGTGAGGATCTTGCCCTCTCCGGCAATGATTTCGGTGCCGGGGCCGATGACGATGTCGACGTCGGGCTGGGTGTCGGGGTTGCCGGCCTTGCCGATGGCCTTGATCCGCCCGGCCTGGATACCGACGTCCGCCTTGACGATGCCCCACCAGTCGAGGATCAGGGCGTTGGTGATCACGGTATCCATCACCGTGTCGTCGAGGCGCTGGCTCTGGCCCATGCCGTCGCGGATCACCTTGCCACCACCGAACTTCACCTCGTCGCCGTAGTGGGTGGCGTCGCGTTCCACCTCGATCCACAGTTCGGTGTCTCCCAGACGCACCCGGTCGCCCACCGTGGGGCCGTACATATCGGCATAGGCCTGCCGGCTGATGCTGGTGCTCATGCCTCACCTCCATCCAGCGATCCCATGACCTCGCCGCGAAAGCCGTAGATATGGCGCGTGCCGACAAAAGGGATCAGCGTGACTTCCCGCGTCTGGCCCGGCTCGAAACGAATCGCCGTGCCCGCCGCCACGTCCAGCCGAAAGCCGCGCGCCTTGGTGCGGTCGAAGACGAGCGCCGGGTTGGTCTCGGCAAAGTGATAGTGGGAGCCGACCTGGATCGGTCTGTCGCCGGTATTGGCGACCTCAACGCTGATCCGCTCGCGTCCGGCGCAGAGCTCGATCTCGCCGTCCTTCAACTGGTACTCACCGGGAATCATTGGACCTTCCCTCTACGTTATGGCTGCCATTGAACAGCTAAAACTGAGCGAACGAAGGCCAGGCAAGGCGGCGAGCGACAAAAAAGCGGAGTTTACTTTAGTAAATGAGCATTTTTTGTCGTGAAGCCAACACAGCATGGCCGAGTGCAGCCAGTTTTAGACGATGGGTGTGTGGACGGTGACTAACTTGGTGCCATCCGGGAAGGTCGCTTCCACTTGCACTTCGTGCACCATCTCGGCCACCCCCTCCATTACATCGTCACGCCCCAGGATCTCGCGCCCATAGCTCATCAACTCGGCCACGCTGCGGCCATCACGGGCACCCTCCATGATCTCGAAGCTGATAAGCGCTACCGCTTCCGGATAGTTGAGCTTGAGGCCGCGAGCCCGACGTCGCTCGGCGAGTTGCGCGGCCGAAAACAGCAGCAGCTTGTCCTTGTCTCTTGGTGTCAGTTCCATGCAAGTCTCCTGGTCAGTCAGGTAAACCAGATACGGGGAGGGTGGGCAGGCAAATTCGCCAACAGCGGCCGGAGACACGCCCAGGCCTGGCGGCAGATATCCCAGGCTTCATTACGTTCATGCCCCAGATAGCGCAGCAGCAGCACGCCGTGGCGGACGGTCACGGCCCAGCGCGGGCTCGCCGCCATGGCGTCGCGCAGCATTTCGATGGCGCCAGCCTCGTCGGCCAGCCCCACGGCCCACAGCGTGGCCTGCACGCTGGCGCCCCCCTGCGCCCAGCGCCCCATGAAGCGCGGGTGGCCGGGATCGAGCGGCTGGCGTTCCAGCCATAGTGGCTTACCGTCGCGGAACAGCTGGAAGCGCTGGTCGATGCGGCCCGACACGTAAGGCAGGCGGCTTGCCGGGCGTCCCAGGGCGAGTACTTCCCAGCCCAGGCAACGGGCATCGCCAGCGAGATCGATTTGCGTCGTCTGTTCGCCACGCGAGCCATCGAAGGCGATGGTCTCCTGAGGCAGCCACTCGAGCAGGCCGCCCGGCGACACCGACAGCTCAGTCCGCTGGGACCAGGCAACGCCATGACTGTCGGCGCGATAGAGCTTGTTGGCAGCCGGTGTGGTCAGTAAGGCATGGGCGCCGGTCCCGACCCGAGCCGAGATGCTCAGCGCATCGCCGCTGACGAGGCCACCAGGGGGATGAAGCAGGTAAACGTGGCAGGCACCCTCGTGTCCCTCCGGATAGAAAGGCCGCTGCACCCGCAGCGGGCCCTGGTGACGAGCCCGCACCAGGCGAGTGGCGCCCTCGCGCCGGTCGAAGCCGAGTTCCAGCGACGCCGCCCAGCGGCGTCCGGCATCGAAGCGGTGACCGGAGGCACAGGGCAGCGGCAGTGTCTTGGCGTCGAAACGAGCCGTCATTGGCATCGACCTTCTGCAACAGGGTTATGCCTCTTCGTCGAGGCTCTGCCCTATTCATGGCAACCGCTGTACCAGAACGGTGAAATGCAGAAAAAACAAATACAATTCATTGAGTTATTTTGTATACAGCCACCCCTGCAAGGGTCATCTTCGCACCAGATTGGCGCACGAAAGCCAGCGCGGCGCACAGTTTCCGCGCATGAGCGCCTAAGGTTCCTCCAGAACGGTGCAGGGCAAAATTCCCCACCTTGGAAAAACGGCTATACCGTCAGGTGCTCCTTGATCAGCGCATCGGACAGCTCCCCTATCCCCCCCTGGGCCACCGGCCGGCCGCGATCCATGATGGCGAAACGGTCGGCGTACTTGCGCGCGAAGGGTAGCTTCTGCTCCACCAGCAGCACGGTCAGCCCATCCTCGGCGATCAGCTTGCGGATCACCTCACCGATCAGGGTGACGATATTGGGCTGGATGCCCTCCCCCGGTTCGTCGAGGATCAGCAGCCGAGGCTCGATTACCAGCGCCCGGCCAATCGCCAACTGTTGCTGTTGGCCACCGGAGAGATCGCCGCCGCGGCGATGCTTCATCTCCTCGAGTACGGGAAAGAGTTCATAGATGCGCGCCGGAATGGTGCGTCGACCGTCACCGCGCGCCGCCAGCCCGGTCCGCAGGTTCTCCTCCACCGTGAGAAGCGGAAAGATCTGGCGCCCTTGGGGCACGTATCCGATACCCAGGCGCGAGCGATCCTCGACCCGCTGGCGGGTCAATTCCACGTCGTCAGCATAGCGAATGCTGCCAGAAGTCACTGCGACCTCGCCCATGATGGCCTTCATCAAGGTGGTCTTGCCCACGCCGTTGCGCCCCATCACGCAGGTGCACTGCCCCGCCGGCACGCCGAGGTCGAGGTCCCACAGGGTGTGGCTCTCGCCATAGAACTGGTTGAGCTTGTCGATCGAGAGCATCAGATCACCTCCTCCTCGGCTTCGGCGCCCAGGTAAACCTCGACTACTCGCGGGTCGCTCGAAACCTGGTCCATGCTGCCCTCGGCCAGCACGCTACCCTGGTGCAGCACCGTCACCTTGCGCGCGATGGAGCGCACGAAGCCCATGTCGTGCTCCACCACCACCACCGACTGCTTGCCGGCAAGCCCGGTGAGCAGCTCGGCAGTGCGCTCCATCTCCTGCTCGGTCATGCCCGCCACCGGCTCGTCCACCAGCAGCAGACGCGGCCGCTGCATCAGCAGCATGCCGATTTCCAGCCACTGCTTCTGGCCGTGGGAGAGGATGCCCGCCGGCCGTGCGTTCAGCTCGGCCAGGCCGATGGTGTCCAGCACCTCATCGATTCGGTCGCGGATCTCACCACTCATGCGCGCTGTGAGCGTAGGCAGGATGCGCTTGTCGGCAGCCATCGCCAGCTCCAGGTTCTCGAATACGTTCAATGCTTCGAACACCGTAGGCTTCTGGAACTTGCGCCCAATGCCCAGGCTGGCGATCTCCGGCTCGTTCATGATCAGCAAATCATGACGACTGCCGAACCATACCTTGCCGCTGTCGGGCCGGGTCTTGCCGGTGATGATGTCCATCATGGTGGTCTTGCCGGCGCCGTTGGGGCCGATGATGCAGCGCAGCTCGCCGTCGTCGATGGTCAGGTTCAGGTCGTTGATCGCCTTGAAGCCGTCGAAGCTGACCGTGACGTCTTCGAGATAGAGGATCGGCCCATGGCGTACGTCGACGGGCGATTCGGCCGGCACCAGGAAATCGAAGACCCGGTCACGATTGGCCAATGAACCCAGAATGCTCATGCCGATGCCTCCTTGCCGGAAAATGAGGCGCCACGGTCACGGCGGCGGCGAAGCCGCAACGCCAGGAGCCCCGCCACACCCTTGGGAAGGAAGACCGTTACCAGGACGAACAGCCCGCCCAGGGCAAACAGCCAGGCGTCCGGCATCGCCCCGGTGAACACTGTCTTGGCATAGTTGACGAGGATTGCCCCGATCACCGCCCCGTAGAGCGTCGCACGGCCGCCCAGCGCCACCCACAGCACGATCTCGATGGAGAACAGCGGCGAGAACTCGCTCGGGTTGATGATGCCCACCTGGGGCACGTAGAGCGCCCCGGCCAGGCCCGCCAGCATGGCCGAGACCACGAACACGAACAACTGGAAGCGCTCGACCCGGTAGCCGAGGAAGCGCGTGCGTGCCTCGGCGTCGCGGGTCGCCACACAGACCCGGCCCAGCTTGCTCGAGACGATGGCCCGGCACAGCACGTAGCCCAGCGCCAGCGCCACGCCGGTGGCCAGGAACAGCCCCAGCCGGGTGTCGCTGCTGCGCAAGTTGAAGCCGAGTATCTCGCGGAAGTCGGTCAGGCCGTTGTTGCCGCCAAAGCCCATCTCGTTGCGGAAGAAGGCCAGCATCAGGGCAAAGGTGAGCGCCTGGGTGATGATCGAGAGATACACCCCGGTGACCCGTGAACGGAACGCCAGGAAGCCGAATGCCAAGGCCAACGCTCCCGGCACCAGTAGCACCATCAGAAAGGCGAACCCGGCCATGTCGAAGCCCAGCCAGTACCACGGCAGGCTGTCCCAGTTGAGGAAGACCATGAAGTCGGGCAGCACCGGGTGGCCATAGACGCCGCGGTCGCCGATCTGGCGCATCAGGTACATGCCCATGGCGTAACCGCCCAGGGCAAAGAAGGCACCATGACCGAGGCTGAGAATACCGAGATAGCCCCACACCAGATCTACTGCCACCGCCAGCAAGGCGTAGCTCAGGTACTTGCCGAATAAGTTAACGGTATAAGCACTGACATGGAGCGGATGCCCAGGCGGCACCGCCACGTGCAGCAGCGTCACCAGCGCCATGGCGGCCAGCAGCACGCCGAGGAAGATCAGCGTCGAGCGCTCACCGAACGGCCGCAGCAGCCAGAATCGAGAAGAATCCATGTATCAGCCCTCCGCCGCCCGGCCCTTCTGCGGGAAGAGTCCGCGGGGGCGCTTCTGAATGAACAGGATGATGAATACCAGCACGATGATCTTGGCCATCACGGCACCGGCCCAGGGCTCCAGCACCTGGTTGATCACGCCCAGCGAAAGCCCCGCCACCAAAGTGCCCCACAGGTTCCCTACCCCGCCGAACACCACCACCATGAAGGAGTCGATGATGTAGTTCTGGCCCAGGTTGGGGCCTACGTTGGTAAGCTGGGAAAGCGCCACGCCGGCCAGTCCCGCCACCCCGGAGCCCAGGGCGAAGGTCAGGATGTCGACCCGCGTGGCGCGGATGCCCATGGAGCGCGCCATGGCGCGATTCTGCGTTACCGCGCGCACCTCGAGGCCGAGTCGGGTGCGGCGCATGACCAGCATCAGCGCGGCGAACACCACCAGGGCGAAGCCAAGTACCACCATACGGTTGAGCGTGAGAGAGAGCGCATCGTTGATGGCAATCGAGCCGCTCATCCACTCCGGCGTGATTACGGTGCGGTTGAGTGGCGAGATCATGGTGCGTACCAGCTGCTGAAGGATCAGGCTGATGCCGAAGGTGGCCAGCAGGGTCTCCAGCGGACGCCCCTTGAGGAACTGGATGACACCACGCTCGATGGCGATACCCGCCAATGCCGCGACGAGGAAACCGGCGGGTATCGCCAGGATCAGTGCCAGCCCCGGCTGGCCGGGCAACAGTTGCTGCATGGCCCAGGTGGTGTAGGCGCCGAGCATGATCAGCTCGCCGTGAGCCATGTTGATCACCCCCATCACACCGAAGGTGATGGCCAGGCCGATAGCCGCCAGCACCAGCACCGAGCCCAGCGACAGGCCGAAATAGAGCGTCTCGACCGCGCGGTTGACTTTCAGCATCTGCTCGATGCCGTTCAAGGCGTCTCTGGCCGCATCGCCCAGCACGGGATCGTCGCTGTTGAGTACCCGATTGAGAGCGACCCGCACCCGGGGGTGCAGGCTGCCGCGCAATTCCTCGACCGCTTCGACCTCACCCTGCTCGAGCCGATGAATGGCAAGAGCCTGGACCAGGCGCTCGCGCACCCTCGCATCCTGCTCTTCCTCGATCACCTCGGCCAGCGGTCCGGCCAGGTCGGCATCGACTTCACCCAGCAGCCGCTCGGCGGAGGCCCGCCGCAGCCCGACGTCGGCGGCATACAGATCGACCACGGCGATGGCACTGCGCAGCTGGTTGCGCAGGGCATTGTTGATGCCGATGCGGCCCAGCTCGCGGCGCGACATCTCGCCCAGCGCCTCGCCGGTCAGGGCGTTCTCGACCGGCCATTGGCGGCCTGAATTATCGAGCACTACCACGAAGCGGCCATCATCGGTGCGCTGCAGGCGCCCGTCGAGCAACGCCTGGAGCCAGTCGCGGGCGCGAGGGTCGTCGCTGCGCACGATCGCCTCGATGGCCTCGCCCTTGGCGGGAAAGGACGATACGTCCAAGGCTTCGAGCAGCGCCATTGCCGCGCTATCGTCGTTGGATGTCCCTGCATCCTGGGCTGAAGCGGGAGTGGCCAGCGTGAGGCCGAGCGCGAGCGTAAGGGCAAGAAAGAGAACCATCAACCACGCGCCTATCGTCGTGGACGCACGGTCACCATTGGGGGCAGCGCTGCCGGCCCTCGCCCTGGCCGCCGCTGGCCCGGGCATGGGGGGATATCTCATCGGAGCGTTCCTCGGTATCGGTAGAGAAGGCGTGCTCCCCCGCCGCCTCATGGCAGCGGGGGATGGGTCTCACTCGGCCAGTGCCGCTTCGGCCTCTTCCGCGGCGGTACTGCCACCGCAGCGGCCGTTGGCCACGTTGAAGTTGCCGCACCCCATGGGCTTGCGCCAGTCAGCGATCAGGTCACGCGAGCCCGGCAGGTAGTCGGACCACGCATCGCCGGCCACGGTGGAAGGCGTCTGCCACACGATGTCGAACTGGCCGTTGTCCTGTACCTCGCCGATCAGCACCGGCTTGGTGATGTGGTGGTTGGGCATCATCGCCGCATAACCACCGCTCAGGTTGGGCACGGTCACGCCGATGATGGCGTCCTTGACCGCATCGACCTCGGTGGTACCGGCCTTGCGCACCGCCTCGGCCCACATGTTGAAGCCAATGTAATGGGCTTCCATGGGGTCGTTGGTCACCGACTCCTCGTCGCCGGTATAGTCGATCCAGGCATCGATGAAGTCGTAGTTGGCGTCGGTGTCGACGCTCATGAAGTAGTTCCACGCCGCCAGGTGGCCGACCAGCGGGCCGGTGTCGATACCGGAGAGTTCCTGCTCACCCACCGAGAAGGCGATGACCGGGATGTCGGCGGCATCGATGCCCTGGTTGGCCAGTTCACGATAGAACGGCACGTTGGCGTCGCCGTTGATGGTCGAGACCACTGCCGTCTTCTTGCCTTCACTGCCGAAGCGGCGCACCTCGGCGACGATGTTCTGCCAGTCGGAGTGACCGAACGGCGTGTAGTTGATCAGGATGTCGTCGTCGGCGAGGCCGTGCTCTTCCTTGAGGAAGGCTTCGAGGATGCGGTTGGTGGTACGTGGGTAGACATAGTCGGTGCCGAGCAGCGCGAAGCGCTCCACGCCCACCTCGTTGATCAGGTATTCCACCGCCGGGATTGCTTGCTGGTTGGGCGCGGCACCGGTATAGAAGACGTTCTCGGAGGACTCCTCACCCTCGTACTGCACCGGGTAGAACAGCAGGCCGTTGAGCTCTTCGAATACCGGCAGCACCGCCTTGCGCGACACCGAGGTCCAGTTGCCGAAGACCACGTCCACCTCATGCTGCTCGAGCAGCTCACGGGCACGTTCGGCGAACAGCGGCCAGTTGGAGGCCGGATCCACCACTACCGCCTCGAGCTGACGCCCAAGCAGGCCGCCCTGCTCGTTCTGCTGCTCGATGAGCATCTCCACGGTGTCCTTGAGGGTGGATTCGCTGATCGCCATGGTGCCGGAGAGAGAATGCAGGATACCGACCTTGATGGGGTCTTCCTGGGCCAGCGCCTGGCTGGCCGCACCGAGGGCGACCGCCGAGATCAGCGCGGCGGCCCCGGAGCGAAGCGGAGAAGACATGGGACGAAGCGGAAAAGGCATGATGCGACGGGAAGCGTTCACTCGAACCTCCTTGCGCCCTCCTGCGGGAGGGACTTGTTGTGAAGGTCATGCACGACCGACTTGGCCGCGCAGCACTAGGCTCCCTGACGCTGCAAAGCTTGCGCCATCATGCGGCGAAATCCGAAGAACTCTTTACATACAATCGATTACGGTAAATTTACCAGCAGCAACATGCATCCTGGTGCACTGCTGCCGTGCAAATAAAAAGCGCAGCTTGCGCCGGAAAAGACCGCCTGCGCCACCAGGTCGCACCATGCCGGTGCGTCCTACCATGCCTACAAACGCGAGCAGGGGCGTCGATCGCTCGACGCCCCTGCAAACCGATGGATGAAGGAGAGGCTCAGCCGCTCAGCTTGGTCAACCTACGACGCTTGGTCAGCCCGCGCTTGGCAAACGGCAACAGCAACGACAGCGCTGCAATGATCAGCAGCCACATGGAAATCGGCTTGTCGACGAAGATCATCCAGTCACCGCCGGAGATCTGCAAGGCACGCCGCATCGACTCCTCCATGATCGCCCCCAGGATCAGCGCCAGGATCAGCGGCGCCGTGGGGAAGCCGAACAGCCGCATGCCAAGCCCCAGCAGGCCGAAACCCAACAGCAACATCAGGTCGAAGACGCTGAAGCTCATGCCGTAGACCCCCACCATGCAGAAGATCAGGATCAGCGACAGCAGCATCGGCCTTGGCATGTCGAGGATCTTGGCGATCAGCGGAATCAGCGGCAGGTTGAGGACCAGCAGGAAGATGTTGCCGATGTACATGCTGGCGATCACGCCCCAGAACACGTCCGGGCGCTGTTCGAGCATCATCGGCCCAGGTGACACGCCCATGATCAGCAGCGCCCCAAGCAGCACCGCGGTGGTGCCTGAGCCCGGCACGCCAAGCGTCAACAACGGTACGAAGGAGCCGGTACAGGCGGCATTGTTGGCCGCTTCCGGGGCGGCCACACCCTTGATGTTGCCCTTGCCGAAGGTATCGCCGTCCTTCGCCAGGCGCTTCTCCATGCTGTAGCCGAGGAACGAACCGATGGTTGCACCGGCCCCCGGCAATACACCGGTGAAGAAACCCAGCAGCGAGCTACGCGCGATGGGCGGAGCGATCTCGCGCACCTCCTGCCGGGTGAGCTTGAGCGAGCCGATGGCACGGCGCGGCGGTTCCTTGCCGCCACCGCCGCGCAGCAGGATGTAGAACACCTCGGCCAGGGCGAAGATGCCCAATGCCACCACCAGGAAGTCGATACCGTCGAGCAGGTGGGCAGAGCCGAAGGTGTAGCGCTCGGTGCCGGTCTGCAGGTCGATACCCATGATCGATATCATCACCCCGAGCACGGCGGCAACCAGGCCCTTGACCAGCGACTTGTCGGAAAGCGACACCACGGCCGTCAGGCCCAGCACCATCAGCGAGAAGTATTCGGCCGGGCCGAAGCTCACCGCCACCTTGCCCAGCAGCGGGGCCACCATCATCAGGAACACGATGGAGATGGTGCCACCGATGAAGGAAGCGTAGGCAGCAATGGCGAGCGCCTTGCCCGCCATGCCCTGCTTGGCCATCGGATAGCCATCGAACGAGGTGGCTACGGTGCCTGCCACGCCGGGTGCATTGAGCAGGATCGACGAGGTGGAGCCACCGAAGATGGCGCCATAGTAGACCCCGGCCATCAGAATCAGGCCGGAAGAGGGATCCATGGCGAAGGTAATCGGGATCATCAGCGCCAGGGCGCTGATCGGCCCGAGACCGGGCAGCATGCCGATGATGGTACCGGCGAACACGCCAAAAAAGACGTAGGCAATGTTCATCGGCTCCAGCGCGATGCCGAAGCCGTACATCAGATTGTTCAAGGACTCCATGGCGGTCTCCGGGCCAGTCAGATTGGCAGCAGGCCGGTGGGCAGATAGACGCCCATGGCACGGGTTAAGGTCAGGTACAAGGTCAGCACCACGCCCAGCGCAACCGCCAGGTTGACGACATGACGCTTATAGCCGTAATACCAGCTCAGGCCGAAGCCAAGCCCGGTGGAGGCCAGTACGAAGCCAAGAGGCACCAGCAGGAAGGCATAGGCGACGATGGCCAGCGACGTCACGACGACGCGTGACCAAGGGCGCAGCAGCAGAGGCTGGCCATCGCTCACCTGTGCCGATTCCGCCGCGGCATCGGCCACTTCGTCATCGCTGACTGCTGCAGCCGGGCGCTCGAAGAACAGCAAGGCGGCCAGTCCCAACAGAGTGAAACCCAGCACCTTGGGAAAGAGATCGGAGTCCACCGGGCGCGGCAGCGGGAACGAAGGGATCTGCCACGCCATCCACAGGTAGACGACAGCGAATACGGCCAGGATCAGAGCCAGCCACTGGTTGGTATTGAGTCGTGTCATGGGGTAAACCTCGAGCCGAACGGCTCAGGTAATGCATGATGAACCGGCAAGGGTCCCGTTGCAGGCCCCTTGCCGACGCTCTTGCGTGCGCTTACTGGCCGAGCAGGCCGAGGTCGCCCAGCACTTCGCTGAACTGCACCTTCTGTGCATCGAGGAAATCACCGAACTCCTCGCTGTCCTGATAGGCGTCGAGCCAACCAAGCTGATCGCGAGCCTGCTGCCAGCCATCCGTCTCGAGCATCTGGGCGAACAGCTCCTCGTAGTAGGCCACGGCCTCGGCGGGCATGTCCGGTGCACCCATCACGCCACGCCAGATGTCGAAGGTGTAGTCGATACCCTGCTCCTGGTAGGTGGGTACCTCGGCCAGGACACCGCCCATGCGCTCGGGGGCGGAAACACCCAGGGCGCGGACCTGGCTGCCTTCGCCGAGCTGGCCGGAGGCTTCACCGGCACCGGTGATCACTGCCTCGACATGGCCGCCCATCAGGCTGGTCATTGCCTCGCCGCCGCCGGAGAACGGCACGTAGTTGACTTCCGACGCATTCAGCCCGGCTGCCGACGCCAAGCCGGCGATGGAGATGTGATCCATGGAGCCGGGCGCACTGCCGCCGCCGATGCTGAGATTGGGCCTCTCCTCGATGGCGGCGAAGAGTTCGTTGAGATCGCTGTAGGGGGAGTCGTCGCGTACCAGCACGATGGAATAATCGGTGATCAGGCGCGCGATCGGCGTGAAGTCGGTGTGGTCGTGACGCGAAGTACCCGCCAGCGGCACCAGGATGATCGGCGGGCTGGTCGCGAACAGCTTGTGCGGGTTGCCGCTGTCGCGAGCGATCTGCGCCCAAGCCACGGCACCGCCGCCGCCCGGCACGTTGATGGCGGCGAAGTTCTGGTCAGCCAGCCCTTCCTCCTGGATGACGCGGGAGGTCGTGCGCACCAGGGTGTCCCAGCCGCCGCCCGGGTTGGCCGGGGCAATGAACTCGATGGAACGGGTGGGCGTCCAGTCCTGGGCCTGAGCCAGGGTGGCCAGGCTGGCAGCAGCCAACGGCAGGGCCAGCAGGGTCAGGTGCTTGACGGGAAACTTGGCAGTCATGGCGTTCTCCGGTTGTCGGATAATTATTGTGTCACCGCCCGAGGGCGTACACCTCGAACGTTAGAGGAGTCTTCACAACATAGACAAGTTTCTGAACATAAACGACAAAGTGTTCTTTGTGAGCATTTTGTCCATTGTGCTCACGGCCGTTTTGCAACTCTCAGCCCTCCTCTCTCACCCCTCTTCGCACCAGGGCGACGCGTCTCCCGCCAGCCGGTAGCGCCGTTCGGGCCGCCCGACGTCACCATAGCCCAGCTCGGCGCCCACGACCTGCACCGAGACCAGGAACTCCAGGTAACGCCGCGCGGTCGAGCGACTGGCCCCCATGGCACGAGCGACCTCCATGGCCGCCAAGGGCTTTCCGGCGCTGTCCAATGCCGCCACCACCGCACGCAGCGTCAAACGATCGATGCCCTTGGGCAGGCTGCGCGCACCGCTACTCGCCCCAGCTTCCGGTCGCAGCCGGGCCAGTACCCGGTCGAGTTCCTCCTGGTTGAGTTCGCTGCGCGCTGCCAGCGCTACGCGTTCTCGCCGGAAACGCGCCAGCATCTGAGCCATTCGGGCGGCCTCGACGGGCTTGATCAGGTAATCGAAGATACCGCCGCGCAGCGCCTCGGAAATGGTATCCACCTCGCGCGCCGCCGTGATCATGACGATATCGACGTGGACGTGATCGCGGCGCAGCGCCCACAGCAGCTCGAGGCCCTCGACATCCGGCAGATAGGCGTCAAGCAGCACCATATGGACGTCGTTGGCATGGCGCACCATCAGCTCGCGCGCCTCGGCGCCGTTGCGGGCCATGCCCACCACCCGAAACCCCTGGCTTTGCTCGATGAAGGCGCGGTGGATCTCGGCAATCCGAAAGTCGTCCTCGACGATCAGGATGCCGTACTCGTCAGGCATCTGGCCTGGTTCGTACATCACTTTCCCTCATGGCGTATTGGTATTGTCGTTATGTTTCACCGCTTTCGACCGACTGACTCTCGCGGCACAGCGAGCGGTCGAGCACCACCGTGAAGCAGGCGCCGCCCAGTTCACTCTCCTCGAGGGTGATGGCTCCACCGTGCTCACGGCACAGCCGACTGACCAGCGCCAGGCCGATACCGCGATGCTTGCCGGGCTTGGTCGAGAAGCCCTCATCGAAGATCGCCCCGACATTCTCCGGCGGCACACCAGGACCATTGTCCTCCACCTCGATCAACAGCTGCTCGCCAAGATCGGTGAAGAACAGGCGAACCTGCCCTTTTTCCCCCCGTTCTCGCACCGCATGGCAGGCATTGTCGATCAGGTTGCCGAGCACCGTCATCACGACCTCCTGGCCGGCCAGGGTCAGCGGCGAAGAGAGAGAACTCTGCTCGTCGATCTCGAGATTCACGTTGAGTTCTCGCGCCCGGGTCAGCTTGCCGAGTAGCGTGCCACTGACCACGGGGTCGACCACGTGCTTCATCAGGAACGTCATCTGCGCCTGCTGGCGCTCGCTCTCCTGGTGGATCAAGGCCAAGGCATCCTCGATCCTGTCGAGCTGGAGCATTCCCGAGATGGTATAGAGCTTGTTGGAGTACTCGTGGGCCTGGGCGCGCAGCATGTCCACGTCGCGGCTGGCGGCACTCAGGGCGTTGGACAGATCGACGATTTCCCGACGGCTGCGAAACGTTGCAACCGCACCCTCTATCGTGCCGGCATCGAGAATAGGCACACGATTGACGACGATGGGATGGTCGCCGAGCCACATTTCCTGATCGAACTGGCGTTCACCACGCTCGAGCACTTCGAACAGGCGCGAGTTGGGCACGACTTCCTGGATCGGCCGCCCCAGCACCTCCTCGGCCGGCGGCAGGCCAAGGAAGCGTCGCGCCTGCTGGTTGACCAGCGTGATCAGCCCCTCGCGATTCACCGCCAGAATACCCTCGTGGATCGACTGCAGGATGGCCTCCTTCTCCATCGCCAGACGCGCGATCTCGTAGGGCTCGAGGCCGAGGATCACCTTCTTCAGATGGCGCGAGAGCAAATAGGCCCCGGCGAAGCCGAGCACGATCATCAGCGCCACCAGCCACCAGCCCAGGCTGGTGTGCTCGATCACGTCCAGCGCCACCCGGTCGAGCATGAAGCCCACCGAGACGATGCCGATGACGTTGCCCTCGGCGTCGAATACCGGGGTCTTGCCGCGCACCGCCTCGCCCAGCGAGCCAGTGGCCTCGGAAACGTAGGATTCGCCATGCAGCAGCGCCCGCTCGTTATCGCCGCCGACCATCGGCTTGCCCAGCCGTTCCGGCAGCGGGTGGGAATAGCGCAGGCTCTCGGTATTGCCGACCACCACGTAGCGCGCCCCCGTCTCGCGGCGAATGCGCTCGGCAATGGGCTGGATCGTGGCGCTGGGGTCGGGGTCGTCGAAGGCCGCAATCAGTTCCGGGATGCTGGCCACGCTGAGTGCCACGGCCAGCGCCCGCTCCCCCATCTGATGGCTGATGATCTCGGCCTTGCGATGATTGAGGTAGGCGCCCTGGGCCAACAACATGCCGGCCAGCAGCAGGCCGACCAGCAGCATCACCTGCAGGCGGAAGCTGCGCGTGAGCCAACCGCGCCGCGAACGACCGCGGCGCAGGCGCTGAAGCTCGGCAATGGATTCGCTGCGGGGGGAAGACATGGGCTTACGCTCGGCGCTGGCGATGCCTCATTGTCGCATGGCTGGCAGTCGTAGACACGCATGAGGCACGGCCAGCTGCCTCATTCAGGCGTTAGCCGCACGTTCACCACGCCCTGCCCGACCATGTCGAGCTCTTCGGCGGCACGCCGCGAGAGATCGATGACACGGCCGCGAATGAAGGGGCCACGATCGTTGACGCGCACCACCGTCTCGCGGCCGTTGTCCAGCCGGGTGACACGCACCCGGGTTCCGAATGGCAGGCTGCGATGAGCCGCCGTAAGCGCATTGCGGTCATGCGCTTCGCCACTGGCGGTACGGCGGCCATGATAGCGATCGGCATAGAAGGAGGCCTGCCCCTGCTCGCCGTTCCAGCCCGAAGGGGCCGATACCCGCTCGCCGCCGCGGCCCCCGTCGCGTCCGGCGCAGCCGGCAATCAAGAGCAATACCAGAAGCGTCAATGCGCCTCGCAGCACACGAGGCGCAACCGGGCCGGCATCGTAAACCTTGTGTGAGATCATCCTGTCGTCTCGATGAAACGTCCCAAGCGGACCCGACCCGACATTAACGGCTTGCCCCAGCCTGGGCAAGCCGATCGCTCAGCCAGCCAGCGTACGCCGCAGCCTGGGGCTCGCCCACTCCCCAACCAGCGTGACCAATGCCAACACGCCGAGCAGCCAGGGCCAGTGCGCGCCGAACTCCACGCGCGCGATACCCAGCGCATCGACGAAGATCACCAGGATGCCCAGCGGACTCACGTAGCGCACCATGAACAGCCACAGCGCATGCCAGTGCGGCGCCAGACCCAGCTCCTCGCGAAAGCTCTCGCTCTTCAATACGAAGCCGGCCAGCAAGGCCATGCCCAGGCCGCCCAGCGGCATCATCCAGCGCGAGGTGAGGTAGTCGAGCCAGTCGAAGAAGTGACGACCGGCCAACGTCCAATCGGCGCCCAGGTTGAACGACAGCATCGCCAGGGTACTCACCAGCCACAGTACGATGCCGGTGCCCCAGGCCGCGGTGCGGCGGCTGATGCCCTTGTTGTCCACCAGCCAGGAGACGGTGGCTTCGACCATGGAGATCGACGAGGTCAACGCCGCCATCGAGAGCATGACGAAGAACAGGATGCCGAACAAGGTGCCCAGCGGCATCGCCTGGAAGGCCAGCGGCAGACTCATGAACAGCAGCCCGGGCCCGCCCTCGGGGCTCATGCCATTGGCGAAGATGATGGGGAAGATCGCCAGGCCGGCCATCAACGCCACCAGGGTATCGGCCACCGCTACGGTGAAGGTGGTACGAACGATGGAGGCCCGCGCCGGCAGGTAGCTGCCGTATGTCAGGATAGCGCCCGAGGCCAGCGACAGGGTGAAGAACGCATGCCCCAGCGCAGCCAGCATGCCCTCGCTCGACAGGCTGCCGGTCTTGAACGAGAACAGGAAGCGCCATGCCTCGCCGAAGCCGCCAGAGAACACGCCGTAGCCGATCAGGATCAGCAGCATGACGACCATGCCCGGCATCATCCAGCTCACACTCTTCTCGATGCCTGCCTGCACGCCCTTCCCTACGATCAGCATGGTTGCCAGCGTCACCAGGGTGCTCCAGAAGCCCAGGTTGAGCGGGTTCTCGTTATTGGCGACGAAGATGGCCACCATGTCGTCGACGCCGGTGCCCGCCAGCCCGCCGCTCAGCATCTTCCACAGGTAGGAGAACGACCAGCCGGCCACCACCACATAGAACGACAGGATCATGAAACCTGCCAGCATCGCCATCCAGCCGAGCAGCGACCAAGCCGAGGAGCGCCCGGACTCGGTCACCACCCGGCGCACCGCGTCGATGGGGCTGCCGCGACCGCGCCGCCCGAAGGCGATTTCGGTCATCATCACCGGCACGCCCACTGCCAGGATACAAGCCAGGTAGACCAGCACGAAGGCGCCGCCGCCGTGCTCGCCGGTCATGTAGGGAAACTTCCAGATATTGCCCAGGCCGACGGCGGAACCCGTCGCCGCCAGCACGAAGCCCCAGCGGCCTAGCCACTGAGCGCGAGGTTGTTGCTCGGTCGTCATTACGTCACCAGGAAAGTCGTTGTTATGAACTGACGCAGCAATATGCCCGGCACAATACCGACAATGCAACGACAATTTCTTGTACTAGTTCACTTGAGCAGGGTTTGATCCTGCCATAGAAAAAACGGCCTCACCCTTGAGGATGAGGCCGCCGGCAATCAATCCGCCTTGAGTACCCCTCGACGGATCTGATCCTCCTCGATCGACTCGAACAGGGCCTTGAAGTTGCCCTCGCCGAAGCCGTCGTTGCCCTTGCGCTGGATGATCTCGAAAAAGATCGGGCCGATCACGGTCTCGGTGAAGATCTGCAGCAGCACACCCTCGCCTTCGCCACCATCGATCAGCAGGCTGAGTTCACGCAGATCCTCGACTTTCTCCTGATGGTTTGGGACGCGTGAATCGACCTTCTCGTAGTAGGTGTCCGGTGTGGAGAGGAAAGTGACACCGTTGCTGCGCAACGCACGTACCGTGGCGTAGATGTCGTCTGTTGCCATCGCCAGGTGCTGGATGCCCTCGCCGTTGTACTCGCGCAGGAATTCGGCGATCTGCGAGGTATCGTCGGCCGACTCGTTGATGGGAATGTGCATCTTGCCGCAGGGCCCGGTCATGGCCCGGGAGTGCAGGCCGGTCTTCTTGCCCTTGATGTCGAAGTAGCGATTCTCGCGGAAGTTGGCAATCTCGGTATAGAAATCGGCCCAGACATCCATCTGACCCCGGTCGACGTTGTGGGTCAGATGATCGAGCACCTTCAGCCCCACGCTGTTGTCGTTGCGTGCGCGGCCAGGAATCGCCTCGAAGTCGATGTCGTAGATGGTGCGCCCTTCGTTGTCGACCTTGTTGTCGACGAAGTAGAGCAGCGAGCCGCCGATGCCGCGTACGGCGGGAATGCCCACCTCACCGGGGCCAACCGGGCTCTCCATCGGCTCGGCGCCGTGGGCCACGGCGTAGTCGAAGGCCTGCTTGGCGTCGGCTACCTTCCACGCCATGGCACAGGCGCTGGGGCCGTGTACACGGGCGAACTCGGCGGCATGGCTGTTCGGCTCGGCGTTGAGCACGAAATTGACGTTCTCCTGCTGGAACAGGAAGACCTGCTTGGAGCGGTGCTTGCGGGTTTCGGTGAACCCCATGCGGTTGAACAGCGCGCGCAACTCCTCGATGCCTTCGGCGGTAGGTGCGCTGTACTCGACGAACTCAAAGCCGTTGGTACCGATGGGATTCTCTTGGCTGATCGGTGATACGGTCTTGGCAGGTGCGTTCATGGTTCCTCCAGGGGCTCATTGGCCTTGTTATGAAAGCTTGGCTTCCGAACTCGCGGAGCCAATTGCGTGCCTCCAGACTAGTGCCCTCTCTCGCCCGCCGGAACGCTCCTTTGTGGCCTCGAGTAAGGACACGAGGCACCTGCCTCTGCCCTTTTCGTAAGGAAAACCTTACAGCTGCGCAGATCGCTTGGAGTCGGACTTCCCAGTGGTTCGTCAGCGTGACACGCCGTAAAGGTAGGTTTACAACCGACATCGATTCCTTAAGGCATCATGGCGCCACTCGCCAACCTCCACGCCACCCAAGCCAGGATGAGGCCGATCGCCAAATCGATAGCCCGCCACACCCGCGGGTTGGCCAGCCGCGGGGCCAGCCAGCCGGCCGCGGCCGCCAGGCCGAAGAACCAGCCGAACGAAGCCATGGCCGCACCGATGAAGAAGCCCAGCGGGCTCGGCTGCACCGCGCCAATGGCACCCAGCAGCACCACGGTTTCAAGGTAGACCTGGGGATTGAGCAGGGTCACGGCCAGCGTCGCGGCCAGGGCAGCCTGCCACGACTGTACCCTACCGCCTCCTGCGGCCAACGCCTGCCCGGCGAAGGCCCGCCGGAACGCCAGCCACGCCTGCCAGGCCAGGAAGGCGGCCCCAGCCCAGCGTGCCGCCTCCATCAGCTCTTCCTGCTGGGCAATCAGCACACCCAGGCCAAGCACGCCGATGCCCACCAGCAACCAATCGCACAGTGCGCAGATCCCGGCCACCAGCCAGGCATGCTGACGGCGCAGGCTCTGCTGCAGTACGAAGGCGTTCTGAGCACCGATGGCAACGATCAGACCGGCGCAAATCAGTAACCCATTGAGCCATGACAACCACATGTGACTTTCTCCTTGGCGAGACGCTGTCGCCAAGGCTAAGCTCAAGCAATTAATTAATGAAATGAATAAACCGACTGGGGGATAAGAAATACTGATGCTCGATTACAAGCTGCTCGAAGCGCTGGTGGCGGTGGTCGACCAGGGCGGCTTCGAACGTGGCGCCCGCCATCTGGGCCTCACGCAGTCGGCGGTATCGCAGCGCATCAAGCTGCTTGAGGCGCGCCTGGGTCAACCGGTGCTGGTACGCAGCCCTCGTCTCGCCCCCACGACACTGGGCCGGCGCCTGCTCAACCACGCCCAGCAGGTACGCCTGCTGGAGAGCGACCTGCTCGGCGAGGTGCCCGCACTAGGCGGCAGCGAGCAGCGCCTGCGCCTGGCGATCAATGCCGACAGCCTGGCGACCTGGTGGCCGGAGGCCATCGGCCGCTTCTGCGAGCAGTACCCCGTACTGTTCGAACTGGTGGTGGAGGATCAGGAGGTGGCGCTGAAGCGCATGCGCGACGGTGACGTGGCCGGTTGCATCTGCGATTCACCGACGCCGGTACAAGGGGCGCGCAGCCACGGCCTGGGCAGCATGCGCTATCGCGCCCTTGCCAGCCCCGCCTTCATGGCTCGCTATTTCGCCGAAGGCGTGACGCCGGAAGCGTTGCGCCAGGCACCGGCCATCGTGTTCGGCCCCGACGACCGGTTGCAGCATCGCTTCCTGGCCATGTATGGCGTGGAGCCCCCCTTCCCCCACCACCTGTGCCCTTCGTCGGAAGGCTTCGTCGGCCTGGCCCTGGCAGGACTCGGCTACGGCATGGTGCCGGAGCGCCAGGCCGAGCGCGAACTCAGCGAAGGGCGACTGCAGGAGATCGATCCCGGCCCCTACCTTGCCGACGGCCGACTGATCGACCTGTCGCCGGGCCATGTGATCGACGTACCGCTCTACTGGCACCACTGGCGCCAGGGCGGCAAGATACTCGACGCCCTTACCGACCACCTGCTGCGCCTGGGCGACGCCTGGCTGGCGCCGCTGCCGACCTGAACGATGTTGCGTGATGACGGCTCAAGAGTTGCGCAGTTTGTTCTCGACGCTCGACACCTTGTCGGCCATGGACTGCTCGCGGTCAGTGCGCGTACCCAGCTTGATGGTGGTGGTGATGCGCGGTGCGCCCATCTCGTGCACCACCTCGTGGCAGCGCTTGACCACCGCCATCACCTCGTCCCACGGCCCCTCGATATTGGTGCCGTAGGCATGCATGTGGTGGGTTAGGCCCGAAGCCTCGATCACCCGCTGGCAGGCGGCGATCTGCGGCGAGACCGACACGCCCACCCCAAGCGGGACGACGCAGAGATCGATGATAACGTGCATGATGGTTATCCTCCCTTCGACAATATCCGACAAAGCGACACCCCATGGTAACGCAGGACACGCTGATCAACAGGGGCGCAGCTGGGTAACTTCCTGTGGCCAGCTCGCCAGGTCAATTCAGGATATACCCACTCACCCTTCTTGTTGCTTCAACTTCAGCGCCCGGCGAGCGATGGCAACTTCTGTTGTCATATGACGCAAAGCCATAGCCATAGCTAGTGCGACACCAGTCATGATCATGAATCTTGGTTCGAAGTTGTCCCGGTATAGCTGGCTGCGAATGAATAGCGCCGGACCGATGATTACTCCGATTGCAGCACCAAAGGTTTCAAATCTATCACGCCACTTGACCCAAGGTGCACGACCCCAGCTATGCAAATCCTTGACATTGGCAATAGGGTTATATAACAGGAAACCCACCGGATGAATTTTGAAGCGCTTCCGGAATGCCTTGGAAATCTCATCGTCGCTAACACGCCGAATTTCATAGCAATTCGTTAACTCCGAGAATATCCACAGCATAATAACAACCAGATAAGCCCACCACCCCATGCTACTAAGAGACACCCATAGAAACGCACTAACATAGAAAATCCTAAATGAACCACCCAATATTTGAAGCCAATGATAGGCCATAGGATGGCGGACTCTAAACAAGCCAATACGCAAGAGCACCACACAACCTAAACAAACAATAACCATCATAAGAAACGACCACCACCCGACCCCTACGCCAAACAAGAACAATCCAGAGAACCTTTCTACAACAAGCATCTGGAGCGGCCCCATCACAAAAACAGCCAAGAACATCCAGCAAACGTTAATCACCCATGAAACACCAGGCCTTCCGTTTACCTCAAAATCGTTATCCAAATAGATGGTTGTGCCATCGTTAGTCTTTATCACGCCACCTATATTCCTTTAGCTAGTCAACCTTTCTTGTTGCTTCAGCTTCAGTGCCCGGCGTGCGATAGCAACTTCTGTCGTCATACTTCGTACAGCCAGAGCCAAGACCAGCGCGACACATGCTATGATTAAAAATCTCGGCTCAAAATTATCACGATATAATTGACTGCGAACAAAAAGAGCAGGACCAATTATCACTAGAACCACCGCCCCGAAGGTTTCGAAGCGATCTCTCCATTTGACCCAAGATTTACGTCCGGTGTTACAAAGCTCCTTTACGCTAACCAGTGGATTGTAAAGAACATCTCCCTCAGAATGAAATCTGAAGCGCTTACGAAACGCCTTGTTTATCTCTTCATCACTGACGCGCCTCACCTCATAGGCATTATTAACTTCAGAAAAAACCCAAAGCAACACTACACAAAAATAAGCCAACCAAGAAACATTGCTTAGCAATAACCACATCAACGAGCTAACATAAAACATTCTAAATGACAAACCAGAAATTTGAACCCAATGGTATGCCATAGGGTGCCTCAATCTAAAAAAGCAAACACGAAAAAAAATCACACATGCAACACAAATAGCCACCATCGTCATTAACGACCATAACTGAATTTCTACATTTAAAAACGCAACACTCGCCAACTTCCCACTCCATATAAGAATTTGAATAGGAACCATTAAAAACAATGCCATAGTAATCCAGCTGACATTTAAAGCACCAGACAACCCGGACTTCCCATTCGATTCAAAAGCGTTATCCAAATAGATGACTGTACCATCATCAGTCTTTATCACGCCTCCTATATTCCTGATAGCTAACACCTTAGTTCACCCACCCCACGACACCCCAAGAAAAAATTTCGAACCCTAACCCAGACCCATAGCATCTTGACTAGCAAACAACAACGTGCCTGAGCAACTCAAAAACTCTACATAGGGCGAACGTTATGCGGCATCTATAAATTCATCTAGCCAGCCCCATAAAAAACTCTCGTCAGAAACTTCCTTTCCGCTTCAGCTTCATTGCCCGTCGAACAATATCAAATTCCGTCGTCATACGATGTGCTGCAATGGCACTGATCAGGAGCACCCCCGCCACAATCATGTATCTAGGCTCGAAGTTATCTCGATAAAGTTGACTTCGGATAATTAACGCAGGTCCAATGATGACAAGAACCCCGGCCCCCAATGCCTCAATCCGACCTCTCCACTTTTCTCCGACTTTACGATTACGCCTATGCACATTCTTAATATTGACCAAGGGATCATACAGCCAGTACCCATTTGGATGCTTTTTGAAACGCTTACGGAAGGCGCAGATGATCTCTTCATCACTGACACGCCGGACTTCGTAATAATTCTTTAGCTCTGCCCCTCCCCATAGTGCAATAACAAGAAAATAAACCCACACAGAGATGCCAGTCAAGGATAACCATAACAATGCGCCCATGTAGTATATTCTGAATGAACAAAACAACATTTGCCCCCAGTGGTAAGTCATAGGATGCCGCGTCCGGAAGAAATGTATTCTCATAAACACTACGCAGCTAATACATAGAATCACCTCAACATAAAAAACCCACCACGGAATCCGAAGGCTGAGAAGATAGTCACTGGAAAAACCTTGCCATACAATTACAAAGAGAGGAGCCAAAATGCACATGACCAGCGCTATCCAGCACACATTCAATGCACCAGAAAACCCTGCCTTCCCCTTATTGGAAAAGTCATTATCCAAGTAAATATAAGCACCATCAAAAGCAGTCATCTCACTTCCCGACAATTCATTAATCGCTATTCACGGTATCTTAAAAACTCTTCGAGACCAGCCTCAGTTTCCCTTGCAAGTTCCTGAACCTTGCTCGTAAAACCAAATAGACCATCAAGACCGTCTAATGCCATTCCTACAACCAGACCAGCACCGATGCCTGCAGAGACTATTAAAAAAAGTGGTGCCCCAAAGAGTACCAGCGCTGCCGCAGTTACTGTTGCTGCTATAGTCGCAGCAGCTACCTTAGCAATATCGACGATCAGCGTACCAACCAAGTCGGCCAACTCGCGCTCGGTTGCCGGAGCGGCCAACCATTCGACGACATCAATGGTGCCAATAATGATATAAGAGATCACTGGAATGCGCCCACCGACGGAGCGCAGCGTACCCGCCCAGCCCTGCGAGTTCTGTACGGCGGTACTGATAACCGCGACCCGCGGGTTCGCCACCCCATATGCCGTGGCTGTCAGGAACTGACGCAAACCAGCGTATCCCCGGAAAGAGAGCATCATCGTGCCCTGGGCGTTGCGCCATACCTTACCGATACGCCCGTTTCCGCCAAGCCTGGCCACCTCTCGTATGAAGGCGCGATTCTCCCCCCGCCGCAACATATCGGTCAGTTCCAGGGCTAGCGGCGCCAGATTGGTACCTGTCAGGGTAAAGTCGACCGCACCATCCGTTCCATCCCTGAGCGCTTGAAGTCCCGATGCCTCGTCGATGAGCTGCAAGCCATGGGCGATGGCAATGACGAATTTTTGCAGGTGTTGCTCGGGGAGAGCATCCAGGTCGTACTCCCCCTCGGTGAAGCGAATCGCGAAATTGTTTGGTAAGGCAAAAACGTAGAGATCCTCTTGCCCGATGGGAGGATCGACATAGCCCAGCTCCCGGGCAGTATCTTCGACTTGGCGCAGCAGGGTATCCAGCGCCGCATGAGTGTCGTTGTCAGCGATGCCCAAGTCCACTCGCTGCTGGAGCGTCTCGATCTCCTGGCGATGAGTCAGCGCCCTAGGCATGTCGTAGGTTCGCAGCAGATACAACGCCCGCTCGGTTCGGGATGGGCCTGGCGGGGGCGGCGACGCCGCGTCCATGGGCTCCATGGGTCCTATGTAGACGCCAACATCCTCAGGCCGGGTACGCAGGAAACCATCGAGGTTTTCGAACAGCGTAAAGTCCCTGCTGCCAGTCGAGAGTGTGAGCGAGTTGGCAGTGCCCTCCAGACTATTGGGCAGACGGTACATCAGCCCATTCGGCAAAGGACCGGTATCGTTGCCGTTGACCGTGCACATCAACACCGGGCTGTCCGCTTCGAGCGGCAGCGCGTTGAGGAAGAGATTGCCGCGCTGGCAGGGCAACACGGGGTCGCAGACTCTCTGAGTCGTCGAAAACTCAGCCATCATGGCTCCTTATCGTTTTTCGTCCTTCGTTGTTCAATTCCTGCACGGAACGCAGCAGCAACTGGCCTTTGTTCAGTGCGTTCATGTTAGCGCCCAGCAGGTGCTTCAGGGCCGGTTCATCGGCAAGTGGTCGACCCAGCATCACACTGGCCAAGGCAAAATCGGCGACGGCACGCTCGACCTCCATACCGAAGCGCTGCGCTTCGTCGATCAAGGAGATAGCGATTCCCTGCCGCTCTTCATCGTGCTTGGCGGAGAAGTCCGAAAATCGTTCGCCCAGGTATTTATCCAGCTTCCAGGCGAAGTCTTGTTTTCTGACCTGGACGAATGCCTCTCGCTCCTGCTCGGCGTACAGGAAAGGGGCTCGTGGCCGCTGGGCCGGGAGTTCTTCGCTGGGAGCGAACACCCAGGCGCACCTGCGCCGCGTACAAACCGCCAGGATGGAGAGTGGAGCCACACCGCCACACAGGAACCAATGCTGGACGCGTTCGCGGTCATGCACGATGGCTTGGTAGTAGGCCACGGCGTAGCGGCTCTCCCAGAAGCGGAAATGAAACCATCTGCCTTGGGCGTCACGCACCCGAGTAAACTTGCGGCAATGCTTCCACAGCGCTTCCAGCGTGCCGCGTGAGCGGATGAAAATGCCAGGCTCACTGTCCCACAGGTCAGAGGGAAAGCCCGAACGGGTGAAGAGCTGGCGGGTAAAATCGTGCTCTTCGGCCAGTTCGACGAGATAAGGCGCCACCGCCTTGAGTTCCTCCTCGGCCTTACCCGTGAATAGGCAGCGGAATGGGAGCCCGGACTCCTCGATACGCTCCTGCAACCACTGTCCCTTTGCCGCGTCGAGAAGAGCGAACGTTCTGACTGGCGACACCCTGGTGGTATCGCCACCCGCCAGCTCGACTTCCGCATCGGCCGGTACCGGCTGGCCGAACAGTGGCTCACGAAGCGTGTCTGGTACATGCCTCATGGGGTGGACGCCAAACTGGGCATCCAAGGGCTCCACCTCGGCAATGTCTTCAATGCCCAGCCAGGTTTCCTGGATGGGCATGCCGTATTCATCGGTACGTGTGAAATCTCCCATCTCCAGGAGATGCTCAGGGCCGACTCGGGGTGGTAGCGTCAGCGCGTCGGCATGGTAGCCATACTGGGTCATCCACTGCACGACCGGCAATACGTCCTCGTCCCAGGTAAGGACATAGTCCTGCGCCTCGAGATAGCGCGTCACCACGTCGAGGAAGCCCGCCCGTGAATTGGTCCACACGGCGGCATAGCAGGAATAATCCTTAAAGCTGGGTTCAGTAAAGGGATCGCCCCCAGAGGCTTTCTTCAACCACCGACGAAAGAAGCAGCGCCCCATCCAGGGGCCATACTCGCTTGTGGCGCCACCTCGTGGGGTCGCCTCATGGCCCCAGATCGCATGTTCCATCAGTAATATATTCAAGCCTGAGGATCAGGAGCAAAGACTCGGTTTACCCGATCCATTGCCGGCCCCTCCCGGAGGAATAGCTCCAAGGCCTGGATGGCAAGCGGTTCCGTACGTTCAGAGATTTCCGAGGTCAAGATCAGACGTTCGATCGACACTTCAACTCCCCCATCTGGATAGCTAGGATCATGGTGAAAGTAAATCGCATTTTCGACCCAAGCAAGGAATTCTTCATACATTAACCGAGCATCTTTTTCTGCCTCATCCCACGTTAGGCCACGTTTTTCTGCTTCGCTTGGATGATAATCAAAGTCTTTGGAAAACTGCTCCACTTCCTCGTCTGTATACCCGCCATTATCGACCATATACTGATGAACAAATCCTTCGAAGCTGCCCGTATGAAGAATGATCTCTTTCTTATCCGCCGCATTCCTTATCCAAAAGACAAGCCCAGAAATCTGATCATCCTTCACATCAACAGGGCGCATCACAGGAACCCATTCGCCTTCGCTGTAGTGAGGAAGCGATCTCAGAAGAAGCAGCCAGTACTTTTGAGCAGATACGTAACACCCCGTATCAATAAAATATTTATCAAACGAACCTCCACCAGCCTTCAATTGCTTTATTATATTTTCCATTATAAAACACCCTAAGCTTGCGGGTCCGGAGAAAACACACTATTTACGCGCTCCATAGCAGGACCATTCTGCAAAAACAACTCTAAAGCCTGGATAGCAAGCGGTTCCGCGCGCTCGGAAATTTCTGAGGTTAAGACAAGGCGCTCAACCTCTACTTCATATCCTCGTTCAGAATATGTCATATCAGATTGCCAGTGAGTCGCCTTCTCCACCCACGTCGTTAAGGGTGACTTCCTTGCATCCTCCTGAGCTTGAAGAAAAGCCTCCTTATAGGTGATGCCATTCAAAAATTCCCGGTCCAACTCAAACTCTTGACCAAACATTTTTTTCTGCGCAGCGTACTCTTCATCAGAAATCCCCTGATTTTCTCTGAAGAGCATGTTGGCCTCTCCCAAAATACTAGCCGTGTTAAGCATCAACTCCTTTCTTTTTTCCAGGGCGATAATATAGCACACACGCCCAACATACATTTCATCACGAACATCCACTTGAGACAGCTTAGACACCCACTCTCTATCGTCAAATCCTTTGGCACTTCTTAAAACACTCAGCCAATACGACTGAGCATGAATATACTGATCCGAATTATCAAAATAATTGTCAAACGGAAATCCGGGAATGGTTTTGTAGCGATCAATGTTCATTAATAATCTCCAAAGGCTCGGCCGGCATGCACCTCCATGTCAATGCGCGGCGCATTTCGAGAAACTCCTCTCTTGAAGTTTCTGACAGCCTGTCCACGCGCATCTATCGACCAACCACCGCTCTGCATGGGCGTAAACCCAATAGGTGGAGAAGATTCTATATACTGACTCATCCTTGAAAAGGCCGGCCCACGGTAACCAGCAGATTCATAGGAGATTGCCGCAGTTTGAGGAAGTAGATTAGCTGACAGCGCACTCAACCCTTCCGGCCTCAGTGGTGGAATGCAATCCCGATTCCATGGCCAGGATAGCTCCAATGGATGAGGGTCGATACGTGGCGCATAGCCCTGTACTTGCAGCCTCCCACGATGAGGGCCATCACATGGTCTTGTCGTGGTAGTCGTACCAGCAACAGGCACTGACTCGCTTTGCTCTTCTGCATCATTGCCTGAAAACAAATTCACGATACTATCAATAGCATTACCGGCACCGTCGGCCACAGCCTCCCCCAAGGAAGCCGTGGTGCGCTGCCCCGCCGGAGTCATTAAATAGGCGGCACCAGCCAGCAAGGCCGCTCCCGCAATATAAACACCTGCTGCTGGTGCTGCTGCTACCGGTGCAGCCATATCATGCCCCCTTTTCCATATGATAGATCAGCGTTTCCAAGTACCACTCACGAGCAAGGGCGATCCGCTGCTCTACAGGTACGAGTCGCTCATTGAGGAGCGGCGCTGCCAATAACTCCTGCGCCGCCGGACCGAGAAGTAGCACAAGAAGAGAGAGTTCGAAGCATCCCCCAAAGGCGACAGGTGCCCCACCGGAGCGCTCGCGAATGTAGCGCAGCATGCTTGGTACGGTATCACTAACACGTTGGCGCACCTCTTGGTCGGTGTGTGGCAACGCGCTGAGCAGCTTTTTCTCGACCCCCGCAATGAACCGCCTTTCTATGAGGCGTTGGAAGGCCTCTAAATAGGCCGCCTTCAAGGTAAAAGGCTGCTTCTCGACGAAAGCCTCGAGCTCCAGCTCCGGATTGAGATGGGCATGAATGACCTCACTCTCACGAGGGTAGATCAGATGAGTATCCCGGAGTAGCTGATAGGCATCGCCTCGCTCCAGCACCGGCAGTAGCGTGTCCAGGGTTTCGGGATGCCAGTAGCGCAGGAAGAGTTGGCGCGTCTCCCCTTCCACCGGCACCTTCAGGTGCGCTTGGCAATGCCGCCAGGTCGCATTGAAAGAGGCCGTGGTGCGAATCACGATGCCGGTCTCCTGCGCCCAGTGGCGTGCGAATAGGTCCTTGTGGAAACGAGGTACGAGGTCCGCATCGCCATCGGCGGCGTCCGGCAACGTCAAGTCAATCAGGTAGGGGGCGGAAGCCTTTTGCGCCTCGCTGCCTTCGCCTTCGAACAGACACTTGACCGGGACGTCGACGGCTTCCAGGTCGAAGGTACCGACGATGTTCTTGCGCAGCGCCGCGTCGACCAGGAAGTAGGTGTTGAGGGGCGCCTCCAGACCATCGGGCTGGCCGAACAATAGCTCTTGGAGTTCCGGGGCGATCCACGCTCTCTCCCAGAACGGCACGTCCGACTGATCCGGCAGAGTGGGTATCTCATGACGAGTAATGACCAGCGGTTCGACCGTGGGCAACGGTCGGCCATCTTCGCCAGTACGGGTCATGGCACCCAGTTCGATGCGATGCTCGGCATTCACGCGCGGCGACAGCGACTCGACTTCCGCGTGATAGCCGTGCCGTGTCATCCACGCGATGATCGGCAGAATGTCTTCAGCCCAGGTGAAAGCGTAACCTTGGGCTTCGAGGTGGCGTGTGACGGTATCGAGGAAACCGGCCTGAGAGTCCGTCCACACGGCGGCAAAGCAGGCGTAATCCTTGAAGCGAGATTCGACGAAAGGATCGTCCTTTGGCCGCCCCAGCCACTCGCGGAAGTAGCAGCGCCCTATCCAGGGGCCAAACTCGCAGGGGCCATGCTCGCTCATGGCATTACCTTGGCCGTGGGCGAGCCGCTGACGATGCTGCCACCGCAGCTGATCTTGCAGCCAAGATAAGCGATGGCGCGGCCGTTATCAGTGGCCTGGGACGAGCCTTGAACGATGGTCCCGCCACAGGAGCATGGGTCGCCCAGCCGGGCGACCGGTCGGCCATCGACCCGGCTCTGCCCGCCCTGTACGATTTCTCCCTGGCCGTGCTGAGGGCAGACCACCTTGTCACCGAGACGCGCAATGGGCTGTGCCATCCTGGCTCTCCTAATCAGCCTATGTCTTCAGCTTTTCGCACTCTTCGCAAAGCGGCAGCGCTTCATTGGCCGCTCCCGAGAGCGTCGGCACGCTGGAAGAACCGGAGCCTCCGGTGGTGAGATTACCCTTGATGCGCACGTTGGGCGCTTCGAGGGTAATACCGGAGGCATCCAGGGTGATCTTGCCGCCTGGGCCGCGTATTTCGAAGCGCTCGAAGGCCATGAGCTTGTGGTGGCGCGTGTTGTTGGTAATGGAGTCGGTGACTTCCAATACGTATTGTCCCTGCACCCTTTCATTGACGTTGCGGCCGACGTTCACCAAATGATCGGCGTGAATGTCCTGCTTCAGGGTGTTGCCAATCTTTTGGAGCACATCTTTGCCATAGCGCTCTTTCTGGCTCTGGCCAACGCTGTAGTAGACGTCCCGCCCAACATCTTTCTTGACGTCTTGAGCGATGCTTTCCGTGTGATCGCGACCTACACGGGAACTCTTGTCCTGGCCGATGTTTTCGGACTGGTCCACGCCCACCGATTTGCTACGGTTATTGCCGATGCTGTGCGTTTCGTCGTTCTGGATAACAGTATTGTGGTCCCGCTGAGCATGCAGGTAGATCTCTTCACGCTCTTTTTCGTCTTCAAACCTAAGTTCATTGAAGCCAACGCCCTTGTGGGTCTGAGTACGGATCGTGGTGCGGGTCTTGTGCTGCGGCAACGGATAGGGCGTGAGATTCTGCGCATCGTAGACGCGACCGGTAATCAGCGGCTGGTCGGGGTCGGCCTCCAGCCAATCGACGACGACGGAGTGCCCTATGCGGGGTAGCGCCAGCATCCCATAGCTACCACCCGCCCAGCCTTGAGAAACGCGGACCCAGGCACTGGCTTGCTCATCCGGTGTGCCGTCACGATCCCAATGGAAGCGCAGCTTCACTCGTCCATACTCGTCTGTGTAGATTTCTTCCGACTTGGGACCCACTACCGTGGCAATCTGCGGCCCTTCGACACGCGGTTTGGGGTTGGGAGCAGGCCGCCAGGCCCGGTCGCCGGGAATCAGGATCAGGTCGTTCTCGTAATGGGTAGCATCAGCCATACCGGAGCGGTCGGCATTGGTGATGCCCACCGACTCCTCGGCCACGGCTTGAGGCTGGGTGCCCGTGTGCACGACACCAACGACTTGCCAATCGCAGTTGAACTCGTTGATATCGTGGGCATCGAGCTTGAAGCGTGTCCCTGGGCATAGCTCGGGAAGATCGCTTTCCGCCTTGGCCAAGTAGGCTTCGTTGCGCAGGTGTTCCAGGCGGATACGGGTATAGGGGACGCCTGATGCATCCCGCTTGAAGCGCCCGGGATAATCGTAATATTCGTAGCCATCCCGCTGGCCATGGGCGGACAGCTTCGGGTCATCGTAGCGATGGATCTGTTCATAGCCAGGCTGCTTGAAGGTCAGGTCTTCCAGGGTTGCACTCGATGGTTTGATTTGAGAGGCCTGGATCAGCTTGCGGAGATGGCGCTGGGGGGCATTTCCTCCTGAACGCGCATGATAGGTGCGCTCTCCCAGCTGGGCGAGCAACTGAGGATCGTCACAGAAGACTACCCGGTGGATGTCTCCTTCCATCTCGTGAAAGTACACCGCGCCTTCTTCAGCTGCCAGGCGTTCGATGAAGCTCAGCGAATCCTCGCGATATTGCACGCAAAACTCTCGCTCCTGCCAGTCGCGAGTCAGCGCGAAGGCAACTTCCTGTATACCACTCTCCTCACACAGCGTCTGAATGATCTGCTGGGGCGTGACATGCTGGAAAATGCGACAGTTTTGCTGCAGGAACAACCGCCATAACGCAGGACGAATCGTGGCTTCGTAGTAGGTGCGCCGATGGCCCCGGTCGCCACGGTGGAAAGCCGCCACGATACCGTTGATACGGCGCAATTCCTGACCGTCCTGATAGATACGCAGGCTGGCATTGCGATCCAGCCAGTCGAGAGGCGACAGGTCGCCGTGCCGGCTGGCGAACTTGACCTCCAGGCAAAAGGGCCTCGAGAGGTGTTCGTGGTGCTTGAAGGAGGTGACGGCCAAGTCCAGCTCATCGCCCCCCAACAAATGAAGGGTGAACTGCAACCCCGTGGCGTCCGCCATACGTCAGCCTCCCTGCGGCAGAGTATTGTTCTTGAAAAAGAGGTCTCAACGATAGCGAAGCCCAATCGGCAACTCAACGCGGCATGCGTAAGCCAACTCCCCGACTATTTGTAAGCCATATCTCACACTCCATCAGAACCTTCCCATCCAACCCCACTTATCTTAAATATACTTCTGTGTTGCCCCCATAGAGTGAAATTGGTTCAATGAACATCATGAACGACCCATCCTCTTTACTCACTCTCCCTGCCGCGGCTTTCCTTCCAGCGGAACGGGCCAAGGCCGTCAGTGCTTCCGACTACGCCTTGAGGCGCGAAGAACCCAAGGGACACCGTCTAGGAGGGTGGTGCGTGGACATCCGGCGCCACACACATCGCATCAATCGATTGTTCAAGGATCAAGTGTATGGCTCAGCTGATGCCGCCGAAGCCATGGCGCGTGCCTATCGGGATGCAATCACTGCCGCATTCCCCCCGACCATCAACCGGGAGAAGGCCACCCGACTACGCAAGAACAACAAGAGCGGCATTTCGGGAGTGTACCGCACGGATACCGGCGCCGCCGGTGAGTGGCATGTCTACTTGTGCACCCAAGGACGCTTGAAGCGTCGCCGTTTCTCGGTTCGGAAGTACGGCGAAGAGGGAGCCAAGGTGGAAGCCCTGGCCCTTCGTGAGAAATGGCTGTCCGAATTGCCAGCCAAGTTCCTGACCTTTCATGATTACGCCGACACCGTGTCGCGGCAGCTCCACCCCGAGTTACTTGATGAAGTTCCCGATGTGCTACCGCATGCCCCTCCTTTATCCGACGAGGAAATCAAGGCAAAACTCGCCGAGATCAATGCGCGCTTCGACGCCCTCCGCCCTCCAAAGCTAAAAGTGCGGGTCCGTCGCTACGGGCCTGAGTCCGATAGTTATGCCGTCTATGTTTCCGATGCCGGCTACCCAGCGCGACGTAAGCTGACTACGGCTTATCAGGGAAAGCAGTCGTTAGAAGCAATGCTCACCAAAGCACGGAAAAAGATCACCACACGAATCGACCAGCTTTATTCACCTGCTGTCACCGAATGGTTCATGCATGAGCACGGCAACGCCCTGCTTGACCCTGCCCATTTCGATCCGGCTGAGGGCTTCCTCATCTCCGTCTGGGTGCCACCGGAATTGGTCAAGCACCCGTCGCCAGGCGAGAGTTAGAAGTCGAACCAAGTGCGCTTGCAGTTGCCCCCAGCTGGGCACTTTACTTGATGGTTATCGGAGTACCATTGGGAACAAGAGACCAAATTTCACGCATTTCCTGATTGGTAACGGCTATGCAGCCATCCGTCCAATCCCAAGATCGATGCAGTCTTCCAAGCCAGCCCCAGCCGTTCAGTATGCCGTGGATCATGATGTTGCCTCCGGGATCGACACCAAGCTCACGCGCTACCGCTCGGTCATCTTCATTGGGATAGGAGACATGCAGTGAGAGGTGTCCAATCGAGCGTGGGTTGCGCCAGTCGATGATGTATTCGCCTTCTGGCGTGCGTTGATCGCCCTCTTGCTGCTTGTGTCCTTCCGGGCTACCGCCAAGCGCAATGCGGTATTCCGCTATGACCTCGCCTTCTCGCAGCAACCGCATGACACGCTCAGACTTGATGACCTGGACAGCGTCCGCACGCTGGCTGGGTGGTGCCATCTCAGGCACGGTTGGCGGGAAAAACCGCGGCGCTGCCTTGCCATACAGGCTGAAGCCAAAGAATAGGACGGCGAGTAGGCCGCCGACATACAGCAAGGTGCGCAGCATTATATTTCCCTATATTAAGCAGAACCCGGCTCACCATGTTGCCAGACGGCACAAGGAACGCCATCCGTTCACTGTAAAATGCGCTCCATGAACCCACTCTGAACAGACGGATCGAGCGCTCTACCTGCCAACTTCTGAACCTGGTCATCGGCCAGCCACTCCTGGTCGAGCCCGCGCTGCCAATTGCCGGCAGCTCGCTGCCCTGCCTTGCCGCTTAGTGCATCGAGAGGATGACCTGTGCCTGACTCGAAGGCAGCGAGCATGGGACCGAACAGGGCGGAAAGTGCTAGCGCGGGCAGGAAGTGGTTCAACCTCTTGTAGATGCGCAGCCCTTCGGGGTCGAGATCACCCCAGTAGGTGGAGCTGGGTAGAGCCAGTAGGTCCGGCAGGGGGACGCCGGCTGCACCCTGGCCGACCAGGCGCACCCGGTCTCCACTTTCCAAGGCGTTGGCCAGCGAGAGGCCATAGCCGAACGTGCAGATCAAGGCCAGGCGCTTGTCACACCCCACACGGCAGGCCTGACTGAAACTCTGCGCGTTCTCGATCAGCAAGAGCCCCTCGGGCTGTTCGGGCACGCTGGCCAGCAGCCAGGTCTCGGCGGGTTGGAAGCGGGTCGGCTCGATATCGAACGCGCGCACCAGCTCGGTGGGCAGCGCCTCAAGCAGCTTGCTGCTTCCCAGCAGATAGCGCGCACTGGCCACGTAAGGGCTCAGTTGGTAGACCCCCGGCAGATCGTTGGCCAACCGCCTGAGGCCCTCGGCCAGTGCCAGTTGGTCCTCGATGCTCCATTCACGCAGCTGAGATTCTAATGCTCGCCTCCAGGCCTGTTCCTGCGCAGCGCTCAAGCCAAGCCGATTATCGACATCAGGCAGATCGGCCTTGAGCTGCTCTATACGAGCCTCAGCGAGCAATATCGTGGCGTTCCATCGTTGATGCGGGGAAATTCTTCCGCCCTGTCTCAGTGAGATAGCACCTGCATCCAGCAGTTTTTCAAGAACCTCCCAAGCCTGATGCTCCGTCTCGCAGATTCCCTTCCGCTTGAGGGATCTGACAAGGGGTTCGGCTTGCCAGCCTTTCCCCTTACTACCATTCGCATAGACTCGCTGCCACTCTCTCTCTAGCTGGGCCAGGACTTTCCTGGCCGCCTCGTTGAGCATCAGAGTGGCATCGCGCATCGCTTACTCCTGGGTCACCGGCTCGCTGACGTGAATGCCGAACAGGCTGGCCTCGCCGGCGCTGCGGCCGAGCGATTCCGGCGCAGCGATGCGCCCGTCGCGCACCATCACGTGGCCGCCCTGCCCCTGGGCGCCGCCGATCACGCTGCCCACCAGGTAGGTGGGGAAGATATCGGGGTCGTTCTCGTAGTTGGGGTTGTGGATCAGGCCGATCATCTGGAAGCGCCCACGGGTGTTGCGCAGCGACTCCAGTGAGTCCTGGATCAGGCGGCGATGCGAGAGCTTGGAGAACAGGCCGTCGAGCAGGATCACGCTCTCGCGGCTGGTGCGTGCACGGCGACGATGATGCCCCGGCAGTTCGCGCAGCTCGCGTTCGATGGCAAACTCCGAGAGCTTGACCAGCCACATCAGCGACACCGCCTCGCGCTGCCCTTCCGACATCTCCTCGTTGAGCGAGAACAGCCGCCCATGCGGGCGAATGGCGTCGTGCTTGAGGCGGATCGCCACATCGTGGAACAGGCCGCGATAGATGCGCCGGCGAATCTGGCGCAGCAGGTCGTCGTCGCGCCTGCGCGCCTCGCCGTCGATCATGCCGCCGTCACGCTCGGCGCGGCGGCGCATGGCCGCCTGGTGCTCGTCGATGTCGGCCAGCAGCGTGGCGATCAGGTCGCGCAACTGGTCGGGGCCGATCAGCGAGGCCTTGACCTCGAAGAAGGCGCCGCCTTCGCCGCTGCTCTTGGCCACGCGCTTGAGGATGTCGAGATTGCCGGCGGCGTCCGAGATGATCGAACTGAGACGCTCCACCAGGGTGCCCTCGATCTGCTCGCGGGAGGCATGCAGCCGCTCGACCCGCACGCGATGCTCGTCGAGCTGGCCGGCGAGCTGGTCGTGCAGCCGCGAGAGGTCGTCCAGGGCCTCGGCGCTGGCGTGCGTCAGGCCTGCCAATCGAGCACGCTCGGTGTCGCTGAACAGCCGACTGTGCGCCGCCTCGGCGAGTGCCTCGGCCAGCTTGCGCTCGCCGGCCTCGACCTGGCGCGCCTGACGCTCGCGGTTGCGCGCCCGCTCGCCCAGGTTGAGCTCGCCCAAGGCATCGACCAGGGTCTGCTGGCAGGTTTCCAGAGCTTCGATGTCGAGCTCACCCTGTTCGTTCCTCCCACCGACCATGGCACGCCAGGCGTCAAGCGCTTCATTGCGCACCTCGAGCTCAGCCGTGTCGCCGGGCCAGCAGCTGGCCTCATCGAGATCGACCAGCGCCGCCAGGCGTCGCGGCCAGCCCTCGGGCAGCTCGCGCAGTACCCGCAGCCACTCCACGGCCAGTTGGTCGACGCAGGCCAGCGCGCGGCGCTGCTCGGCCAGGCGCGCCTCCAGCACATCCCGCTCTGCCGAAAGCGTCTTGCGCTTGTCGCGCAGCTCACCCAGTTCACGCTTGACCCGGGCGATCTCGCGCTCGAGCTTCTGGCTGCCTCCGCCGGCGTCGCGCACTTCCAGATAGGCGCGAATACGCGTGAAATCGAAGTCGGCGCGCCGGGTCGCCCGCGACTGCGACGCTTCCAGTTCGGCCTGCACCTCACCTGCGCTGGCCATGAAGTCGACGCCTCCATCGGCCTCGAAGCGCGCCAGGGCACGCAGCCGATCGCGCTCACCGTCGCTGAAGATGCCGCGCAGTTGGGCCTCGGTCTCGACGACTTTCCGTGCAAGCGCCTCTTTCTCTTCCTCCGCGCTGGCCAGCCTGGCCGCGGCCTCGGCCAGGTGACGCTCGAGTTCGGCGAGGCGCGTCTCCAACGCCTGGAGCCGCTCGACACCGCCGGCGTCGCTGAACTGCTCGGCGGCAAGCCAGGTCGGCCCGTGCGCCTCCAGCTCGCGGGCGGCCCGCTCGCGCTGGGGCGTAAGCTCGGCCAGTGCCGTCTCGGCCTCGAGCCGCGCCTCGGCGGCTTCCTGCTGGGCGATCTCGCCGCCCTCCTGCAGGTAGCGCTGATAGTCGTCGATACAGGCCAGCGCGGTGTCGCTCAGCCGCGGGGCCAGCTCGGCCTCACGTTCGGCCAGCGCCACTAGTTGCTCAGCCACTGCCTCCAGCGCCACCTCGACCTCCGCTTCGTCGGCTTCGCGGGCACGCAGCGCCAAGGCGAATGTCTCACCATGGGGATCGAGCCGCTCGCACTCGATGGCCAGCGCCTTCTGCCGCTCGCGGTCGGCGGCCAGCCGCTTCTCGGTGGCCTCGCGCAGCGCCTCGAGATAGCTCGGGTCCAGCGCGGCTTTCACCGCCAGGGTTTCCACCCCGGCCACGGCGCCCAGCGGCGGCTCGCCCCGGGCCAGCAAGCCGGCAAGCGCCTCAGCCTCGAACACCGGTACCGCCAGGCCTGCCTCTATCAGCGCGGCGGCGGCGGACTCAGCCGCCTCGCGCCCGGCCACCACCGGCGCGAACAGCACACCGGCGGCCTGCACCAGCCATTCGCGGCGCTGCTCGGGGGTATGCGTCTCGACGTTGAGTACCGCATGCAGCGGCTGCCAGGCGATGCCGGTATCGTCCAGGTGGCGATGGGCCTCGGCCTCCACCACGCGCCGCTCCAGCGGGTCGCCGGAGAGGCTCTCCAGGTAGCGTTCGCGGGCGGCGATATCGGCTTCCAGCGTCTCCGCTTCCCGCAACAGCCGCGGGTAGCGGCGCCGGGCATCGGTGAGCCACTTCTCGGGCGCCAGCTCGCTGCGCTCGGCGAAGTCGAGCCGCGCCCGGTGCAGCGTGCGCAGGCGGCTCTCTTCCTCCGTCAGCCGCTGGCGCTCGTCGGCCAGTTCGCGTTCGCGCTCGCGCAGTCGTGCGCGCAGATGCACCGGTTCGTCGTCGCCGTGCAGCTCGCCATAGCGGCGTGCCGCTTCGGCCAGCGGTGCCAGCCGTGCCAGGATGCGCTCGGCATCCTGGCGGCGCTGTTCGGCCTCGCGCGAGTTCGTCTCCAGCTCGGCCAGCGCCGTCTTGCGCCGCGACCAGAAGCCGCCGACTTCCTCGCCCGGCCAACCCTCGACGAAGGCGCGCCATGGCGCCTGGCCACGGGCCAGCAGGCCCTGTTCGCCGGTCAGACGTTCGCGCTCGCCGTTGAGTCGCTCACGCTCTGCGCGCGCGGTCTCGAAGGCGGTGGCCACCTCGTCGCGACGAAGCGTCAGCTCATCGAGCGCCTCGGCCAGCTCGGCCTCACGATCGAGTTTCTCCTCCAGCCGCTCGGCCGGTGCCGTGCCGGGGCACTCACGGCGGAAAGCATCGTGCCAGGCGGCGACCTGCTTGAGCTCGCCGACGCGGCCCAGGTGCGCGTTGAGGGCGCGGCGAGCGTCGGCGGCCTCGGCCTTGGCCGCCTCGGCGCTGGCCTCCGGGGTTTCCAGCTCGGCTTCACTGAACAGCCCCTCGGAGAGGGCCTGGGTGTAGAAACTCTGGTTGTCGACGAAGTCGCGCTGCTGGGATTCGAGCCGCTCGCGCTCCTGCTCCATATCGTCGCGGCGCTCGTCGAGGGCCGTCAGGTCGCGGGTCAGTTCCTCGAGATAGACGCCGTCGCCGATCACCTCCTCGCGGAAGCGGTTGCCGTCGGCCGCCTCGAAGGCGTCGGCCCCCTCGTCCAGGGCGGAAAGTGCCCGGTCGCGAGCCGCATCGTCGGCCAGGGCGTGGCTTTCGGCTAGCCACTCGCGGGCGGCCTTGAAGCTGACGTGACCCACATCGCGGTTGAGCGGCCATGCCGCCTCGGGCAGGTGGATCAGGCGCCGATGCACGTCGACCCGGGCGCCGCGCTCGGAGAGCGCCTGGCGCACCGCCCGCTCGGAGAGGCCGGAGAGGGTGGCCAGTAATGAGGTGGAGACCCGGGGGCGCGACGTATCGCCGGCGATCCAGGCAAAGCCATCCAACGGGGCGGCCCCGCGCTCTTCGGCGTCATCCTCGGCGTCCCCCTCAGAAGCGGCGCGGGGCAGCCCGGGCAGGCCCAGCAGCGCCTGGCCACCCAGCAGTGCTTCGCTGGCTGCCAGCCCCTGGTCGAGTTCCTCCAGGCGAGAACGCGCATCGCGCAGGGTCTCGCCCTGCTCGCGCAGCTCGGCCAGCCGCACCACCTTGTCACTGGCGCGGCGCTGGTCGCTCTCGGCCTCCTCCAGGCGATGGCGCAACTCGGTGATGTTGGTGCCGGAGTTGAGGATGACCTCCTCGATCAGTTCCTCGCTCTCGTCGGTCTCGCCGCGGGTAGCGCCGGAGAGGATCTCGGGCGCCAGCACCTCGAAGAAGAAGGCCTGGTCGGCCTTCTCGCCGGCGCGAGGCTTGATGGCGTTGAAGATCTGGCTCTTGTCGGCGCCGCCCTCCTTCTGGAAGGCCGCGAGCTGGGCCAGCTCACGGCGTGACACGTGGGCGCCCACCGCCTCGAGCCACTCCTCGCGGTTGTGGGTCAGGCGCACCCCGCGCTCGGCCATGACGGCCTTGACGTCGCGGTTGGCATACAGCGCCAGCTTGCCGTCGAGGGTGAGGTGATGCACCGGCACGTCCTCGAGACGTCCGCTGTAGTGGTAGAAGGAGAGCCCGCTGCCGTCGCTGTAGCCATAGAAGCCGAACACGAAGGTTTCGCCGGCCACTTCCTCTCCGGCCACCGCCAGCATGTCGTCCTGGCGCTCGAGCCCGCTGCGCGAACGGAACTCCACGCGCAGGTGGCTCCAGCTACGCCCTTCGCCGCCCACCGACGAGGGCGAGCACTTGCGACGGGTGCGCGAGAGCAGCGTGCGGTCGCGCGACAGCAGGCCGATCAACGCCTCGGCCAGCGTGGTCTTGCCGAAGCCGTTTTCCATGCTGATGGCGCTGGACTGGCCACGCAGGTCGAGCAGTACGTGGCGCATCTTGGCGTCCCAGGGCGAGGCGACGTCACCGTGCTTGTTGAGCAGGTTGGCAACCTCGATACGGTGGATCACGCTCATGCCTGGGTCTCCTCGCGCTCGTCGATGGGCGCTTCATCTTTCTCTTCGGCATGCCGGCTCGCCACGCGGCCCTGGGCCAGCGCATGCAGGTGGGCGAGCTGGTGGATGCCGATCTGCTCACTCTCCAGCGCCCCGAGCAGGGTCTGCTGCCAGACCTCGCCGCCGCCCTCTTCGCTGGCCGTTGCGGAATCGGCCTCGCGCAAACCTTCGAGCAGGCCGGCACGCACCTGCAGGTCGATGAAGGCGCGCACCCGGCGGCTGATGTCCTCGCCGCGCTCTTCGAGCAGTGCCCGGCTGGCCTCCGGCGCCTCCTCGCCCAGCGCACGCAATGACTCGAGCTGATCACGCATCAGCTCGACCAGCTCGGCCCCGGCGAAGGTGGCCTCCTGATAGCGACTGACGTCTGAGAGCGCGCGGTTGTAGCGTGTATAGAGCAGCGTGTGCATCAGCAGCCACAGCTGCAGGTACCACTGGGCTAGCTCGGCACGGCTCTCCTGACGCAACTTGAGCGCCTCGAACACCGGCTCACGGGTGTAGAGCGGCGGCTGCTCCAGCTCCGGGTCGGGCAGCAGCGCGTAGTAGCGCGAGCCCGGCGCGATACCCGGATAGTCGCCTGCCTCGAAGGCCTTGAGCCTCAGCCCTTGTCCGCCCAGGAAGTCGCGCAGCGCCTCGCGCTCGGCCTCGCTGGCGTCGTCGATCAAGGCGCAGACGTCACGCTCGGAGAGCTGGCCTTCGCGGGCAGCACGGCGCTTGCGCCCGCCGCCCGGGGTGCGTTCGGCGCTGCGATAGCGCAGCAGGTAGGCGACCACCTCGCCCATCTCGGTCATGTTCATACAAGTTCTTCCTTAAAAAAGCCGAGGGACGGGGTCACGACCCCTTCGATGCGACGGCCATCGTCGAGCCGGAGCTCGAACGGCGTGGCCTCGATACCCACCGTCAGCCCCGGGTCGAGCAGCTCGGTGTCGACGAAGGTGTTGAGCAACTGGGCCAGGCAGTCGCCCTCCTCGAAGCGGTGCCAGCCCTCGGCCAATGCCTCGGGCAACGACAGCGGCGCCTGCTGGATGCGCTTCCGCAGCGCCGGGCCGCGCGCCTCGAGGAAACGCGCCAGCAGCGGATCCTCGGGGGCGGCGTCTCCGGCTTCGTCGAACACCAGCGCCGAGGCACTGGCTTCGGCGCGGCGGCTCTCGAGCAGCGGCACCAGGGGTGCCAGGCGCGGAAAAGTGGCCTGTACGTGCAGTGGCATCATGCGCGCCACCACGGCATCGCGAAGCGCAGCCGCGGGCGGCGCTTCGAGCAGTTGGCGCGCCATGTCCTGGAAATCGACCACGCCCATGGCCTGGATGCGCCCCTCGGCGATGTCGGCAAGCAGCTCCGAGAGCCGCCGCGAAAGGTTCTCGATGGCGTTGAGTACCCGGCCGAGGGCGCTGGAGAGCACGCGCAGGTCCCACTCCTCCTCCTGCGCTTCGCGCCAGTTCTCGAAGCGCTCCATCAGCCGCGGGGTGGCGAGCTGGGCGCGGGCATCGAGCAGCGTCTGCTGGATGTTGGTCAGCGCGTTGTGATAGTGCCGCTCGTTGTCGAGCAGCGCAGCCAGCTTGCCCTCGCGGGTGGGGTTCTCGCGCACCCGGCGCAGCTCCTGGGTCAGGGCCCGAATCGCCAGCAGGATCTGGTTGGTGATGTCGGGAATGCGGGCAAAATCGCCCCGCGCCAGCGCGGCCAGCACCTTGGCGGCGTCGTACTCGGAATAGAGCAGGTCTTCGACCTGGCTGGCCAACGTCACCGCCTGGCGGCCGCTCGGCGTGAGCCGCACCTGGCCAGTCTGGCCCTGCTTCTCGACCAGCGCCGTACGCTTGGTGCTGCGCCGGGCGCGACTCTCCCCCATCACGCTCGCATCCGCGCTCGGGGTCGCCTGGCGCGCGGCCGGGGACGACTGCCGAAAGTGAATCTCGCTAGGCGTGGCCAGCAGGTTGATGACGAAGCTCAGGTCGTCATGCGGCAACTGCGGATAAATTTCGCGCAGGTGATTAAGGCAGCGGGTCTGCGAGACGAAGGCGCTGTTGGTGGCGAAGTCCTCGTCGAGCAGGTAGTCGAGCAGTAGGCAGCCAAGGTCGAGCCAGTAGCCGTCGCGCAGGCCGCGACGCTGCTCCTGGCTGACCTGCACGAAGGGCGAGCCGGGTTCATGGGCGCTATCGTGCAGGTCGATCAGCCGCGTCGTGGCGATCAGCAACTTGCTCCAGGCGGTCATGAGGTCTTCCCTGCGGGCGAAGAATAGAGGGGGCATTATGCCAAGCTCGGCCTCTCGGGTCATGGCACCAAGGCATTGGTTTCTTACACGCAGAGGCTACACGCGTCCGCTGCTCTCCCCCGTGGCCACCCCGCCGGCAATCAGGTGCGCCACGCGCAGCGGCTCGGGCACGCTGCCGTGGGGTGTGGTGGCGCGTATCGCGGCTGCCGCCTCCTCCGCGCTCAGCCCCACGCGCTGCACGTAGACACCTTCGAGCGGCTCCATCTCCCCCAGCCTCTCTACCAGTGACCACTTGCGCGCACCGCCGGGAATCCGTTCGAGCAATGCCCGGCGCATGGCCCCCCGGCGCGGTGCACGGCGCGCCACTACCAGCACCGGCAGGCCCAGCTCGGCGTGCAGGCGCGCTGCGTCCACCACGTTGAAACCGGCAAGTGCCACGCCCTGCAACATGATGAGCTGAAGATGCGCGGCGAAACGCGAGCTGCCGACGAGGCGAATCAACTCGCGGGTGCTGTTGACGCCATCCCGGCGTACCTTGCCGGAGAGCACGCCTTCCAGGCGCAGCCCGGAGAACACCGCGCCGACGATGGCCACGTCGCCGCGGTGCCCGCGCGGGAACGGACAATCGTCGAAGCCGACGATATGCGAGAATGTGCGCTCACGCCTGGTGGTTGCCATGGCCTCCGCCTCAAGTCGATAGAATTCAGCGTTTAGAACAACAGTGCAGGGAGTGCCTACATGATCGATCAGACGTTACAGCGGGTCTTCGGCTATGACGACTTCCGCCTCGGGCAGCGCCCGGTCATCGAAGCGATCACGGCGGGCCGCTCGGCGGCGGCGATCTTCCCCACCGGCTCGGGCAAGTCGCTGTGCTACCAGCTGCCCGCCCTGCACCTGCCCCATCTCACCCTGGTCATCTCTCCCCTGCTGGCACTGATGCAGGATCAGCTCGCCTTCCTTGCGCGCCACGGCATCGCCGCCGCCAGCATCGACTCGAGCCAGAGCCGCGAGGAAGCGGCCGCGGTCATGGAAGGCGTCAAGCGCGGCGCGATCCGTATCCTGATGATCTCGGTGGAGAGGCTCAAGAACGAGCGCTTCCGCGCCTTCATCCGCCGCGTACCGATCTCGCTGCTGGTGGTCGACGAGGCCCACTGCATCTCGGAGTGGGGCCACAACTTCCGGCCGGATTACCTCAAGCTGCCCCAGTATCGCCGCGAGTTCGGCATTCCCCAGGTGCTGCTGCTGACCGCCACGGCCACGCCGCGGGTGATCGCCGACATGCGCGAGCGTTTCGACATCGCCGAAGGCGACGTGACCGCCACCGGCTTCTATCGCCCTAATCTCAACCTGGAGGTGTCGCCGGTACCGGCCGAGATGCGTCCACGCCGGCTGGTGGATTGGCTGCGACCCAAGCTCGGCGGAGAGCCGCCCGAGCCCACCATCGTCTATGTCACCCTGCAGCAGACCGCCGAGCGCCTGGCGGCCTACCTGAGCAAGGCGGGCATGGGTGCCATCGCCTACCACGCCGGGCTCGACGGCGAGACGCGCGAGCGCATCCAGCGCGACTTCATGGCCGGCCATACGCCCTGCATCGTGGCTACCATCGCCTTCGGCATGGGCATCGACAAGTCCGACATCCGCAACGTGGTCCACTTCGACCTGCCCAAGTCGGTCGAGAACTACAGCCAGGAGATCGGCCGCGCCGGCCGCGACGGCCAGACCTCCGACTGCCTGATGCTGGCCGGGCGCGATCACGTCAACGTGCTGGAGAACTTCGTCTACGGCGACACCCCGGAGCCCGATGGCATTCGCCGCGTGATCGACGAACTGATCGAAGCTGCCCGAGGCGGCACCACGCGCCAATGGGAGCTGGTGCTCAACTCGCTCTCCCAGCACAGCAACATCCGCCCGCTGCCGCTCAAGACGCTGCTGGTGCAGCTCGAACTGCGCGGCATCATCGCGCCGCGCTACAGCTACTTCGCCGAGTACCGCTTCCGCCTGCACGAGGAGCCCGAGGTTCTGGTCGCCCGCTTCGAGGGCGAACGTGGCGCCTTCGTCCAGGCGATCCTCGACGCCTCGCAGCGCGCGCGGACCTGGTTCAACCTCGACTTCGCGGAACTCGAGGGCCTGGGCGGCGAACGCGGCCTCAACGTCGAGCGTGCCCGTGTGCTCACCGCCCTGGACTACTTCGTCGCCCAGGGCTGGATGGTGCTCGAGAGCAAGCAGATGACCGAGGTCTTCGATGTGCTGCGCGACGACCTCGATCCCGCCGCCCTGACCGAGGAGCTGTACGCCTATTTCCGCGACAAGGAGCGCGCCGAGGTCGAGCGCCTTCATGCAATGCTGGCCCTGTTCGAGAGCGAGGCCTGCCTGAGCCGACGGCTGGCCGAATGGTTCGGCGATGACCGGGTACCACAGCACTGCGGCCACTGCTCGGCCTGCCGCGGCCAGGTTGCCCGCCTGCCCGACCCCGAGCCACTCGAACCGCTTCAGGGCGAGACCATCGAGCGGCTGGCGGGCGAGCTGGTCCAGCAACTGACCGGCAACGGCGAAGCCCACCCCGTCACGCCCGACCTGCTGGCGCGCTTCCTGTGTGGCCTGACCGGCCCCCTGCTGACCCGCCTCAAGGCAAGGCGCCTGCCTGGCTTCGGCGCATTGGAGGCCTATCGCTACGCGGAGGTGCGTGACCTTGCCGCCCGTACCACGCCGATCAACGGTCAGGAGTCGGCGGAACCGATGCCGTAGCTGCGCAGCTTGTTGGCGATGGTGGTGTGCGACACCCCGAGGCGCTTGGCCAGTTGCCGGCTGGAGGGGTACTGCGGATAGAGGGCGGCGAGCACGCGACGCTCCACGTCACTCATGATGCCGGCCAGGCTGCCATCCAGATCGATGCCGGAGAGGCCCGGCGCCGCGCCCACGTCCGGCAGGCGCAGGTGGGCCGGCTCGATGGCATCGCCCTCGCACAGCGACACTGCCTGGAACAGCACATTCTCCAGTTGGCGAACGTTGCCCGGCCAATGGTAGGTGGAGAGCCGCGCCAGCGCGGCCGGCGACAGACCGGGCATGCGGCAACCGATCTGGCGCGCGGCACGGTCGATGAAGTGAAGCGCCATGGCCTCGATGCCGTCGAGGCAATCGCGCAGCGGCGGCACCGCCAGCGACAGCACGTTGAGGCGGTGATAGAGATCGTGGCGAAAGTGGCCCTCGGCGCAAAGCTTGGGCAGGTCCTGCTGGGTGGCGCAGACCACTCGCACGTCGAGGTAGGTCTCCTCGTCGCTGCCCACCCGGCGAAAGCCGCCGTCCTGCAGGAAGCGCAGCAGCTTGACCTGCAGGCGAGGGCTCATCTCCCCCACTTCATCGAGGAAGATGGTGCCGCCCGCAGTCAGCTCCAGCAGGCCGAGCTTGCCCTCGGGGCGCGCGCCCTCGAAGGCGCCCGGCGCATAGCCGAACAGCTCCGTCTCGGCCATCGACTCCGGCAGCCCGGCGCAGTTGAGCGCCATGAAGGGCGCCTGCCCGCGAGAGCTGGCCAGGTGGCAAGCCCTTGCCAGCAACTCCTTGCCGGTACCGGTCTCGCCATGAATCAACAGCGGCGCATCCAGCGGCGCCATGCGCCGGGCCTCGCGAATCAGAGCGGCCAACCGGGGGCTCGCCTGGAACAGCGCATCGAAGCCGCGCAGCTCCTGGCGCTGGACCTGGTAGATACGCTCGCCGATACGATCGGCACTGTGCAGGGTTACCACGGCGCCGGCCAGTGAGGCCACGTCGTCGTGATGTTCTCGATGCAGCGGGGCGATGTCGGCCAGGAAGGTGGCGTCGCGCAGCTTGATGCGCAGGCCGTTGACCCGCGCATTGTTGCGCCGAATCAGCGCCGGGAGATCCACATCGGGCAGGTAGCGGTTGAGCGAAAGCCCCGGCACCTCGTCGATGCGCACCCCAAGCAGTTGGCCGGCGGCACGGTTGGCGGCGACGATGTGCCCCTCCATGTCGATGGACATCACCGGGTCGGAAAGGGAGGACAGCAGCGCATCGAGCTCCAGGTGGCGTCGCTCGCTCGGCATCAGACTGACCCGGCGCACGCCGAACACGCCGGGCACCGCCTCGAGCTCCGGCTTGAGCGTGGCCAGTTGGGCGTTGAGCAGATTGGGTATATGGAGATAGATGGCGTTGCCATGCTCACCCCCGACTTCACCGCGTGCGACGTTGAGGCCGTAGTCGACGAAATGCGAGACGATGTCACGCAGGATGCCGATACGGTTCTGGCAGTGAAACCTCAATCTCATGAAGCATGAGCCTCTGAAGTGGTGGGAATCGGCTCACCCAAGGCAAAGCCAGGAAAAGTACGTCAAGCCGACGTGCCTCGCCTGTAAAGATAACGTGACACCCAGGGCGGTACAAACCTGAAGAGAGCCCGAGCTTCGAGATATCGGACTTACCACGACACGAGTCGTCAGGATTTCTTTACGCTGGCGCCTTTTCTACGTACCACAATGCCACCTCAATGCAGGGAAACCCAGGGCGCATCGGCTCTAGACTCGGGTCAAAAGGTTCGCAAGACAAACACAAGACCAGCCGACCGGAGTGGCCCATGACGTCATCCAACCCGCATCTCAGCGATGTCACCAGCAAGACCGGCTATCGTGCGCGTCTGCCCGACGACAACGGCTTCATCGACTGGCCCGAACAGGACAACGCCACCTGGCAGACCCTGATGCAGCGCCAGCTCGGCATGCTCGAGGGTCGCGTCTGCCAGGAGTACCTCCACGGCCTGGAGCGGCTCGCCCTGCCCGAGGACCGGATTCCCCAACTCGCCGATATCGACCGCGTGCTCGAGGCCAGTACCGGCTGGCAGACCGCCCACGTACCGGCGCTGATTCCGTTCGATACCTTCTTCGAGCTGCTGGCCAACCGGCGCTTCCCGGTGGCCACCTTCATTCGCACGCCGGAGGAGCTCGATTATCTCAAGGAGCCGGACATCTTCCACGAGATCTTCGGCCATTGCCCAATGCTCACCAACCCGGCTTTCGCCGAGTTCACCGCCACCTATGGCCGCCTCGGCCTCGCCGCGGAGCCCAAGGAGAGGGTCTACCTGGCCCGCCTGTACTGGATGACGGTGGAGTTCGGCCTGGTGGACACACCTGAAGGCCGGCGCATCTACGGCGGCGGCATCATCTCCTCGCCGAAGGAGACCCTGCACGCGCTGTCGGATACGCCGGTGCATCAGCCGTTCGACCCCGTAGAGGCGCTGCGCACGCCTTACCGCATCGATATCCTGCAGCCGCTCTACTATGTGCTGGACGATCTCTCGACCCTGCACGAGCTTTCCCAGCAGGACATCATGGCCATGGTGCACCGGGCCATGGAGCTGGGCCTGCACGAACCGCGCTTCGAGCCGGCCCCGAAGGCAGCCAAGGCGTAAGCCTGAACGCAAGCGACGACACCCATACCAACAAACCCCGACGAGGAGCGACCATGACCCAACTTTCCGAACAGCAGTGCGAAGCGTGCAGCTGGGACGCACCCCATGTCACCGACGACGAACTCGAGACGCTCAAGCGCGACATCCCCGAGTGGAAGATGGTGGAGCGCGACGGCATCAAGCAGCTCGAGCGCGTGTTCAAGTTCCGCAACTTCAAGCAGGCCCTGGCCTTTACCAATCGGGTCGGCGAGATCGCCGAGGAGGTGGGTCACCATCCCGCCCTGCTCACCGAATGGGGCAAGGTCACCGTGACCTGGTGGTCCCACGAGATGAAGGGACTGCACAAGAACGACTTCATTCTCGCCGCCCGTACCGACAAGGCCGCCGCAGAGGGCTGATGATTTCTCTGACCTCGCCCGATGCCGTGGGCATCGGGCGTAGCCGCTTCAGCGCAAGCTCCACCGCTTTCATGTAAGAAATCTCACAACGGGATTGGGCAATTTCTCCCAAACATTATCGGCTTTTTCTTACATAGCGAATGGCGATATACCACTCTTTTTCCCTGCCTGACTCGTTTAGCTTGAAGGGCGAGACCTAACCGCGTCTCGCGCAATTCAAGTAGAAAACTTCCACAAACGAGGAAAACAAGAGATGAAGGGAGTCATTCAAGCTGCCTTTCTGGCGCTGACACTGAGCTTTGCCTCGCTGGCCATGGCTCAGGACGTGGCACCGATCAACGTCAATACCGCTGATGCGGAATTGCTCGCCGAGCTGCCAGGCATCGGGCCGAGCCGTGCCCAAGCAATCATCGAGGACCGCGAAGCCAACGGGAACTTCGAAAGTGCCGACGACCTGACCCGGGTCAGCGGTATCGGATCAGCCACTGTGGACGGATTCCGCGACCAGGTCGCTTTCTAGAGTGGCGTAGTAGTGAAACGCAGCGAGGCCGGCATCACATGCCGGCCTCGCTGTCGTTCTGGGTAGGGGTTTTCTTGGGCTTTCTTCTTGACTGTTATAAACGCAGGCCACCGTCGCACTCGATCACACGGCCGGTGAAATAGTCGTTCTCGATGATGAAGGCCACGCTCTGGGCGATATGATCGGGGTCACCGAGCCGCCTGAGCGGCACGCCGGCGGTCAGCTTGTCGAGCATGTCCTCGCGCATGGAAGCGGTCATGTCGGTCTCGATGAAGCCCGGTGCCACCGCCCCCACGCGAATCCCGTAGCGCGCCAGCTCCTTGGCCCAGGTCGTGGTCAGCGCCACCACGGCAGCCTTGGCAGCCGCGTAGTTGCTCTGGCCCATGTTGCCGGCCCGCGAGATGCTCGAGATGTTGACGATCACCCCGCCATGACCGGCCTCGACCATCTGGCTGGCAGCCTCACGGCCACACAGGAACACGCCGGTGAGGTTGACGTCGATGACGGACTGCCACTGCTCCAGCGACATGGTCTTCTCGACCTTGCCGTCCTTCGCCTTGACCAGCAGGGCATCACGCAGGATACCGGCGTTGTTGACCAGGCCGCTGACAGGCCCCAGTGTGGCCGCCACATCGCCGAAGGCCTGTTTCACCGATACCTCGTCCGCCACGTTCACGCGAAAGGCCCCTGCCTCGATACCTTCCGCAAGAAGCACGGATACGGCCTTGTCCAGAGCATCGCCGTCCATGTCCAGCAGCGCCAGCGTGGCGCCCTGGCGACCCAAGCGACGCGCCATGGCAAAGCCAAGGCCTCGAGCGCCGCCGGTAATGGCAATCACGGTCTTGTCCAGTTTCATTCGCTGTCCCCAGTAAGTAGTGAGCCGGTTCGATGCCTGCTCGGCTCAAGAGCAGGCCATCCGTCCCGCGGTCTCGTCCTGAACGTATCTTCATGCTGTCATTTCGGCAGAAAGCTCGCTTGACTTGAGAGCAAGACGGTTTTTTTGTGCAATGCAACACAAGAATATCATGAACTCACGTCAGCCAACCAATGCGCTTGAATTTTCACTACCCGCCCCCATGATCAGCAAATCCTCACCCCCGGAGACGACATGCCGTTACTGATCATCTTTACGCTGTTCACCCTGCTCGACTTCATCGTGCTGTTCTCCGTGGGCAGCCGCATCGGCCTCTTGCCCACCCTGGCACTGGTACTCGCTACCGGCTTCATCGGGCTCCACCTGATTCGCCAGCAGGGTACCGCCACCCTCGCTCGCGCTCGCCAGCGCATGGCACAAGGGGAGCTACCCTCCAGCGAGCTATTGGCCGGGGCGGCGCTGATCTTTGGTGGTGCATTGATGCTCGCCCCTGGCTTCCTTTCCGATGCGCTCGGCCTGATCTGCGTCCTGCCCGGCGCACGTCGCCTGCTCGCCCGCCTGCTGGCGCTGATCAACCTGCGCCTGCTTGGCGTGGCCCATCGCAGCTCGCCAGGCGACACGAGACACAACGGCGACTGGCAGCGTCCCGAGAGCGATCCACACATGCGCAGTACGAATCAAGAGCGACCGGGCGGAGATAGCAGCCAGCCGCTGGAAGGCGATTTCATCAGTCGCAACGAGCCGCGCCGCTAGTTCGCACTGGGGAATCGCCAAGGCAAAAAAATTTTACCGCTGGCCCTTGAAAGGGATTTACCCGGCCCCATTTCTCGGTCAGCACAAGGCTATGGTGCCGAGTGGCACTCGGCATCTTTAACAAGGAAGGCGTCCTCGCCTCCACCTTCCGGGTCGCTGGAAGGCAGTGATGAACCGCCATGCCATGCATGGCACAACTGACCATCAGGAGAACGTGAGCAATGAACATCCGTCCCTTGCACGATCGCGTCGTCGTCCGTCGCGTTGAAGAAGAGCAAAAGACCGCTGGCGGCATCGTGCTTCCGGGCAACGCCCAGGAAAAGCCGACTCGTGGCGAAGTGCTCGCCGTCGGTAACGGCCGGATTCTCGACAACGGTGACGTTCGCCCGCTGGACGTCAAGGTCGGCGACACCGTGATTTTCAAGGAAGGCTTCGGCGTCGAGAAGCAGAAGATCGATGGCGAGGAAGTCCTGATCATGAGCGAGTCCGATATCCTCGCCGTGGTCGAAGGCTGAGCCGACACGCCTACTCCGTTCCCATAAGACGTTCACGAACTGACAGGAAGTAACGAAAAATGGCAGCGAAACAAGTCAAATTCTCCGATGACGCCCGCAAGCGCATGGCCCGTGGTGTTGACGTTCTGGCCAACGCCGTCAAGGCCACCCTGGGTCCGAAAGGCCGCAACGTGGTGCTGGAGAAGTCCTTCGGCGCGCCGACCGTGACCAAGGACGGCGTCTCCGTCGCCAAGGAAATCGAACTGAAAGACAAGTTCGAGAACATGGGCGCGCAGATGGTCAAGGAAGTTGCCTCCAAGACTTCCGACGTTGCCGGTGACGGCACCACCACCGCTACCGTCCTGGCCCAGTCCATCGTCACCGAGGGCATGAAGGGCGTGACCGCCGGCATGAACCCGATGGACCTGAAGCGCGGCATCGACCAGGCCGTCATCGCCGCGGTCAAGGAAATCGAAGCCCTGGCCGTGCCCTGCACCGATTCCAAGGCCATCGCCCAGGTCGGCACCATCTCCGCCAACGGCGACAAGCGCATCGGTGAAATCATCGCCGAAGCGATGGAGAAAGTCGGCAAGGAAGGCGTCATCACCGTCGACGAAGGCCGTGGCTTCGAGGACGAGCTGGAAGTCGTCGAGGGCATGCAGTTCGACCGCGGCTACCTGTCGCCCTACTTCGTGACCAACCAGGACACCATGGCGGTCGAGCTGGAAGACCCCTACCTGCTGCTGGTCGACAAGAAGATCTCCAACATCCGCGAACTGCTGCCGGTGCTGGAAGCCGTCGCCAAGTCCGGCAAGCCGCTGGCAATCATCGCCGAGGACATCGAAGGCGAAGCGCTGGCCACCCTGGTGGTCAACAACATGCGCGGTATCGTCAAGGTAGCGGCTGCCAAGGCGCCCGGCTTCGGCGACCGTCGCAAGGCCATGCTGCAGGATATCGCCATCCTGACCAACGGCACCGTGATCTCCGAGGAAGTGGGTCTGACCCTGGAGCAGGCCAACCTGGATCACCTGGGCAGCGCCAAGCGCATCACCATGTCCAAGGAGAACACCACCATCATCGACGGCGCCGGTAACGAGGGCGACATCGAAGCCCGCGTCAACCAGATCCGCGCGCAGATCGAGGAAACCTCCTCCGACTACGATCGCGAGAAGCTGCAGGAGCGCGTTGCCAAGCTGGCCGGCGGTGTTGCCGTGATCCGCGTCGGTGCCGCCACCGAAGTGGAGATGAAGGAGAAGAAGGCTCGCGTCGAGGACGCCCTGCACTCCACTCGCGCCGCGGTCGAGGAAGGCGTGGTGCCTGGTGGCGGTACCGCCCTGGTGCGCGTACTTACCAAGATCAAGGACCTCAAGGGCGAGAACGAAGACCAGACCCACGGTATCGCCATTGCCCTGCGCGCCATGGAATCTCCGCTGCGCCAGATCGTCACCAACGCCGGTCAGGAAGCTTCCGTGATCTGCAACGAGGTGAAGGCAGGCGAAGGAAACTTCGGCTACAACGCCCAGACCGGCGAGTTCGGCGACCTGTTCGAAATGGGTGTGCTGGATCCGGCCAAGGTGACCCGTACTGCGCTGCAGTCCGCCGGTTCCGTGGCTGGCCTCATGATCACCACCGAGTGCATGATCGCCGACGATCCGGAAGAGAAGGAAGGCGGCCCGGACATGGGCGGCATGGGTGGAATGGGTGGCATGGGCGGCATGATGTAATCTGCCAACCACCCCTAGCATCCTTTTAAAATCAATGTCTTACGAAGAAATGTAGGCAGCGATGTAGGAAGGAATGTAGGAAGAATGTAGGAAGGTCTGGAGACGGCCCTGAGGGCCACCAGTCCCCTTCTACCAAGCTTCCTGCTCTGCCAAACGAACCCCCGGTCGATAGGAATGTAGGAAGCCTACTCCCTGACACCGGGGGTTTTTCTTTGGTGAGACTAGCCTAGCCCCTCCCTCCCTGCCGCATGGAATGCAATGCTGCCGCTACTACTCTCTCGTGATAGAATGCAAGGCTTTGGTAAGTGCTGGCGGGCAGCTCCCGTTGTATCCAGTGTGAGGTATTTTCTCTTGGAAGTGTGGTCATTTTTTACAGGTGCGATGGGCCTTGATATTGGTCTTGAAAGGGCCGGATTAGAGACGACGCTCGCTGTCGAAAATGATCGGGCTTGTAGGAAGGTAATAGCCCAAAACCGGCCTCAGATCACGCAGCCAGAAAACGGCGATGTGTCACACATCAGCGTGAAGGAGTTGCGCGGACTCCGTGGCTGCGAAACTTCAGACGTATTCTTGATGGTCGGCGGACCTCCCTGTCAGAGCTTTTCTTCAGGTGGTAAACGTGCAGCCCTAGGTGATCCTAGGGGCAACCTCATATACGAATATTTGTCTCTGATAAAGGAAGTTAGGCCCGAATATTTTGTCTTAGAAAACGTTGCCAATCTGGTCACAGCAGCGCTGCGCCACAGAAAGATTGAAGATCGCCCTGGTAAACATTGGAGTCTCAAGAAATATCAAGAGGGCAAAGTTATAACTGATTGCGGAACGAAGCAATTAGAGTGGGATGAGATGCCCGGCTCCGCTGTAACCGCAATATTAGAAGATGTTGAAAAACTGGGTTATTCAGTCAGTTTTGGTGTGTTAGATGCGGCTGATCACGGGGCTCCACAACACCGATTGAGATTCATAATGATCGGAGCAAGGAATGGCGGTGCTCCTGAAATGCCGCTGCCCTCTCACGGTGATGCGGAGTCGGGCCTGTTACCCTTCAGAACAGTTAGAGAAGCCATCCAAGATATTAAGGATAACCCTGGGGACCACTCACGATATACCCCAGAAGTTGCACGTTTCTTTGAGCTTGTACCTGCTGGCGGTAATTGGCGTAACCTACCTATAGAATTGCAGAAAGAAGCACTGGGTGGTTCATATGCGGCGGGTGGTGGAAAAACAGGCTTCTTCCGTCGGTTGCCTTGGGATAGCCCTTCGCCAACCGTTACCGGGAGACCGAACCGCAAAGGAAGCGCCATGTGCCACCCAGAGCAAGTACGTCCTCTTTCTGTAAAAGAATGCTCCCGCTTGCAAGGGTTCCCTGATAACTGGAAGTTCTCAGGCTCAATGAGCAGCCAATATCTCCAAGTCGGAAATGCTGTACCCACTGCATTAGGAAAAGCCGTGGGCGATGCAATATTAGCGCACTTTAATGGGCGTCATAGCGAACAGCGAGATTATAAAGAGATGCTTCAAGACGCACAGTATGCCTTAAGGTCCAGGGCAAGGAATAAAAAAACGAAGGCGAACATAAAGGCGAAAGCGGCACAAACCGATCTTTTCGCATCATAGGGGAACTATGAAATATATCGAGCATACAAATCCGGTGTACCAAATTAATCCGGATTTGCTAGCCAAGATGGAATCTGCTCAAGATGACTTGTTAGAGAGGAACTTCAAGTCATCTGGGGATATATTTGAGAAGGCTTTAGATGATCTGAAATTAGATGTAACTCCCCCTCAAAGTCTATATGACAAGCCTATTGATTGGCTGGTGTCTCTGCCGTTTTCAGACATTCTGGGATTTTCCAAAGACTTACTTATTTCAGCGGGTCTCCCTGCTCAAAGCCTAGCTTATCATACAGCTAACATCGCCCAGCAAATACAACTGACCATAGCTTTTTCGGATCCTGAAGCCGCTGTAACCGCTGCTGAAGAAAAGGTAGAATCTGTTGTTGGGGGGTTCCCCCGTGAGGCCAGGCATATTGAAGTAGGCAGGAACCCCGGCGATGTACTTGACCCCTATATACTAGCTGCTACTCAGTATCTACTTTCGGGGGGCAGCATTGAGAAGGCAATAGAGCAGACTGTTGGTCATAAAGCTTTAATGATGATTGAGGGTCTCATGGGGCACCTTCACGAAGACATGCTTGGGCTAATGCGAGGCAATGTCAGGGCTCCTGAACCTCGGGGAAGAGAGCAGGAAATACTTAACTACGAGTCAAATCCTTTTCCAGGTGCCGATCTTGTACAACCACCATGGAGTGAGGATCGACCAATACGGTTTCATCAGATAAAGAGCAAAACAGGATCTGCTAAAGGTGGAGATGGAAAACGGTTAGGGCAGCAGCTTCAGTTGCTTCAGGAAAGGTATGGTGGTGGCATTTATTACCATGCTTTAATTGGCAATACCCTCCGAGGCCACCGCTCTATGGCGGGTGTAAAAAAAGCTGCACCAGAAGTGGTTGTTCTTGTCGGTCAAGCATCCTTTGAGGAATTAACGGGCAGCTCACAAGGTCCGGAGCTGTTATTGCGTGTATACCAAAGCGCATTCCAGGCCGCCGCCGAGAAAACGGGTTACCGAATTGACTTAATGGCTGAAACTATTGTTTTGACATTCCAAGAGAGAGCAGAGGAGCAAGGTGAAGGCTTCTTGGAGAGCATCCTTTCTGATGTGACCAACGGTGATAGAAGTCAACAGGACAGTCGATTTTTTGCTGGTGGAAGGCGCCGACGCTCGTGAGCAAAAAGGGCGACCCAAGGTCGCCCTTGGTTTATAGTATTGTCTGATCCCAGAAACGGATTGAAGCTTTATTACTGGTGGATCATGTTTCGGACCTGTTCGATGACTCCCCACTGTCTGCATTCACCTCTTTCATCGCTGTCTAGGTAGAATGCGACATCACAGGAAAAGTTTCTGTAAGCCGAACAGGGCCCGCTTCATCTAATTGTAAGCGTAGGTATTAATGCTTGCAGTAACCGGCTTATGGAAACTTGCTGTGGGTCTGGAAAGAGATTTTGAGTGCCAGTAGTCCTCAATCGAACGAAAAAACAAACACCCCAACAGACCCCAACAGAAAGAAACGACCAAGGCAAGGGAGCCCACTTAGCTTGCCTTCTTGAGGTTGCGACAGGCCCGCTTCACTGAGGCCGAAGAGATGCCGAAGTGGTCAGCCGTAGCCTTAATGCTGGCGCTGTTGATCTGACGCCACTGAGCGACCGCGTCATCATCAATGACCTTCTTCCGTCCGAGGTTCATGCCTTCTGCCCTAGCTCGCTCCAGCCCTGCCAGTTGGCTCTCCTTGATGTTCGACCGCTCCAGTTCGGCGAATCTCGCCAGCATGGTCAGGATCATCTTTCCCGTAGCTGTCGAGGGAAAGAAGCATTGCATCCGCCTTCTGCGTCATGCTGGTGCGATTTGGCATTGGTCTCGTCCCTCGGAGCAATCGGCTGCGTTGATGCTTCTTGCTGCTAGGTAGCCTCCTAGTGCTATAGTGTAACTGTTAAATAAGGATTCTAGATGTATGGAGGAAGCATGGGGCTCGATTCGCTCTACCGTGACATGATCCACATCGAAAAACCGGATGGGCAAACTCTTGGGCCAATTAAGGCTTCAGTTCAGAAGGGAAAAATTCATCTTCAAGCACTACATCCTCTTGAGCCAGGAGATGTTCTGGTCCGAGAGATGCCCTTCGGTGACCCGGAGCGTTATGTAGTTAACGAGCCGAACTATTACCAAGCCTTTCATGGTATACCCGCTCATTACCAAGCAGAAGTTACCCGCGAGGCCAAGCTTCACCGGGCCAATGGCCAACCTGCCATGCCGGTCCCCTCTTCGATAACCTACAATTTTTACGGTGCTCATGCCCGTTTCAACCAAAATAGCACTGACCATTCGGTAAATATCACCATCGAGGCGGCTGATGGTGTATTTGATGACCTGCGGGCGGAACTGACTTCCAAGCTTGATGATGCGGAGCTGTTGTCTGAGCTTTCCACTTTGGTGGATGAGATGCAGAAAGCTCGTAGCGATGGCCCCACCATGGCACAAAAGCTTGGTCAGTTCGTAGCTACCGGAGCCAACGTGATGGGGATAATTGGACCGTTTATCCCTGTTCTTACCGCCATGGCTTCAGGTGTCAGTAGCTAGGTAAAAATAAAGATGCCCCAGGCGATGTAGATGCAGCATCATTAGCTTCGCTTACCCAAGCCTGGGGCACCTCCTTGGTATACTGTTGTGCTTGAGAAATCGTTGGACAGCGATGAATGCTTTTCTCGCCGTGTCTGATATTTATTCTTCCTCTCGTTTCTGCACTGCTGGCACATAATCGGCCTTGGATTCCACTCGGGGAGATAGGAAAAGGTAGCTGTGCAGAACCGGCATTTTGCGGAGATCCAGTCACTACGACGTGGTTGCCTTGCTTCATTTTCAGCCGATGCGCTTGAATGGGTCGCCTCGTTCCTTGGGGTTGTTTTTGTTTTCTTGAAGCCTGGTAGACGAAGAGTGCTAGCCAATAGCTCAAAGTCATCTGCAGTTAGGTTCTTGGGGACAGAGTTCGCTTCCAGCCTTTCTTTCCCCATACCATCTTTCAGGGCTTGGAGTTTTCTGAGGTTTTCTCCATGCATGGGTGCAAGCCTGTGTTGTGTCTTTATGTAACACAAAGCATAGCAAAGCTACGCTCTGACTGCCCACTCGCTGCCCATCGTTAGCTCATGATCCGAAAGGTCCGACAGGCTCGCTTCACTGACGCTGCGGAAATTCCAAAATGGTCAGCCGTTCCCTTGATGCTGGCACTGTTCTCCTGACGCCACTGGGCTACGGCTCCATCATCGATGACCTTCTCCCTGCCCAGGTTCTTCCCTTCTGCCCTGGCTCGCTCAAGCCCTACCAGTTGCCGCTCCTTGATGTTCGACCGCTCTAGCTCAGCCATGGCGGCGAGCATGGTCAGCATGGCTTTGCCCATGGGAGTGGAGAGGTCAAAGCCTTCACGGATCGAGAGTACCGCCACTCCCTTGGCCTTGAGTGCCTCGACCGTCTCCAGCACATCGATGGTGTTCCTTCCCAGACGGTCGATGGCATAGACCACCACAGTATCGCCTTCCCTGACGTAGTTCAGGAACTGGCTGAATCCAGCCCTATCCTTGGCCTTAATGGCTCCTGAGGTCGCCTCGTCGCTAAACCAGCGGGCCACCCTGTAGCGGTTCTCGATGGCGTGACGCTGGGCGTTGGTGGTCTGGTCATCAGTGCTGACACGGACATAGGCGATGGTGGCTGACATGGCTGGCTTCTCCCTGCTTGTGGCTCATAGGTCATGGCTCACAAACTACAGGGTGGCTCAGAGTAAAGCAACAGCTTTGATCCATAGCGTGGTGACATCGTCCCGCCTGGCTCACAGGGCATACCTTTTGATCCACTCGACTCCCCATGACACTGGTCGCCTGACTGACGCTGAAAGGCCTTGCCGAAGTCAGCTAATCACTTCTCATTTATATGCAGATGTCGATATAAGACATTGGTATTAAATGGTTTATAATAGAGTCCTGACCAGCCTATCATCCTCTTACCGGTACGTTCGCCGGTACTACTTGAGAGACGCACAGAATGAAAGTCACAGTTGATCGCTGGGGCGTAGGTGTTGCGGTGGGTGGTGTGGTAGTGGAGCTGTTCCTGGGGGATGTCTTCGTGTCGGTGCCGGGGCTTGGCTCGCTGGCGTAGAACCGGTCAGGGCTCTACATCGACAGGGCGGGGAAGCTTGAGCCAGTAGATGGCATCGAACAGGCGGCGGAGTCGATCCGCTAAGCTGATCCAGAACCGCCCAGAAGCGTCTAGGAGCCCCCTGCCAGCGAGCCTATAGGGATCACTAGGGATAAGCCGGGAGCGGGGCTCTACGTGTCTCGCTGGGGGCAGTGGGCGGTGGGTGGAGTCGCGTCAAACTAAGCCCCAGCAGTAGAGGGCCGGGGCATGGGGGAGTCCAGCGGGTGCCGCTGCTAGGGGTAGGAGCTCGAAAATTTGCCGTGAATTTTTCGGCCCCTCTCGTTGCTGTGACCCCGTGAATGCCGCCTCAGCGTGGCAGGGCGTCCAGCTCTTCCCTCACTCCTTTTGCCCCGACCGCCAACCAGTAAGGCACGAAGACCAGAGCCGCCAGCAAGCGGCCGTCACGCTCCGCCAAGAGAAGCTCCGCGCCACGCCCCATGAGGGCTGATATCAGCATCTCCAGGCCGGTCACAGCGAACAATCCCATTGCGTAGCCGATAGCGGCAAATAGCAGGATCTTCAGGCCTACTCCCCAGTAAGCTCGCGCCTTGTGCAACTTCATCCCCGCTCGTCCCATGTTGTTGTGATTCCGCTGATATATCCTGACCACGCTGAACCGACAAGAAAAAAACCAAGCACCAGACCGGGACGGTTCTACCGGCGATAGCCAGGGGTGCTTGGTGTGTGTCGCGGCGAGCCTCTGGGCGCGTCTGGAGAAGCTAGGCAATGAGGAGAGACGGACAAGAAAGAGGGCGAGGCGAGTCGCCCCCAAGCGTTACCCGTACTCCCTGACCGCTTTCCCATCACAGGCGTGGCGGGCGAGCGTGTCAGCAAGTTCGTTCTCGGGGTGGCCGCTATGGCCACGGACCCAATGGAAGGTGACGGCGTGAATCTGGAGCAGGGCATCAAGGCGTTGCCAAAGGTCGGCGTTCTTGACCGGCTCCTTGCTCGCAGAGAGCCAGCCCCGGCGCTTCCAGCCTTCAAGCCACTCCATGGCCCCCTTGGCCACATACTCGCTGTCGGTAGTTAGCTCCACTTGAGCGGGGCGCTTGAGGGCCGACAAGCCCTCGATGACGGCGGTCAGCTCGGCTCTGTTGTTGGTGATCGTGTCACCGGCCAGCTTGTGGGCGAGTGTCAGGCGCTGCCCGTCTTCGTTGACCAGGATCGCAGCCCATCCCCCGGAAGGGTTGGCTCGACCGTTGTTGCTACAAGCGCCATCAGTATAGATGCGTACGGTACGTGTCATGTGTTCGGTTCCTGCCTACAGGGCGGTACGGGGTGAGATGAAGCCCTCTTGCTGGGGCTCTTTGAGTCGGCCTTGCTGGGGTCGATGGTGGTCCGTAGGTGGTGGGCTTTCATTGCCGACACACATCCCTATTCCGGTCCCTTTCCTGAATCAGGTCTGACATTACAGACTGACTCATAGCCAGACTGTCAGTGAGTCTTCAAGAGAGGGCTTAGGAAAGGAAAGGACAAGGAAGGAAAGGAAGATGAAGAAGCACTTCAAGAACATCTTAAAGAGGCTTCGCCATCCAGCAGCGTCACCCCATTAACGACACTGCCCCCATGGGCTGTGTGTCAGTGGGTCGCCTGCCTCGACTGGGTGCCATCACCTCCCAGCCAGCATCGTCAGATTCCAACCGCTGCCGTGACCCATTGTGGGTGAGAGGGCGGGCTGTCCTGAAGCGCAAAGACTCTGCTGAGAAGGAGCATATTTTGTCGCTCTTTCTCCATAAGGGAGGGTTAATCGAACGTCGGCCATCTTGCTGCGATCTAGTCGGTTACGCGCTGTAGTTTATGGCCCTGTGCAGAACGCGGGGCTGCTTCTCCACAGAGATGCCTTGCTGGCTGTCGTCAGGCCCCGAACAGCTTGTCAATCACTTTCCCTGCCCGACTCTGGGCTTCAAACAGGCGCTTTGGGTCATATCCCTTGCTGTAGTAACCATAGCTCATGGTCAGCCCCTTCCGGCTGTGACCAAGCAGGTACGCGGCCTCCAGCTCGGACACGTTGGCTTGCTGCAGGGCGGTGGCCATCATCACCCGGAAGGAATGAAACCCCTTCTCGTGCATGTCGGTGACATGCTCCCGCTTGACCTCGCCGAACCGCTTGGTGGCAGCGTAGGCGTATCGACCGTCCGGTCGAATGCTGACCAGATCATGGAACAGGAACTCGGACTCGGCCTTCGCCGCTTCCTCGGCAAGCTCCTTGACCAGTGCCTTGCACTTCGCCGGAACGGGAGTCCATCGAGTCGCCGCATCGGTCTTGCCCGACTCCTGCTGAGCGATCCCCATCAGCAGCACACCTTCATCATCCTTCAGATGATCCCGCCGCAGGGAGACCAGCTCGCTGATCCTGGCGCCAGTGTACAGCCCCATCCTTGCCAGCAGTTGCATCGAGCGCGGCTCCCCTTCCAGCACCTCGAACAGCTTCTTCAGTTCCTTGCCCGTGAACGGCTGTTTCTTCTGCCGCCCCTTCGTGGTGTTGATCTTGTGCTTCTCGAAGGGATTGTGACCGGTCACCCAGGCTCGCGAATAGGCATAATCCCATAGGTTCTTCAGTCGAGAGATAGTCCCTTGGACGGTGGAGCCGGACTGGGTCTCTCGGCAATGGTCGATGTAATCAAACACCTTGGACCGCTCAATGTCCTTCACTTGAACATCATCGGTCATGAGGTACTGGAGAAAGCCCTGGACAGTCTTCTTGAACCTCGTCCTGGTACCCTCAGTATGCAGCCCCTCACGTTCGCTGGCCCTGATGAAGTGCTCCAGCACCTCATTCAGCGTGACTCCATACCTCTCACTCTGCGTCTTGCCCTGCATGACGGTCCTGAAGGCTTCGATGTATTCGGGGTCATTCGTTTTTTTGGCTGTCTCGGGGTCAAGGATTTCATGCCATTCCATATCAGGCCCGATGAAGGGCTCTTCCACCGCAATTCTTCTGAGATCCTCCACGTACTGTAGGAATCGCTGCCGTGGCTGGTTCTGCGACTTCAACAGCCGCTCTCGCTGGCGCAGCTGGCCTAGCAAGATGTCGCGCTTCTCCCGCGCCTCCCTGATATCCCCCGTCCCCAAAGACTCCTCGATCATGTCATGATCTGGATAGAGGCCCTTGAGAGCCTTCGGCACACGTTTCTGGAAGTACCAGGTGTTGTGCCGTAGCTTGAGGTGCTTACGGTCGGCAGAAGGCATGGGCGGCATGTCGTGTAGGAAGGAATGTAGGAAGCATTGTATGCGCAACCTACTGAACGTCAAGGATTACATCGGGTTACAACCCTCTTAAACGGCATGATGTAAACGCCCCCTGGCCAACTCCAGGCACCCGCCTGACTCAACCCCTGCCGGGAAACCGGCAGGGGTTTTGTTTGGCCGGAGGGTACCTTACCTTGCGATTTCCGCACCCTGCGGCTTACGCTTCCTGCTGCCGCCCGTAGCCCGTAGCCCGTAGCCCGTAGCCCGTAGCCCGTAGCCCGTAGCCCGTAGCCCAAAGTACACTACCCACCGTTTTCCGGCACAGAACGTCCAGATGCTATCGAACATACGTATCGTCCTCGTCCAGACCTACCACCCCGGCAATATCGGCGCCTCGGCGCGGGCCATGAAGACCATGGGCCTGACCGACCTGGTGCTGGTCAACCCCCGCTGCTTTCCCGATAGCGAGGCCTCGCGCCTGGCAGCAGGCGCCGAAGATGTGATCGACGGCGCCCGCGTGGTCGAATCGCTGGAAGAGGCGGTGTCCGACTGCGTGCAGGTGGTGGGCGCCAGTGCCCGGCTGCGCAGCCTGCCCCTGCCCCACTTCGACGAGCCCGAGGCAATGGCCCGCGAGCTGGTCACCAATGCCGCAGACGACCCGGTGGCGCTGGTATTCGGCCGCGAGCGCTTCGGCCTGACCAACGACGAGATCCGCTGCTGCAGCCATCAGGTCAGCATTCCGGCCAACCCGGACTATGGCATTCTCAATCTCTCCCAGGCGGTGCAGGTATTGGCCTACGAGACGTTCAAGGCGTGGCGCCAGCGCCCCGAGAGCCTATATCGCCAGCCACGCCCCGTCGAGGAGCGCCAGCCGGCCCGCGAGCAGCTCGATCATTTCCACGCCCACCTTGGCCGCGTGATGCAGGCCAGCGGCTTTCTGACCCAGCCCCATGCCCGCACCGAAGCCCAGTTGCAGGCGCTGTTCGCCCGGGCACGACCCAGCCGCAAGGAACTCTCGTTGTTGCGCGGCCTGCTTCGCTCACTGGAAGAGTCAGCGAAGGGCGACTAATCTTGGAATTGCCTTTATCCGACCGTTTTTCACCACGCCGTCACGGCAATGTCACCTGTTGATGGGATAAAGGGTCATGCCCCTCAGGGGAGAAGACAAGGGATACTGTCGTGCTGCGACACGGATGCGACCGGGCAGGAAGCCGGTGCAGGAATGTCGGCATGAAGGATCATGCCCAGGGAGACATGCGCCACGTGGCTTCACGCCCGTGGCGCTCTTTGTTGCCCGCTACTCTGCTGGCGCCTGCGACGCCCTGGCCAGCGCTTCCCAGCCCGGCACTCCCTGGCGGATGCGCTGCGAGAAATCGGCAGCGCGATGCACCCGACGCGCCTGCTCGTCGATTCGCCCGCTCTCTTCCAGCTCAGGCAGGGTATGCCCGGGCCACAGCCCACCGACCTTGAAGGCATAGCCCGGCAGCCTGTCGGTCACCAGCAGGCGATAGTCGAAGGGCAGGCGCGCCCCGATGCCACGCGCCATGGCGAAGATCAAGGTAGTGCAGTTGGCAGTGATGGTGTTGTAGAAGCGCGGCGACTCGGCCAGTGCATTGGCCTCGTCGACATAGGCCAGCAGCAGCGAACGCATGGCATTGCGCGACATGCGCAGCCGGAACAGCGAAACCCGCTCACCGCGCACCTTGGTACGCAGACCCACCGCATCACGCTCGTCGGCGGCCACGATGGCAAGCTCGTATTGGCGGAAGAAGCCGCCGATCTCGGAGAAACGCGTGCCCTTGAGACGCCGCACCTCCACCGAGAAGACCACGAAACTCTCGCCCTCGAAGCCGAACGATACCATCACGTGGGCGACTCCCGGTCGCCCCCAGCTCGAGACGATCATGTCGACCGAATCGAGCCGGTCCAGATCGTAGCTGCGCGGTTCCCAGTGCACGGCGGCATCGTCGCGGGTCCGCCAGTCGAAATCGCGCACGTGATGCAGCGTCAGCCGGTTGCCCTGCACCTCGCCGGTGGCCAGGTAGGCCACGTCGTCGGACCAGGGCCGGTCATGGGTCGGCTGCAGCCGAAACCACCAGGTGAACAGCGCCGTCAGCAGCAACAGCTGGACCACGTTCGCCAACCACTGTCCGCGCACGCCCAGCAACAACAGCACCAGGGCCACCACGCCCCAGCCGGTCACGGCAAAGCGTCGTCGGGTTCGTGACACAGGCAGGCGAAACCACAGCGCGGCAGCCCCCCATGCCATGACCACGGCCAGCAAACCACTCACCAAGAAATCTATGATCGCCTGAGTCATTGCGCCCCACTGTCTTCGAGATGCGGCCATATTAGCAGCCCGTATATGGCGATGCGCGTCTCGAAGCAGTAAGCCCGCTCAGACGAACGGCTTAGATCGGAGTCAGCCAGTCGTGGAAGGCAGTCAAATCCTCGCCCGGCTCCCCGCGCGTAAGCCGGCGATAGAGGCGTTGCAATTGAGCCGTCACGGAGTCCTCGGCGATCGGCTGCCCCGGGTTCGGCGCGCCGGCACGTGCGCCGATATGACGCCCGTCGAGTTCGCGCAGCGGCAAAATCTCGGCAGCGGTGCCGGTGATGAAGGCTTCGTCTGCGGTATACAACTCATCCCGGGTGATGCGCCGCTCTCGCACCTCGACATCGAGCACGCTGCGTGCCAGCTGAATCACGCTGTCGCGGGTGATGCCCTGCAGGCAAGAGGTGACCTCTGGAGTATGCAATACGCCATCGCGCAGCAGGAAGACGTTGGCGGCAGAGGCCTCGGCCACGTAGCCCTCGGGATCGAGCATGATGGTCTCGTCGAAGCCCGCCTTGACGGCGGTATTGAGTGCCAGCATGGAGTTGACGTAATGGCCGTTGGTCTTGGCCCGGCACAGGCTGATGTTGACGTGGTGCCGTGCCCAGGAGGAGGTCAGCGCTCGCAGGCCCAATGAAGCGGCCTCGGTCGAGATGTAGTCGCCCAGATCCCAGGCGGCGATCATCACGTGCACGCTGAGGCCCTTGGCACGCAGGCCAAGCCCTTCCGCACCGAAGAAGATGGTCGGCTTGAGGTAGGCGTTGCTCAGCTCGTTACGCACCAGGCACTGGCGCTGGGCCTCGATCAGCTCCGCCTCGTCGAAGGCAACCGGTATGTCCAGGGCATGGGCACTGTCGAGCAGGCGCCGGGTATGCTCGGCGACGCGGAACAGATGCGCGCCTCGCTCACCCGCATAGGCCCGTACGCCCTCGAAGCAGCCCATACCGTAGTGCAGTGTATGGGTCAGCAAGTGGGTCTGGGCCTCGCGCCATGGCAGCCACTCACCATCCAGCCATATCCAGCCATCTCTATCGTAGAGCGGAGTCATATCGTCCTCGTCGGTTCACAAAGGTGCATTCACAACGGTGCAAGGCGCCGCCATGCGTCACACCAGCTGTCGATCAAGGCGCGCTGATGGGGCTGCAGCGACTGGTAGGCCCAGGCGGCAATCTCGTCATTCTGCGGATCAGGTACCGCGGTGCGGCTGCCCGACAGCGCCTGGATCACCGCATGGCCGCACAGCGGCACGTAGCCTTCGGAGTAGCCGCCTTCGTGGATCATCACCAGCTTGCCATTGCTGGTACGCTCGGCCAGGGCCTTGAGCTGCTGGGCCATGTCGGCGAAGGCGGCACTGTTGAGCATCATCTTGCCCAGCGGGTCCTTGGCGCAGGCGTCATAGCCGCAGGCCACGACGATCAGGTCGGGGGCGAAGCCGCCGATGGCGGGCAGCACCAGCTCCTGCATGGCATAGCGGTAGGCACCGATACCGCTGCCAGGTGGCAGCGGCAGGTTGAGGTTGGCGCCGTACCCTGCTCCCTCGCCCAGCTCGTCGAAGTCGCCGCTATCGAGCGGGTAGTTGCCGGCTTGGTGTATCGATACGGTCAGCACGTCGGGATCGTCGTAGAACGCCGCCTGCTGGCCGTTGCCGTGGTGCACGTCCCAGTCGAGTATCGCCACGCGCCTGGCCTGCCCCAGCGCCCGCGCCCGCATCACGGCCACCGGGATGTTGCCGAGCAGGCAGAACCCTCGGCCGCGATCGGCCTCGGCATGGTGCCCCGGGGGGCGGCACAAGGCATAGGCGTTGGCCAACTCGCCGGTGGCCACCGCTTCCACCGCGGCAATCGCCAGGCCCGCCGACTGCTTGGCTGCCGCCAGGCTGCCCGGCGTGAAGGGCGCGCACTCGCCGGCATCGCCGCCGCGGGCCATGTCGCCCTCCTCCAGCTCGTCGAGATAACGCCCGGTATGGAAGCGCGCCAGGTCCTCGCGGCTGGCCGGTGGCGCCTTGCGCACCTCGAGTTCGTCGATCAACCCCGAGACCTCGAGCAGGTTCTTGAGTCGGCGCTTGCTTTCGGGGCTCTCCGAAGCGGGCTGGGGCTGGAGGAACTCTCCCGGCGCCGAAAACACCCCAATGGCACCGGGATCATGCCAGAAGCAGCGCTCATGCCAGAAGAACCCGGTCCTGCCACTCTCCTTCATGAACGCTTCTCCAGCTGTTCCCATACCTCGATGGCGGCCGCCAGATCCTCCAGCGAAGCCCCCACCGACTTGAATACAGTGATCGCCTCGGGTGACGAACGACCGGCCTTCTCTCCTCTGAGGAGCTCCGCCAGCTCGGCGGCGATGTCATCGAAGGCGAATACCCCTTCCTCGATGGCCTGCAGGATGTCGCCCGCCTCGCCCCGGGCGCCGGCGTAGGTATCGACGAACACCTCGCCACGGCGCAGACACTCGGCGTCGGTTTCGCGCATGCTGGGGCGAAACGCCCCAATCAGGTCGAGATGAGCGCCCGGAGAAAGCCACTCGCCGCGAATCAGCGGCTCGGTGGAAAGCGTCACGCAGCTGATCACATCGGCTTCGCGGACTGCCGCCTCGAGGTCCTCGGCCGCCGCACAATCGAAGCGGTCGGCATACCCGGCGGCCACCTGTCGTGCCTTCTCCGGGTTGCGTCCCCAGACCCGAACCCGCTTGATGGGCCGCACCGCGGCATGAGCCTCGATCACCATGGGCGCCAGCTTGCCGGTACCCACCACGAGCAGCGACTGTGCATCGTCCCTGGCCAACCCACGGGCTGCCAGGGCGGAGGCGGCCGCGGTACGTCGCCGGGTCAGCTCACTGCCGTCGAGACAGGCCAATGGGCGCCCGTGGGCGCCCTCGCTGAGCAGGTAGACACCGGAGATGGCAGGCAGGCCGTGATCGGCATTCTGCGGGAAGACATTGACCATCTTCACGCCGATGTAGCCGGCCCGCTCCCAGGCCGGCATCAGCAGCATGGTGGCCTCACCATCCGGTCGATGCATGGCGTGGTGATGGCGCGGCGGCGACTCCACGCCCTCACGGAACGTCAGTGCCAAGCGTTCGACCAGCGCCGGCCAAGGCAGCGCGCCGGCGACTTCCTCGGCTGTGACGATGCGCATCTCAGGCCTCCGGCAGGGCCGCGACCACCATGATCTCGACCTTCCACTCGGGCTTGGCCAGCTTGGCTTCGAGCGCGGCGCGTACCGGTGGGCGGCCGGGTACTACCCACGCCTCCCAGGCTTCGTTCATCTGCCCGAACTCGGCCATGTCGGTCACCCAGACCTGAGCCGAGATCAGGTTCTGCTTGGAAGTTCCGGCCTGAGCCAGCAGCTCGTCGATGCGCGCCAGCACCTGTTCGGTCTGGCCGCGCATGTCGGCGCTGGCATCGCTCGGTACCTGGCCGGCCAGGTAGACCGTACCGTTGTGGATGGCCACCTGGCTCATGCGGGCGTTGCTGTCCTGATACTCAATCGTCATGCCTGACTCTCCATAATGGTGCTGTGTGGTTTGCTTGATGAGTTTGCTTGGTGATGGTGTTCGGCATCGCGCTTCAGGAATGGGTGAAGCCATCCATGAAGGCGGCCAAGTTGTTGCCGAGATGCTCCGTCGGATAGCCCCCCTCCTGCACCAGCACGGCGGGCAAGCCCAACCGGCGCAGGCGCTGGCCAACCATGGCGAAATCCTCGGTCTCGAGCGTCATGCCGGCCAGCGGATCGTCGCGGTGGGCATCCAGCCCCAAGGCGATCACCAGTGCCTCGGGGCGGAAAGCTTGCATGCGTTCGATCAGCATTTCCAGCGCTTCGAGGAAGGCGGCACCGTCGCTGCCCAGCGGCAGCGGCAAGTTGACGTTGGCGCCGAGCCCCTCGCCCATGCCCTCCTCGTTGGCACCGCCCCAGAAGAAGGGATAGAAGTCGGAAGGGTCAACGTGCAGTGACCCCGTCCAGACATCGCCCCGGTAGTAGAAGATGTCCTGGGTGCCGTTACCGTGGTGCAGGTCGACGTCAAGGATGGCGACCCGCGAGAACTGCTCGCGCAGCACCGTGGCCGCCAGTGCCGAGTTGTTGAGGAAGCAGAAGCCCCCGGCCCGGTCCGGCCCGGCATGATGGCCCGGCGGTCGGCACATCGCGTAGGTGGTGCCGTGGCCGCCGAGCAGCGCCTCGGCCGCCGCCTGGGCCGTGGCCGCACTGGCCAGGATGCCGCGGAAGCTGTTGGCGCCGATGGGGCAAGCCATGTCGTGCAGGTGCCAGCCCGCCTGCCCCACCGGATGGCGCGGATAATGGTGGCCGCCGCCGCACGGGTGGATGTTGGGCATCACCAGTTCGGATGCCCCGGGCAGCTCGCGCCAGCGGGCATGGATGGTCTCGAGGAAGTCCAGGTAGCGCGGCGTGTGGATCTTGGCCAGTCGGCTACGCAGGCGTGGGGTGTCGACCTCCTCCGGCTCGCTCAACGAAAAGCCCGCCGCGGCCAACCCCTGGGACAGCATCTCGGCTCGCACCGGCCCCTCCGGGGAGGCAGTGAGCTGGCCACGCACCAGAAAGCTGGCAGGCGCGTGGTACTCCTGGTCAGAATGGTAGAAGAGCTTCATCTCGGGTCCTTGGCGAAGCGACGATGAATTACCGCACATACGCCACGCTCCCGAGGTTCGCACGGGCCGCGGCAAGGCAGTTGCATTACCCTCAGGTTAGAACGCGGGAGCAAGAGGTGCTTGCCCGCAACTCAGGTGGGCTTGCCCCAGGCTCGGCAGTTGCCTCGGCGCGACGCCGCTCGGCGGAGGGAGTCGTATCGAACTGGCGCCGATAGGCGCGACTGAAGCTGCCCTGGTCGCGATAACCGATCAGCGCCGCAATGTGCCCCAGGCTGAGGTCTCCGTGGCAAACCAGCGCCCGGGCATGAGCCAGCCTGCGCTGCTGAACGTGAACCAACGGCGTGACTCCGGTCAGTTCGCGAAACAGGGCATGGAAATGCCCGGCGCTGAGGGCGCACAGTGCCGCCAACCGTTCGATCCGAATGTCATCGGCGAGATGCCGATCGATCCAGACATTCAGGCGCTCGATATCGATTCGCTCGGCGGAGCGCTGGGCCGGTGGAATGGGAGACGAGTAGTCGGGCAATTGCTCGTGAAGATGCAGGTAGAGCGCGCGTAGCAGCAGTGCTGCGATCTCGCTGTGCAGGGCCGGGAACTGCTCGAGCTGGACCATCAGCGTAGCGGCAAGTCGGTTGAGACGCGTCGGCACGGGGAAGAAGCGGGGACGTTCGAACAGCCGCTGCAGGCCTTCACCGTCGCGCATTTCTCCCAGTGCAGGCAAGGGAATGTCGAGTACCAACGTGCGGTTGCGCCCATCTCCCTCGTATTCGTGGTGATGGGAACAAGGGATCAGGCAACCGCGTATGCCAGTGACACGATCGCCAACGCCCTCGACCTCGAGTTCGGTACTGCCGCAGGTCGCCAGGATCAGTTGATGATGCGTATGGTCATGGGCAACGTGTTCCTGCCCCAGGTTGCAGGCACGCAGGTCGAGTTGAGACATGACGGTTTCTTGAGGTCCGCTCGGTCAGGGATGCTCCTACACTACCCTGCCGAGCGGCATCGTGAAACCGTATCGTCACCGCTCAGCAGCGACCCTGCATGCTCAGGCCGGGCGGGCAGAAACCGCCGCGATGGCGATGACGGTCCCGATAACGACGATCATCGTAATAGCGGCGATCGTCGTAATAGTAATGGCGTTCCACGTAGCGATCGCGGTGGCGGTGGCGATGCTTGTCGCCGTGATAGTGACGATGCGAACCGTCGACCACCACCAAGGGTTCGGGTGTAATGCGGGCCGGTGAATAGCTGCAGCCGACCAGGGCCAGCATGAGGGGCAATATGGCCAGGGTGAGCAAGTGCAGGGACGTTTTCATGGCATGTACCTCGCAGAGCAAGAACTCCAGACGCCCCTTCCGGTTCCCATTCGCAGTCGTTATGGCTACGACTCTAGTCAGTCTAGCGCGCCTTTAGGGAGCGCTTAACTCAGCAGCGTCCTTTCTTTGCCTGCCCTGGCGGACAGAATCTGCCATGGTGGCCGCCGCTACGGCCATCGTCGATGACGATCAACGGCTCGGACTTGATACGTGCCGGCTGGTAGCTGCAGCCTGCCACCAGCATGGCGGACAGGACGACGAGAAACGCAAACGACAGGCGCCGTGACATGGTGTATCTCCAGGTTGTCGAACAGTGTTCATGATAGCGAATCACAGCGCCTTTACACATGTGGCGCAGCGGCTACAAAGAAGTCGCCAATCGACGACATTGCCAGCCCAGGAATAAAGCGCGATAGTGCATGCTCGTTAGCCTGCAAACGGGAATAATCGCCATGGACGCCCTTCGCCGCCACACGCTGCTGCTGATATTGCTCGGCAGCCTGGTCATCTCCCTGGCCATGGGGCTGCGCCATGGCTTTGGCCTGTTCCTCGAGCCGATGAGCAGCGAGCTGGGCTGGGGACGCGAAGTGTTCGCTTTCGCCCTGGCATTGCAGAACCTCATCTGGGGGTTCGCCCAGCCCTTCACCGGGGCGTTGGCCGACCGCTTCGGTGCCGCACGGGTGGTCGCGGCCGGCGGCGTGCTCTACGCCTTGGGCCTACTGTTCATGGGGCTTTCCGAATCGGCGCTGGGCATGTCGCTCTCGGCCGGGCTGTTGATCGGGTTGGGGCTCTCGGGTACCACCTTCTCGGTAATCCTCGGCGCCGTGGGCCGCGCCGTGGCACCGGAAAAGCGCAGCATGGCCATGGGCATCGTGAGTGCGGCGGGCTCGTTCGGCCAGTTCGCCATGCTGCCGGGCACCCTGGGCCTGCTCGGCTGGCTCGGCTGGTCGGCCGCGCTGCTGGCGATGGGCGCCCTGGCGGCCATGATGGTACCGCTCGGCGCCATGCTGAAGGACCGCCCCTCGGCCCGCCAGGCCAGCGATCTCTCGCTGCGCGGGGCGCTGGACGAGGCCGCCGGCCATCGCGGCTTCTGGCTGCTGTGCCTGGGTTTCTTCGTGTGCGGCTTCCAGGTGGTGTTCATCGGCGTGCACCTGCCCGGCTACCTGTTCGACAACGGGCTGGCAGTGCAAGTCGGCAGCACTACCCTGGCCCTGGTGGGCCTGTTCAACATCTTCGGCACCTACGCCGCCGGCTGGCTGGGGGGCATCTACTCCAAGCCGCGCCTGCTCAGCTGGCTCTATCTCGCTCGCGGCGCAGTGATCGCGGCCTTCGTGTTCCTGCCGCTGAGCCCGGCCAGCGCCTACCTGTTCGGCATCGCCATCGGCCTGCTGTGGCTCTCCACGGTGCCGCTGACCAACGGTATCGTGGCCGCGGTGTTCGGCGTGCGCCACCTCTCAATGCTCGGCGGCATCGTCTTCCTGTTCCATCAGGTCGGCTCGTTCACCGGCGTGTGGCTGGGCGGCATGCTCTACGACCTTCACGGCGACTATGATGTGGTATGGAAACTCGCCATCCTGCTTTCGGTGGCGGCGGCGCTGCTGCACTGGTTCATCAGCGAGGCACCGATCAAGCGCCCTGTACCCCGAGAGGCCCAGGCATGATGCATTACCCATTGGTGAAACTTGCCGCCCTGCTGGCACTCGGTGTCGCCCTCGCCCTGGTGTGGTGGGGCTGGCAAACTGCCGACGCCTCGCTGCTGCTGCTTGGCACGCGGCTGTGCTGAGCGAGCGTAGCATCATGCCCCTTCTTCATTCATCGCCACGGCCAGGGCGGTTTGGCTGGTAAAGTCGATCTCGGCGATATTCTCGGCCAGGAAGTCGAGCAATGCCCGCACCCCGGGAAGTACGCCGCGACGCGACGGAAAGACGGCATGCAGGATCCCTCCTCGCGGCTCCCAGCCGGGCAGCACGTCGATGAGACGCCCCGCCTGCAGGTCTTGTCCTGCCACCAGCAGCGCCAGCTTGACCACACCCAGGCCCGCAAGCGCAGCCTGATGCAGCGTCTCGGCATTGTCGGTGACCAGCCGTGGCTGGTGACGAATCCGAGCTGTCGCGCCATCCGGCCCATCGAGTACCCAAAGGTGCTGCCTGTCGATCTGGTCGAAATCGAGGCTGGGCAATCCCACCAGATCACCCGGTACCCGCAGCCTTGGTCGATCCGCGAATAGCGTTGGCGCGGCCATCAGACGCTGGGGGCTGCGCGACAACACCTTCATCGAGAGGTCGCTGTCCTCGAGCGGCGGAAAACGCACGCGGATGGCCATGTCGAAGCCTTCCCTGATCACGTCCACCCGGCGGCTGGTGGCCTCCACCTGCACCTCCACGTCGGGGCACTGCGCCATGAAGCGCACCAGCAGCGGGGTGATCAGATAGTGCAGCAGGCTCGGCGGGCAGCTCAGCCGCACCGTGCCCCGCGGTAGTGCCAGGTTGCGCTGGATCAGTTCCTCGGCGGCCTCCGCCTCTACCAGCATTGCCACGCAGTGGCGGTAGTAGGCCTGGCCCAGCTCGGTAACCGACAGATGGCGCGTCGAGCGATGAATCAGCCGCGTGCCCAACCGCTCCTCCAGCTTGGCGATGCGCCGGCTCAGCTTCGACTTGGGAATGCCCAGGGCGCGTCCGGCCGGGGCGAAACCGCCATGATCCACTACCTGCACGAAGTAGTAGAGATCGTTGAGATCCTGCATATCACTTCGCCCTTATTGTCCTGTTTATAGAACGCAGAGTGTGAATTATACCCTCTACTGCCATGTTCGTTCCCTGCATAAGCTTCCTGTATCGGGCTAAAGCCCAGTTCAAGCAGGAGCTAGACCATGAAGAAGATCCACGGCATCTATGGCGCCCCCCGCGGCCACTGGGTCGGCGACGGCTTCCCCGTCCGCTCCCTGTTCTCTTATGACCGTCTGGGTGCCGATCACCTCAGCCCCTTCCTGCTGCTCGACCATGCCGGCCCCCATGACTTCGCCCCGGCAAGCCGTCCACGAGGCGTCGGTGCCCACCCTCACCGCGGCTTCGAGACCGTGACCCTGGTCTACAAGGGCGAGCTGGAGCATCGCGACTCCACCGGTAGCGGCGGGCGTATCGGCGAAGGGGACGTCCAGTGGATGACCGCCGGGGCGGGCATCGTCCACGAGGAGTTTCATTCCGGCAACTTCACGCAGCAGGGCGGCACCCTGGAAATGGTGCAGCTGTGGGTCAACCTGCCGGCCAAGCACAAGTCGGCGCCGGCGGCCTACCAGACGCTGCTCGATGCCGATATCCCGCGGGTCGCGCTTCCGCAGCGGGCCGGGGAGCTGCGGGTGATTGCCGGTGAGTATCGCGGGCACCGAGGCCCGGCTCATACCTTCACTCCGATCGAGGTCTGGGATCTGCGGCTGGAACCGGGCACCGAGACCACCCTGAGAGTTCCCGAGGGTCACACCACGCTACTGGTGGTGCTCGAAGGGACCGTGCAGGTCAACGGCGACGCTGTCGTCCGTGAAGAAGCAGTGGTGGCCTTCCAGCGCCAGGGCGACGAGATACGTCTAGAGGCCAACAGCGACGCCAAGCTGCTGCTGCTTGGCGGAGAGCCGATCGCCGAGCCGGTGGTGGGCTACGGCCCCTTCGTGATGAACAGCGAGACGGAGATTCACCAGGCCTTTGCCGAATTCCAGGCCGGCAAGTTCGGCCGTCTGGAGGGCTAGCGGCCCTGCCGCAGCCAACCGCGCCCGGTCTCGCTGCCGGGCGCTTCACTCGAGAAAGCCAAGGAGAAACGAGATGCCCCATACCTACAACCGCCTGAACAAGGACGATGTCGCCCTGCTGATGGTCGATCATCAGTCCGGCCTGCTCTCGCTGGTGCGGGACTTCAGCCCCGACGACTTCAAGAACAACGTGCTGGCCCTGGCCGACATCGCCAAGTTCTTCGAGATCCCCACCATCCTCACCACCAGCTTCGAGGACGGCCCTAACGGTCCGATGGTGCCCGAACTCAAGGCAGCCTTTCCCGACGCCCCCTACTTCGCCCGCCCCGGGCAGATCAACGCCTGGGACAACGAGGAGTTCGTGGCAGCGGTCAAGGCCACCGGCAAGAAGCAGCTGCTGATCGCTGGGGTGGTCACCGAGGTGTGCGTTGCCTTCCCGGTGCTCTCGGCGCTGGAGGAAGGTTTCGAGGTGTTCGTGGTCACCGATGCTTCCGGCACCTTCAACCAGACCACCCGTGAGGCGGCCTGGGATCGCATGTCGCAGGCCGGTGCCCAGCTGATGACCTGGTTCGGGGTGGGTTGCGAACTGCACCGCGACTGGCGCAACGACATCGAGGGCTTCGGCGGCCTGCTGGCCGGCCACCTGCCCGCCTACGCCAACCTGATCCAGAGCTACGAGCAGCAGAGCCTGGCGCACAAGCGTTGAGGTAACAGGGCCCGGCTTCTGCCGGGCTCTACCCTGCTGGCCACCCAACCGCCATGGAGGCTCCCCATGTCCGTCTCCGACCCCGCCCCCTCGGCTCACTGCGAGGGGGCAACCATCCAGATCCACCATCGGGTCAGGCCCGAGGCCAGGGATCGCTACGAAACCTGGCTGCGCCAGATCATCGAGGCGGCCGGCCGCTTTCCCGGCCATCAGGGAGTGCATATCCTGCGTCCTCCCGAAGATCATCATGACTACGAGATCGCCGTGCGCTTCGCCAGCGACGCCGACGCCCGGCGTTGGCGGGAGTCCCCCGAGCGCCGCGAGCTGATGGGGACCATCCAGGCCGACCTGCAACAGGCCGAGCGGGTGGAGATCGTCAGCGGCATCGACTACTGGTTCACCCCGCCTACGCCCGCCAGCAGGCAGCCGACGCGCTGGAAACAGTGGCTGGTAACCACGGCGGTGATCTGGCCGCTGACCATGATCGTGCCGCTGCTGTGGCTGCCGCTCTTCGGCCTGCTGCCGGCGCTGAACACCTGGGGCATCCGTCACGGCCTGATCGCCGCCACCATCGTGGGCCTGGTGGTCTACGTCGTCATGCCGCGGGTGGTGAAACTGGTGGCGCCCTGGCTGTTCCGTTGAGGCATGGCCACCCCCGACGGGCAGTGCGGCAAGCGAGAACCTATGCTGAAACAAGCCTGACCGCCCACCCACTTCGTTCTGCCTGGAAAAACGACAATGAGCAACCTCGTCAACGAAGCCGATCTCTCCTCCTCCCTGGACTGCCCCATCGTCGATGGCAAGCGCCAAGTGCAGCATGTCGCACCGCGCACGGCCGACGTCGGCGGCATTCCCGTCAACCGTGTGCTGCCGTCGCGCCAGCGACGCCTGATTGGCGCCTGGTGCTTCCTCGATCATGCCGGCCCGGCGGTATTCAAGGGCGACTCGCGAGGCCTGCGCGTCGGCCCCCACCCGCACATCGGCCTGCAGACCTTCACCTGGATGATCGAGGGAGAAGTCCTGCATCGCGACAGTCTGGGCAACGAGCAGGTGATCCGCCCCGGCCAGGTCAACCTGATGACGGCCGGTCGCGGGATCAGCCATACCGAAGAGTCGGTACCCGGCGAGTCACACCTGCATGCCGCCCAGCTATGGATCGCCCTGCCCGAAGCCCACCGTCAGACCGAGCCACGCTTCGATCACTACCCGCAGTTACCCCAGTGGCACGAAGGGGGCTTCGAGCTGACCCTGCTGACCGGCGAGTTCGGCGGCCAGCGGGCACCAACGTTGGCTTTCTCGCCACTGGTGGGCCTGGACCTGGCGGCGTCCTCTGGCGGCTCACTGGAACTGCCGCTGCGCGAGGACTTCGAATACGGCCTGCTGCCGCTGGAAGGCGAGCTCGTCATCGAAGGCGAACGCTTCGCTACCAACGAGCTGGCCTATCTGGGCCGTGGGCGCAGCCAGGTCGCTCTCGCGCTACCGCCAGGCGGACGCGCGATCCTGGTCGGCGGCGAACCGCTGGGCGAGGAAATCCTGATCTGGTGGAACTTCGTCGGCCACAGCAAGGCCGAGATCATCGAGGCCCAGCGCGACTGGGAAGCCGGCAGCCAACGCTTCGGCAGCATTCCCCAGTTCGACGGCAAGCGCCTGGAGCCGCCCCCCCTGCCCTGGCAGGAATGACCACCCCGAGAAGCACCGACGACAACCGGCAAGAGGAACGCTTTGCCCATGACGACTTCCAACCCTCCGCGCATCCTGGTCTTCGCCGGCAGCGCCAGAGAGAAATCCTTCAACAAGCGCCTTGCCCGCCTGGCCGCCGAACGGGTCGAGCATGCCGGCGGCCAGGCGACCTTCATCGACCTGCGTGACTATCCCCTGCCGCTCTACGATGGCGACCTGGAAAACCGCGAGGGCCTGCCCGCCAATGCCCGCCGCCTCCAGGAGTTGCTGGACGAGCATCAGGGCCTGATGCTGGCCTCGCCGGAATACAACGGTTTCATCACGCCACTGATGAAGAACACGCTGGACTGGATGTCGCGCTCGGACGGCGAGCGCAGCGGCCTGGCCCTGTTCGCCGATCAGGTGGCGGCGGTGGTTTCCGCTTCACCAGGCGCGCTGGGCGGCATGCGCAGCCTGGCGCTGATTCGCCAACTTCTGAGCAATCTCGGGGTGACCGTACTGCCCAACCCACTGGCTGTCCCCCGCGCGGCCCAAGCCTTCAGCGAGACCGGCGAACTGGAGGACGAAAGCCAGCGGCAGCGGCTCGACGCGCTCTGCCGGCGGCTGGTGACGACCCTGGCCAAACTGCAAGCTGACGAACCCACGGGCGGCTCATGAACGGGTAAGTGGCAGGGCACTCTGTAACGCAGATAACGAAGGCGCCTGTATCAGGTCCGCCCACAAGAGGTCTACACTGCGTTGCAGCATGAATGACACAGGAGGTGGCATGCCCAAGGAAACACGCAAGCACATCGACCTCGCCCTGCAGGGCGGCGGCTCCCACGGTGCGCTGACCTGGGGCGTACTCGACAGGTTGTTGGAGGATGAGCGCCTGGAAATCGACGGCGTGAGCGGCACCAGCGCCGGTGCGATGAACGCCGTGGTACTGGCCGACGGCCTGCACCGCGGCGGCCGCGAGGGAGCGCGCGAGGCACTTCACGACTTCTGGCGCGGGGTCAGCGATGCGGCGCGCTTCTCGCCCATCCAGCCGACGCCCTGGGACTGGCTGACCGGCACCGGCAGCCTCGACCACTCACCCAGCTACCTGATGTTCGAGAGCCTGACCCAGCTCATCGCCCCGGCCAAGCTCAATCCGCTGAAGATCAATCCGCTACGGGACCTGGTGTGCAAGCTGGTCGACTTCGAGCGGGTCAACGCCTGCCGCAAGGCCAAGATCTACGTCACCGCCACCAACGTCAGGACTGGGCGCGCCAAGGTGTTTCGCCAACCTGAGATCACGGTGGATACGGTGATGGCTTCAGCCTGCCTGCCGTTCATGTTCCCGGCGGTGGAAATCGACGGAGAGGCCTACTGGGACGGCGGCTACAGCGGCAACCCGGCGCTATTCCCATTGGTGGACGACATGGATTGCCAGGATCTGGTGGTAGTGCAGGTCAACCCTCTTGTGCGTCAGCACCTACCGGACAGCGCGCGGGACATCATCAACCGCATCAACGAAATCACCTTCAATACCAGCTTGATCAAGGAGCTGCGCAGCATTCAGTTGCTACAGCAATTGATCGATGCCGAAGGCCTCGAGGTGGAACGCTACCGCTCCATGCGCCTGCACTTGATCCACGCCGAAAAGGAAGTGGAAAAGCTCAGCGCCTCGAGCAAGCTCAACGCCCGGTGGGACTTCGTCTCGCGCCTGTACCGTCAAGGCCGTGGCTGGGCCGATCTATGGCTCGAGCGGAACTTCGATTCCCTCGGTCAGTGCTCCACCTTCGACCTCAACGCCGTGTTCAGCGACACCTTCCGCCCCGTTTCACGCTCCGCCGATCGGCCGGGCGATACATGACCGCACCCTGACCTGTGACGGCATCCGTCTCACGCGGCATCGGGACGTGCCGGTGTCTCCCGCTTCCTGCGTGGCGCCAGCGCACCGCTGCCGAACAGCATGCCCAGGGTGATCACGCCGGCTGCCAGCGCCAGCAGCGGCGTGGCCTCGGCATAGCCGGCCACGATCAGTACCACCGTGGAGAGCAGCGGCGTGGCGTAGGCCAGTAACCCAAGCAGGTGCAGGTCACCGTGCTTGACGCCGATGTCCCAGGTGAAGAAGGCGCTGCCCACCGGTCCCAGGCCCAGACCGATCACGCCCAGCCACTGGAGGCCCTGGGGCCAGCGCGTCGCTTCGAACAGCCCATGGCAGGCGAAGGCCAGTAGCGCCGTGGCCAGGCAGAAGCCGCCCACGGCGCTGGTTGGCACCGCCTTCTTGGCTCGCGACAACACCGAGTAGCCGCTCCACACCAGGGCGCAGGCGAAGGCGGCGCCGTACCCCAGCGCACTGCCTCCGCCGCCCAGGTCGCCACCGATCAGCAGTGCCGCCCCGGCGAAGCCCAGCAGCCCACCGACCACATGCCTTGGTAGCAGGCGCTCTCCCGGCAACAGGCCGACGAACAGCACGATCAACAGCGGCCACAAGTAGCTGATCAGTCCCGCGTTGGCCGGCGGTGCATTCTGCTGGGCGACGAAGTAGAGCGCGTGATAGCCGAACAGCCCACCAACGCCCAGCGCCCAGACCGAAGGAGCCTGACGCAGCGGCGCGATGAACGACTCGCCCCGCCCCAGGGCCCAGGCGAGAAAGCAGAGGAAGGCGATGCCGAATGCCAGGCCGGTGAGCAGAAACGGTGGCACCGGGCCCGAGAGCTGGGTCAGGGTGGCGAGCAGCGCCCAGTTGAGAATGGTGGTGGCCCCGATGGCCGTGGCCTGGCGTCGGGTCAGAGCGGACATGATGAGACCTCGTCAGCATTGTCGAGGTCACAGCATGTGCTTTACGTAGGGACGCGGCTTGTCGAATCCTGACCTCTTTCCGAGGCGCCGCCCGCGGCCATCAGCCGCCGCCACTCACTCGGCGAGACACCATGCCGCCGGCGAAAGCTGTGTGAGAAATGGGCGCTGTCGGCAAAGCCGCAGGCCAGGGCCACCTCGGTGAGCGAGGCACCACCGACCCGGAGCAACTCGCAGGCGTGAGCCAACCTCTGCCGTACCAGCCACTCGTGGGGCGACAGGCCGGTCAACGCGCGGAACTGACGGGCGAAGACGGCCTCGGCCAGGTGGCAGCGCACTGCCATGTCGGCAACACGCCATGGATGCGCCAGGTCGGCGCGTACGGCGGGCAGCAGCTCGAGCAGCTTCAGCCGCGGCGGTACGGCGCGCCGGCCCCCGGCTGCTAATGCCAGTTCAAGCCAGCGCCCCAGGGACTGGTCCGTTCCATCCAGCCTTTCGCCGCAGGCCACCAGCGCTTCGGGCAGACGCCGAACCTGGCCTTGCAGTAGCCCCTCGAAGGCCAGCGCCTCGCACCATGCCTCGGGCAGGTCGAGTACCAGCACGCGGTTATCGCCCGGTGCCAGGTAGTGGTGCACGTCACCGCTCGCCACCGGGGCCAACATGCCGCGGGTCACATGCGTGAGCCGGCCTGCCGACTCGAGCTCCAGCGCACCATCGAGCCCCAGCAGCAGCTGGTGGTAGCCATGACGGTCGCTCAGCACGCGATCGGGATAGCATCGCGCCTCGATGACCGGACGTTCCAGTGTGTCGGACATGCTAGAACCAGTGCTTGCGCTTGAACCACACCACCATGCCGATGGCAACGGCGACCATCAAACCCCATACCATAGGATAGCCCCAGTACCAGCTTAGCTCGGGCATGGCGAAGGGGCTGGTGGGGTGGGCGAAATTCATGCCGTACACGCCGGCAATGAAGGTCAGGGGCATGAACACGGTGGCGACGATGGTGAGCTTACGCATGCTCTCGTTGAGCCGATGGCTCATGCTCGAAAGATAGATGTCGAGCAGGCTCGCCGTCATGTCGCGATAGCTTTCCACCAGGTCCAGCACCTGTACGGTGTGGTCGTAGACGTCTCGCATCCACAAGCGCGTGTCGGGCGTGAACAGGTCGTCATGGTCGCGCAGCAACTGGTTGATCACCTCGCGGGTGGGCCACAGGTAGCGGCGCAGCATGATCAGTTCGCGCTTCAGCCCGTGCAGGCGCTCCAGCGTCGAGCTGTCGGGTTGATTGAGGATCTCCATCTCGAGCTCCTCGATGCGCTCGCCCACTCCATCCAGCACCGGGAAGGCGTGGTCCACGGCGGCATCGAGCAGACCATAGAGCAGGTCGTCCGGCTCCCCCAGGGCGCGCCCACCACGCTCCTTGAGCCGGCGCCGCACCTCGACGAACGGATCCAGCGTCTCGGCCATGACGCTGGCGACGATGTTACCGGCCATGAACAGGGTCAACTGGTAGAGGTGCAGGTTACCTTCGTCGTCCACTTCGGGGATGCCGAGGGTGACCACCAGCGATTCCTCGAAGCGCTCGACCTTGGGCCGCTGGCCGCCGTTGAGGATGTCCTCCTGGGCCAACGGATGCAGCCCCACCCGCTCGCCGAGCAGCTCGAGCTCCTCGGACGTCGGCATGCCCTGCACGTCCAGCCAGCACAGCACCCCCTCCTCCGACACCTCGGGAATCGCCTCGGACACGATCTCGTGCATCTCGCCCCAGCGGCCGCCTTCGCGTCGTGCCAGCAGGAACGTCGCCGGCCCCTGCAGGGCGACTTGTTCGAGCGACAGGTCGCGCAGCGTGCCGGGCGCCGTGCCGGCCGGGTGATAGTGCTTCTGGAACAGTCGGGTCATGAATGGCTTCCTTGGCAAGAACGGCCAGCTCCAATACTGGCATGTTCGGGCCATGCTGCGCATCCGCCTCTCGCGCCCGCCATGGCCATCGTTGCTTCGGCGCTGCTCGGGACAAGGGCGGGATTCGTCTACGCTGAGACGAGTTGCCCCGAGTGGCACCCGGACAGCCCAAGGAAGGAGCCGGTCATGTCGCTTTCCGTAGGCGAGCTGTTCGTTGCGCTGATGCTGATCTCACTGGCATTGCTGGCGAGCAATGCCGTTCTGTCGCCTGATACTCACCGTGGCCTGGCTGGCCTTCGGGCTGATCTATTTCGGCCACATGGTGCCGGAGCGAGGGCGTGGCAGGTGGTGACGGCGAGTACTCTGGTGCCTGCCAGCCGCTTGGGCCATAGTGTCGGTTAGGCCCCAGAACGAACTCGGAACGCCATGCTGCCCATCCAAGGGATCGATCATCTGGTACTGCGCATCCGCGACACCGATGCCATGCTCGCCTTCTACTGCGAGGTGTTGGGCTGCACCGTGGAAAAGCATCAGGAAGAGATTGGCCTGATACAACTACGCGCCGGACACAGCCTGATCGACCTGGTACCCGTGGAAGGCCCGCTGGGGCAGCGTGGTGGCGCAGCCCCCGGAAGCGAGGGGTGCAATCTCGATCACTTCTGCCTGCGCGTGGAACCTTTCGACGAAGGGGCGATTCGCCGATACCTTGCCACCCATGGCATCGAGGTCGGTGAACTCAAGCAACGCTACGGCGCCGAAGGCCCGGGCCCCTCAATCTATCTCGAAGACCCCGAAGGCAATACCATCGAACTCAAGGGGCCGCCCGCCTGAGCGTCAGCATCGCCCTTGTCGCGCCGTCGTTTTGATGTACAGAAATCATCAGAGTGCACAAGAAACTGTAGAGCGTCGCACTACCGGCGTTATCAGGTTTGAAGGAACAGCACGTCAGCTCCTCACTCCCTGCAGCCACGCCATCACGAGGTCCGCCATGGCCTCGTCGCCGAACCCCTGCGCCTCCAGCGATGCCCAGGTGGTAAACGCCAGGGCATGACGCAGCGTGGTGGTTGGGAGCGAATCCGCCGCCTCCCCGAAGCCCTTACCTATCGTCTCGCCCAGCGCATTCAACTGGCCGCGGAAACTCTCCATGGGTCCCTGAAGCGCCGGCACCTTGGGCTCGTCGCGAATAGCGGCCCGCCACATGCGCTGGGTATCACGATAGTAGCGATAGAAGGCCACCAGCGCGGCGCGGGCCTGGCTCTGCCCCGCCTCATGGGAGGCCCAGGCGGCAGGGTCCGGCGGCGGGTTGAGCTCGAGCCAGTGACGGGTACAGGCCGCGAAGACCGCAGTTTCGTCAGGAAAGTGACGATAGACGGTCAGGCGCTGCACGCCGGCCCGTTGGGCGATGGCACTGATGGTGGTGGCACTCGGGCCGATCTCCTCATGCAGCGCCATGGTCGCCTCGACGATACGCAGGCGGGTCTCTTCGCGGTCGGCGGCGCGCTTACGTTGGGTATAACGTCGTGTCTCGGTCATTAAGTGAACATACATGTTCACTCAACTCTTGACAAGCGCCGTCCCTGGGTTTTCACTTGCGGCGTGAACAATGGTGTTCACTGAAAATAGATCAAGACCCCGGAGCCCGACGATGACCGACAATAATCCTGTAATGCTGACCACCCGGGAGACCGGAAACGACTGGTGTGTGCTACCCGCCTTCCTGCCGTTGCCCGGCATGGGCGGCCTGGCGGTCAACGCCTTCCTGCACAAGGGCCAAGAGCCGGTCCTGGTCGACACCGGCCTGGCCGCGCTCGGCGACGCGTTCCTCGAAGCTCTCGAGGCGGAAATCGACCTCACCGACCTGCGCTGGATCTGGCTGAGCCACACCGATGCCGACCATATCGGCAACCTGGCCCGGATCCTGGAACGCGCCCCCAGGGCAAGGGTCGTGACCAGCTTCCTCGGCATGGGCAAGATGGGCCTGCTCGGCCTCGACGTCAGCCGCGTACAGCTGCTGGAGCCAGGTGCACGGCTCACGCTTGGGGACCGCGAGCTGGTGCCGCTGCGCCCGCCTTACTACGACGCACCGGAGACACTCGGCTTCCTCGATACCCGCTCGCGCACCCTGTTCGCCGCCGACAGCTTTGGTGCCCTGCTTCCCCAACCGGCGGAAAACGTAGCGGAAATCGAGGCGCAGACCCTGCGTGCCGGGATGGTGACCTGGTCAGCGATCGACGCCCCCTGGCTGGCCACGGTCGACCGAGCAGCCTTGGGCCGATCACTGCATGCCCTGGAGCGCCTGGCGCCGACCACGGTGCTCTCCGGCCACCTACCGCTTGCCGAAGGAAACCTCTCGACGCTCACGGCCCTGGTGCACGAAGCTTGGTGCCTGGCCCCTGCCACCGAGGCTGACCCACAGACGATCGAGGCCGTGGCAGCGCTATTGGATAGCGGCATGGAAATCCGGCAGGAGGCATGAAAGTAGTCAGCCATGCTCGGCACTTCCACATGACGAAAAAGGCCCGACGCCGTGAGACGCCGGGCCTGTCCGTCGCAGGGACGCCTTCAGACGTGCATGATCTCGTCCTTGAGCGAATAGGCGATGCCGAGCATCTCCTGGCGCGTCTGCGGATCGATCTCGTGGCGGTCGAGCACCGCCAGGATGTCGTCGATGGCGGCCATGTACTCCGCCTCGCTGATGTTCATGCCGCGATGTGCCTCCAGCATGCTCTTGCCGTGGTATTCACCCGGCCCCCCGCCGCCGAAGGTAAGAAACTGCCGCAGGTGGCCCTTGACTGTCTCCAGGTACTCCAGGTCGTCCCGGTAGGGCAGGAATCGCGCCTGGATTTTCGGGTTCTGCATATGCGCCTCGACGATATCATCGACCAGCGAGGCAATGCCCCGCTCACCGCCAAGGCGTTCATAGAGGCTGGTAGTTGTCATCTTGTACCTCCCGGGCTGGCCGGATCGCCAACCCTCACCGCTGGTTGTGGGCAGTCGGAGTGACCACCCATGAATAGACCAGTCGGTACACTTTTCGCTCAAACCTCTCGGCTCGAACGAAACCTATCGCGCCGCAGCCGAAAAGTAGAAGTCGAGCATGCGCTCGAGCGGGCCGGGATTGCGACGCAAGCGGCTGCGTAGCGCCGCCCCCTCCCAGCAATCCACCAGCAGGTCCGCCATTTCCCGGGGATCGCTGTCAGGCGGTAGATCACCCCGTTTCTGTGCTTCCTCCAGGCATCCGGCAATATGCTCGGCGATCACGGCAAAGCAGCTCTCTATCTTGTCGCGAAACACCGGGCTGATACCGGAGAGTTCCTGGCCCAAGCCACCAAGCAGGCAACCGAGGTAGCCTTCCTGGCGGTACTTCTCCCAGGAGAGTTCGAAGAACCGTCGAACTCGCTCCAGGGGAGCCAGCGAGGTATTGCCCAGGCTCAGGTCCAGGCCGTAATGCACCTCCACCATGTAGCGATCGACGACCTGAAGAGCAAAATCCTCCTTGCTGCTGAAGTGGTGATAGAAAGACCCCTTGGGCGTATGCGTTGCCTCCAGCAAGGCCTGGATGCCAAGGTCGCTATACCCCTGCTTCAGCAGCATGGCGAGTCCTGCCTCGAGCAACCGCTCCTTCGTTACATGCGTCATTTGCCTTCCTTTAGACCGACTGGTCTACTAGCAGTTTGGCTCAAGGCTGCGCTTCGTCAAGTGCTATCGGCCTGCCCACGCTGAGCGGTTCCACCAGCCCGGGCGGGAGCTCGCGGAAGGCGGCGTCGGCCTCGGCCCCGAGGCCGTCGAGAATACGGGTGAAGAAGGCGCGCCCCGCCACTACGGCAACGATGTCGAAGATCTCGTCATCGGCGAAGCCGTGAGCCCGCAGCGCTTCGATATCCTCGACGCCGATTTCCTGGGCGCGGCAGGCCACCTTGGCGGCGAAGGTCATCATCGCACGCTCGGCCTCACTGAGCGGCCCCACTTTGCCCGCCACCATGGCCTGGGTCTCTTCCATGCCCAGCAGACCCGACAGGACCTTGGCATGCGCGAGCGAGCAGTAGGTGTTGCCCAAGGCACGAGCGGCAGCCAGCGTCACCAGCTCGTACCGGCGCGGCTCCATCGGGCGGCGGATCGTTGCGATCAGCGCCGCCCAGCACTTCATGACCTCCGGGCGATGACAAAATACGCGGGCATAGTTGGGCAAGAATCCGAAGTGGGCCGCTTGGCGCTGGTACATCTCCTTGACCTCGCCCTCGGCCAGTTCCGGGTCAATCGTTTCGATGTAGCTCATGTTGGTTTCCTCCGTATCAGGCCGTGGTGGAGCGTGGGTGCAGCCAGGTCGGCAACAGGAGTTCGGGGTCGACCCTCGCCTCGCTGTCGTAAGCGACGCCGCACGCTGCCAGGCGTTCGCCGAGGCTACCGTCGGCCCAGGCCTCGAACAGCTCACCGCAGCCGCCGAGCGGCTCGCCGTCGATGAATATCTGCGGAATGGTCGGCGCCCCGGTGCGCCGCGCCAGCACCGGTCGCAGGCGCATGCCCATGTCGTCGGCCTGGCAGGCCGGGGCATCGAGCTCCACGCTCACGAAGTCGACACCCAGGCGGTCGAACAGCTTGCGTGCGGCCCAGCAGAACTCGCACCAGGCCAGGGCGAACATGACCACCGGCGCCTGAGCCAGGTAGTCGTCGAGTTGCCGTTCGGCCTCCATATCGCTTGGCGCTTTCTCATCACTGGACGTTTTCTCATCACTGGACGTTTCCTCATCGCTGGTCGCTACCTGCCCTGTGGCATCTTGCGCCACGGGCGCGGCGGGCGGCTGGGGAGCCGGCGCAACCGCGGGCGTGTCGAAGCGAAAACCGGACGTCGAGCGCGACAGCGCCAGTTCCTCCTCGTTCATCTCGTCCTCGATGCCCTCGAAAAGCGGCGTGGACTGGTAGCGCTCACCGGTGTCGGGCAGCATGCAGACCACATGGCTGCCGGCCGGCGCCCGCCGGGCCACCTGCAAGGCCGCGGCCAGGGTCGCGCCGGCGGAAGTGCCAACGAAGATACCCTCCTTGCGGGCCAGCTCGCGGGCCAGGCGCAGTGCGTCCTCACCCGCCACCGGCACCACCTCGTCCACCATGCCGGCAGCCACCGTCTGCTGGGTCAGCGACGAGATGAAATCGGGGCTCCAACCCTGCATCAGGTGCGGGCGAAAACGCGGGTGGCTCCTGCCTTGTGGCTGCGCCTCGCCGCTGCCCAGCAGCGGGGCATTGTCGGGCTCGGCGACCACCACGCGGGTCGCCGGATCGGCGGCTTTTAGCACCCGAGAGACGCCCTTGAGCGTGCCGCCGGTGCCGAAGCCGGTCACCCAGGCATGGATCGGTTCACCCTGCATGTCGTCGAGAATTTCCCGTGCCGTGGTACGGCTGTGCACCTCGGCATTGGCCTCGTTCTCGAACTGGCGGCACAGGAAGTAGCCATGGGTCTCGGCCAGTTCGATCGCCTTGGCCAGCATGCCGCTGCCCTTCTCGGAAGCGGGCGTGAGTACCACCCGCGCGCCCAGGAAGCGCAACAGCCGGCGCCGCTCCAGGCTGAAGCTCTCGGCCATGGTCACCACCAGCGGGTAGCCCTTGCGCGCGCACACCATGGCCAGGCCGATACCGGTATTGCCGCTGGTGGCCTCGATCACCGTCTGGCCCGGGCGCAAGGCGCCGCTGCGTTCGGCAGCCTCGATCACCGCCAGCGCCATACGATCCTTGACCGAGCCCATGGGGTTGAAGGCCTCTACCTTCACGTACACGTTGACGTCCGGCGGTGCGAGCCGGGCAAGCCGCACCAGCGGCGTGCGGCCGATGGTTTCCAATATGCTGGCGTAGCGGGTCATGGTGAGTCTCCTCGGGTGGGTAGGCCAACAGGGTTGACCCGTGCCGAGGAAGCGGGCGTGGAAGACAGCGTGGTTTTTTGCCAGCCCCGAGAGTCAGGAAGCGTCAGACGCTGCGGCCGCACGGACTATACTCCAATAGTTTCCCTGCATCGGGTCCTGACATGAACGCGCTGACCCTCAACTTGCTCGGCGATCTCGAAGTGATTCGGGACGGGCAGGTATTGGCGCTGCCCCCCTCCAGGAAAACCCGTGCGCTGCTCGCCTACCTGGCCCGACACTCCCGCCCCCTGAGCCGCGAACACCTTTGCGACCTGCTGTGGGAACTGCCCGACGACCCGCGGGGCTCGCTGCGCTGGAGCCTGTCCAAGCTGCGCCGCCTGGTGGACGATTCCGACAGGAACCGGCTCAAGGCGGACCGGTTGGGCGTGAGCCTGGATACCACGGACATCGACATCGACGTGGCCGGCCTGCATGCGCTATGCCACGACGGCTTGGCGACGGCCGACATCGAAGTGCTCGCACAAACCGCGAGCCGCTACCGCGGCCCTTTCCTGGAAGGCCTGGAGCTGGACCGGTTTCCCGACTTCCACGCCTGGTGCCTGGCCGAGCGGGAAGCCGCCATGCGTGCCCAGACGACCCTGCTGACGACGCTGGTCGGGCGGCTCGCCGATACCCCGGAACGCGCCTTGCCCCACGCCCATGCCTGGGTGCGCCTCGCCCCTTTCGACGAGGCGGCACGCGCCTGGTTGGTGCGCCTGCTGCTGGCCCTGCACCAGCCACGCGAAGCCGAACGACAGTTGCAGTTGGGTACGCGACTCCTCCGCGAGGCGGGCCTGCCGCTCAACGGCCAGTTGCTGCGTGCCTGGCGAGAGACCAAGCTTGCCCAAGGCCCACAGGCGATAAGTACCGACACGACGATACCGCCGCGTCCTGCTACCGACGATGGCCTCTCGGCCTTGGAGGGCGATAACCTCGAAGTGATGCGTTGGGCAGCGCTGCTGGCTCCCGATCCCGACCCTGCCACCCTGGGCCAGGTCTCGGGGCTCGACACCAACCGTATCGGCATGGCCCTGGAGATGGCCGAACGGCACCAGTGGCTCTCCACCGGCCCCCAGGGGCTGCTGCGCTTCACACGCAGCGAGGTGGCCACCGAGCTGTACCAAGCAATTTCCCCGGCCCGCCGCCAGGCCATGCATCGGCGCGTTGCCGAATGGCTGACCGACGGCCCCCTGAACGACATGCGCCAGGCCAACAGCCTGGCCCACCACGCCCACGCCAGCGGCGACCTCGAGCTGGCTGCCCGGGCAATGATCGAAGCCGGCCGCTTCTGCCTGCGCATCTTCGCCAACGAGGAAGCCCAGCGCTTTGCCCAGCGGGGGCTGGCACTGACCGACGACATGACCGGCATGCGGCGTGTCTGCCTGGCCCTCGAACTTCACGATCTTCTCTACAGTGCCGCCCCCCTGGCGGATTGGGAGGCCGGCGCCGGCGAGGTGGTCGCGCTCGCCGAGCAGGCCCTGGAACACGGTGCCCTGGCCCATGCACGGCTCGGCTACCAGTTGGCCAGCCATATCCGCTGGGCCCACGGCCAGTGGAGCGACGCCCATGAGCAGACACTGCAGGCGGAACGCGCGACCCGCTGCGGCGAAGGCCGCGAGCAGGTCATCGCCATGGCCGAAACCGCCCGCTGCCTGGCCATGCTGGAGCGCGACCTGCACCAGGCCGCCGACCTGCTCGCCCAGGCACGCGAACTGGCCATCCAGCAGAATATCGGCCATCCCGCCATTCCGCTGGCCCAGGGCCTGCTCAGCCTGCACGAGGATCGTTTCGATAAAGCGGAGAGCTACTTCAAGGAAGCCCGCACCCTGTGCAAGGCCATGGGTGACAGGCTGGGCGAGTTCCAGGCCCAGGAGACGCTGTTGCTGATGGACTTCGAGCGGGACGATTACGCACAGGCCCGGGAGCGCTGTGCCCAGCTGCGCGAACTCGGCAAACGTCTGCGCGATGGCAGCGAGGCACCCTATGCAGCAGCAGCCGAAGCCTTGTGCCACTACGCCCTGGAGGACGACCCCGACCCCTTCGGTGTCGCACTCGTCACGTTGCGCCATGCCGACGCGCGTCATCGCCTGGCCGTTCTGCTGCTGCAGGCGGCACGGCTCGATCTCGCCCGCATGCGAGCCGAAAGCGCCAGGCACCGCGCCGGCGAGGCCCTGGAACACGCCCTAGTGCTCGAACGCCCCAGCGAGCGGTTGCTGGCCCACACCCTGCTGGCCGAATGCGCCCGGCGCCTTGGCGACACGGCCGGCTGGCACCAGCACGCCCAGGCCGCCGAAGCGCTGGCAAGTGGGCCCGTCGCCGGCTGGGCCCGTCGGCGCTGGCAAGCGCTACTGGCCCACCCCGAAGCCGAGGACGAAGCATGATCGATGTCATCCTGGAGCGCGGCTTCGACCGCCCTCTCGCATCGCAACTGGTGCGCTCGCTGACCGAGGCGGCCCAACCGTGCTTCGACCTGCACCGGATTCAATGGCAGGAGAGTCTGCTGGCCCGGGATGGACGCCGCCTGGTCTGCCATTTCCTGGCCCCCGACGTGGAATCGGCACGTATCGGCCTGCGCCATGCCGGCGCCGACATCAGCTCGCTGTGGGGCGGCAGCGTGCACGATGCCCCCGGCCTGAAGGCCACGGACCTGATAGCCGCCAACGTCATGGTGGAGCGCCGCTTCGCCGCGGCGGTGACCTTCGAGGCGATCCAGGCCCTGGAAGACGCCGGATCAGCGTGCCTGGACAATCATCAGGTGCGCTTCCTGCGTACGCTCTTCTCGCTCGACCGGCAGCGCATGCTCTGCCTCTACCACGCACCGGATGCCGAATCGGTACGTCTGGCCCAGCATCAGGCCGGCATGCCGGTCACCCACGTCTGGGCCTTCCAGCGCATCGCACCCGTGATGGATTCCACGCAACCCCTCTGAAAAAACCACGCCCTCTCCCACGCTGGCTCACACCTAGCCCGCCGAATCTCGCTGTTGACCGCTGACGGTCAACCCATGACGAGACAAAAGGAAACGCTGAACAAATTGCCGAGCGAGATGAAGCGGCTAGGTTCGTTCCCGACGAACCAACGCACTTCCCACATCCCTGTGGGTCGCAAGGCGCACGGAGCACAGAACCGAGCGAAGAGACAAACAGCCGTAGGCTGGCCCCAAAGGGGCGAGAAGCCGAAGGCTGCGAGTCAACCGGAGCCTATGGGGTATAGGTGAGGATTCCGACCGGGCTGGCGCACCAGCACCGCGCAACGCAGCGATTCGCTCGCGCAGGCATTTGTGCTGTGTTTCCAAAACAATACGAGGAGAGTCTAGATGTCTACCGCCACCCAACAGATCGACAACGGCGTCAACGTCACCGCCTTGCTGGGCGCCCGCGAAGCGCTGTCCCAGGCCCCCCAGGCCGCCCGCTTCACCTGGCGCGCTCACTGCGACTGGGTTCGTGGCACCCACAGCCGGATCGTCGTCGAGGACTTCCATGGCCTCGGCGAAGCGCAGCAGCACCGCTCACGCTTCACCTTCGAGGCAGACCACCCCGAGGTCTTCGCCGCCGAAGATCACGGCCCCACCCCGGTGGAATACGTGCTGGTCGGCCTGGCCGCCTGCCTCACCGCCGGTGTCGCCGCCGTGGCCCAGCATCGCGGCATCCAGCTGCGCTCGGTCAAGGCCACGGTGGAAGGGGACATGGACATCCAGGGCATCCTCGGCATGGACCCCGACGTCCGCAACGGCTTCGACGACATCCGTGTGACGTTCGAGATCGATGCCGACGCCAGCCGTTCCGACATCGAGGCGCTGGTGGCCCAGTCGCAGAAGCGCTCGGCGGTCTACGACCTGCTGACCAACCCCACTCACGTGAAGGTCGGTGTGAAATGACCGCAGGGCTTCAACGCCCGCTGCACCGCCCGGCCCGCGCCGTGACCACCGTGGTCATCGGCGCGGGACACGCCGGGCTCGCCATGAGCCACCATCTGGCGCGGCGCGGCATCGAACATGTGATCCTGGAGCGCGGCGAGGTGGCCAATGCCTGGCGCAAAGAACGCTGGGACTCGCTGCGCCTGCTCACACCCAACTGGCAGACACGACTGCCCGGGCAAGCCTACAGCGGGACGGAACCGGAAGGCTTCATGAGCGTGACGGAACTGGTCGCCTTGCTCGACCGCTACGCACGCGGCCTCTCGGCCCCGCTGCATACCGGCACCGAGGTGAAAACGGTATGGCCGGCGGACGGCGGCTACCGGGTAGTCACGAATCGGGGCGACTGGCGCTGCCGGGCGGTGGTGATCGCCACCGGCGCCTGCCAGCTTCCCGTCGTGCCCGCCATGGCCGCAGCCCTGCCGCCCTGGATCGAAAGCCTCACGCCCCACAAGTACCGTCGCCCGGAGCAGTTGCCGCCGGGCGGCGTGCTGGTGGTGGGCGCCTCGGCCACCGGCGCGCAACTGGCCGACGAAATCCAGCGCAGCGGCCGCCCCGTGACGCTTGCCGTGGGGCAGCACCTGCGACTGCCGCGACGCTACCGCGGCCGCGACATCCAGTGGTGGCTGGAGCACGCGGGAATGCTCGACCAGCGCTTCGACGAGGTGGAGGACCTGGCCCGCGCCCGGCGCCAACCCTCCCCCCAGTTGCTGGGCAGTGACGAGCCACAGGACCTGGACCTCAACACCCTGAGCGAGCGCGGCGTACGCCTGGTCGGCCGCCTGGCGGGCCTGGCCGGCACCCGGCTGCAGTTCTCGGGCTCGCTTGCCATGCATGCCACGGCGGCGGACCTCAAACTGGTGCGGCTACTCGAGAACCTGGATGCCTGGGCCATTGCCCACGGCTGGCACGACGCCCTGCCTGCCCCGGAGCACCTGCCGCCTACTCGGGTACCGCAGCGGCCCTGCCTCGGGCTCGATCTCGCCAGTGGCGAAATCCGCACAGTGCTCTGGGCCACCGGCTTCCGACCCGACTTCAGCTGGCTGGACGCGCCGGTATTCGACGCCCGCGGGCGCCTGCGGCACGAGGGCGGCGTGGTGGCACCAGGCCTCTACGCCATGGGCCTGCCCTTCATGCGCAGGCGCAAGTCGGGCGCCATCCACGGCGCCGACGATGACGCCCGCGATCTCAGCCACCACCTCTCAGGCTGGCTGGCCACGGCAGGACGGCGTCACGACTCCTTCGCCTGATGAATGTGTAGAGGCTCGGGACCCAGCTAGCCACCCTGGGCTGGCTAGGTCTCGCCTGTCAAAACTGCTGAGATTCAACACACCGAGCAATGAAGCTTATCCTTGCCAAGACAAACGACCCTGATTAACATCCCCGCAACTATTTTCTTACAGCCAGCCACAACCAATAAAACTTAACCCCATTTCCTTACTACAAGCTCACTTACCTGCCCCCAAGCAGAAAATGCTATTCATTCTTCGACTGTAGAATGAATAAAACAACCTCATACAAAACCCTTACTTCATGAACACATTGAACGCAATGCAGTATTTTTGCAGAATCGTCGAGCTGGGAAGCTTTGCCCATGCTGCCTTGGACCTTGGCGTCTCCTCGGCCCAGATAAGCAAGCAGATCACTGCCCTGGAAGCGCACCTCAAGGTCCGCTTGCTCAACCGCACCACACGCAAGGTCAGCCCATCAGACATCGGTCTTCTCTACTACGAGAAATGCCAGACCATTCTGGCTGAACTCACTGAACTGGAAGCCTTTATCGAACAGCAGGGCAAGGAACCCCAAGGTATACTGAAGATTAGCGCCCCTATCGACTTCTCCACCATGTATCTGATGGATGTATTCAATTCTTTCCAGCAGTCGCATCCGAAAATTCAATTGGATATCAGCCTAGACAACCACTATGCCAACCTTATCGAAGAAGGCCTGGATGTTGCCATCCGTATCGGCGAACTACCGGATTCCACCTTGGTTGCCCGTCGGCTGGCTACGGACTATCTCGGCTACTATGCCTCTCGGGAATATCTGCAACAATATGGGGAACCTCAAAGCTTGGAGGAACTGGCAGAACACCGGGCTCTCAGATACGTTGTCAATGGTCGGGAATTTTCCAGTCCGCTGCAAAAATGCCACTGGACTCTTTCCTGCAACAACGGTCGTGCTTTATGTGAAGCTGCCGTTAACGGAGCGGGAATCATAAACAAGCCCAGCTTTCTCGCCCGACCTTACCTACGGGATGGCTCCCTGGTGGAAATTCTCAAGCAGCATCGCCGCCCGGACATAGGGATACATGTCGTCTATCTGCACCACACATACGCACCCTGCAAGATCATCCAATTCGTCGAATTTCTGGTCGATCACTTTCGCAGCGAGACCTGTCTAGGCCATGCCTAAAAAGTCGGCGAGCAATGGCCAGACAAGGCAAAAGTAAGCGTGAAGGCGGGCCGGGCTCGCGTGGGAGTTGACATAGCGTAAATGAGTAGATGCATAGAACCACCTGAGGCTTTGTCCGAAAATTACCTAACCGGTGCAGCCTTTCGGACAAAGCCTGCTGACGGTCTGCCTGACACTATCTTCCTGACACTATACCTCTAGGTGATGCTTGAGCGCCTTGCGCGCGCGCGACAAGCGCGAACGGATGGTACCGATAGGCACTCCCATGCGGTCGGCAGCGTCCTGATAGCTACACTCCGAGTCGACGATCATTGCAAACATGAACTGGATATCCTCCGGCAAAGCACTTATCGCCTCGGTAGCTTGGCTAAGAGTGAACTCGTGTTCGGCCAACACCTCGGGATCGTTTTCCACTTCCCCCTGCAACTCCGACAACATGGTATCCGTCATCTCATCCAATGGGGGCTGGCTATAATGTCGTTTGAAATAATTACGGGTCAGATTTACAGCAATGCCGAATAGCCACGTTTCTGGCTTTGAGCCTCCTTTGAAATTTTCCTGACTCCGCATGGCTTCCAGGTAGGTCAATTGGAGAACATCCTCCGCATCCTCCTTGCACCATATTTTTTTCTGGATAAATCGCTTGAGGCGTTCATTCTGTGTCCGATACAGCATATCGACATTAACGGCCCCCTGTTTACTTGAGGCATCAACAGATCGCGTCCTTATGCTCCGCATACTTACTCCCCTACACAAGCAAAATCAAGCGTTAATTTCCTGTTTCACCAACGGCAAATGCCTTGGCAAGGACCCAGGCAGCATCGTTCAACCACCTGGGCGAGAAGATGTATATCAACACAGTTTAATTAGTGTCAATTGGCAAATATAACCCTCTTGCGGAGAAACCGCTCCAACAAAAATTCTGAAAAAGCCTTTATATTCAGATATTTATAACTAAAAAACATCACCCAACAGCCTTCACACAACATTGATTCTAATTTGGAAACTCTCTTTTAACCCGCACATACAAACACAAACCCACAAGGCATTTAAATAAATGAATACATGGCCTGTAGGAATTTACTTACAAGCCATTAATCCTTTATTCAGCAACCAGAAAGCCCAAAAAACATGCGCCACCCTGGACACCCACGACCAAGGTAGAACTACCGCGCCCGAAGGGATCCCCACAACCAAGGCGGAACTACCAAACCTGACGGGACACTCACTAGACACTCAATCTTCGAATACGATGCCCAATTGGAACGCCAGAAGGCCCCTTTCTGCATCCAGGACCAGAGACGACAAGGATGTTGAGCCAAAGACACGGCTCTTAACGAGATGAACGCCACGAGTGCCTAACATGACAACGATTTCTGGAAGTTCCCTCCAGCCAACTCATACCGTTCAGGTAAGCTCGAATCAAACCACAGCACAGAGCATTCAACAGGGCCACGCCGATCAGAGAGTGGGCCGCGTGCAGAGTCTGGCGAGCGATGGTCGCGAGCTTCCCCTGCCTGATGCGGTGACGCAACGCGCCACCGACGCGGGCGGACAAGCAGTCGGCAAGCACAAGAAAAAGTCCCGCACCCTGAAAAACCTGTTTGGAATGCTGGGCAGGAACAAGGCCACCTCTCCCTCGCATCCAAACCCTGGCCAGCGACAATCCCCCGGGAACGGCCCGCATTTGATCGGCGCCGATGCCAACCTGCCCGCCGACACCTTCTCTCGTGACCAGGGGGCTGCGTCCCGTGAAAGGACTCGCAGCCGGCCCCTGGCATCACGGCTGATGCACCAGTTGGGACTGAAGCAACATAAAGCGACCCAGGGCAACTCGTCTGGAAGCACTGCGTCGACCGGCTCCTCATCGAGTACTCCGGAGTCGCAGCGCCCGCCGCCCCACAGGCCACTTCCCGAGGGCGATGAGGCGGCAGGGCTATCTGCCGCCGAAGCGATCGAGACCATGCGCCGGCGTGGCGCCTCGCCCTTCCCCCCACCGCGCCAGGCCGCCTCGGTGCCGCCATCCCTGGAGACCATCCCCGAGGGCGATGAGGCGGCAGGGCTATCTGCCGCCGAAGCGATCGAGACCATGCGCCGGCGTGGCGCCTCGCCCTTCCCCCCACCGCGCCAGGCCGCCTCGGTGTCGCCATCCCTGGAGACCATCCCCGAGGGCGATGAGGCGGCAGGGCTATCTGCCGCCGAAGCGATCGAGACCATGCGCCGGCGTGGCGCCTCGCCCTTCCCCCCACCGCGCC